>CAXTKH010000014.1:0-51806 GCA_964244815.1 uncultured Aestuariivirga sp. | reverse complement strand
GGTTTAGCGACCTAAGGCGGGGTTCGCCGGTACCTGGCAACAGAAACCGGCACTTACTTGTTGCCAGTCAAATTCGACTATGAGCATCAGATGATGTAAAGCATGATGCATGCGCACCACATTGGACATATCACGAGATGTATTGTTAGCGGCTAAAGAATTGGCGGGGCGTACAAATATGTCAATGGGTGAAGTCATTTCCGATTTGGCACGCAAATCACTTCGTAGCGGCACCCCTTCTCAGAACGGAATGCGCAATGGCTTCCCAGTGCTCGCGCCTTCGGGGAAGGCAATCACCAGCGAACTTATTAAAGTCTTGATGGACGCTGAAGACTAAACATGCGGGCGCTTTTTGATGTCGATGTTCTGATCGCTCTATTTCAACCAGACCATGTTCATCATCAACGCGCCCATCTATGGTGGGAGGCAAACCAACATTTAGGTTGGGCAAGCTGCCCGATCACTGAAAATGGCTTCGTCCGAATTCTCTCGCAACCCAAATATCCGATGCCACAAACCGTATCCACTGCAATCAAATTGTTGTCGATGGCCAAAGAAGCCACAAATCACGAGTTCTGGCCAGACAGCGTTTCTCTGCTCAATCCAACGCGGTTCAATGCCGACGCGTTTACAGGGCATAGCCAAATCACCGGCTCGTATTTTTTGGCACTCTTAATCAAAAACAACGGCCGCCTGGTAACATTGGATCAAGACATTAAAACATCGACAGTTGTCAACTTCGAAAAACAATTCTTACACGTCATTTAATACTTAAAACTCAACTAAATCCGCCAATGCGTGACAAGCCCCTATCCATGCGGCTATGTTGCGGCCTTGAGTCGACCCTGAGAGAATTAAATGCCTGAAGATTTGATGCGCTATGACCAGCTTGCCCAAAACGCCCTGCGCGGTGTGGTTCGCGATGCTTTGCGCCGGGTTGAGAAATCTGGTTTGCCAGGCGAGCATCATTTTTATATTCAATTCAACACTAAATACCCTGGCGTGAATATTGGCGCGAGATTGGCTGAACGCTATCCGCGCGAGATGACAGTGGTCCTCCAGCATCAGTTTTTCAACTTGCAGGTTACTGAGGAACGTTTTCAAGTAGAGCTATCGTTTGACAACATTCCAGAAAGATTGATTGTGCCCTTTGCTTCAGTAAAAGGTTTCCTTGATCCAGCTGTGCAATTTGGTTTGCAGTTTGAAGTCGTTGTTGCAGAGTCTGCTGAAGCCGCTGCTGAACAGAAAGCTAAAAAATCCACTGAATTGAAATCCAACGACGAGACCACAGAAAAGCCATCAGATTCTGCTGCTGATGAAAAATCTGACGATGCTCCAAAGGTTGTTTCTCTTGATGCCTTCCGTAAAAAATAAATTTTCTCTGTTTGCGACTTTCAGTGCACTGCTCGTTTTCGGGCAAGTGGCACTCAGTCAAACTGCAACGGAACAGACCGATCTTGTAAACATCATTACAGATTCAACGACGCCCATCATCACACCTAAAAACATCAATATCTTGCCTGCGAAGAAAGTTTTTGGCTCATTCAAAACACCTGATATTGCTGCTTCTGGTGCATTTGGCACGTATGCAAAGGGATGCATGGCGGGTGCCAAAACTTTGCCGATCACAGGGCCAACATGGCAGGCGATGCGACTTAAACGCCACCGTAATTATGCTTTGCCGCAAACCATTGCGTTGGTTGAAAGATTAGCCAATGACGCAAAAGCAAGCTTTGGTTGGAGCGGATTGCTGGTTGGCGACATGTCACAACCGCGTGGCGGGCCAATGCTAACCGGCCATGCCAGCCATCAAGTTGGCCTGGATGCCGATATTTGGTTCACGCCTATGCCTGACCACGTGATGACCTTGCAAGAGCGCGAAACCAAAGTACCTCTTGAAATGGTCAAGAACCATTATCAATTGAACGGTGATAATTGGTCAACAGACAGGGCAAAGCTTTTAAAAACAGCAGCGTCCTATCCAGAGGTAGGAAGGATATTCGTACATCCACCAATCAAGGCAGCATTATGCAGTTGGGCAACAAATGATGCTGATAAATCATGGCTTGCCAAAATCAGACCGATGCCCAACCATACCTTTCATTTTCACATTCGCCTCAATTGCCCGACAGGAATGAAAAATTGTAAAAACCAGTGGAAACCCAAGCCTTCTGATGGCACTGGTTGTGGCAAAGAGCTGGCATATTGGATGAGCGGCAAGGCTTGGCAAAAACCAAAACCAAACCCGAATGCGCCACCCTACATTCCACCGCCCCCCTTGACTCTGAGTGGCCTTCCTGCTGAATGCCGCGCCGTTGCTACTGCGCCATAACGGCGGCGGTTGGCAGCTGGGCTTAACGCTCGACCGGGGGACTATTTATGTCTGAACACGCAGCAGCATCCGGCACATTTGACCGCGCAAAATTAAAGCTCGCCTTTGCTTCAATTGGCGTGGTCTTTGGTGACGTCGGAACGAGCCCGATCTATACAATGCGCGAAGCGCTTCACCCCGTTGTTGCTGCAGGAGGAGATTTGCGCCAAGCGGTTTTCGGCGTGGTGTCGCTCTTGCTTTGGGCAATTTTCATCATCGTCACCTTAAAGTACGTCATTATGCTGATGCGCGCCGACAATCGTGGCGAAGGTGGCATTCTTTCCCTTGTGGTTTTGGTTGAGACATTGCTCAAGAGAAAAGGCGGGGTTATCCTCGGCCTTGGAATTGTTGGCGCGGCCTTCTTTTTTGGCGACGCGATGATAACGCCTGCCATGACAATTCTGTCAGCCATTGAAGGCCTCACAATTATAAATCCTGGTTTTCAGCCATTTGTTGTTCCGATGACGGTCGCTGTTATTGTGACGCTTTTCACTGTCCAATACAAAGGCACTGCTGGTGTAGCCTCAGTGTTTGCACCTGTTACGATGGTTTGGTTCATTACCCTTGCAGTCATGGGTATTTTTCACATCAGTGATGATCTTGAAATTTTCCAGGCGCTTAATCCGACGCATGGCATTATGATGTTATTGCGTCAACCAGGCCTTGCCTTGCTCGTGTTTGGTGGTGTTTTCCTCGCCGTCACAGGTGGCGAAGCGCTTTATGCTGATATGGGTCATTTCGGCAAGAATCCCATTCGCATGGCGTGGCTTGCCGTGGTATTGCCAGGCCTTGTTCTCAATTATCTTGGCCAAGGCGCTTTTATCATTGCTCATCCTGAGGCTATCGAAAACCCGTTTTTCTTGATGGCCCCCACATGGGCGCTTCTCCCTCTGGTTGTTTTGGCAACATTGGTGGCCATCATCGCCAGTCAAGCGGTGATCACCGGGGCATTCTCAATTGGTCAACAAGCCATGGCGCTGGGTCTGTTTCCACGTATGAACATTGTGCACACCAGTGAGACCGAGGAAGGCCAGATTTATGTTGGCCAGATCAATTGGATAATTATGTTTGGCGTATTGCTATTGGTTCTGGTGTTTCAAACATCATCAAACCTCGCATCAGCTTATGGCATCGCGGTAAATACATCGATGCTGGTTGATACCATACTTGGTATTGTGTTTTTTTGGCAATCCAGAAATCTTCCTCGCGCTATTGCCATTCCTGCTTTGATTTTCATCTTCTTCGTCGAAGCCATTCTCTATGCCGCGAACATGCTGAAACTACTGCACGGCGGTTATATGCCAGTGCTCATTGGTGCAACCATCATCATGCTGATGTTAACGTGGCTGCGCGGCAAACGCGCTCTTGCCAATAAAATCAACAGAGAATCAATCGAGCTGGTGGGCTTGCTTGAAAGTTTGGAGCGGCGTCCGCCATCTCGCGTTGCAGGCGCAGCCGTGTTCATGCAAACCGACATCAAATTTGCACCAAGCGCATTGATGCATAATTTGAAACACAACCGCGTGCTTCACGATAAGTTAGTGTTCATCAGTGTTGAAACTGTAAAGCAGCCTAGATGGGAAGGCGACCGTGTTACAGTCACTCAAGGCCCGCTTGGCGCATGGATGGTTGCGGCCAAGTTTGGCTATGCAGAACAACCAGACGTTCCTGCAGCATTGCGTGCTTGTGCTGACAAGGGTCTCGAAATTGATCCGCGCCAAGCTTCATACTTCTTGGGCCGCCGCGTCATTCAAATGTCTGCAAGGTCATCCATGCCATTCTGGCAACAACGCATATTCATCATGCTGGTAAATCAAGCTGCAAAAGCTGTCGAGTTTTTCCGCATCCCGCCGGACCGCGTAGTCGAACTTGGAATGCAAATGAGCATCTGATGAAATCGCTTTCGCCCTTTTCACGTCCTGGTCGTTTTTGGCGCGGCAACATTCACACACATTCAAACCAGTCCGACGGCGTACTGCCCACTGAAACAGTGATGCAAGCTTACAAAGACGCAGGTTATGATTTCTTGCAATTGTCAGAGCACTTCATCGAACATTTTAACTGGCCAATCAACGATACACGGCAATTTCGCAGCAACAATTTCACAACTCTGATCGGTGTTGAACTTCACGCGCCCGAAACCAGCGCTGGCGAACTTTGGCACATCGTTGCCGCTGGCCTGCCCCTGGGTTTTGCACCCTGCGGCCCAAACGAAACCGGAACACAGCTTGCCAAGAGGGCAAGAGATGCTGGCGCGTTTGTTGGCATCGCCCATCCGGCATGGTCGCAACTCACCCTTGAAGATGGCTTAGCACTTGACTCCGCTCATGCCGTTGAAATTTATAACCATGGTTGCGCGATAGAAAATGATCGGGGCGACGGCTGGTATTTGCATGATCAATTGATGAATGAAGGAAAGCGTCTATCAGCCTTTGCAACTGATGATGCGCATTTCAAAACGCCCGATCATTTCGGTGGCTGGGTGAATGTAAAAGCCGAAAGCCTTGATCCTGACGAGTTGCTGAATGCTCTGAAAGCAGGCCACTACTACTCAAGCCAGGGCCCCGAAATAGCCGACATCAAACTGGACGGCAAAGAAATCGAAATCACTTGCTCACCTGTTGATACAATCACCGTCGTCTGCGGCGTTTCCCGCACCTGCGTCAAAACCGGAAAAGCGATAACTTCCGCCAGTTTCAATTTGGCCAATCTTGAACAAGGCTGGCTGCTGAGAAAACCCAGCCCCTGGTTCCGCGTTACAATTATAGACCACGCAGGAAAGCGCGCATGGAGCAATCCTTACTGGTGGGACGAGCTAAAATAAAACGTTATAAGGATGGAAACATCCAAACCAGAATTTAAAAGAAGTGAAAATGAAAACCACCCGCACTGAAACCGACACCTTTGGCCCCATCCAAGTTGAAGCCTCCAGATATTGGGGTGCGCAGGCGCAGCGGTCTTTGCAGAATTTTAAAATTGGTTGGGAAAAACAGCCAGCTTCAGTTGTACGTGCGCTTGGAATTATCAAGCGTGCCGCCGCCGAAACCAATATGGGGCTTGGCCAACTGGATAAGGCCATCGCTGCTGCCATCATCAACGCCGCACAAGAGGTGATCGAAGGAAAGCTCAATGATCATTTCCCGTTGGCCGTATGGCAAACCGGTTCTGGCACGCAATCCAACATGAACGCCAACGAGGTGATTTCAAACCGCGCCATTGAAATGCTCGGTGGTGTGATGGGTTCTAAAAAGCCAGTTCACCCCAATGACCATGTTAATATGAGCCAATCGTCAAACGACACTTACCCAACCGCTATGCACATCGCATGCGCCGAAGAAATCCATCACCGGCTCCTGCCAGCGCTGCAACATTTGCGCAACGCGTTAAACGACAAGGCCAACCAGTGGGCGAAGATTATCAAGATCGGCCGCACCCACACGCAAGACGCAACGCCAGTCACGCTTGGTCAGGAGTTTTCGGGCTATACGCAACAAGTCCAAAACGGCATTGCCCGCATTGAGCAAACTTTGCCCATGCTCATGCAACTTGCCCAAGGTGGCACTGCAGTAGGCACTGGCCTGAACGCGCCCAAGGGCTTTGCTGAAAAAGTGGCCGAACATATTGCAAGCATCACCCGCCTGCCCTTCACAACTGCGCCAAACAAGTTTGAAGCGTTGGCAGCCCATGATGCCATGGTGATGACCCATGGCGCGATCAACACCGTGGCCGCCGCGTTGTTTAAGATCGCCAACGACATTCGCTTCTTGGGCTCAGGCCCGCGCTCAGGCCTTGGTGAATTGCAATTGCCAGAAAACGAACCTGGCTCTTCCATCATGCCTGGCAAAGTAAATCCTACACAATGCGAAGCGCTCACCCAAGTTTGCATCCAAATTTTTGGCAATAACGCAGCCATCACTTTTGCAGGCAGCCAGGGTCATTTTGAACTCAATGTTTTCAACCCGGTCATGGCCTATAATTTCCTGCAGTCAGTACAACTCATGGCCGACGCCGCAACCAGTTTCACCGAAAATTGTGTCATCGGCATCGAAGCGCGCGAAGATAATATCAAAGCCGCACTTGATCGATCGCTTATGCTGGTGACCGCGCTAGCCCCTAAATATGGCTATGACCGCGCTGCTAAAATTGCAAAGACTGCCCATAAGAATGGCACCACATTGCGCCAAGAAGCTGTGGAAGACGGTATCGACGAAAAAGATTTCGACGCCATCGTGCGCCCCGAAAACATGCTTGGGCCGTCATGAGCGCTGACCTTATAAATCTGCGCCAAGCTCGCAAAAATAAAACGCGCAGCGAAGCAGAAAAAAAAGCTGAGCACAATCGTGTAAAGTTTGGGCGCAGCAAGAGCGAGAAGATTATCGGCAAGTTCGAGACATCAAAACTGAAAAATGAGTTAGATGGCAACAAGCGCGAGTCTTAGATTGATTGACTATTCATCATTTTTCCCCCACCAACCGTCATCCCGGCGAAAGCTGGGATCCAGCTTCTTTACTAATGGAACTCCCAATCAAAGCTGGATGCCAGCCTTCGCTGGCATGACAGAATTTAGGTATTGCCATGCCTAAAGACCTAAAACGTTCTCTCACCATCGCAGGTCACCAAACTTCACTCTCGCTCGAACCCGAATTCTGGTCTGCACTCAAAACCTACGCAGAGCGCGAAAACAAAAGCATTGCAACATTGGTAGGCGAGATTGACGAAACACGCGGAACGCGAAACCTGTCGAGCGCCATTCGCGTGTGGATATTAAATCAGCTTCAAGCTTAAAGCCCGCGCGCGCGACGCAAGAAACGCGGATACTCCTGTTTCTTGATACTCATTGAGTCGTTGATCAACCGGTCCAACTCTGTCTTTTTGCGCTCAGCCTCAATCAGCCGTTGGCCAGCATGAACCTTCATTTCACGCAAACGCAACCGCAGCTCTAACCTCTGCGCCTGATACGCCGCAAATTTTGCTTCATCCGCTTGAGTTTGTTCCAATTCTTCAGCTGCAAGTTTTTCTTCTTCCTTTTTGACACGGTCAAGCTCTGCCATGTCACGCGCAATGAACGCATAGCCAAGCTTTGCAGAAATGGCAGACGTATCACTCCGCCTTCTCAACTCACCTGGCGGCCCCTCATAATTCACTTTGATATCAGGCAAACCGACTTGGGTTTTACTCGCAAGCTGAACCGAAGCTTTCAATACATGGCTTGATAAATCAAAACTTGGGGTGATTTCAATATTCGCAGTTTCAAGTGAAACCTTGAGTGGCTTTGCTTCCATGATACCCTTATCAATCGCGATATCTTGTTTGTCCACGCTCAGCGCAAAACCCGGGCCTTTTAACAGCCCGTCAAATGCCTGCTGCAATCCATCAGCATTTCTTACAACATCAAGCTGTTTATAGAAAGGATCAGGCGAAAGCGAAACCAGTGCCGCATCTTGCAGCTGATACCAGCCTTTTCCTGTTAAACTGGTGAGAATTGCCTGTGGGCTGCGACCCTGCCCTTTAAATTGTCCGTCTAACAGCACACGGCCATTGGCAATGCCGCTGCCATCCTGAGCTTTCAAGAAAGGTGCCATCGAGATTGAACCATGGCCAGAGCCCGTCAGCGCAAAACTATTATCGCCCTCACGCAAATTCAGATCCAGCATGAATGGCTCATTGTCGCGCTCTTGCGAAGCAATAGATAGACTACGGCTGTGCCGCTCAAAATTAATGCCGATAACAGACTCCTTGAGTGCGATTCCCAAATTTTGAAGCTCAGTAGGCCGCAGCCAGATCTCGCCGTGTAAACCGTTCGGTGCAGGCGGAGCAAAACCATCATCGAGCGCAGGCATGCCGTTATGCCATGGCATGAATACGGTATCTAAAACAGTTTGCAAATCCAAACGGTCAAATCCGATATTTGCATTAAATCCGCCAGCGTCACTATAACTCCCTTCACCCGTAACAGATTGACCACCAAGCCGACCCTCGAAACTTTTCACTTGCAAGCTTTGCTCAGCAGTTAAAAGATTGGCTTTAAAATCAAGCGGCCCGTTAAAAAGGGATGTGTGCACCAAACCCAATGCACGCCCCAACATTGCGCCATCTTTGGCAACGATACTTGTGCTACCATTGATCTCAGACATCTGCTGATCTGGTTTGAAATTGCCATGAAAAACGATGTCCGCGTCAAACAGCGTGCCTTGAACAGTTGTATTATATCCGGTTTGACTTCCGCCTGATGCAACAACAGAAATTTGACCAGGGCCAGTCGTACCGATGCGAGGCGCAAATCCAAATATGCGGCTTATGTCTCCACTTTCAGCAGAACTCAGTTCTCCTGTTAAACCAACAACGGCACCATGTGCTTCGCTGATATTTTTGACATCACCAGTTGCAGAAAGTTGGATCGGCCCAGTGTTTCCCGAAGCTCCAAAAGTGATTGTAGGCTGATCTGTCCCCGGCCGAACTGTAATGTCCGCCTTCAAATCCGTTGCGCCAAGTACACTTGACCAAACGGGATCAGGCCCTTTTGGAAACGCGCCTAGCAAACGCAACAACCCACGTGGGTTCTCAGCTTGCACTTTTAGCTTCATATCTCCAGAAGGCCCATCTGGCCCCTGCAATACCAACCCGACTCCAGCGACGTGAGCACCTTCGACCGAACCTATCTCAAGAGATTTAATTTCAAATCCACTGAAGCTTGACGAAAAATCCAGCGCCAAATCCTGTGCTTCAACTCCGTTCAATCGCAGTTTTGTTGCAGTCAAGTTAAGTCTTTTGTCAAAGCCGCTTTCAGAATAGGCGATCGGAGAAGTAAAAGCGCCACTCAAAACATTGCCGCCTTTCAAATTTATATAATTGTCCAAATCCAACAGTTTGGCATTTAACTGCAGATCAACCGAAGGCAACTTGCCAAGTGAAACAGCAAGCTCTGCCGTGCCTGGTTCGCCGTCTAATTCATATTTCAAATTTTGAAAGCCAAAGCGTTTGCCCGACCACGTCACATCAGACTGCGCTTTCAAACGGCCCCGTGCCCCAGTCCAATATTGCGCTAGAGAAGCTTTACCCTCGGGCCATAACCACGAAACAAAAGCTCGCATATCATTGCTTTCCATGGCCAGACTGCCACCCAATTCAGCAGCATCAACGCCCGGAAATGCTATGCCATCAAACTTCATTGCCGAACGCCCCGGCAAATTCGCTGTAAAATTCTGAATGCGAACCGCACCTTTTTGCGCTGAAGATTTGAGCTTCACATTTTCCAATGTTTCGCCAGCCGCCGAAAGCGATGCCACATCTACCGCCGCTATCAGATCCAATTTGTCAGGAAATTCTGCAATCACACGGTTGAGCAACGCCATAACCCCGCCAGCCCGCCAAACCCGCAAGGATTGCCCTCCCGCCAAACTATCTAAATCAATGCGTGGCGATGAAAGGTTGACATTCACCTTCACGCCACCATCCAGTTTCACATTAGCTGCACCTTCAATCAGCGTGCCATTGTCTTTGGTGTCAGCTGGCACAATGTGAATTTTATCAAACTTCACGTTGTTGAATGAAGCTGTGATTTCGGCTTTCATTTGCAATGGCTTAAAACTCTTATCCAAACTCTGGCGACCATCTTCAGTCACAACTGGATCAAGACTAATTTTACCTTGAATCTGGTCAGAGCTTTGCGTGCCATCAAAAACAAAGGAAGGCAGTGCACCATCAAGCGGAGCTATTTTGAAGCTGAACTTAAATGGTTCGTCCTTGATCCACGCAGAACTTGCAAATGTCAGATCAAGTGGGACACCGTTGTTGATTGCAGTGCCTCGCATACGCCACGGTCCCTCAAACGCAGTCGCTGAAAGCACGGCATTTAAATGCTGAACGTTGGTCTCAAACTTATGCGCGTGATCACGAACGCTAATCAGCCCATCTTTGATTTTGATTTGCTCAAGCTTCACTTTCTCGAGCAAGCGAGATTTACCAAGCTGAAACACCCAGTTGCCGAGACCATCCACATTGCGGGTAACATTCAATTTGGGCTGGTCCAATTCAATTGCTTCAACTTGAAATTCGCCATTGAACAATCCGGCCAAAGTGATTTGCACATCAATGCGGTTAACATGCATCAATGACTCATCAGCAAATTCGGTTAGGTTGGAAATGCTTACATCTTCGGCCACAAGCCGCGGCCACGGAAACAGCCTGACAGAGATTGGGCCACTAATAGCCACCTGACGCCCCGTTAGCGTATGCCCCCAACTTTCAAGATTATCTCGGTAATTATTCCAATTGATTACAAATGGCGCAGCCAATGCACCAACAACAGCCAGTACCAGCAGAATACCAAAATAAAATATCGGCGACTTCCAAACACTCATAAACAGCAGAATAGCCGTTAGCTTGGCAGTAGCAAGACGGAGATTTTAAGGCCCCGCATTCTTTCCTGGATTCATAATATTGAGGGGATCAAGCGCCGCTTTGATTGCCCGCATCACATCCAAACCATTGCCATGTTCCAAAGCCAGATATTCCCGCTTGCCTGAACCAATACCGTGTTCGCCAGTGCAGGTGCCACCCATGGCGAGTGCCCGCTTGATGAGCCGCTCATAAACTGCCTTGACCCGCTTCACTTCATCAGCGTCCTCCCGGTCACAAAACAGCACAACATGAAAATTACCATCGCCGACGTGGCCGATAATCGGTCCATAAATATCGCTCTCAGCGAGGTCCTTTTGCGTGTCGACCACACATTCGGCCAGCCGCGAAATCGGTACGCACACATCAGTCGCAATAGATTCTTGCTTGCCCGGCTTGATCGCCTTGGTGGCCCAAAACGCATCATGCCGTGCCTGCCAAAGCTTGGCCCTGTCTTCTTCCTGCGTGGCCCATTCAATTGGCCCTGCCCCAAATTCGCTCGCAATCTCGGCAAACATATTTGCCTGTTCTTGCGTACCCGCAGGTGTTCCATGAAACTCCACAAACAAGGTCGGCTGAACCGCCATCGTTAGTTTCGAATAAGCGTTAATCGCCATGATGTGCTCGGCATCCACCAGTTCAACGCGCGCAATGGGAATACCCATCTGGATCACTTGAATTGCCGTGTTGCAGCAAGCCTCAATACTCGGGAAACCGCAGACACCAGATGTAATAGATTCAGGAATGCCGTAAAGCTTCAAAGCCACTTCGGTGATAACCCCTAATGTGCCTTCCGACCCCACCATCAACCGCGTTAGATCGTATCCCGCTGAAGACTTGCGAGCGCGCGTACCCATGCGCACAATTTCGCCATTGGCCAAAACTGCCGTAACCCCCATTACATTCTCGCGCATGGTGCCGTAACGCACGGCATTGGTGCCTGAAGCCCGCGTGGCGGTCATGCCGCCCAAGCTGGCATCTGCGCCAGGATCAATCGGAAAAAACAGTCCTTTATCACGCAGATAAGTGTTCAGTTGTTTGCGCGTTACCCCCGCCTGTACACGGCAATCCAAATCCTCAGCATTCACTTCCAGAATCCGATTCATCTGGCTGATATCGATGCATATTCCGCCATGCGGCGCAGTAAAATGTCCCTCCAGCGACGTGCCCGTTCCAAATGGAATAATTGGCACTTTAAGCCGTGCGCAAACCTGCACAACACTCTGCACTTCCTGAGTATTATGCACATATGCCACAGCATCAGGCGGCTGCCCCGGGTTCCACGTCTGATCCTTACCGTGATGATCGCGCACAGCAGCAGCCGTGGACAAACGTTCCCCCAAAACCTGGCGGATTTCCATTATAGCTTGATTTACGTTATTCATGATCCAAACACTATCACAGGCCAAGGAAACGTAAATGCCAAAACCTTTTATCGGCGAGCTGCAGACAGTCGAAAACCAATGGACAGACTATAACGGCCACCTCAACATGGCCTATTACGGTGTAATGTTTGACAAAGCCGCCGAACATCTGTTTTGGGGTTTTGGCTTGGGTCCTGATTATGTGAAACAAACCAATTGTTCATTCTTCACCCTCGAAACCCACACCACCTATGCCCATGAAATCCACGCTGGCGATATTGTCCGCATCGAAAACCAGATCATCGATGCCGATCATAAGCGTGTGCACTATGTGCAACAAATGTATCACCACGAGAAAAACTTTCTCTCCTGTGTGCTGGAAGTCATGATCGCGCATGTGGACATGAACATCAAAAAAACCGCCGCTTTTCCGCCCGAAATTCAGGCCAAGATTGATGCGATGTTAGCTCAACACAGAGCGATAGCATTGCCAAAGCAAGTGGGACATAAAATAGGGATTGTGAGGAAGTAAGAAGGCTAAGCGCAAACATAAACCCAGAACTATTTCACTTAATTTCTCGGTCAGCGATGAGCTACATGAAAGAGTCGCAATTCACGCGACGAATGAGGGGATGTTAATTTCCGCGTGGGTTAGAAAAGTGCTGGGAAGCCCGTCTTTGAGAAAATACTCTAAGAACCAGAAAAACAAAAATATTCACTTGGTTTACGATTGTAAACTTCAGTTAGTCCCGCCCCATAACCGTCACACTCTTGTAAAACTTCCGGCATACTTGTCGGTCATCAATGATCCAACAAAGAATCAAAGGGAGTTTGAAATGGTCAAAACCGGATATGCACACTTCGCCGAAGCGCTGGTCTTTGCTCACGGTAAACAAGCTTTGGGCGAAGCCGCTCGCCACGCATTGCTTTGCGAGCGCTCGGGCGATACGGAAACCGCTGAAACATGGCGTAAAATCCAAAGTGAAGTAAAAGTCCAGATTGCCAATCCAAGTTACGAACAATTGCGACCTTGCGCCTGATATTTGCCGCGTAAAGCAGTTATATAGGGATCATGAGAATCGTGATCCCTGATGTCCAATAACCCAATCGACCTGAGCGACTTTGACGACGAGCCAGCATCTGCCCCTAAACCGGGCAGCATTTCGGCGCGCGCCATGGGGGCTGGTGGTGAACCTGCTTACCTCAAAGGCCTAAACCCCGAACAACGCGATGCTGTTCTGCGCATAGATGGCCCACTTCTGGTTTTGGCAGGTGCAGGCACCGGCAAAACCCGCGTGCTCACAACGCGCTTGTCCCACATCCTCACCACCCAAAAAGCTTGGCCCAACCAAATCCTGGCGGTCACATTCACCAACAAAGCCGCCCGCGAAATGAAAGAGCGCATCGGTCATCTGATTGGCGGCATGGTTGAAGGCATGACATGGCTGGGAACGTTCCACGCTATTGGCGTAAAAATTCTCCGTAACCATGCTGAACTTGCTGGCCTTAAATCTGGCTTCACAATTCTGGATGATGATGATCAAGTGCGCCTGCTCAAGCAGCTCCTGCAAGCTGAAGGCATCGACGAAAAACGCTGGCCTGCTCGCGCACTTGCACATGCTATTGATGGTTGGAAAAACCGCGGCCTCACGCCAGATAAAGTGCCGCAAGGTGAGGCTTATGGTTTTGCCAATGGCATGGGCGCAAAACTCTATGCTGACTATCAAGCGCGTCTCAAAACAGTCAATGCCACAGATTTTGGTGATCTGCTGCTGGAAGTACTGCGCATCTTCCAAAATCACCCAGACGTTCTAAAGTCCTACCAAACCAAATTCAAATATATGCTGGTGGATGAATATCAAGATACCAACGTGGCACAATATCTCTGGCTGCGCCTTCTGGCCCAAGGCCATAAAAACATTTGCTGCGTAGGCGATGATGATCAATCGATTTATGGCTGGCGTGGGGCCGAGGTTGATAACATCCTGCGATTTGAAAAGGATTTCCCGGGCGCTGGCATCATAAAATTAGAGCGCAACTATCGCTCCACGCCAGATATTCTGGGTGCAGCCTCAGGCCTCATAGCCAAAAACGAAACGCGCTTGGGCAAAACCTTGCGCACTGATAAAACAGAAACCAGCCTGGTCATTGTGCGTGGCCATTGGGACAGCGTGGAAGAAGCTCGCACCATCAGCGATGATATCGAAGCCCTGCACCGCCAGAAGCATCACTTGAATGAAATGGCTATCCTGGTGCGCACGTCAGCACAAATGCGCAGCTTTGAAGATCGTTTCATCATGGCGGGCGTTCCCTACCGTGTCATCGGCGGCCCACGCTTTTATGAACGCGCCGAAATCCGCGATGCCATGGCCTACCTCAAGGTGGTTGCGTCTCCCGATAATGATCTGGCCTTCGAGCGCATTATCAACACGCCCAAGCGCGCCATTGGCGATGCATCGGTGAAGAAAATGTATCAAACCGCACGGGCACGCCAGTCATCCCTCTATGTTGCCGCCAATGAAATGTTGATGACGGATGAGCTTCCAGCCAAAGCCCGCACGGCACTCAGGCTTCTGCTCGAAAACTTCACAAGATGGCGCAAGCAAGTCGATGTAATCCCCCATCACGAACTGGCTGAAATCGTTCTCGACGAGTCCGGCTACACTGAAATGTGGCAACTCGACAAAAGCCCTGAAGCTGATGGCCGTTTGGAAAATTTGAAAGAACTCGTGCGCTCGATGAGTGAGTTCGAAAACCTGAACGGCTTCTTGGAGCACGTGGCATTGGTCATGGACCGCGACCAGGGCAACGATGAAGACCGCGTGAACATCATGACTTTGCACTCGGCCAAAGGTCTTGAATTTCAATCCGTATTCCTGCCTGGATGGGAAGAAGGCCTGTTCCCCTCCAAACGCTCACTTGACGAGAAAGGCCGGGAAGGCTTGGAGGAAGAACGCCGCTTGGCTTATGTGGGCATCACGAGGGCTAAAACCCGCGCCACCATCACCTTCGCTCAAAACCGCCAAACCCACGGCCTCTGGCAAACTGGCTTGCCGAGCCGTTTCATCGACGAACTACCCGAACAACACGTTGAAGTCGCTGCAATGAGTAACTCCTACGGTGGGCACGATTTGGGCACCTTCGGAACCAGCCGCTTCGACCAAGCGGCCACCTTTGGCCAAGGCAGCTATTCCACCCCCGGCTGGAAACGTGCCCAAGAGCGCAAAAATACCAGTGACTCCCCACGCACATCTCATCGCTTCATCGAAGGCGAGCTCACCGCCAATAGCGCCAAGCCATCTGAATTCGCAACCGGAGACCGCGTCTTCCATCAGAAGTTTGGATATGGCGATATCACCAATGTTGAAGGCAACAAGCTGACTGTGGATTTTGAAAAAGCTGGCGAGAAACGCGTGATTGATAGCTTTGTTGAGCGGGGATAGATCTCCGTTCCAATGTCGAATACTAAATACCCAACGCTTGCTTGAACTCATCAGCCTTTATTTGTGCTGTGGTTTCACTATTGTAGAACTGAGACCTAAAACTTTTTCCAGACTTAAGCACGATGTCGACTGGCCAAATTGTATCGCCATCGTCATGCTCCACGCGCGTTGGTCCAATTGAAGCAATTTCAAGATTAGAAATTTGAGTGGTGCGACTTGTCAAAGGAAACCGCTCCTTAACTACCAGTTGGTTTGGCGAGAAGCTTAACTGCAATTCAGGAGTAAAAAGTCCGACATATATCACCAAACTTCCTGCTAAAATCGCAGCGATAAGGAATGCACCAAAAACTGGCGTTGCAGCATTCAACGGCCAGAATGCGCTCCACAATTCATACGGCCCCATAACCAACGGAATAGCGCCACACATACAAGCGAATATACGAAAAATAATAGGGAAAGGAACGTCATGAACCAGCGACTGAGTTTTCATCAACATTGATTATTATAAAAGCGTTACAAAAACTTTACGCACACCTACATTTGACTAGCAATTTCCATACGTTGAAAAGATCGTATAGCAAGTTTTACATTTCAGCCAAAATCCGGTCCCATTCAGCCTCAATCTTAGTTGCCCTCAGACTAGCTCCGGCACGCCGATACCAATAACCCGCATTTGCCTCATCGCCTTCAATCCAATGCGCGAGCGCATGAACGATATCATATGAAGGATTGCCTTCATCCTGCTGGCAAATTGCGTGGGCTTTCTCCCATTCAGTTCCCATTACCAAAGCACCCTTCTTCAACCACCACAGTGCTTGCAGCGGTGGAGACAGTTCCTTGTCAGGTGTGGAACGGATAAACGAATTTGGATCAAGTGTTGCCATGTCTGAATCCTTTGCAGCAAATTAAAAAACCCCTCCTCTTTACAGAGGAAGGGCGATTTCAATAAATCATATTATAAATTAAATGCAGTCGCGATGATGGCCATGAACTGCTGCGCCGAATAACGCACCGCCAGCGCCGCCGAGAGCAGCACCACCAACCGCATAAGCACCACCGTAAGCGATAGCACTACCAACACCTCCGGTTACTGCGCCGAGCAGGAGGCCAAGCACCACGACACCGCCAATATCGCGGTTGTCGACGCAAACATCTTGCGCATAGTGATGGCGCGAGCGTGCCATTGCATCGGGCGCTGCAACAACAACACTGCTAGCTACAAGGGCTGCAGCCAAAGAAAGGTTCATCAAAGATTTCATAGTTACTCTCCTAAGTTTAAGTGTCTGTTTAATCCGCATCTGACTAGCATTTATTGTTGCTAGCTGCCCTATTTAGGAATCAAATTATGGCTTAATAAGGCATATTAACAAGCTGTTAACATTTGCCGCACGTAAAAGTTCCAAATTTTACCAGTAAATACCTACTCCACCCAAGCGGATCAGACAAAATGATTATTGATATATCTCAATCACTTAGCAACTTGATAAAAGGTTTTCCAGTTGATACGCAATATTCTGAAACATTTGTTGCTCGAATTGGTGATGCAACACCGGTAAATGTATCAAAAATTACTTTATCTGCCCACTGCGGCACCCACGCAGATGCCCCGTATCACTATAATGATCTCGGTGAGCGAATTGGTGCCATGTCATTAGAACCCTTTATCGGTTCCGCGCGCGTAATTGATGCGCGGGCCGACACGCAGTTCGTTTTGCCAGAAGATATTAAATCTCAATTGCAAGGCGCACCGCCCAGAGTCTTGCTACGCTTGCACGACAAGCCTGATCCGAATCAATGGAACCCAAATTTTCGCGCATTGAGTGCGGACGTTATCAGTCTGTTGAACGATCATGGTGTTAAATTAATAGGTGTAGATACACCTTCTATCGATCATGAAACTTCAAAAGATTTGCCAGCCCATATGGCAGTTAACAAGTTCGATATGCGGATTTTGGAAAATCTAGTGCTGAGCCACGTTGAGCCCGGCGACTATGAACTCGTTGCACTGCCACTGAAATTTGAAAATTTGGATGGCTCGCCAGTGCGGGCCATCCTTCGAACTTTGAAATAATTACGCCGCAACAAATTTGAATGAAACGCCATTCATGCAATAACGAAGGCCGGTCGGTTTTGGTCCATCGTCAAACACGTGGCCGAAATGCCCACCGCAACGGCGGCAATGCACCTCAGTGCGCGCAGCAAACAAAGTGTTGTCTTCTTTTTTGACCACGGCGTTCGGCATCACATCAAAAAAGCTCGGCCAACCTGTGCCACTGTCAAACTTTGTCTCCGAGGTAAAAGCAGGAAGGTCACAACCTGCGCAGACGAATGTACCTTTGCGGTGTTCATCCAAAAGTTTCGATGTCCAGGGCCGTTCAGTCGACTCTTGGCGCAAAACGGCAAATGCCGCTGGTGAAAGAAGCTTTTTCCATTCCTCTTCTGTTTTGGTGATTTCAAAATCCTCAGCCTCAGCAAGCCGCGCGCCCCAGCCAAGAGCGGCAAGAGAAATTCCGGCAAAACTAACAAAACGACGGTTCATAATTATTCTCCTCTAATGATCTCTAGATACGCTCATAGCGCTAAACGTACTACTCACAACCGAGCAAAAACGATCAAAGAAATGTGAGTTAATCAGCGCACCACGTGACCGGATAGGTTGGCACCCGCACTTGATGGAAGCCGCGCAAAAAATATTGTCGATATCAACCCCACCAACGCAACCACAAAAAATGCAGTCATAAAATCAGTTCCGCCGAGCACGCTGGCACCTCGCGAAAATTGCGCAGCTTCAAGCGTCAAGGCAGCCACAGCCACACCTAAAGCCAAGGATAATTGTTGTGCAACAGTGTAAAGCCCATTGGCCCGTCCAACTTCTTGTGTCGTTACATCAGCATAAGCGATGGAATTCAAACTCGTAAATTGCAGCGACCGCAACAACCCCCCAAATAGCAAAACCAGTATCATGATAATAAAGGGCGTAGTGGGTGTAAAGAAACCATTGGCCGCCATCATGACGCTCGACAATATGCCGTTGAATATCAGCAATTGTCGGTAGCCCCACCGCTTCAGAGACTGCGCAGCCAGAAATTTCATCATCACTGCACCTAGAGCTGAAGCACAAGTAATTGTGCCAGATTGGAAAGGCGTAAATCCAAAGCCCAGCTGCAACATCAACGGCAATAGAAACGGCACAGCACCAGCTGAAATTCGGTAGAACATTCCACCAATGATGCTAACCCGCAAAGTCTGTACACGCAGCATCGAGATATCAAGAATGGGATTAGGAACGACACTAGCGTGGAGCACATAAATCCAGATCAATATGGCTCCCACCGCAATCATCGCAAAAATAACAATCGGCGGAAATATCCCCTGCCCCAATTCAGTCATGCCAAACACCGTGAGAGATAAACCCAATCCCGAAAGCAAAAAACCTTTGATATCTAGAGTAGCTACATTTTCATCTTTCATATTCGGCATCAACCAAGTGGCCAACACCAATCCCAGAATCCCAAACGGCAAATTCATCCAGAAAATCCAGCGCCAGTGAAAATATGTAGTGATAAATCCTCCAATGGGCGGCCCTAAGAGCGGGCCAATCAACGCTGGCACAGTCAACCATGCCATCGCATTCACATATTCATTTTTAGGCACTGTGCGCAACATGACGATGCGCCCCACGGGCACCATCAAAGCGCCGCCAAATCCTTGCACCGCTCGGGCCACCACCAGATATTCAAGCGAGCTCGCAAAGCCACACGAAATCGAAGCCAGCGTAAAAATTACCACCGCAAGGCGGAAAACCGTTCGCGCTCCAAACTTGTCTGCGAGCCAGGATGAGATAGGAAGAAATACTGTGAGGCTCAAAAGATAAGTGGTGAAGGCCAATTTCAACGCAACGGGGTTGGTGCCCAGATCATTAGCAATTGCAGGTAAAGATGTGGCGATCACAGTCGAGTCCATATTTTCCATGAACAAAGCTGAGGCGAACACGAGCGGTAAGATACGGTTGGGGTTCATTGCGCCACATCCTTATCATGTTGCAAAAAAGCCGCATCTCAATTTTTCGTAAATCATATGCTTCCCACACAACCCTGATACAAATATACAGGAGGGCTGTGCTAATTGATTAGCTCCAGTACTGACTCTGATATGTCGGTCCCCGCAACTCAAAAGTTTGTATTATGATCAACTGGTTTTTCAGCTGGCTCGAACGCCGCGTCGATAGTTTTCCTTTGGACGATCCGCAAATGCCGGAGCCTTCGACTTGGGGATTCATCCGCCATTATTCGAAGCCGTTTTATCCGCTGTTGTTTGTGGGCTTTTTAATGTCTGTCATTTTCGCATTTATCGAAGTGCGCATCTTTGCCTACGTTGGGCAACTGGTGGATACGCTTGGCAAAGCGGATCGCTCAACTTTCTGGGATCAGAACAAATCTTCGCTGCTGTTCTATGGTGGAGTTGCACTGCTTTTTCAACCGATATCAATATTCATCGGCGAAGCAGTTGAAAACCAAGGTCTGCGTGGAAATTTCGCCATGCGAATCCGTTGGATGGCGCACCGCTATATGTTGCGTCAGTCAATGGAGTTTTTCCATAATGAGTTTGCAGGCCGCGTGGCTACCAAGGTAATGCAAGCGGCTTTGGGCGTGCGCGATGTTGTGATGAAGTTAACCCAAGTTTTTTCTTGGGTTCTGGCGTTTTTCGTTACTGCAATCGCATCATTCGCTGCAGCTGATTGGAGGCTTGCAATTCCCTTGTTGGGTTGGTTCGCGCTTTACTTCCTCACAATGTATCATTTTGTGCCCAAGCTGGGCAAGATGTCGGAACAGCAAGCCGATGCGCGCTCGGCGGTAACGGGCCGCATTGTTGATACTTATACCAATATTCCCACGGTAAAACTCTTCGCGCATACTGCGCGAGAAGATTTTTATGCGAAGGACAGCATGCAATGGATGCTGGAGACAGTTTATGCCTCAATGCGCCAATCCACTTTGATGAATGCGGCGCTAAACACAATCAACGGCTTGCTACTCACCTCCACTGCCGCGATGGCCGTTTATCTATGGTACCAAAATGCAATCACGGTAGGAGCCATCGCTTTCTCAGTGGGTCTTGTCTACCGCATGCTTGGAATGGCCCATTGGATGCTTTGGGAAATTGCAGGACTGTTTGAAGATTTCGGCGTGGTCAAAGATGGCGTCGAAGTCATCTCGCGCCAACATGCCGTGAAAGACCTACCGAATGCCAAGCCGTTGATCGTCACCAAAGGCGAAGTAACCTTCGACCATTTAAGTTTCAATTATGGTCAATCGATCTCCAAACGCGGCCATGATGTGATTGATAATTTTAATCTCACCATCAAGCGCGGTGAAAAAGTTGGTCTTGTTGGAAGATCAGGTGCGGGCAAATCCACACTCGCAAATCTGCTGCTGCGTTTTTATGATGTTGGCTCCGGTTCCATCACCATCGACGGACAGAACATTGCTGATGTGCAGCAAGAAACCCTGCGCGCTGCCATTGGTGTGGTCACGCAAGATACCTCCCTGCTCCACCGTTCCGTGCGCGATAACATTTCATACGGGAAACCCGATGCGACGATAGAACAAGTTATGGCAGCGGCTGAAAAAGCCCATGCGGATGAGTTCATCGATAACCTGGTTGATCTGAATGGCCGCAAAGGTTTGGAAGCCCATGTCGGCGAACGCGGTGTAAAACTTTCCGGTGGCCAGCGCCAACGCATTGCCATCGCCCGTGTGCTCCTGAAGAACGCACCAATCCTAATTTTGGATGAAGCCACATCGGCACTCGACTCCGAAGTTGAAGCCGCCATCCAGGAAAATCTCTATACTTTGATGGAAGGCAAAACCGTGATCGCCGTCGCTCACCGCCTATCGACCATAGCCGCTATGGACCGCCTTGTAGTTATGGACAAGGGCAAGATCGTCGAAGAAGGCAGCCACCAGGATTTGTTAAAGAAAAAGAATGGACTTTATGCCAGCTTGTGGAAACGCCAATCCGGCGGTTTCTTGATGGAGGAAGATGCAGTGGAAGCAGCTGAATAACGCCATCAAAATTCCGCCACAACTTGCCATCAAACCGCAGTCCTCGAGGGGATCATACATGAAATCGGGCTTAATTTTCACCACAGTTGTTGCGTTGTTTTTAACGGCTTGCACCACCAATCCTTACACAGGCGAACTCCAACCATCCAAGACGGCATTGGGTGCGGGCACCGGCGCAATTTTGGGCGGCATCGTTGGTGCCGTTGCAGCGGGTGATCGTAAAGCTGCATTAATTGGTGCAGGCATTGGTGCGCTGGCTGGCGGCGGCATCGGCGCTTACATGGATAACCAGGAAGCACAGCTCCGCGATCAACTCGAAGGAACCGGCGTTTCAGTCAGCCGTGAAGGCGACAGCATCGTTCTCAACATGCCATCAAACATCACCTTCGATTCCGACCGTTCAGAATTGAAACCTCAATTTGATGACACGCTCGATTCTGTTGCAGCAGTGTTCCAGAAATACAATCAAACTTTGATCAACGTCGTAGGCCACACAGATGCATCAGGTAATCCCGAGTATAACTACGATCTCTCACGTCGCCGCGCCGCAGCCGTTGCGCAATATTTGTCAACTCAGAGATTAGACCCAAACCGATTCTCAGTTGAAGGCCGTGGCGAAAAAGATCCGATTGCTTCAAACGCCACAAAATCGGGCAAAGCCCAAAACCGCCGCGTTGAAATAACGATTTTGCCACTGACATAAGTGCTTGTTTGGGCTAACAGGCCCAAATGTCCAACGCCCGCGTCACCCTCACTTTCAGCAATCTCAGCCACGAAGCTTCGCACGATTTAGCTGAGCAGATTGAAAATGATTTTCGTCTTGATCCTTTAGCCGTCACGATTAACGAGACTGATGAAGCCAAAGCACTATGGGAAACAGTAGCGTGGTTTGAATCAGACGTGTTAGCTCAAGAAGCCCGCGCTCTGCTCGAAAAGCCGAAAGCTATCATCTCCGATGTGCCAGATCTAGATTGGGTGAAGCGTTCGCTTGAAGGCTTGGCTCCCGTCGCTGCGGGTCGCTTCTTCCTCCATGGATCACATGATCGTCATGTGCGCCGCGCGGGTGGCATTTCACTCGAAATCGATGCTGGCACAGCATTCGGCACAGGTCACCACGGCACCACGTCTGGCTGCCTTGAAGCGCTTGATGATATTCTAAAACGCAGCAAGCCACGGCGAATTCTGGATTTGGGTTGCGGCACGGGTGTTTTGGCCATTGCTGCTGCCCGAGCATTGAAAACGAAAGCCCTTGCAACTGATATTGATCCAGAAGCCGTGCGCGTAACCATGAACAATGCGGCACTCAACGGCGTAAGGCCCCTGCTCGGTGGCCAAACAGCACCTGGCCTTCATCACGCCAGCATCAAGCTATCAGCGCCCTATGATTTGATTTTCGCAAACATTCTGGCTCGCCCACTCGCCAGTTTGGCTCCAGGCCTTTGTTCAATACTGGCCCCGGGCGGCAGCTTGATTTTATCAGGCCTAACCATCGATCAAAAGCGCTGGATCACTGCATGCTATAAAAACCGAGGATTGATCCAAAGCAAAATCATCCGCAAAGAAAATTGGCTGGCCATCGTGATGACCAAGCCCAACAAAAAACGCTCCAAGCACTTAAGCTCAGAGCGCAACATTTCAAATGCGTTCGGCCCCGGTTGGAACCTCGATTAACGTTAGTGGCCCCAAACGCGTGCTGAAATATCACCACGTATCACGCCGATATCAGCCAAAAGCCGGTCATCAAGTTGATGTAATTGGCGCTCGGCACGGCTACGAGACAAAAAGCCCTTAACCTTGCCCATAAGGCCATTATGTGTACCAGAAACATGCAGTGTTTCGCGGTCTGTCAAAATCATCGTCATTTCCCATTCTCCTACCCAAAAGCTTTAC
This sequence comes from uncultured Aestuariivirga sp., assembly GCA_964244815.1. GTDB lineage: Bacteria > Pseudomonadota > Alphaproteobacteria > Rhizobiales > Aestuariivirgaceae > Aestuariivirga. Next base: position 28,276 of record CAXTKH010000014.1, on the reverse strand, counting down.
TTTCGAGATAATTACCTTGTGCGCCGCACAAACTTGTTAGATTCAGCTCCATTTGCGACTAAATTTCAATTAACGACATGCAAAATACACATGCGACGATTTAATGACATCCAGCGATCAGAAAAAATCAATAACCAAATCTATACGTTTGAATTGTGTCAATATTTTAACAAAAAAGTTCTATTTTTTGAGAAACATTGGCCCCCTATTCTGAAGCGTCAACTGCCGAAAATGTGTAAATAGTTCGTTAACTCACCCATTGCTATGCATTTTTGTAATGAACAAAATATTGCGCCGCACAATAAAACGCGATCATTTGGTTTTGCCGCCCACAAATGCTAATCAGAACAACGCTCTAGATTTGGACTATGCAAAATTATGAAAAACACCGCCGTTCGCCTCGCCCAACTTCGCGTTTTGTTAAAAAAGCAGAAGCTCACGGGCTTCATCGTTCCTCGCCAAGATGAGTTTCAGGGTGAATACGTGGCCAGCTACGCCGAGCGCCTGAATTGGCTGACGGGTTTTGCCGGTTCCTGGGGACTGGCGATTGTCACCCTCAAAAAGGCAGCGATTTTTGTCGATGGCCGCTACACCGTCCAGGTGCGCGAGCAAGTCGATACCAAATTTGTAACACCGCAACATCTAACTGACGAGCCGCCTACCAGCTGGATTGAGGCGAACCTGAAAAAGGGCGATCGTCTGGGTTTCGATCCATGGTTGATCACAACGGGTGAAGCCAAGCGCTTTACCACGGCTTGCGAAAAAATAGGCGCAAAGCTTGTTCCAGTTGCCAAAAACCTTGTCGATCAAATCTGGGTGGACCAACCTGCAAGGCCAAATAACCTACTTTCCGTTCAGCCTCTCCAATTCGCGGGTCGCAGCGTAAAAGACAAATTAGCCGATATGTCTCAGGCTTTGATCAAAGCAGGTGCAGACGCCGCCGTGCTGGCCGAGCCCTCTTCCGTATCATGGGTACTTAACATTCGCGGTGGTGACGTGCCGTTCACGCCAGTCGTGCTGGCCTACGCTATTATCCACAAAAAGGGCAAGGCTGAACTCTTCATCGATAAAAACAAATTGCCGGAAGATGTGCAGGCGCATTTGAAATCCACAACCACAGTCCGCAAACCAAATGAATTCGATATTGCCCTCAAATCACTAGCCCGCAAAAAATCCAAAGTCTTGATTGATGCGGGCTCAGCACCCGAACGCGTGCGCACCGCTCTGAAAGGTGCCGAGATCAAAGAAGCCATGGACCCCTGCACCATGCCCAAGGCTTGCAAGAACGCGAGCGAGCTTAATGGTGCCCGCGCTGCACAATTGCGCGACGGTGTTGCGCTATCGCATTATCTCCATTGGCTTACACTGGAAGCGCCCAAAGGCCACCTCACCGAAGCAACTGCTGCCGAGCGTTTGACCGCTTTCCGTAAAGATACAGGCGTTTTGCTCGATCTTTCCTTTAGCACAATTTCAGCCTCAGGCCCGAACGCAGCAATTCCGCATTACCATGTTGATCCCGAAAACTGCCGCGCCATCAACAACAATGAAATCTATTTGATCGACTCCGGTGGCCAATACCAAGACGGCACCACTGATGTAACGCGCACTGTAATTATTGGTCAGCCTACGGACGAAATGAAAGATCGCTTCACCCGGGTGCTGAAAGGCATGATCGCAATTTCCACAATCTGTTTTCCCAAAGGCACAACGGGCGGCCACATCGATGTGCTGGCGCGCACTGCTTTATGGAAAGCCGGATTGGATTTTGACCACGGCACAGGCCATGGCGTTGGCTCCTATCTATCAGTCCACGAGGGCCCCGCCCGCATCAGCAAGGCGGGCAATGTAGCGCTGCAACCTGGCATGATTTTATCGAACGAGCCTGGATATTACAAAGCCGGCCACTTCGGCATCCGTATTGAAAACCTGCTCATTGTAAAAGAACCTGACGACATCAAAGACGGCGAACGACCGATGATGCATTTTGAAACACTCACCTTCGCGCCCATTGATCGCAACTTGATCGACAGCAAATTGCTAACCCGCGTGGAGCTACAATGGCTCGATGCTTATCACACCCGCGTATTAAGCGAGATCGGCAGCAAGATGAACGGCGCTGCAGCAAAGTGGATCAAAGAGGCCTGCGCGCCGCTAAATTAAATGGCGAAACAAAACAACGCTGCCCATACCAACCGCTATGGTCACCAAAAGCGGTAAACGCAGCAATGCTGACACGAGTGTAAGAGCGCCAGCAATCATTTCGGCAGGCCCTTCCATAAACACCTTGGGCGCAATCACCGCCATCAAGATCGCCGGAGGCACAGCATCCAACGCAACCTTCATACGACCTTCCACACTGCGTCCACGCAACAGCCAATAGCCTGCAATGCGTGTGGAATATGTGGCAAGTCCCATCAGAAGAATTAGCAACAATGTATGCAAGTCAGCAGTCACTCTGCAGCACCGTCACGGTAGGTAACAACGGCCATCACAATGCCAGCAATTCCGCCCACTAAAATATACCACGCCCCCGGCAAATAATATTTAGCTAAAACTGCCAATATGGAACTGGCAACCAACACCGCCGCCGTTTTCGGCCCCTTCCAAAACCCGGCAAGCACTGCAATGAACATGGCAGCAAAAGCAAAGTCCAATCCGATACGCGCCGGATCACCTAAGGCACTTCCGAATGCTGCACCAACGCCTGTGAACCCAAACCATATCGGCCACAGCGGCAACGCAACGCCAATAAAATATGATTTCGTTATTGGCTTTGTAAGCGCGCGTCGCTCCACCATGGCCCAGGCTTCATCAGTCAGCCAAAACAACATCAAGCTGGCAAGCCCACGCGGAAATCCTGCGATGTGCCGCGATACCGAAGCCGACATCAACACATGGCGTAACGCCACCGTGGCAATTGCAAAAATAAACAGCGCCAGTGGCATGGATTTATGCCAAAGATCCATCGCCACAAATTGCCCGGCACCGGAATAAACACCAGCACTCATCAACACGGCTTCAAGCGGCGACAATCCGTTGGAAGCAGCAACAGTGCCCCACAAAGCTGCAATCGGCATATAGGCCAAGGTCATTGGAAATATATCGAGAAAGCCACGGCGCAATTCAGTAAAATTAAAACTCATGCCCCAACCAACACAAACCAGGCATTCTCGTCAATCACTTCAACGCCATATTTCTCAGCGTCTTTAAGTTTCGACCCAGCCCCAGGCCCCGCCACCAGCAAATCAGTTTTCTTCGAAACCGAACCCGAAACTTTGGCACCCAAACGCTCGGCCATCGCCTTGGCTTCCTCGCGCGTCATGCGCTCAAGCCCACCTGAAAATACGACAGTCTTCCCTGAAACTGGCGAGAATGAAGTTACAGCAGCCAGCGCTTGCGGCTGAACTTCTTTCAGAAGCTCATCAAAAATATCTACATTATGCGGCTCATCAAAAAACTGGATCACAGCTTCAGCCACCACATCACCAATGCCGTCAATTGCATTGAGTTTACGCCTCGCATCATTGGATTCGCTTGAAGCGGCAATCTTCATTTGCTCCCGCAAATGTTCAGCGGATCCATAAGTCCGCGCCAACACCCGCGCCGTAGTTTCGCCCACATGACGAATGCCCAGTGCAAAGATAAAACGATCCAGCGAAATTTTCCGCCGCGCTTCAATGGCCGCAAAGAGATTAGCTACAGATGACGCACCCCAGCCTTCACGGTCTCTTAATTTCTTAAGCGACTGCCCATCACGCCTTTCCAACGTAAAAATATCCTGAGGCGCCGCAATCAAGCCATCCGCATAAAATTCTTCAACGATCTTGTCGCCCAAGCCTTCAATGTCAAAAGCGTTGCGCGATGAGAAATGTTTCAACCGTTCCACACGCTGCGCCGGGCAGATGAGCCCACCTGTACAACGCCGGATGGCATCAGCCTTTCCAGACGCTTTCTCTTCGCGTTCAGCGTGGCTGCCGCAATACGGACAAAGCTTCGGAAACTCATAAGGCACTGTATTTACGCCTCGGGTGGCTACACCAACAATCTGCGGAATCACATCGCCCGCCCGTTGCACAATCACCGTATCGCCAATGCGCACATCTTTGCGCGTAATCTCATCTTCATTGTGCAATGTGGCGTTTGAAACAACCACTCCGCCAACCGTTACCGGCTTCAACCGCGCAACGGGTGTGAGTGCACCCGTGCGGCCCACTTGAATGTCGATGGCTTCCAAGATTGTCGTCGCTTGCTCTGCCGAAAACTTATGCGCAATGGCCCAGCGTGGGCTGCGCGATACAAAGCCGAGGCGCTGCTGCAAAGCCAAGTCATTTACCTTGTAAACCACGCCATCAATATCATAGCCAAGCGTGGCCCGCTGCGCTTCAATCAAACGGTAATGCGCCAACAACTCATCCGCCGAATGGCACAGCTCCATCAGCGGATTAACGGGCAGTCCCCAATTCTTGAAAGCCTGCACCACACCAAATTGTGTATCCGCAGGAAGTTGTGGCGCATCACCCCAAGCATAGGCAAAAAACTTGAGAGGCCGCGAAGCCGTAATGTTCGAATCCAACTGGCGCAATGAACCAGCCGCCGCATTGCGCGGATTGGCAAAAACTTTTTCTCCATCTTGAATTTGTTTCTCATTAAGCGCTGCGAAATCATTGTTCGACATATAAATTTCGCCACGCACTTCAATCACATCAGGCGCTTCTATTGGCAGCGTCTGTGGAATATTTTTGACGGTCAAAATATTGGCCGTAACATTCTCCCCCTCCGCCCCATCGCCCCGCGTCGCCGCTTGAACCAGCTTACGGTTTTCATAACGCAGCGACATCGAAAGTCCGTCGATCTTTGGCTCCGCTGTAACGGCCACCGGAGCATCAACATGAAGATTTAAAAACCGCCGCACCCGCCCCAAAAAATCAAAAACTTCGTCATCAGCAAACGCGTTTGAAAGCGACAACATCGGAACCACGTGCTGCACCTTAGTGAATTTGGATGATGGCGCCGCACCAACTTTGCCCGAAACAGAACTCTGCGCCAAATCTGGAAATGCAGCTTCAATCGCCAATAATCTCTTCCGCAATTCATCATATGCAGCATCGCTAATCGTCGGCGCATCCGCTTGATGATAAGCAATGTCATGCGCCGCAATTTCTGCCGCTAAAGCGGCGTGTTCAGCCGTCGCCTCTTTCCGGTTCACTGCGCACCCGCCAATAACTCATCAGCCTGCGCCCGCGCTGAATCTGTTACTGTAGCACCCGATAACATGCGCGCCAACTCTTCACGGCGCGTTTGATCAGCCAGCGGTGCCACCTGCGTAAACATGCGCTTCGCCTTCTTGTCTTCCGCTTTTGAAATCAGCATGTGTTGGGAAGCCCGGGCTGCCACTTGCGGCGAATGCGTTACGGCCAAAACTTGTAATCCCGAGGCCAAGCGCCGCAGACGATTGCCAATCGCATCAGCAACAGCACCACCAACGCCCGTATCTATTTCATCAAAAATCAAAACTGGAGCCGAACCCTTGGCCGCCAAAATAACTTTCAGCGCCAACATAAACCGCGCCAATTCACCGCCCGATGCAACTTTCATCAAAGGCTGCAAAGGGGTGCCTGGATTGGCTGCGACAACAAACTCAACGCGGTCCACGCCTGTTGCCGAAGGTTTTGCAGCATCAGCCTGAACGTCCGTTTCGAACCGCGCTTTTTCAAGTTTCAAAGCTGGCAGTTCAGCGGCCACAGCTTTGTCCAAGAGTTTTGCAGTTTTCCGGCGCATCGCACTTAAAGCATCCGCCGCTTTTTCGTAGGCCGCTTTCGCTTCAAAGTGAGTCTTCTCCAGCACAAGCAATTTGGCCCCGCCATCACTCAGCGATTGCAAATCACTTTCAAACTTTTCGCGCACACCAGCCAATTGGTCCACTGTGCATTTAAATTTCCGTGCCGCTGCCCGAAGCGCAAATAAACGCTCTTCCGATTTTTCCAAATCACGTGGATCAAATGCAAAAGTTTTTCGTGCTTCAAACATGGCCCGTTGTGCTTCATTAAATTCGAGGATAACCCGGTCAAGTGCTGACGTCACAGCATCAAGTCGACCGCCCGCCCCTTCCTTGCGCCGCTCTAATTTGCGTAAAGCCGCATGCAACCGTGCCTCGCCATTGCTATCGCCAGCCAACGCATTCTCCGCATCGTCCAAAGCCGAAATATATTGCTCCGACTGCATCATCAACTGGCGCTTGTCTGCAAGCAGCTTTTCTTCTTCAGCCTCAGGATTAAGTTCGCCCAACTCCTGCGCCGCATGTTCCAAATATTCGCGCTCTGCCTCAGCCCGCGCCATCAAAGCTCTATGTTCAGCCAGCGCATCACGCGCCGTTGTAAGCTCAAGCCACAACGCATTCAGTTTCAAAACATGCGGTTCAAGCCCGCCAAACGCATCAAGCAACCGCCGATGCTCGGCCACATCAACCAACGCACGGTCCGCATGTTGCCCATGCAGTTCCACCAGCATGCCGGAAACCTGGCGCAATAAATTCAAACTGACAGGTTGATCATTAATGGTGGCCCTGCTCGGCCCATCCGCATTTTGAATGCGACGAATAACAATCTCACCCTCAGCGTCCACACCCTGCTCTGCCAATAATTTAAAGGCGGCATGATTATCAGGCAAACTGAATGAGGCTGAAACACTGCCCTTTGTTTGCCCCGTGCGCACCAAAGATGAATCACCGCGCGCACCCAGCGCCAAACCCAAGCTATCCAGCAGGATCGATTTACCAGCTCCTGTTTCTCCAGTCAGCACTGTCAAACCCTGATCTAAAACCAGATCAAGCTTTTCAATCAAAACGATATCGCGAATGGAAAGAGCAGTCAGCATGGCGACTCTATAGCAGAACATTGCAGCAACATGCGAGGGGTTTAGCCCGGCTTGTCTACAAAAAATTAAAAGCTTGGCTGATCCAGCTTGTCTTGCTTGCAACTGGCGCGCGGCCGTCGGACGACACTAAAGTATAAGCATCCTTATACCACTGGCTGCGCGGAAAGTTATGGCCCAAAACCGCAGCCGCCGTTTGCGCTTCCGATACAATGCCTAATGCCATGTAGCCTTCTGCCAACCGATAAAGCGCTTCTGGCGTTTGTGACGACGTTTGATAATCTGTCACCACTTTCTTGAACCGATTGATTCCAGCAAGATAAGATTTGCGGTTCATGTAATAGCGGCCAACTTCCATTTCCTTGCCCGCCAAATGGTCTCGCGCGAGCAAAGCTTTCTGCTTGGCATCACCTGCATATTTGGAATCCGGAAAGCGCCGCGACACTTCATCCAAAGCGTCAAGCGCCGTCTGCGTTTGCGACTGGTCACGCGTAATATCCTGGATCTGCTCATATTGCGAAATGGCAGAAATGTAATAGGCGTACGGAATGTCCTGGTGGCCAGGATGCAAACTGATAAAGCGCTGGCATGAGTTAATCGCATCTACATATTCATTGTTCTGATAATGCGCAAAACCTTGCATTAACAATGCTTTGGTAGCCCATTTTGAATAAGGATGTAAACGTTCTAATTCCGCAAATTTCTTAACCGCTGTGCGGTACTGGCCGTTGTTAAGATTAGAAAGTCCATCATTATACAAGCTGGCAACAGCTTGATCACTCGAGTTTCCAAGATCAGCAGAAACTGTGGAAGGTTTGGAATCTCCGCCAAGCAAACTGCCCAGTCCACCACTGCAACCACCCAAACTCAAGGCAAGGCCAACGCAAACCACGCTCAAGCTATAAGGCTTCAACTTAAGCGACACAGAAGAAAAACGGCTTGGCAAAATCACGGTTCCAAATCAAAAAAACTGCGGCCCTTCTAGCCCCACTCCACCCACGATGGAAGTGGGGCTTTAGAAGCACGAAACCCGGCGGAAATATGTCCACCGGGTTTCGCTTTTTCTGCACGGGTAAAAAGTTAGTTGGCTTGGCGGCGAAGGAACGCCGGAATAGCCAATTGGTCATCATCATAAGTTTGTTCAGCAACGGGCTGTGGCTCAGGTGCCGTAGCACGTGGTTGCATTTTAGGTTCAGCGCGACGCACGGGTGCTTGCTCGCGAACAACAGCTGGTTCTTCGCGGCGGCCCAAACCAACATCGGCCAAACGTTCAAACAGACCCTTCTTTTTGCGTTGCGCATGCTCCGCAATATTTTCAATTCGGTTTTGTTGCGCGGCCACTTGCTTTTGCGCAATCATCGGAAATTGTTCAATGGCTGGAATGCGTTGTTGTGGAACTGGGCGCTGGGCAACAGGTTGAGGCATTTCAACTTCTGCTACAGCTTCCTCGTAATGCACTTCTTCTTCGACATATTGCGGTTGAACCGGAGCAGCAACACGCGCAACCATTGGCGCGGGCTTCACAACAACCTTAGTGGGCTGCGGGATTGGCTTGTAACCATGCACATTGCCTGAAGCGACTTCTCTTTCAACTTCTTCATGTCCTGCATGCTCGCCAGAGAACGCTTCCTTGGAAAGACCAGTGGCCACAACGGAAACCCGCATCGTGCCTTCAAGTGCATCATCAAATGTTGCACCCAGAATAATATTGGCCTCAGGGTCAACTTCTTCACGAATGCGAGTTGCAGCTTCATCAACTTCGTAAAGGGTTAAATCTGGGCCACCGCAGATCGAAATCAGAAGTCCACGTGCACCGCGCATGGAAACATCATCGAGCAACGGATTAGAAATGGCAGCTTCAGCGGCTTCAATAGCGCGTTTTTCGCCAGAAGCTTCGCCGGTGCCCATCATGGCTTTACCCATCTCGCTCATAATGGCGCGAACGTCAGCAAAATCGAGGTTGATCAAACCTTCCTTGGTCATGAGTTCAGTGATGGAAGCAACACCAGAATAAAGCACTTGATCAGCCATCGCAAAAGCTGCAGCAAAAGTGGTTTTCTCGTTCGCAACACGGAACAGATTTTGGTTTGGAATAACAATCAGCGTATCAACATAACGCGCCAATTCTTCAATGCCACGTTCAGCCGTTGCCTGGCGGCGCGCACCTTCAAAATGGAATGGCTTGGTCACAACACCAACAGTAAGGATGCCCTGCTCCTTAGCAGCACGCGCAATAACAGGTGCAGCTCCAGTACCAGTACCACCACCCATACCAGCAGTAATAAACGCCATATGCGAACCAGCAAGGTGATCAACAATTTCTTGTAAAGCTTCTTCAGCAGCGGCCGCACCAATTTGTGGCTGCGAACCAGCGCCAAGACCCATGGTCAAAGCCGTGCCCATCTGAATGCGGCGTTGCGCTGCATTTTGCAAAAGCGCCTGCGCATCAGTGTTTGCCACCACAAACTCGACCCCGTCGAGCCTGCTTTCAATCATGTTGTTAACAGCGTTTCCGCCAGCGCCACCCACGCCAAAAACAGTAATGCGGGGTTTAAGTTCTGAGAGATTGGGGACTGTGAGCTTGATTGTCATGATCATTCCGAAATGCGGGTTATCCAGACCCCACAATCTTACTCAAAAGATAAGAATTGGTTAACAACTGCTAACCAAATCCATTTCGTTTCGATTTAATGTGATTCATTTTGAATCAAACCGCGGGATTTTGTTAAGAAAGGCATTGCTTAGGTTTTATGCAAAAAGTAATTTGCATTATTTGCATAATTCGACTAAATTACCAGTATGGTAGCCCTCACAATCAGAAACATTGATCCTGATTTAAAACGACAGATTAAAAAACTGGCCGCAACCCATGATCGTTCAATGGAAGCTGAGGCTCACGCCCTTTTGCAGCACGCTGTGTTTGCGAAAAACTCACAAACGAACATTGGCAAAATGATTAGAGATCGAGCTACACGCGTTGGCGGGATAGAACTTGAAATTCCACAACGCGAAGCAATGCCAGAACTTCCAAACTTCGACTGATGATACTTCTGGATACAAATGTCGTCTCGGAACAGATGCGACTGCAGCCGATGGACTCGGTAATCAAATGGTTTGATTCAATAGATGGCACTCCACTCTATCTTTCTGCCATTACAGAAGCAGAACTATTGCGCGGCATTTCGACTATGCCCGACGGCAAAACAAAATTGATGAAGGCCGCGGCCCTGAATGATATTTTAGGCGACGTATTCGCTGGATTTATCTTACCTTTCGATAGCCAATCAGCATATTTCTACGCTGAAATTTTCACACATCGAAAGAATGCTGGTCGACCTATTTCGGTTTTTGATTGCATGATTGCAGCGATTGCCAGATCAAACCAATGCAAGCTCGCAACCCGTAATGTTTTAGATTTCGAAAATTGCGGATTGGAGATCATCAACCCTTGGAATCATGCTTAGGATCTAAAACGCATCCGCCAGCCACTGCCCCATGCGCCGTGCATAGCCCATCTGAGCACGCTCAAAATGTGCCAGCGCTTCTTGCGGAACAGCAAAGTGCCGATCAGGCCGCGCCGCATAAGCCAAAGCCCCTGCCGCAGCCGCAAAGCCAGCATTGCTGGCCCTGTCTGGCAAATTCGAAAATCCAACAGGTTGCCCCAAGCGCACCGGCACGCCAAATACTGCTGTTGCCAATTCACGAAGCCCGGTCAATTGGCTGGCACCGCCCGTCAAAACAATCCGTGATGTGGTGGCCCGCACAGCCGCTGGAACCGCATGCATCTTGTCGCGCACCAACTCAAGTGTTTCTTCAATGCGCGGCCGCAAGATATTGGAAAGATATGATTTTGGCACTTTTTGAACCGTGTCAACACCGCGCTCACCCAGCAATGGCACAGCCAGCATTTCCTGCGCAGCGTGGCCTTCGGCCAGCACATTGCCCCACATCGTCTTCATCCGTTCGGCATGCGCAATCGTGGTGGAAAGCCCCTGCGCCACATCATTGGTCACATGCCCACCACCAACTTGCAAAGTATCCGCCGCCAACAATTGCCCATTCCTGAAATGACCAATCGAAGTCATCGAACCACCCATCTCGATAACAGTCGTTCCGAGCTGCAACTCATCTGGCGTCAGACAAGCTTTTGCCGCCGCATAAGGCGCAATCACATATCCAGCCACGCGCAAATGCGAGCGTTCCACCGCCAGCGCCACATTTCGCAGATAAGCAGGTTCAACGCTTGTCACAGCAATATCAGCCTGCAAATCTTGGCCGTGCATGCCGAGTGGCGATGTTACTTCGCTGGTGCCATCAAGAATGAAATTCACCGGCTGCACGTGCAGTATGGAGCGCTTGCCAACATCCACTTGCGTTAAAGCTGCAGTCACAGCGTGATCAATATCGCGTGGCGATACGACACCCGTTTGCGATTGCGTCCGGTTTGAAAAACAAGAAGTCTGAATGCGCCCACCTGAAACTGAAACATAAACTTCAGAAATAGCAACTTCAGCCATGCGCTCTGCTGCATCAACGGCCAACCGAATGGCACATTCTGCTTCATCAATATTGATGATAGCGCCAGCCTTCACACCGCGCGATAGCGTTTGGCCAAAACCGATAACCCGCAAACCTTGTCTTGTGTCAGTGATGGATTTTGGATCAACGGCAGGCCCGCGCGCGATCAAACAACTTATTTTTGTGGAGCCAATATCAAGAGCGGCAAACACGCTCGTCTTTGCATTATTCAAGTGGCGAACACCACCCCGGCCCTGCACTGTATTCATCAACTTTTACCCACACACAACTTTGAAACTTACTGTTTCTGCACCAATTTTTCCCCAAGCGGCGCAGCAACTTTTGCATTCGTAATTTCGAGAACTGAAACAGTCATCTGCCCCTGCACCCGCATATCAACCAAACTCACAGCCTTCGACAACAAGCCCGCATCAGCATCCAGCTTGTTCAGCTGCCCCAAAGCTTCGGCCATATTTTCAGCAGGCAATGCCACTTTCACCCCATTGCTCAAATAAAGTGTCCAGCGCCGCTTGCCCACCATGGCCACAGCACTGACCTTTTTAAATAACACTGGATAAGCTTCCAGATGGTTAACAATTTCGGAAGCCGCCAAATTTGCACCCTGTCCCGTTACCAGTGGCAAATGCGATTGCCCCATAAGTTCTAAACCACCCATGGCAACGCCAGCTTTATCGATCAGACGATATGCACCATCAAGCTGCCAAATTGCAAAAGGCACACGCTCAGCCACATTGATATCAAGCCGATTTGGATATTGCCGCTGCACAGTTGCTGCTGCCACCCAATCCATAGTCTCTAACGTGCGCCTTGCTTCAGCAGCATCAAACCCCACCAGGCTTGAACCTGGACGAACACCTAAAGCCTGAAAAACCAGTTCAGGATCATGGTGGGTCAACCCGCTTACACGAATATCTTCTGCCGCCATGCCAACTAAACTTGCAAACTTGCCCGAGATATTGCGCAGCGGGCCACCTTCATAATCCAGGATGCCACCAAGCAAAGTCCCATGAACAATTGCCGCGAGCAAAAACAATATCGAAAACAAACGCGCCAGCAAATGCGTTTTTGTCTTTGCAAATATGCCAATCAAATTTTTCATCTGTTCAACGTCGCATCATAAACCATCCAAGTCACCAGTTCTTGGAATGAGTGCCCTGCATGTTTTGCCATTTCCGGAACGAGCGAAGTGGGCGTCATACCCGGCTGCGTATTCAACTCTAACAAAATGAGTTCAGGCTTTTCGCTTGTATCATCATAGCGAAAATCGCAGCGTGTAATACCACGGCACCCCAGAGCATGATGCGCCATTAAAGAATATTTCTGGCATTTGCGGTAAACTTCATTCGGAATATCTGCAGGCAAAATATGAACCGAACCACCGGCAACATACTTGGCTTTATAATCATAAAATCCAGCAGCAGGCACAATATCAATCACGCCCAATGCCACATCGCCCATCACAGCGCATGTAAGTTCCCTGCCCGGGATAAAACGCTCCACCATGACCTGATCGCCAAAAATATGGCGCTCATCCAACAAAGAGGTCACAGGCCCATTTGATGTGCGATCAACAATATGCACACCAACGCTAGATCCATCAGCCACAGGCTTGATCACATAAGGAAGTGACATGGGATGCTTGGCCGCAGCGTCCTCGATATTTACAAGTTTGCTTTCAGCAACTGGAATACCTGCATCTTTGAAAACCAATTTGGATTTTTCTTTGTGCATCGCTACAGCAGATGCAAGCACGCCAGAATGTGTGTAAGGAATTTGCAGCGTTTCAAGAAGTGCCGCAGCACATCCATCTTCGCCCCAATGGCCATGCAGAGCGTTGAATGCAACATCAGGCTTCATATCCATAAGAACAGAAGCAATCGTCTCTTGTTTCACATCAACCAAAATTGCATTGAACCCAGCAGCACGCAGCGCTTCAAAGCAGCCCTCGCCAGTAGAGAGTGAAACTTTGCGTTCAGCTGACCAGCCGCCCATCAAAACCGCAACAGTCATTTGGTCTGGTCTGCGTTTCTCCATGCTCATGCAGCACCTACAGCTGGAATGCCAATGCGTTTGATTTCCCACTCAAGCGACACACCAGATTTTGCTTTTACGCGCGCGCGCACTGTTTCACCCAACTCTTCAATTTGAGATCCAGTAGCACCGCCTTCATTGATCAAGAAGTTGCAATGAAGTTCTGAAACTTTCGCAGGCCCAATATTAAAGCCGCGCATGCCAGCTTCATCAATCAACTGCCAAGACTTATGACCCGGAGGATTCTTAAATGTCGAGCCACCCGTGCGGCTCTTGATCGGTTGCGTCGCCTCGCGGCTTTCGGTAATTTTATCCATCGCCGCTTGAATATCAGCTTGCACACCGGGCTTGCCGTGCAACAATGCCGAAGTGAAGATCAGCTCTTCCGAAGCGCCGCAGTGGCGATAACTATATTTCATGTCGGCATTGCTCAACACGTGTAAATTCCCTTGAACGTCGAAACCCCGCGCCTCCACCAGCACGTCCTTGGTCTCGCCACCATACGCCCCGCCATTCATGCGAAGCGCGCCGCCTATGCTGCCGGGAATACCTCTCAGAAAGGTTAATGAATCAATACTGTGTTCCGCCGCAAACCGTGCCACGCGCACATCAAGCGCCGCTGTGCCTGCTCGAATGCGGTTCTCACCTTCTAAAACCACATCCATAAATGGCCGTCCCAAGCGAACCACCACGCCTGGCACGCCACCATCGCGCACCAGCAAATTTGAACCAACGCCAATCACATAAACCGGAATTTCAGCAGGCTTGGCTTTCAAAAATGCGCTCAGGTCAGCTTCATCAGCAGGCGTAAACAAAACCTCAGCCGCCCCACCTGCCCTGAACCACGTCAGATCCGCCAGTGGCGCATTGGCTTCTAAACGACCACGCACACCTGGCAGCTTTTTTAAAAGCGCTTCGCCATCAATCTTCATCATCAGGCCTTCGCCAATTCGGTCAATTGGCCTGGCAGCGCATAAGCCCATTGGCTAATTGTGCCTGCACCCAAGCAAACCACAATATCACCGGGCGAAATCATGTCTTTGATCAACGGCGCTAATTGCTCAGGGGAATCGATTTTGAATACGGCACGGTGTCCACGGTCGTGCAACCCTTGCGCTAAACTATCATGCGAAATTCCATCAATCGGCGCTTCACCAGCGGAATAAACGGGCGCCAAGATAACCGTATCTGCATCATTAAAACATGTGCAGAAGTCATTGAAAAGACTCTGCAACCGACTATAGCGATGCGGCTGCATCACTGTGATAACTTTGTTCTTCGTCACCTTCCGCGCCGCCGAAAGCACGGCTGCGATTTCAACAGGATGATGTCCATAATCATCAAACACCGTCACACCATTAAACTCGCCAGTTTTCGTGAAACGGCGCTTTACACCTTCAAAACTGGCAAGGCCCTTGCGAATTTGATCGTCACTCATGCCAAGCTCGCGAGAAACAGCAAGCGCCGCAGTTGAGTTCAGCGCATTATGGTCGCCCGGCATCGCCAAGGCCAAGTTCTCAATATCATGCGTCGCCCCCGTCACCCGGTTCGTCACACGCACCCCAAACCTGGTGGCACCATCACTATACGTCACATCAAGCAATCTGAAATCCGCCTGCGGGCTTCGGCCATAAGTAACCACACGGCGATCTTGAATCTTGCCAATCAATTCCTGCACCACAGGATGATCAATGCACATCACGGCAAAGCCATAAAACGGGATATTTTCGACAAACGACAAGAACGCTTCCTTGGCTTTGTCGAACGTGCCGTAATGATCAAGATGCTCAGGATCGATGTTGGTGACGATAACCACATCCGCCGGCAGCTTCACAAACGTGCCATCAGACTCGTCTGATTCAACCACCATCCAATCGCCCTTGCCCAGGCGCGCATTGGTTCCATAAGCATTGATGATGCCACCATTGATCACCGTCGGATCAAAATTTCCAGCATCCAGCAACGCTGCAACAATCGACGTCGTCGTCGTCTTGCCATGCGTACCACCCACAGCAACGCAAGATTTAAAGCGCATCAACTCTGCTAACATCTCAGCACGACGCACCACCGGCAAATACCGTCTGCGCGCTTCAATAAGTTCTGGATTATCGTCTTTGACAGCAGACGAAATAACCACCACTTGCGCAGCGCCAAGATTATCAGCCTTGTGCCCAATGGCTACATCAACGCCATGTTTCCGCAACCTCGCAACATTATAATTATCAGCAATATCAGAACCTTGAACCTTATAGCTCAGAGTTGACATCACCTCTGCAATGCCGCTCATGCCAATGCCGCCAATACCAATAAAATGAATGGGGCCAACGTCGCGGGGTAATTTCATAGATTTAGTCTCTCCAATTAGGCAGCGCGGTTATGCGCAATAATATTTTCAACCACATCAGCCAGTCTCTCGGCCGCATCAGGTTTTCCGTGGCTTAAAGCCGATTCGGCAGCTTTCTTAAGGCCAGCGGCATCACCAATCAACCGCGCCAATAATTCAGCAAAAGCCTTAGGCTCCAACTCTTTCTGCGGGCAAACCCAGCCAGCACCAACACCTGCAAAACTTTGCGCATTGCGCAGCTGATCATTATCAATCGCATGCGGCAGCGGCACCATGATAGCAGGCCGCCCAATCACACCAAGCTCGGCAATAGTTGAAGCACCTGAACGCGAAATCACCAGATGCGATCCAGCAATGCGCTTGGGCATATCGCTAAAAAACGCCTGTAACTCCGCAGCCACGCCAAGTTCCGAATAAGCCGCCTTCACCCGTGCCAAATCTTCATCACGGCATTGCTGCGTCAAAACAGTCTTTCTACGTAAAACGTCCGGCATCTCGCCAAAAACCTGCGGCATGAAATCCGAAAAAAACTTCGCCCCCTGGCTGCCACCAAACACCACAAGATTAAATTTGGAGCCCGCAGGATAAGCCGCCGCCTTCTCATTCAAAGCCACAGCCCGCACCGGATTTCCGGTCAACACCAATTTCGCTTTAGCCGCATCCGGCAACCCAATCATCGAAGCAAACGAAGCCGCCACCACATTCACCTTGCTTGAAAGCATTTTGTTGGCACGGCCCAGCACCGCATTCTGCTCATGCACAGCACTTGGGATTCCCAAAGCAGCTGCTGCATAAATCGGAGGGAAGGATGGATATCCCCCAAACCCGACTACAGCCACCGGCTTCTCATGTTTCAAAATCGCCTTCGCCGCGCGGTATCCCTGAAAAAGCTTGAGCAATCCCAATGGCCGTTTGAGCGAAGGGCTAGCCGAATGCACCACATGCGTCTTCTCCGCCGGAAAAGATTTGCCGTAATCACGCACCCGCTCATCTGTCATCAAATGCACGCGGTAGCCACGCCGAACCAATGTCTCAGCCAGCGCCTGCGCCGGAAACAAATGCCCGCCCGTGCCCCCCGCCGCTAAAACAACAAGCTTGCCGCTCATGCAATCGCCATTTCAGAATTATAGCTGCGCACTTCATGCACCGAACGCCCACGCGCCAAAGCCAAAATAAACCCCATCGCCAAAGCCGTTCCAAGCAACGAAGAACCACCATAAGAAATAAACGGCAATGTCATGCCCTTGGCCGGAAGCAACCCGACATTAACACCCATATTGATGCAAGTCTGCAAACCGAACATGGTGATCAACCCCGTCATGGCCAGCGCCGCAAACGGCTCATCCTCCATCTTCGCGCGCTTCAAAACCCGCAGCACAATAAAGAAGAATAAGAGCATCAGTCCGATACATGCCAAAAAACCAAACTCTTCACCAACGACCGAATATGAAAAATCCGTATGCGCATCTGGCAACACCAGCTTGGCCACGCCTCCACCAGGCCCCGTGCCCATTAAGCCACCATTGTTAAACGCGGCTGTTGCCGTATCCGTCTGAAACGTGTCGCCGTTGTCAGGGCTTAAAAACCGGTCGATACGCGAAGCCACATGCGAAGCAAATTTATAAGCCAGCCCGCCAGCCAAAACACCAAGTGCTGCTAGCCCAAAAACATAACGCCACGAAATGCCCCAAACCAGAAGCATGAAACCAAAGGTCAAAACCACCAATACGGTTTGGCCAAAGTCCGGCTGCAAAACCAGCAATCCTAGAAACACAATAGCTGCACCAAATGTGACCCAATGCCCCGGCATATCAGGCCGCTTGATGTGATCAGCCAAAAACCAAGCCGCAAAAACCACAAAAGCAGGCTTTGCAAATTCCGAGGGCTGCATGCCAAATATCCACCGATGCGCACCTTTGATTTCTGGTCCAATTTTCAAAGCCAACGCCATCAAAACCAATGAACCAAAAAACGTCGCAAAAGCCAAACGCCGCACCCAAACAGCATCAAAAAACGAAACCGCCACAAGCCCAATTACACCAAAGAACAACCAGAACAATTGGCTGCGAAAAAAATGAAACGCATCAAGGCCAATACGCTCAGCCACAGGCGGGCTCGCCGCCATGCTGATCAAAACGCCAATGGCCATGAGCAACAGAATTGATGAGAGCAAAGCACGGTCAATGGTAAACCACCACCGCGCCAACAAGCCACGATCACTGCGTGAAATCAGCATTAGGTCGTCCCTCCAACAGTCATTAAAGCGCCCGGCAATTTCGAAACCAGATCAACAAAAGCGTCGCCGCGTATTTCAAAATTTTTATAATGGTCAAATGATGCACAAGCTGGCGAAAGCAAAACCACGGCATTGCCGCGCCCGTCCATCGCCGCATCTGCCGCGGCAGCAGCCACGGCTTTGTCTAAAGTTCCGGCCCGCACCACATTCACTTTCCCATGCAGCGTTTTGGCAAAATCTTCGGTGGCTGCACCAATCAAATACGCCTTGCTGATCTTTGAAAAATAAGCGGTCAATGGCTCAATCCCACCAGATTTGGCAATGCCACCCGCTATCCAATAAATATTGTCATACGAAGCCAATGCTTTTTCAGCAGCGTCGGCATTGGTGGCCTTTGAATCATTGATGAACGGAACGCCCGAAACTGTGCCCACTTGTTGCATCCGGTGCGCCAGCCCACCAAAGCTTTTCATGGCACGCTCAATCTCGGCAATTGAAACCCCAACTGCGCGCGCCGCGCCATAAGCCATGCAGGCATTTTGCCAATTATGCTTGCCCTTCAGCGCAGGCATTGCTCGCAGATCAATCTCGCCAACAATCTTGCCCCAACGTCTGTCATGCAAAATGCCACTGGTTGCACTCACACCATCTTCGAGCAAATGCAAAACTGAAACGCGCCTGTTATCGGTGCTAGAGGAGACTTGATCCGCAATCGCCATACACCAAGGGTCATCAACACCAACCAGCGCCGTATCGCCCGCACCCATCTTGGCAAACATCCGACCTTTCACGAAAGAATAATGATGCATGTCGCCATGTCGGTCTAAGTGATCGGCAGTCAGATTAGTCAATACGCCAACATCGGGATGCAAGCTCGGCATCAAATCAATCTGGAACGATGAAAGTTCCAAAACATAAATCCGGTCTTTGGAAGGTGCCCGCAGATTAAAAACTGCAAGGCCAATGTTCCCGCCCACATCCACATCAAGCCCAGCCGAATTCAGCACATGCCCAATCAGCGCTGTCGTAGTTGATTTCCCATTGGTGCCTGTAATTGCCACCAGCTTGGCCCCACTGCTCTGCACTTCCCGCGCAAAAACTTCCGTATCACCGATAATTTCAATGCCCGCCTGCTTGGCCTTTATAACAGTCCAATGCGGTTCGGGATGCGTCAGTGGCACACCGGGGCTCAACACCAAAGCGCTCAGATTTTTAAAATCAACGTCATGCAAATTCGTAATCGAAAGCCCTTCAGCCCGCGCTTTCTCAACAGCGGGTTCAGAATCATCCCAAGCAAAAACTTGCGCCCCACCCGCTATCAGCGCCTTGGCACAAGAAATGCCAGAGCGGGCCAGTCCAAACACGCCTACTGCTTTGCCTTTGAATTGAAGTGCAGGAAACATCGCGTAAACTTACCTCAGCTTCAAAGTGGCCAGACCAATCAAGGCCAGCACAAATGAGATAATCCAGAACCGAATAACAATCGTCGGCTCCTTCCAGCCCTTCTGTTCAAAGTGATGATGCAGCGGTGCCATCGCAAACACGCGCTTGCCCGTCATTTTAAATGAAGCCACCTGCACAATCACTGAAACAGTTTCGAGCACAAACAAACCGCCGATGATGATCAAAACAATTTCGTGTTTGGTCGCCACAGCAATCGCACCAAGGCAACCACCCAGCGAAAGCGAACCCGTATCACCCATAAAAATCATCGCAGGTGGCGCGTTGAACCATAAGAACCCAAGCCCAGCTCCTACCAGTGCGCCACAAATAATCGCCAACTCACCAGTGCCCGGCACATTAGGTATGCCCAAATATCTGGCAAAAATCACATTGCCCACGAGATAAGCAATCAGTGCGTAACTGCCAGCGGCAATCATCACAGGCACAATAGCCAACCCGTCAAGCCCATCAGTAATGTTCACAGCATTGCCCGCACCCACCACGACCAAAGCCCCAACAGCAATAAAAAATGGCCCAAAATAAATCAGGAAATCTTTTGCAAAAGGCAGTGCCAATGAACTCGAAAGCGGCGCCTGTCCCAACCACATGAATATAAAAACCGCTCCACCAGCGATCACAAATTCCGCAAGCAAACGCGCCCGCCCCGAAAATCCGCGCGTCGTGGCCCGCGTTACTTTCAAGAAGTCATCATAAAAACCAATGGCTCCAAAGCCCAAGGTCACAAACAAAACCGCCCACACATAAAAATTGCTCAGGTCAGCCCACAACAAAGTTGAAACAAACACACCCGATAAAATCATCAAGCCGCCCATTGTGGGCGTTCCTTGCTTTTCAACGATGTGACGTTGCGGACCATCAGAGCGAATAGGCTGCCCTCGTCCTTGTTTAATCTTCAACAGCGCAATAATTTTAGGTCCAAAAACAAAAACAAACAGCAATGCCGTTAAAATTGCCATGCCCGTGCGCGTTGTCAAATATCGAAACACATTCAGTGCCGAAACTTCAGTCGTAAGTTTAAGCAGCAGATAATACAGCATTGATTAAATATCCTTCTTCACAGCTGTGAATTGTTTGCGCAGCGCTTCAACAACAAGGCCCATCTTGCTGCCAAGCGAACCCTTGATCATCACGGCATCACCCGCCCGCAAATGCGAGAGCAAATGTTCCTTCAACTCGTCAGATGTAGCAGCATAAGCGCCCTGCTTTGTGCTCGGCACAACATCCCAGAGATTCTTCATTAAAGGCCCAGCGGCGTATAAAACATCAACACATGCCAAGTCTATCGGTTTGGCGAGATCAGCATGAAGCTGCGCACCAAATTGCCCAAGCTCTAACATATCACCCAGCACGGCAATGCGCCGGCCGTTTTTGCCAAGCTTGGCTTGCGCCAATAATGCAAGTGCGGCACCCATCGATGTCGGGTTGGCATTATAGCTTTCATCAATCAGCAGCATCTCGCCGCCTGGTGCAGATAAAACCTCTTGCACGCCGCGCCCTTTTGCAGGTGCAGCATCAGCAAGCGCCAACATCGCCCGCGCCAAATCCGCACCAGATGCTTTAACTGCAGCCAGCACCGCCAAACTGTTGAGCGCCATATGCTCGCCAGGCATCCCCAATTTATAAGTAACCTTCTCACCCATCACATCAGCGGTAATGCAACAACATGTGGGATGCAAAGCAACGCGCTCAAGTCGCACCGAAGCTTCTGCATGCTTTCCAAAACCTATAATAGTTTTCGCACCACCAGCTTTTGCGGCAGCACTCAGCAAATCAAAATATTCGGAATCGCGATTGATGATCGCTGTACCACCCTTTTCAATACCAGAAAAAATTTCAGCCTTGGCCAAAGCAATTTCATCGAGTGAATTGAAATTTCCCAAATGGCTCGCCGCAACAATCGTCACGATAGCAATATGCGGCCGCACCATTTTAACCAGTGGCGTAATCTCGCCCGAATGGTTCATACCAATTTCAAACACGCCATAAGCCGCATTGCGCGGAAGCCGCGAAAGCGTGAGCGGCACGCCCCAGTGATTGTTGAATGATGCGGCAGATGCATGCGTATAACCCGAAGCGGAAAGTGCAGTGCGCAACATTTCCTTGGTCGATGTTTTGCCAACGCTGCCCGTTACCGCAATGATCTGTCCATTGCTCCATTCGCGCGCCGCCCGCCCCATGTTTTCGAGACCACGCAGAGGATCTTCCGCCACTTGCAAAACCGCACCCGCTTCGCGCATCTCGTCCGTCACCCGCGAAACCATGGCAACGCCCGCACCAGCCCGCAAAGCCTTCACCACAAAATCATGCCCGTCCATGGCATCGCCTTTTATGGCTACAAAAATATCACC
Source organism: uncultured Aestuariivirga sp. (assembly GCA_964244815.1). Lineage (GTDB taxonomy): Bacteria > Pseudomonadota > Alphaproteobacteria > Rhizobiales > Aestuariivirgaceae > Aestuariivirga. The sequence goes on along the minus strand of CAXTKH010000014.1, from coordinate 6,444 downwards.
GGCTGCAACGCTGCGCGAGTCAATCGACACACCATTCATAACACCGCGAACATCGCCTTGCAGCGTGCCGCCCGTCGCCGCCAATAATTCTTGTGTCGTCCAAAGTGGCCGGTCAACCATGATAGATTTTTCCTGCTATAGCTGCCGCAACAGCATCGTGATCTTTGAAAGGATGAACAGTGGTGCCAATCGTCTGCCCCTCTTCGTGGCCCTTGCCCGCAACCAGCAAAATGTCATCAGCACCTAAAGCAGAAACAGCAGTTGCAATCGCCTTCGCACGATCCGCAATTTCAATAGCGTGGGGCGCACCCACCAATGCTTCACGCCGAATTTGTGCCGGGTCTTCTGTGCGCGGATTATCATCCGTAAGATAAGCAACATCGGCGTGCTTGGCCACAGCCGCCGCCATTAAAGGCCGCTTGCCCTTGTCACGGTCACCGCCACATCCAAACACCACATGCAGCTTGCCCGCCGCATAAGGGCGTAAAGCCGAAACCGCATTTTCTAAAGCATCAGGCGTGTGCGCATAGTCCACAAACACACTAGCCCCTGCGCCAGTCACGCCCACCAATTCTAATCGCCCGCTCGCACCCTTCAAAGATTCAAGCGCATGCAAGACCAAACCAACTTCACCACCTGATGCAATCACCAATCCCGCCGCAACCAGCGCATTCGAAACTTGAAAGTCACCAACCAGTGGCAAACTAACACGGTGCTGGCCTATCTTGCTCTCAATCACCAGCTCCTGCCCCAAACCATTCGCAGTCGACTGAACCAATTTCAAATCATCGCCGTTGCGACCCACTTTAAACGGCACCAAGCCAGCCTTCAAAGCATGCCGCAGAACATCAGCCCCTTGCGGCGAATCCATGTTGATCACAGCAGCAGAGCCACGCGGCAACAGCTCATCAAACAATCTCATCTTGGCTTCAAAGTAGGCCTCGAAACTATGATGATAGTCCAAATGATCTTGCGTCAAATTGGTGAATGCACCAGCCGTCAACCGCAAACCATCTAACCTATATTGGGCAAGCCCATGACTCGAAGCTTCAATGGCCAAATGTTGCACATGATCATCACGCAATTTTGCTACAAGCTGCGCAAGCTGCACAGGGTCTGGCGTTGTGTGCGCCAAATATTCAGAACCATCAGGCCCCACAACACCAATCGTGCCGAGGCTCGCGGCACGAAACCCCATCGCCGCCCAAATCTGCCGCACGAATACTGAAACAGAAGTTTTGCCATTGGTGCCCGTCACAGCCACAATCGTATCAGGCTGCCGGTCATAAAACCGCGCCGCCATCAAAGCCAAAAGCTTGCGCGGATTATCAGACTCGATAACCAGCCCCGCCCCTTGATAACTCCCGCGCTGAGAAATCGCCGCAACCGCACCACTGGCAAAGGCCTTGGCAATATAAGCACTGCCATCCACCTTCGTGCCGGGCAACGCCGCAAACACAAACCCGGGCTTCACTTCGCGGCTGTCAGACGTGATGCCGAGCACGGTAACATCGCCATCACTCGGCAGCGGCGCGTCTTGTTGCAAAAGGCGGCTCAGTAGTATCGACATCAATGTTTCTTTTCAGCCATAGCAACGCCCTTGGCTTGCTTTGCCAGCTTAACCAAATCTTCTGGCGTAAATTCAGGCGTAACACCAAGCATTGGTGCCACGCGCTCAATGATTGCAGCAGCAGTAGGCACAGCGTTCCAACCCGCCGTCTGAAATCCATATGTGCCAGGAATAGCTTGCGGCTCATCCAACATGACAAAGATTGCATAGCGCGGCTTTTCCATCGGAAACGCACCAATAAAAGTCGCCAGCACTTTTGTTTTCGAATAACGCCCGCCAATAACTTTTTCCGCCGTTCCCGTCTTGCCACCAACCCGGTAGCCAATCACATCAGCTTTAGAAGCCGTACCATCTGTCACATTCAAACGGAAAAGATAACGCATCTTCTCAGATGTCTCAGGCTTCACAATGCGGTGCGCCAAAGCTAATGCATCTTCCTTGGTGCGCTTTAAAAACGTCGGCGGAATCGACATGCCACCATTGATCAGATCTGAAATCACCGCCAAGCCTTGCAAAGGTTGTACGGCAAAACCATGGCCGAATGCGGCAGTGGCCGATGATAATCTGCTCCAATTTCGCGGCAACAGTGGCTTGGCACTTTCAGGAACTTCCGTCACCAGCCGGTCCATAAATCCAACCCGTGTCAAAAACTCATGATGCCCGTCAAGCCCCACTTGCAACGCCATCTTCGCCGTGCCGATGTTGGATGAATTGGTAAAAACTTCAGGCACCGTCAAAACTTTTTTCTGTGCATGAAAATCACTAATGCGCGCCGTGCCAATGATCAGAGGACGTGTTGCATCATAACGCGAATTCATATTCATCACGCCATAGTCAAACGCCATAGCAAACGTCACAGCCTTGATCACCGAACCCAATTCATAAACGCCGCTGGTCAACTTGTTCTGTTGATCAGACGTTAAGCGCTTGTCTTCAGCATTTGGATTGTAATCAGGCAGCGATGCCAACGCCACAATCTCGCCCGTTTGCGTATCAAGAATAATCCCACCACCAGACCGCGCTTTGAACTTGATCACAGCCTTCGAAACTTCGTCCGTCACCGCATGCTGCACCCGCGCATCCATCGAAAGCTGTGCCGGATAAGAAGTATGGCTCTCAGGCTCGCTAAGCGATGCCGTATAAAGCGCACCCTGGTCATCGAGATATTTTTCAATACCTGCAATGCCCTTGGTGTCAACATCCACATAACCAACCGTATGCGCCGCAAGCCGTCCCATCGGGTAAACCCGCTTGCGCTCATTCACATAGGCCACACCAGGAATACCTAAATTATAAACCGCATCGCGCTCCTCTGTATTCGTTTGGCGCTTCAACCAAACAAACGCTTTGCCTGGCTTCAACAGTTTCGCTTTCAAACTTTTCGCATCAAGCTCCGGCAGAGTGGCTGTCAACAATTCAACCGCTTCGTCCACATCAGTAATCTTGCGCGGATCAACAAACAGCGAAGACACTTCAATATCGGTCGCAAACACCGCGCCATTACGGTCCACAATATCTGGCCGCGGCATCGATTTTTCGCGCAACACCACATCAGCAGTGGCCTCAGGCTTGTACATCAAAGTCAATTTGACAAGCTGCAAAGCGATCATAAAGAAGAACGTACAAAAAATCATGCTCACAAGGCGAATACGATTCTGCCCCGCCAATTTTTGCGAACCCATTTGCGCCGTATCACCCATCATTGCATCTTCTCTAAAATCGCCCCAATGGGGTCGACCGTTTTGTCATCTAGTTTTATCACAGGTGAATCCGGAATTTTTGCCGCCACTTCCGCCACCGAAATAATTTGCGTGGCTTTCACCGGTTGCAACTTCAATTTTTCCTCAGCCATCTTCTGCAAGCGATCCGGCCTAGTGAGGCTCGCCCACTCTGCATCAAGCAGCTTGATGGTTTCGCGTTCGTCATTAATGCCAGTCTTCAGCTTCGTGAGCTGCCGTTCAAGTCCACGTGTTGAATGTTCCAGCGAATACATAAAAAACGCCGCCACCAAAACTGTTACAACCAAAAATGCATTGACCACTTTAATCATCAGTGCTTCACCCCACGCAGTTGCGGAACCGCCATGCCTGCCACGTCAAACGGAAACGCCGCCGCAGACGTCCGGATCGCAGAACGTAATTTCGCCGAACGCGAACGCGGATTATCCAGCTTCTCCACTTCGCCAGCTTCCACATGGCCTTTGTAAATCAAATCAAAACTGGGTGCTGGTCCTGAATGCGCCTCGGGCATATAGCGTGAACCCGTTGGCAATTTTCCAGCACGCGCTGCAAAAAACTTTTTCACAATGCGGTCTTCCAGCGAATGAAATGTCACCACGGCAAGTCGCCCACCCTCGTCCAAAATGTCTTCAGCCGCACACAAAGCCATCGCCAATTCATCAAGCTCTGCATTCACATGAATGCGCAGCGCTTGAAATGTGCGCGTGGCCGGATGCGTGCGGTCTTTGGCACGTTGCGGCCCAGTTGCGCGCTCAACAGCCTTCACCAAATCCATCGTGGTCATCAAAGGCGCTTCAGCACGTGCAGTCACAATCGCTTTGGCAATCGAACGCGAACGCGGCTCTTCACCAAACACAAAAATAATTTGCGCCAAATCCTCAGCCGCTAAATTATTCACATAGTCAGCAGCAGTTTTGCCCTCTTGCCCCATGCGCATATCCAGCGGTCCTTCGCGCATAAATGAAAAGCCCCGTTCAGCTTCATCAATCTGCATTGAAGAAACCCCAATATCCAAAACCACGCCCTGCACTTTGCGAAGACCCAAATCAGAAACAATATTTTGCATCTCGCCAAAAGTGCCGCGCACCAACTGCAAACGCCCATCTGATTGCGAAACAAGCGAAACACCATCGGCAATCGCATTGGGATCACGGTCAATGGCAATCACCTTCGTGCCCGCAGTGCTCAAAATACCGCGCGTATATCCGCCAGCTCCAAATGTCCCGTCCACATAAACGCCCCCTGCCTGAGGTTCCAAAGCGGCAAGCACTTCGGGCAACATCACAGGGTAATGGCGTTGGGCGGTATCTGGAGAGTTAATCATGGGGCTGGGCGAACACAGTGAATAAGAGGTTAATAAACGTCGACAATGCCCCTGCAATTCCTAACAAATCGTTTCAAATGCGATTCATTTCAACACTTTCGGAGAACAATATATTTTTGGATATTCATTACCTACCCCCAAGCTATCATCCCAAGTAATTCGTCATTCCTGGGAAAGCGGGAATCTCTGTTTTCTAGCCTCGAAACACAGATGCCCGCTTTCGCGAGCATGACGATTTGAGATAATCTAACAACGAGAAGCAAACGGGACCAACAACCACCCCCCAATAAAAACACCAGTCGGCCTATAAGCCGGGTTTTGTCCCCATGAAGTTGCCTTCACAGTGTATGGCCATTCATCTGGAGCATTTGTTGCCAAATGCTTCACGCAACCAACCCGGGCAGCGAGCCGGAAAAAGCTTTGAAACTTGCGTTTCGTGCCACCCCTATTAGGTCTTGCTCCGGGTGGGGTTTGCCATGCCAGCCTTGTTGCCAAGCCTGCGGTGGGCTCTTACCCCACCTTTTCACCCTGACCACAGTAAACTGTGGCGGTTTGTTTTCTGTGGCACTTTCCCTAAAGTCACCTTCGCCGGTCGTTAACCGGCACCCTATTTCCGTGGAGCCCGGACTTTCCTCCCTCGCACCCTTGCGAGCCTAGCGAGAGCGGCCATCCAGCCGACTGGTGTGGCGGGCTTAGGCTTGCAATCAACTTTGGTCAATAAAAACCACTTGTATTGGTGAAATACCGCACCATGTACTGGCCTGCTTTGAGGGGCACCATAATGGTCGATGCTGAAACACTAAAAAAACTGAAACGCTTGCGCGTTATCGCAAAGTTCATGGATTCCGGCTGGGGCATTCCTTTCACCAAAGTGCGTTTTGGTGCTGATTCAGTTGTGGGCTTGGTGCCAGGCATTGGCGATGCTGGCGCAGCAATGGTCGGGCTCTATATTGTGCTCGAAGCCCGCAAGATGGGCGTTCCCAATCATTTGCTGTTACAAATGTTGGGAAATGTGGCAATTGACACAGGCCTTGGAACCATTCCGGTGCTGGGCGATTTATTCGATGTTATGTTTAAGTCAAACCTGAAGAACATCGATTTACTACATGATTTCATTCATAAAAATAAGTGATGGATGTCTTGCAATTTTAAGTTACACATAACAAAATGCTAGTGTAAGCTACACTTTAACAACCATTTTGGATCTTTCTTTTGCGCCTGATATTCCTGACAATCGCCCTCTTGGCAATGGCCCCGCTTGCTATTGCACAAGAGCGGGAATGGACATTGAACGCCTCTGACAAAGAAGCGTTCTTGGTCTTCGGCGTGCCCGATACCGATGATGTAGGCCTCAGCCTATGGTGCGAAATTGGAACCAACAAACTCTCGGTTTTCATCAACAATGTGGCAGGCCAGCTAAAACAAAACCAGACAACCAATATGATAATTGAAGTCGACGGCCAGCAGTTTCACGTAAAGGCGAAAGCTTCTGTGGACAAGGCTGGAAACTCTAAAAGCATAGAAGGCCAAGTCCCCAGCAACGCTCCGCTCCTCAAAGCCGCCGAATCTGGCACAAGCCTGAAAACCACAATTCAGAACCACACCAATACATATCCGCTGATAGATGCTAATATCACCGGCCTGCTACGCACCTGCGCTGGCGATGTTGTGAACTAGATTCCGAACCCGCGGTAAAGAGCCCTCAGAGCGGTTTGAAGTCAAACCGCCTTGAGGCCCTCTTACCGCGAGCTCCGGAGACGATTATTTAAATCTTTTTTCCTTTTTATATGCTTTTATACTTGACATATAGG
>CAXTKH010000013.1:0-52480 GCA_964244815.1 uncultured Aestuariivirga sp. | reverse complement strand
TCATGAAAGTTCGTAACTCACTCAAAGCATTGTTGAAACGCCACCGCGACAACAAGCTCATCCGCCGCAAGGGTCGGGTTTATATCATCAACAAAACGAATCCTCGTTTTAAAGCGCGTCAGGGCTAATTCTTATTCACGTTTTTGTGTAAGCGCGCTGGGCACCACCCGGCGCGTTTGGCATTTATTAATGGCGCAAAATGTGCCAAGCTTTGCAAATGCGCAAATTAGCAGTGTTATCAATTTTGTTGGCTCTGAGTTCTCCGGCACTGGCTGCGGGGGATGATGCCAAGCGGTCTGACGCGTTAGACAAGCTTTTTGGCGAGCTGCATCAGGCCAGCACCAAGCGTGACCCCGATAAAATCATCGCTGATATCTGGCAGATTTGGGGAAGCAATGAGTCTGCCACGGCCGAGCTTTTGATCCGCCAAGGTACTGCGGCCATGAATGCCCATGAATTTGATGCGGCGGAAAAAACTTTAATTCAGCTGATTGAGAGCTATCCCAATTATGCCGAAGGCTGGAACAAGCGGGCCACGCTTTATTTCATCATGGGCCGCTATGACGCTTCGCTCACTGATATTCAGCATGTGCTGGATTTGGAACCAAGGCACTTTGGGGCATTGGCGGGCAAGGCAGCTATATTGCGAGCGCAAGGACATACGCGTGAAGCGCTGGGTGTGTTGAAGGAAGCGTTAGCGGTTAATCCGCATATGGCTTCGGTCATTCAGTCGATTAAAGAGCTTGAGAAAGAGCAGCCGGATATTTGAGGTAAATTCAAATTCCTCCACTGTCGGAAATCAATATGAATCTTTTCCGCAACTCCTTCGCATCAAAGCGAATTGGAGATGGTACGATGTAAGCGTATTTCGTCTCATCAAGTTCACCAAAAAAATCATGAAGTTCGCTTTCACTCATTGGTGGACTCAACCGCATTCCTTTAGCAAGTTCGATTTCAGCGTGGGTGAACTTATCACGATCAGCAAAGATATTTTCAATGTACAGACCATAAAGCGTACCTTCTGATAAAACTCGATACCCAAATATTGCCTTGATCCAATGTTTTTTGTGTTTGCGAGAAATATAGTTACACATCTCTAGAATTGTCTTTCTATGCCAAACCGAGAGTGCATGTGCTGAATTTATGTTTCGGACGTTTGCGGGTAAGCCCAGCGTCTTTTTCGATTGATAGTTGAACGCATTTAAAGTTTTTTCTGAATCATTTGCTGGCGGGAAAACTCTACAAAAGGTTATTCCGTCAGGACCTGCCAATGAATCCAAATCAAGGCGGCGTGCAAAAAAAATATCAGAATCTACAAGCAGCATCATTTCTTCGTCCAGAACTGTTGCCAAATTCAGTTTAACTATTTGCTGGAGGTGCCATCCGAATATGATGCCAGTGCGAAATGAAAACCACATGCTTCCGCCTCTGACTTTCCCTAGTTTGCCGATATAACGCAACCATTGTGGCAACACTTTTGAATTCAGCAGAATAGTCCTGCGAGGGCCATTCAACTTTTCAAATAACGGGTAGTCTACTTTGTTCACGCAAACATAGTGATGCCAATCACCATGAACAAAAGTATCAACACTTTCACACATCAATTCGCATTGATCAAAATCAAGATCATAGCTGGGTGTGACGATTGCCCATTTCATGCTGCAATTACCTCAAAGACTAAACGCCCTTGCCGCCCGGGCCAATGGTGGCGATGCGGAGCATGTTGGTGGTGCCGGGAGCGCCGATGGGAACGCCCGCAGTGATGATGATGCGTTCACCAGATTTGGCGAAGCCTTCATCGAATGCAATCTTGCCGGCATTGGCAAACATTTCATCGAGTGATTTTGCATCTTCAACCAGCACCGCATGCGTGCCCCAAGTGAGGGCCAGGCGGCGGGCTGTGTTGATGATCGGAGTTAGAGCCAGAATGGGCATGTTCGGGCGTTCGCGGGCTACGCGAGCGCCTGTAGAGCCTGAGCCTGTATAACAAACGATGGCAGGCACACTGAGAGTTTCAGCAATTTGGCGCGCAGCAGCCGATATAGCGTCAGCCGCAGTGGCACCGGGTTCGGCGCGCTGCGAGTGCATGATGCCACCATAATATTGATCGCCCTCGGCAGACTGGGCAATCTTGTCCATGGTCTGAACGGTCTTTTCTGGCCATGCACCAGAAGCGCTTTCGGCAGAAAGCATCACTGCATCTGCACCTTCATACACCGCTGTTGCCACGTCTGACACTTCAGCACGCGTGGGCACAGGCTCGGTGATCATTGATTCCAACATTTGCGTGGCCACAACCACGGGCTTGCCATAACGCCTGGCCATGCGGGTGATCTGCTTTTGGCGAGAGGGCACAGTTTCCAGCGGAAGCTCTACGCCCAAATCTCCACGTGCCACCATCAGGCCGTCAGAAATTTTCAAGATATCATCAAGCACCGGAAGGGCTGATGGTTTTTCGATCTTGGCCATGACGCCAGCGCGGCCTTTGACGAGGCGTTGCGCTTCGGCCACGTCTTCAGCGCGTTGCACGAATGAAAGGGCTATCCAATCCACTCCCAGGCTAGCCGCCGCCTCCAAATCATTGCGGTCTTTTTCGGTGAGGGCAGGGATGGCGAGCAATGTGTCTGGCAGGTTTACGCCTTTGCGGTTTGAAAGCATGCCACCATAGATAATTTTGGTATCAAGGCGGGTTGGCGATGCCTTGGTGATTTCGACACGCAGGCGGCCATCGTTCAAGAGCAAGCTATCGCCAGCTTTGGCACCTGCAAAAATTTCGGGATGCGGAAGGTAAACGCGTGTGGCATCGCCTGGAGTGGAGTCGGTATCAAATGCGAAAGCTTCGCCAGCTGTCAGCTTCACTTCTTTTTCAGCAAATGTGCCAATGCGAATTTTTGGGCCTTGCAGATCAGCGAGAATGCCAATGGGGCGCTTAACTTTCAGTTCAACCTCGCGGATAAAACCATGCAGTTGTTTCAACATGGCATGATCCGTGTGGCTCATATTGATGCGGAATACATCGACGCCCGCAATGAACAGCTTTTCGATCATCTCAAGAGAATTGGATGCCGGGCCCAGAGTTGCCAGGATTTTGACTTTACGTTTTCTATGCAAAATTATTGACCTTGTGTAGGAGTGTCGCTGGCTTGGGTGGTTTTGTCGCCAGATAGCGAAACTGTCCAATCCGATTCTTCTGCAGTATCAACCTCAAAAAAGCCCTGCTTTTGAAAGCCGCGCTCGGTGCATTGGTCGATGCCGCGAATGGTGAATATTTTATCGCGGATACAGATGATGGATTTTCCGCCCCAAGAGCCGCCTTTTTCATTATCAACCGCATAGACATAATAGTAGCGGGCAATCAATGCGCCTTTGAGAAGGGGCAGGCATTCCTTGGATTTGACCGTCCACCAGCCTTCTGATGCCCAGCCTTCCTTATCTTTATAAGCAATGGCCACGCCCACGCGGCTTGCGGTGTTGTTGCATAGCTTGAGGTCAGCCTTTGCAGGTGTTCCGGCGGCGCTCAGAAGCATAAATACCCCAAGTCCGATTCCGAAATTACGCGTCATGCCGCCTCCTCCCAATTGCCGTTTCAAATGATTCAAATCGGCATAGAACTAGGGCAATATGGTGGCGGGTACAAGTGTTTCGCCCTGTGGATTGCGCGAAACTGTGATTGGCGCGGCGCTATGTTACGCCTATGTAAGGCGAAACAGGATTTAGCCCGATGGCCCTTGATGACAAGACCCAAACCGAACTCGAAGCAGCCGCTTTTCGCCGCCTGATCAAGCATTTGCGTGAGCGCGATGATGTGCAAAACCTTGACCTCATGAATCTGGCGGGTTTTTGCAGGAATTGTCTTTCCAATTGGATGGAAGATGCGGCAAAGGCGCAAGGTGCTGCATTAGCGAAAGACGAGGCGCGCCAACATATATACGGCATGCCCTATGAAGAGTGGAAAGCAAAACACCAATCTGGCCCCACCCAAACAATCAAAACCCCATCACATTAATTTTAATCATCGGAGACTTAAGTGGCTGACATTACCAAATCGAATTTCGCTGAGGGCCAACTCAAAACTATCGTGGAACGCATTGAACGCCTGGAAGAAGAAAAGAAAACCATCGCCGCTGATATCAAAGAAGTTTATGCCGAAGCCAAGGGCAACGGATTTGACATCAAGATTTTGCGGAAGGTGATTTCACTGCGCAAGAAAGAACCGCATGAACGCTCCGAAGAAGAAGCGATGATTGATTTGTATCTGGCGGCGCTGGGCATGAAGGTTGTGAGTGAAGCTGCTTGAGGAAGTTGAGTCCTTATGATCTATGACTGCTTCTCATTTTTCAATGAATTGGATGTGCTTGAACTTCGTTTAAATATCCTTGCGCCAGTTGTTGATAAATTTGTGATTGTTGAAAGTAAATTTACACATTCAAATCAACCCAAGGAATTGTTCTTCGCAAGGAACGTTGAGAGATTTGGCAAATTTGCTGATAAAATTATCCATATCGTCGTAGAAAAGTTTCCGGACAATCCAAAAAAAAATGCTTGGGTTTTTGAGCATTTCCAACGCAATGCAATTATGCGTGCACTGGTTAATGCCGAACCCGACGATATCATATTGATATCGGATGTTGATGAGATCCCGCGACCTGAAACGATTCAAAAGATGGTTGCGGATGGTCATGTATACCTGTTTCGTCAACGCATGTATTATTACTACATCAACTGCATTGATACATCGAAGCAAAAATCTAATGCAAGTTGGATTGGAACGATTGGCCTAAGGCGAGATTTGCTCGAGGAGCCGCAAAAATTAAGACAACTGGGATTGGTGCTGACTGGTCTTACGGACTCTCGGCTTATCGTTAGGGCCTACTTCAAATGCGTAAAGTTTTTTATTGGCGATATGAGGGGATATAGACTCAAGTTTCTCGATGACGCAGGTTGGCATTTCAGTTTTTTAGGCGGGGCGCTTCGTATCATTGCCAAATTGGAAGCCTTTGCGCATCAAGAATACAACAAAGCTGAATTCAAAGACCCAGAAAAAATAAAATCGATGATAGCCAATGGGGAAGATATTTTAGGGCGCGGTTTTACGTATGCTTTTGTTCCGCTGGATTCAAGCTATCCAACTTATTTGCTATCGCACCAAGAAACCTATAGTGAATTTATATACGCTTTTACGTAACTTAAATTTACACTGATTTCTGTTTGTAGAGTAATTTTTTCATACAAATAGGCTTTCTTGGAGACGCAGGGCGTGGATTTCTACTCTATCTGGCCATATTTTGTAACATTGTTTTTGCTCCTCACAATAGCGAATTCCCCACTAATGCAAAGCGTTGAAGTTTTATCAACTTCCAGCACATCCAGAATAAATTCTATCGACGGCTTGCGTGGTTTTCTAGCTATCAGTGTTTTATTCCATCATATCGCGATCAATCACCAGTTATCGACGGATGGTGTATGGGCACTTCCACCTTCACGTTTCTATGCAAATATGGGACAGATTGGTGTGTCCATATTTTTTATGATCACTGGTTTTTTGTTTTGGGCCCAAATGTTGAAGGCTAATGGCAAGCCCAATTTTGTGAAGCTCTATATCGGTCGCATTTTTCGAATATTGCCTGTGTATCTAGTCTTGGCAATATTTACTCTGATCATGACTGCATTTTTTACAAATTGGACTTTGAAAGTTTCGTTGCCGCAACTCAGTTTAGAAATTCTGCAATTTTTGGCTGGCGGTATATTTCAAAACCTTACAGTCAATGGCTATAATGTTTCGGATATTTCGGTGGGGGTCACTTGGACGCTGCCTTGGGAGTGGGCGTTCTATGCCAGTCTAGTAGTTACATGCTTTTTTGCACGTTCAAAGACCCTCGGAATTTTGTTTCCGATAACTGCGTTGGTGATCGCTTATGCGGTGAAACTGGGTAAGCTGCACAGCTTTCCAATTGCGTTCATCATTTTGTTTTTGAGCGGAATGTCAGTCGCGGCTTTGCGTTCCATTCAGATAATACAGGTCAGCAAAAATATGAAAAACCTGATGTCGGTTGGATTTATTGTTCTTGTTGCCATGACACTTTTTGTATTTGATGGTGCCTATGGTGCTGTTCCAATATTTATATTGAGTATCGCTTTTGCACTTGTGGTTTTCGGCTCAGATTGCTTTGGTCTATTTAACACGATAGGTGCCAAACGATTGGGTGATGTAAGTTACGGGATATATTTGCTTCAAGGACCTCTGTTGTTAGTTGTGTTCAGGCCAATGGGTGAGTTGTTAGATGCTCGAAACTCTGCATTTATGCATTGGATTATCTCCGCCATCACGGCGATCTGCCTATTAGCTGTGGCAACGCTGGTGCATGTTTACGTTGAACGACCTGGAATGAAAGTTGGCAAAATTGTATCGAATAGGATTCTATCGCGCCTCAAACGGGACAATGCTATTTCAGTTGTCTCTAACTAAAAGCTTTGTTTTTAGCTCATTTGTGTGTTTGAGAATGGTTTTGGATTAGATGGGCGCGGCATTGGTATGGCAAGAAAACGAATACTCGTAACTGGTGGGGCCGGATTTTTGGGGTCGCATCTTGTTGATGTGTTGGTGGAGCGTGGCAATCATGTTATTGTTGCTGATAATCTGACTACAGGTGATCCGCTTAATCTCGCCCATTTTCGTGGGAATGAGAATTTCCATTTCATGCTTCACGATGTTGTTGATCCAATCGATATCGAAGTTGATCAAATTTTTAATTTGGCATGTCCGGCATCACCCATTCATTATCAAAATGATGCAATCAAAACTGCGAAGACTAGCGCATTCGGCGCGTTGAATTTGCTGGATTTGGCAATTCGTAACCAGGCGCGAATATTTCAAGCTTCTACATCCGAAGTCTATGGCGATCCGTTAGTTCATCCGCAGAAAGAAACGCATTGGGGCAATGTGAATCCTGTTGGCATTCGCTCGTGTTATGACGAAGGCAAGCGCTTTGCTGAAACGGTGTTCTTTGATTATTGGCGACGCTATAATGTTGAAATCAAAGTGGGACGTATTTTCAATACATATGGCCCACGTATGCATCCGCATGACGGTCGCGTGGTTTCAAATTTTATTGTGCAGGCGCTCGAAGGCCAACCACTCACAATCTATGGTACCGGGCAACAGACAAGGTCGTTTTGCTATGTTGATGATTTGGTTGATGGCATAATCCGATTGATGGATACATCTGCTGATTTCACGGGCCCAATGAATATTGGCAATCCAAATGAATTTACAATGCAACAGCTTGCAGAAATGGTTGTTGAACTGACAGGCGCGAAATCAAAAATCGAATTTCGACCTCTGCCCCAAGATGATCCCAAGCAACGTTGCCCTGATATTACATTGGCCACAGATAGCATGGGTTGGGCACCGAAAATTCAATTGAAAGAAGGGCTTTCTAAAACCATTGCTTATTTCGAAGAGCGACTAAGACAAAATCCAAAGATTTAGTTTTCTGTCGCCATTCCAATTTTTTGCAAAGCCCCTTCAACTTTTATTGGCCGCAATTCTAAACTGCCCTTACCTGCGCGGTTCACCACCAACAAATCACCCTTGCCGGAAGCAGCCTGCTGTTCTGGCGCACTGTCAGTTGCTTCATCAGCTAATGATGCTGCGAGCGGCAGGGCAGAATCATTCTTGCTACCAATGATCGATGGTGCGCCGTCTCTGCGGATTGCGGCTTCGGCGTTGAGGGAAAGTTGTGGCCACCAGTTGATGTCGCTGCCGCCTGCCGAAGCAAGCAGTGGCTTGATGACTGGGGCATCAGTTGCAGTGCCGTTGCGGATTTCTGCAGCGAAGTTGCCTTTGGCTTTTTTGTTTGGAATCTGAGTTTTGGAGATGATTTCAGGATCGGCTGATGCTTGTTCCATCAAAGTGCTGAGCGCTGATGTGCTCAAAGGCGATACTGTGCCGCTCTGGCTGTCTGGAGGTGCAGACGCAGCTTCAATCCGGATGAGTTGTGGCGCTGGCTTCATATGTGCTGCAGCCATCAACATGACTTCAACGGGCTTCAAGCGTGGCTTTGGAATGGGATAGCCTTGCTTGACCTGTGGCTCAGCTGCGCCGTTATCAGCGGCTTCAACAACTGGTTCAGGAGGCGTTACTTCGGGTTTTGGAGCAGCGATCAATTTTGGCTTGGGAGCAATAGCGGCATCCAAGGCCAGATCACCCAGCGATGCCATTTGATCGGAGCTTACCTTGGTGCCGGAAAGCCGAGGGAGCTTTGGTGTTGGTGCTTTGGCTGCATCGTTTGAGAGATCGGCCAAATCTTCTTCGGAGCCTGCATAAGCCGCTTCAACCGGCTTTGAAGCTGGAATAGCTGACGCAACAGTTACTTCAGGCTGAACCGCTTGTTTCTTGCCAGTCCATTTTCCAATGAGGGCGATCAAGCCGCCGCCTTTTGATGGTTGATCTTCATCCTGTACTTCAGGAATACTTTGCAGATTACCACCACGTACGCGGCGGCCCATGTATTTGCTGCCATCGCGCATGATGGACGCCATTTGTGTTGGACTGATGTGTGGGCCCCAATGGCGGACATGACCTGAGTCAACATGCAGGAACCCAGTTGGGCCACCGGCTGAACGATAGTACCCAACGCCACCCATTTGGTGAGCGAGTGCCACGTTGCGGATTTTTTGAGTTGGCACGTCAGGGAAATAGAAATCGATAGCATGGCCAACCATGTGTTGGCTTTGCTTTGCCACTTTGCGGCCAATGCGACGCAAAAATGCGTTTGTGGATGGCGAACGATAGCCGCAGACAATATGAATAGGCTGATGTGAGCCCAAATCTTCGTGAAGTTCCCAAACCAGATCAATGGTGCGCGGATCGATCGTAACGGTTTGCTTTTTGCGCCAGTCGCGGAGCAGGTAATTGATCTGCTTCATTGCTGACGGAATGTATCTGCCATCTTTCTTGTATGTGATGGAGAGGCGTTCGCCTGTGTGCATGTGATATAATTGGATTGTACGGGTTTCACCGCCAGCAACAGTAGGCGCTGAAGCAACGCCGAAGGCTCCCAGCGTGAGGGCTCCCACGATAGCTGTCGATACAAGTGTTTTTTTCAATCGTGACTGCAAGTCTTGACGATGTCCGGCGTTCCAGAATTTTGATACCATACTCAACACACACACCGGGCGGAACCCGACTCCTATATTCGTCTCCGTCTCAGGCGCTCATGAGAATACCCCACTTTAACCTGCTACGGCACTTCGGACAAGATTGGGGCGACCTTAAGGCATCCCCTTGGTTAATTCATTTTGCCCGAAGGTGCTTAATGGGAGTTTAAAAAGCTCAATTTTGTGAGAGATCGCCAGAAATTGCTCCAGCGGCGACTATATCTCCGGAATCGCTTGGTTTTTTAGCAAACGGATTATAGTCGAAGGCTTTTTGCATGGCTGCGTCGCGGCCATAAATGTCATTGTAATAATGAATTTTGCCAGATTGATCGGTCCAAGCGGTGAAGTATGTCAGATAAACGGGCACTTTTTGGGCGAGATTTACCGAGTGGCTTTCCACAAAAGCTTCGGTTGGGTCAGCTTTTTTGCCTTTTTGCGCTTTTTGGCCAAGGTTTTTGGCCACGTCTTCAGCACTCATATTGAGCAAAACTGACGCAAACTCACGCGGGTTTTGTACGCGAACACAACCATGGCTGTAAGCCCTGGTCGAATCGGTGAACAGGTTTTTGGTTGGCGTGTCATGCATGTAAATGTCATGGCCGTTGGGAAACAAGAATTTCAATTCGCCCAGCGCATTGTCTGACCCTGGCGGTTGCTGAACGCCGAACTTTGGTGCTTGGCCGATGGTCCACCAATCAATGTCGGTCGACGAAATTTCATCGCCTTTTGCATCTTTGATTTTGAATCCGTTGCGATCAAGATAGCTCGGGTCTTTGCGCGACTTCGGGCCATATTCATTGATGATGATAGATGCAGGAACGCCCCAGGACGGATTGAAAACCACCGTTTCAATCTGATCATTGAATGAATAAGTCTGGTTCATTGGCTTGCCGATGATGACGCGGCTGTTCCATGCCACCGTGCCATGATCCATCACATTCACTTCATATGCAGGCTGGTTCACAAACACATAGCGTGAGCCAAGATTTTTCGGTAGCCAGCGCAAACGCTCCATATTGTAAACGAGACGCTGGCGTTGTTCACCACTATGGTCAGCATTCAGAGCGGCAAGTGTTGCGCCGTTGATAATGCCATTTGCTTTAATTTTGCTGGCGGCTTGGAATTTTTTGATACTTGCTGCTAATTTTTTATCGTAAAGTGTCGGGTCAGTCTTGCCGTCAAGTTCGGCAACTGAAATGCCGAGCAATTGAAGTCTTGAGCGGATTTCAGGAATGCGCTCGTCAATACTTCCCGTCTTCAGATCGGGACCGCTTGCGATCTCGTCTAATTTTTTTCCGCTGTCGGCAATATTGTTAAGCGCCGCTTTAAATATTGCATATTGTGGGTTTTGTGGTGCCAACGTTGCAATGTAGGATTCCGGGAATGGCGAATAACCAATCACTTTCATCGCGGCATCAGCGGAAACGGTTTGTGGCTTGATATCGTTGTAGAGCGAAAGTCTGTTGGGATCGAATTGGCCACCTGACATCTGGCGGGCATATTTGAGAGTTGCCGCTGTCATCGCGATATCGAAACGCGCTGTTGCAACGGGATCATTAACGATCATTTCTTCAACGTTATCGAAACTGGTGAGACCCGTTGGCAAATAGTTTTTAGCAACAAGGCCGTCTTCACCAGCCCGGGACATTGTCTTCAACATAGCTACGGCACGCGGCAAAACGTGGCCGCCTGCAGTCCAGATTGGTTTGAATTGATTAGCAGTGTAGAATGCAAGAATGGCCTTGCGTTCAACGTCAACGGCGCGGATTTTTGTTGCCTTATTGATAAGTTCAATGCGAATGGATTCTGCTTCTTGATCTTTGGTTTCGAATTTCAATATGCTTGAATCATAAACTGGTACAACCAAGGGCGGCATATAGAATACATTACCGAGGCCTAATCCTGGCAGAGGATCGGGCTCTGACAAATCAGCCAGTACTTCTTTATCTTTTTGTTGCTGCTTTTGCTTTTTCACGACCAAGGGATCGCCGTAAAAAACATTTATACCGTCTGGATTGTTAATGATTCCAGGACTTGCTCGGCGTCTTTTTTCGAGCTGCCGTTGTTCAAACCAAGTGAGTTTTTGGTCGGACGAGGTATCGAAAATTGGACGAGAGGGGGTGCGTGTGGATGTGCCGCCAAACAAGCTCTCAAAAAAGCCCACACGCCGCTTGTGTGTAAGATGATTTGCTTCGGCCGCAGTTGCGCCAAAGGCAATAACAGTCAGCCCAACAAATAATTTTGGCGCCAATTTCGACATCTTACGCATCTTTCGAATAGTCCCCCAGGATAGAGACAATTTAAACTTGAGTTTATGGCTATTCAATGGGTGTAAGGCCGAAATATGACAATTTTTGTTGGGGTGTTACCCGGCTGCCTCTTCGAGCCCTAAATCACGCATCTTGCGATAAAGGGTGGATCGTCCAATGCCCAGTTTACGAGCAACTTCGGACATTTGCCCGCGGTAGCGGTGCATTGCTAACTTTATCATGTCGGCTTCGACTTCTTCTAAAGTTCTGATGTGGCCGCCATCGGTTACAATTGAAACGCCAATAGCGTTACCATCGCTCACCTGGTTTGTATTGGTGCGAACCTGGTTATTGCCATCTGGCCTGCGCAATGTGTGCGGAGCTGGAATTGGGGCGGCAGGAATTTTGATTTCAAAGCCATCCACCAAAGCCGCGATTTGGGGGAAATCCTGGATATCGAGAATGTCGGTTTCGCAGAGGACTATTGCCCGGAAGACTGTGTTTTCAATCTGACGCACATTGCCTGGCCATGCGTAAGCTTGAAGCATTTGAAGGGCATGTGCTGTGATGCCATGAACTTTGCGGCCTTCTTCGGCGGCAAGCTTGGTGATGAAATGGTTTACCAAGGCTGGAATATCGTCTTTCCGGTCGCGCAAAGGTGGCACCATGATGGGATAGACGTTCAGGCGGTAATACAGATCTTCGCGGAATTTTCCTGCTTTCACCATCTCAATCATGTTGCGATTGGTGGCTGATAGCAGGCGGATGTTTACTTTAACTGGTTTGCGCGATCCTACTGGATCAATCTCGCCTTCTTGAATGGCGCGCAACAGTTTAACCTGCATTTCGAGGGGAAGATCCGCCACTTCGTCTAGGAAAAGTGTGCCGCCGTCAGCTTCTTGAAATTTGCCGAGATGCTTATTGTTGGCACCTGTGAAAGAACCTTTTTCATGGCCAAACAGTGTAGATTCGACCAAGTTTTCAGGAATGGCACCGCAGTTTACAGCAACGAATGGTTTCCCAACGCGTTCGGATTCACCTTGAATGGCGCGGGCGATCATTTCCTTGCCGACGCCCGATTCACCTTCGATCAGAATTGGAATATTCGATTGCGCACCACGACGACCAAGGCGGATAACATTGGCCATGGCGGGTGATGACGCCACGAGATCATCAAAGCTTAATGCACCGGTGACTTTTTTGTTGAGGCGTTTTACCTCCTCGGTCAGGGCATTCACTTTCAGCAAATTCTGCATTGAAACGCGAAGGCGTTCCGGCGACACGGGCTTTACTACAAAGTCATCTGCGCCTGCGCGCATGGCTTTAATAACAGTTTCGATGGAGCCTTGTGAAGTTTGAACGATCACCGGCAAATCGCCGCGAATGGCTTGGAGTTTTTCTAGAAACTCGAGGCCGTTCATGCCTGGCATCATCAAATCGAGGATGGCCAGGCCAATGGTTGAACCTGATTGCGAACCTAGAACCTCAATGCCCTTGGTGCCATTTTCAACGGCAATGGCCTCAAAACCAAAACGCTTGACCATTTCTTCCAGAATACGACGCTGGGCTGGCTCATCTTCAACAATAAGGACTCTGGACGTCATTCGCTTTGTTCGCTCACCAATTTACCGGGCCAGTTCTGCGTCTGCCTCACCGCAGCTGACCGCTTGTTGAGCAATTTGTGACAGGGAGTGGTAAAGGCCAGATTAACAACATATCGCATTTGGATACATGTGAGTATTTTCCACCTAGGTTTGCATGCTGGACAAGCGTTGTTTTCACGATAAACGTGGGCCATATGCAGAATTCAAACCAAAAGGAATTTTTTATGCAAGCTAGCCCGAAACTTGGAAATTTACCTGAATGGAACCTCACCGATCTCTATCCAGCACCAGATTCGAAAGAATTCAATTCTGATTTGGAGAAATGTGCTGCTCAGGCAAGCGCTTTTTCTGATTCGTATAAGGGCAAGCTTGCAAGTCTGGATGGGGCGCATTTAGCACAAGCTGTTGCAATGTATGATGCCATGTCGGATTTGATTGGCCGGGTTGGTTCGTATGCTCAGCTTTTCTATGTGGGTGATACGACAGACAGTAACCGTGGAAAATTTTATGGTGATGTGAGCAACAAGTTAACGGATCTTGGTTCTCAGCTTTTATTTTTTGAACTTGAACTAAACCAAATAGACGATTCTGCGCTGGAGCAGGCGATGCAAACGCCGGCGCTGGGTCATTACCGTCCCTGGATTGAAAATCTTCGCAAAGAAAGACCTTATCAGCTCGACTCCAGGACCGAGCAATTATTTCTGGAAAAGTCTCAAACAGGATTTGGTGCATTCAACCGATTGTTTGATGAGACGATGGCGGGATTGCGTTTCAAAGTGGATGGTGAAGATCTGTCTATCGAACCTACTTTGAATTTGATGCAAAGCGCAGACGAAGCTGAACGCAAAAAAGGTTCGGATGCATTAGCTAAAACATTTGGTGAGAATATCAAACTATTCACGTTGATCACCAATACGCTGGCCAAGGACAAGGATATTTCAGATAAATGGCGCGGGTTTAAAGATATTGCCGAAAGCCGCCATCTGGCTAACCGCGTTGAGCCTGCAGTGGTGGATGCTCTAGTTGCTGCCGTGCGCGCTTCATATCCGCAGCTATCGCATCGCTATTATAAAATGAAAGCCAAGTGGTTGGGCAAAGAAAAATTGATGCATTGGGACCGCAATGCGCCGCTGCCTGCTGAAGATATGCGCGAAGTACCTTGGAATGAAGCTGAAGCTTTGGTGCTTAAGGCTTACGGTGCGTTCTCACCTGAAATGGCCAGCATTGCTAAAACCTTCTTTGACAAGAGTTGGATTGATGCGCCTTGCAGGCCGGGCAAAGCGCCTGGTGCATTTGCGCATCCAACTGTGCCATCAGCGCACCCATATGTGTTGCTCAATTATCTTGGCAAGACGCGTGATGTGATGACGTTGGCGCATGAATTGGGGCATGGGGTGCACCAGGTGCTTGCAGCAGAGCAGGGGCCGCTCATGTCCAATACACCGCTGACGCTGGCTGAAACAGCATCCGTGTTTGGGGAGATGCTGACCTTTCAAACTCTGCTGAAAGAAACGACTGATAAAGGCAAACGCAAAATCTTGCTCGCGTCCAAAGCTGAAGACATGATCAACACCGTGGTGCGCCAGATTGCTTTTTATACGTTCGAGCGCAAAGTGCATGAAGCCCGCAAAGAGGGCGAGTTGACGCCTGATCAACTCAATGCTTTCTGGATGTCAGTGCAAGCGGAGAGTCTTGGGCCCGCAATCGAGTTTGGCCCTGGCTATGAAACCTATTGGACTTACATCCCACATTTCATTCACTCGCCATTTTATGTTTATGCATATGCGTTTGGTGATTGCTTGGTAAACTCGCTTTATGCGCGTTACCGCGAGAGTGAAGCAGGCTTTCAAGAGAAATATTTCACAATGCTGAAAGCAGGCGGCACGAAACATCATTCGGAATTGCTAAAGCCGTTTGGTTTGGATGCAACTGATCCACAGTTTTGGCAGAAGGGATTGAGTGTGATTTCGGCTTTGATTGATGAGTTGGAGACGCTTTGATTGATTGAGTACCGCAGGCCCTTTCCACGCGAAGCCGTAGCCATGGCTGCACTTCATGTGCAGTGTTGGCGTGAGGCTTACGCTGGATTGGTTCCGCAAGAGATACTTGATGGTGCTGATCCGAAGGAGATGGCTCCGAGATGGCTGGACCATATTTCAAATGCTGATCGGTATGTTATGGCAGCGTTTGAGGAGAGTTTGGCTGTTGCATTTATAAATCAGGGTGCTCCCGTTGAAAAGTTGTTTCCTGAAATGGATGGCCATGTTGCGGCACTCTATATGACTCAAAAATATTATCGGCAGGGTATCGGGCGCAAACTTATGGCAATGGCTGCGCGCGATTGGCTGGATAAAGGCGGGCACAGTATTTGCCTCGGAGTACTATCTGAAAATATCCGAGCGCGGAAATTTTATGAGAGCATGGGTGGCAAAGCCGTCAAAACAGGTGTGTTCAATTGGAAAGGGTACGCATTGCCGGACGTCATTTATCTTTTCGATGACCTGCCTGCGCTTATTCCATAAACCATCCATGGCTCACCACCAATGATTGGCCTGTCAATGCGTTGGTCGGGAAGCTGGCGAATAGCAATGCCACTTGCGCCACGTCGTCAACCGTCGTGAACTCACCATCAACAGTTCCACCCAGCATGATTTTCTTCACCACTTCTTCTTCTGAAATTCCCAGTGTCTTGGCTTGCTCAGGGATTTGTTTTTCAACCAGTGGGGTTTTGACGAAGCCGGGGCAGATGACGTTGGAGCGCACGCCGTGGGCGGCACCTTCTTTGGCGACGACTTTGTTTAGGCCGATCAAGCCGTGTTTGGCTGTGACATATGCGGACTTCAGAGGCGATGCTTCTTTGGAATGCACTGATCCCATGAATATGATTGAGCCGGAACCTTTAGCATACATGTGTGGCAGCACGGCTTTGGATGTCAGGAATGCGCCGTCCAAATGGATGGCGAGCATTTTTTTCCACTCGGCGAAGGGATATGCTTCGAGCTTATGGACGATTTGAATTCCAGCGTTGGAAACCAGAATGTCGACTCCGCCCCAAGCGTCAGCAACGGATGCGACACCCGTATTGACGGCATCTTCATTGGTTACATCCATTGTGACTGACATGGCTTTGCCTGGGCCTTGCGCGTTTAATCTGTCGGCAGCGGATTTGGCTGCGTCGCCATTTAAATCGGCAATTGCGACCCAAGCACCCTCTTTTATAAACTGTTGTGCAATCCCGAAACCAATGCCTGATGCAGAACCCGTGACGATGGCAACTTTATCCTTTAGCAACATTATAGTTGTTTCCTTTTAGATAGTGGGGGCAAGTTGATTGTACATCATTAAGCTTAATCCTGGTTCTGTTTTCACGATAAAACTCTCTTGATTTCGAGTTCATTGCGTTACGACACTCTAGGTACTACGAAAGGCAAGAACATCAAAAAAGATTTTGATAGCTTAGCTGATCTAAATCTTTAAAAGTTTGTCAACTTGATTTGGCTTGGGGATTTGCATTGTTAAACTGGTTATTCATCTTCATTCCCATCACCTTGGGCCTCGAATATTTTATCCATCCGAGTGACTCGATCCTGTTCATCTCGGCAGCATTGGCTATCGTTCCTGTGGCTGCAAATATGGGACATGCAACAGAGAGTTTGGCAACCAAGACAGGCCCCACAATAGGTGGATTGATAAATGCCACTTTTGGCAATGCAACAGAACTCATCATCGCGTTCATTGCGTTGCAGGCTGGCAAAACTGAAGTGGTGAAAGCGTCCATCACAGGTTCCATGATTGGTAATATGTTGTTCGTCTTGGGTTTGGCGCTGTTCCTCGGGGGCCTTAAACATCAAAAACAAATATTCAACAAACAGATGGCGGGCTCGTTGGCCAGCATGTTGGTGATTGTAATGATTGCTTTTCTAATACCTGCTTTGTTTGATTTCACAGAACTTGCCAATGGTGTTCCGGTAGCTGAGGCAGCAATTACAGACGCGCGATTTTCGCTAGCAGCGAGTTTTGTGTTGATTGGTCTTTATGTTTGCAACATCGTTTTCAGTTTGGTCACTCACAAGAATGTGTTGTCGCCGAGTGATGAGGAACATGAGGAGGGCGGTTGGAGTTCCAAGCGGTCGCTTCTCACGCTTGTGCTATGCACATTAACAGTTGCCTGGCTTTCCGAGGTGTTGGTTGGCTCGCTTGAAGGCTTTAGCAAAACACTCGGCCTTTCAGAAGTGTTTGCAGGCTTGATCATCATACCTATCATAGCCAATGCCGCAGAACATTCGGCGTCCGTGTTTGCAGTTAAAAATAAACTCGATTTAAGCATTCAGATAACTTTGGGTGCAACGATACAGATTGCATTATTGGTTGCGCCGATTTTAGTCATCGCATCTTATTTGATTGGCAAACCAATGGATCTGGTGATCCACCGCCCGATCGAATTGGCCGGATTATTGGGTGCTGTCTTGATCACGGCCAACGTCGCTCACGACGGCGAGTCGAATTGGTTAGAAGGTGCTATGCTTTTAGGGGTCTATCTGTTGTTGGCTCTAGCATTTTATTTTCTGCCGGTGGCGGCCTAGTTTCGATGTCGACGGTGATGTTTGCGGCTATGATGCCGCTTATTGTGGGCTAGCGAATGACTACGGGGATGGAAACGCCAGTTTCCCACACGAACATATGAGCTTTTCGCACTGCTAAAACGGCGTTCGCCATGGCAACCCCAATGCCACTCGCGGCGTTGACCAACGTCAATGTGGATGAAGCTATCGCGGCAATAGCGGCCTACCCCACCTCGACCGGGAAGACTTGCGCTATACCTATAAACCGCGCCCGGGCCAACTCCTTCGACCCTAAAATCAGCAGCCATACAACGCAGATGCCAAGATTCGCGTGCGCCTTTGATCCGGCGGTTATGGGCATAGGATCTACACCCTGATACGACTGTAACAGGTGCATGGAAATGATTTGAAATTTGATAAAGCAATCCGTTCAACCGACGATTTAAACCGCTGTTGCCCTTGACGCTGGCGTAAGCGAAATTTGATGTGAATGGGATTGATGTCAGGAATAGGGTAATTGCAATAATCCAAAGTCTTAATCGCGCCATTTTGTTTTCCTGTCGCCTCAGTTCCCGATTCCGATAGAGCTAACAATATTTGAACGAATACTAGGAATTTTGGCAGATTTAACCTTGATAATTAGGGATAACGCTTTGCGCTAGATCAATTTTCAATAAAAAACCCGGCCAAACTGGCCGGGTCTTGAATTAGGAACGAAAGCTTCTCACTTCGTGAGAAAACTGAACTTTTGCTTGAAGCGCGAGACACGTCCGCCACGATCGACGATTGTGCCTTGTCCGCCAGTCCAGGCTGGGTGAGACTTTGGATCAATATCCAGGTTCATCGTGTCGCCAGCTTTTCCATAGGTAGAGCGGGTCAGAAATTTTGTGCCGTCTGTCATCACGATGGTGATGGGGTGATAATCGGGGTGGATATCTGCTTTCATAGCGGTTAACTCTTCAACTTGTGCTTCGGGTGCCTGCACCCATTCTATAGGTTTCAGCTGTTTCAGCGGCGGTCTATAGGGGAATTCATTGAGGCACACAAGGGCGGTATAAGCGAAGGCAAAATGGCAAAATATTCTGATCCTGCACTTAAGTCGAAAGACCTACGCCCATTGCTTAATCTATTGCCGTATTTGAAGTTTTATCGGTGGCAGATTTCATATGCGCTCATTGCGCTGGTTGTCGCATCTGCGTCAACTCTGGTTGTTCCCGTTGCCGTTCGACGTATTCTAGATCAAGGGTTCAATGCTGCCAATATCGAGCTGATCAATACTTATTTTCTTGGAATGATCGGTGTTGTGGTCGTTCTCGCTGCAAGCTCGGCTATCCGGTTTTATTATGTGAGCTGGATTGGTGAACGCGTAGTGGCTGATGTGCGCGATGCGTTATTCAGTCAACTTCTTACTTTGACCCCGCAATTTTATGAAACTCAGAAAACCGGCAATGTGGTTTCACGGCTGACAGCCGATACTACTCAAATCAAGTCCGCATTTTCATCCACGGCTTCAATTGCATTGCGCAACGTTGTTACGCTGATTGGTGCTTTGGCTTTGATGATTTATACCAGCCCTTACATGTCGATGTTGGCGGCGGTGGCTATTCCGTTCGTCGTTTTGCCGCTGGTTTTTTATGGTCGCAAAGTGCGCGCCTTATCCCGGAAAGCGCAGGATGCATTGGCGCAGTCTGCGGCGTTTTCACAGGAACGATTGCAGGGCATTGTGGCCATTCAATCGAATACGCAAGAGACTGCAACCAACAAGGCGTTTTCGAAATCCACCGTCGAGGCATTCGAAGCAGCACAGGCCCGGGCTTTTGCTCGTGCCATACTCACCTTCTCGACAATTGCAATCGGCACAGGCGCTATTGTTGCGCTGCTGTGGTTTGGCGCGCATCAAGTTCTCAATGGCACTGTGACTGGTGGTATTCTCGCCCAGTTTTTGCTCTATGCGATTTTTGCATCCAACTCGCTGGCGCAGCTTTCAGAGGTGTGGGGCGAGCTGCAAGCAGCGGCGGGTGCAGCCGAACGAATTTCTGAATTATTGGCTGAAGTGCCAACGATTGCCTCGCCTGCCCATCCCGTGATATTGCCAAAACCAGTGCGCGGGGAAGTGCGGTTTGAAAACGTGAACTTTTCCTATCCGTCGCGGGTTGAGGCACCCGTATTGCACGATATTTCATTTAGTGCGAAGCCTGGTGAAGTGATCGCTATCGTTGGGCCATCTGGTGCTGGTAAGACCACGCTTTATGCTTTGATCCAGCGCTTTCAAGAACCCAGTACTGGTGCTGTGAAGCTTGATGGCCTCAACATCAATACACTTGATCTTGAAACCTTGCGAAATAACATCGCCACGGTGCCGCAAGATCCAACTATTTTTTCCGGAACGATTGCTGATAACATCAGATTGGGGCGGCCTGATGCAACGGATGCAGAAGTGAAAGCGGCTGCACAAGCGGCACGCGTTTCAGAATTTGCCGAAAAATTACCAGATCAATATAATTCAATGCTGGGTGAGCGCGGGATTACACTTTCAGGTGGCCAACGCCAGCGCCTTGCTATTGCGCGGGCGATTTTACGTGATGCGCCGGTATTATTGCTTGATGAAGCCACAAGCGCTCTTGACGCTGAGAGCGAGGCGATGATTCAGGAAGCTCTTGAGGATCTGACCAAGGGTCGTACTACACTGGTTATTGCGCACCGCTTAGCTACAGTTCGCAATGCGGACCGCATTATTGTTTTGGAACAAGGCAAGATTGTTGGACAGGGCACGCACGCGCAGCTGATGAAAAAGAGCCCGCTTTATTCAAAATTAGCTAAGCTCCAATTCAACGTTCCGTTAATTTGAGTTCAATGCGACGGTTTTCGGATTTGGCTTCTTCGGTGCTGCCTGGAGCCAAGGGTTGGAACTCGCCAAAGCCAGCTGCCACCAGGTGATTGGCGGAAACGCCTTGTGACACTAAATATTTTACCACTGCAATAGCGCGGGCTGAAGAAAGCTCCCAATTAGATTGAAACTTCGCTCCGACTAAAATCGGGTCATTATCAGTATGGCCATCAACGCGCAGCACCCATGGCAAATCGCCCGGGATTTCTTTTTCGAGTTGCTTCACAGCATCCGCTAACTTTAACATCTCGGCTTGTCCGATGTCGCTCAAATCTGCGCCACCTTTTGGGAATAAGACTTCGGATTGGAATACGAAGCGATCACCCACGACCAATATATCTGAACGTTGCGATAGAATTTGGCGCAGGCGACCAAAAAACTCTGAGCGATACTTTGAAAGTTCTTGCACTTTTTGGGCAAGCGCAGTGTTGAGACGGCGACCGAGATCGGCAATCTGGGTTTCTGATGTACGGTTGCGAGTCTCAGAATCATCAAGCAATGCTGATATTTGGGATAGCTGTCTGCGCATTGCCGCAATCTGTTGATTCAGCAGTTCAACTTTTGCCAATGCATCAGAAGAGATCTTTTTTTCAGAATCAAGTGAGGTTTGCAATCCAGTTATAGTGCTGCCCGCATTTGCGCCTTTATTGCTTTCGGCTGCGAGGCCTGCCAGCAAGTCGGCGGTCTTAGCTTTTTGGGCATTCAAATCATCGGTGAGTGCCAGGAGCTGCGCATCAGAATCTGCCTTGCCGGCTTTTTCCAATGCTAGAAGCTGAGTGAGTTCTGAAATCTGCGAACGCAGTTGTCCAAGCGCTGAGTCTTGGCCGGAGATTTGCCGCGCCAATAGAAACTGCGCAATCATGAAAACTGACAGTAGAAATGTGATGACCAGCAGCAGTTGCGCCATTGCATCGACAAAGCCTGGCCAATAAGGGGCTTCTTCAGTACGGCGGCGGCGAGACAGTGCCATAAATTATCAACCTTTGCCGCTGCTGCGGATAAGCAGACGCTGGATTTCGCTTTGTTGCACTTGCTGGCTTTGAATCCATTGGCGAACCATTTTTTGTTCTTCGCGCATTTGTTGCACGAGGTTTGCAACAGCATCTGCCAATTGTTCGGTTGCGTTATCATCTCCGCCAGCAAGCGGCGGTGCTATGCCACTGCGCAGTTCGACGCTGGTGCCAAGTCGTTCAATTGATTTTTGGAGGTTTTGCATATCAACCCGCAAGTAAGCAGGGTTCATGCCGCCGTTGTTATCGCCCGCTTGAACATCAGTGATCGTCGAGAGCCAGTCTTCAAGATTATGGTAGAAACGGTTCTGAGCTTGGCCTGCTTTCAAGTCAAGAAAGCCCAACACTAATGAGCCAGCCAGACCAAACAACGACGATGAAAACGAAAGACCCATGCCTGCGAGTGGTTTTTGCAGGCCTGATTTCAGCTCTTCGAAAACGGCAGATGATTGGGTTGAACCCACATCGAGATTGCGAATAGCATCACCGACGGAAGTTACCGTTGCAAGGAGGCCCCAGAAGGTTCCGAGCAACCCTAAAAAAATCAGCAGGCCGATTAAATATTTCAAGAGATCGCGCGATTCATCGAGACGAGACGCAAGCGAGTCCAGCAATGAGCGCATAGTTTGCGGTGACAACACAGTGCGGCCTGAGGCATCGCCCAGAATTGTTGACATGGGTGCGAGCAAAATTGGTGGTGATTGTTCGGCACCTTGGCCAACTTTGAAATCGTTCAACCAGCTGACTTCTGGAAACAAGCGCCAGACCATCTGGTAAGCGTAGAGCGCGCCGATAATCAGTGTGGCGACGATCAAGCCATTGAGGCCCGGATTGGCCATGAATGCATTCTTGATGTTGGGGAATAAAACGGCGGCGATGATGACCACCAACAGTGAGAACACCAACATATGCACCAAGTGCACGGTGGGTCTATCTACAACAATTGCCTCTTGCGCCATGCCTTGTTCCGATTCTCAAAAGTTGAGTGCACGTTAATCTAGACGATTAAAAGGCAAAGGGGGAGAGGGGGAATTGATTGCTGGAAAACAACTTGAATAATTATCTCTTTTTTGATATGTAACATTTATGACTTGGTCAGTGCTTGCGCTCAATTCGATTGTGGGAAGCGAAATTGCGGCACTGCCTGCTGATATGCGCGCAAAATTGGCGAGGCTGTCTAATCTCATCGAGCAGCACGGCTTCGAGGGCTTGCCCCGTGAAACTGTGAAACACCTTGAGGAAAAGCTCTGGGAGTTACGCATCACAGGTCGTGACGGAATTTCGCGCGCAATTTATGTGACAGCATCTGGCAAGCGCATGGTAATTGTAAGAGTTTTCATTAAGAAAACGCAGAAGACACCGAAGAGTGAATTAGAAATTGCTCGCCAACGAGCAAAGGAGGTTCGATGAAAAAGATTTCGACGTTACATAATGAATGGATGAAAGATGCAGGTTATCGCAAGGAATATAATGCGCTCGAAGAAGAGTTCGCGCTGGCTTCTGCAATGATTGCTGCTCGTTCGAGGGCGGGACTTACTCAGGGACAATTGGCAGTTAAAATGAAGACTACGCAAAGCACTATTGCGAGATTGGAAAGTGGCAAGGCTCTTCCATCTGGCCGCACTTTGCAGAAGATTGCAGCCGCGACCGGAAGTAAACTTAGAATTGTTTTTGAGGTTGGCGTGAAAAGCTCAAAAGGTAAAGCGGCGTGATGGAATTTGCCGAGAATGCAATATCAACTCAAGAACTACTGCAACTTACCGAGGAGGAACGAAAATTCGTTTTAGCCGCATCATTCATGATGAATGATATTAGATTTCATTGGTCACAACTGGCTCGATCCCCTATCGACGGCGTTGATGGCCATTTGATGAGAATGCAAAAAATACGTCAGTTATGGGGTGCACGAAAACTTGCAGGTGTAGTTATTGAAGCTCAAATTACAATTGGTCACTTTATTGGCAAATTTGATTTCTTGAAAATCTACGTCATGAGTAATCCAATTTTCTCGAAACAGAACTTGAACAGCAAATGTTGGCCCTTGGCGCGGCGACTTCGCAATGAAACGGCGTACCATTATCTACCAGAAAAATTGGCACAAAATTTATCTGGATTTTCGGAAGATGAGATGCACCGCCACTATGCACATGTGCAGCATGGCAATAGCATTTGCACCTTAGGCGAACAGATTTTCACTTTACCAATTGTATTAAACGAACTCGGCGAGAATGGTTTGAATATCTTTTGCGATTGGATTGATGAGTCTTCAAACGCAATCTTAGATTTTTGCAATAATGTTCTCGCTACCATTTTTTTAGAGAGATTTCCTGACAAAAATCATACGATTATTGAAATCGGGTGTCTCGAAACGCTTCCTATATCGCATCGTTGGCCGCTGTTTTTAGAGATTTGATTACCCCATTGCCTTGTTAATCTCTTCGGTCATCTTCTTGGCATCACCGAATAGCATCAGTGTGTTGTCGCGCCAGAAGAGGGGGTTGTCGACGCCGGCGTAGCCGCTCGCCATGCCGCGTTTTATGAACATTACGGTTTTGGCTTTCCAGACTTCGAGGACTGGCATGCCGTAGATGGGCGAGGTTTTATCGTCTTTGGCGGATGGGTTGGTGACGTCATTGGCGCCGATTACAAAGGCGATGTCGGCTTGAGCGAATTCGCTGTTGATGTCTTCAAGTTCGAAGACTTCATCATATGGCACATTGGCTTCGGCCAGCAGGACGTTCATGTGGCCGGGCATGCGGCCTGCGACGGGGTGGATGGCGTATTTTACGGTCACGCCAGAGGCTTTCAAATGATCTGCCATTTCGCGCAATGCATGTTGAGCTTGGGCGACGGCCATGCCGTAACCGGGCACGATGATCACCGAAGCGGCGTTCTTCATCATGAAGGCTGCATCTTCTGCAGAGCCTTGTTTGACAGGCTTGGTTTCGCCCTTAGCGGCAGGGCCAGCACTTTCACCACCAAAGCCGCCGAGGATGACGGAGATGAATGAACGGTTCATGCCTTTGCACATGATGTATGACAGGATGGCGCCCGAGGAACCGACGAGTGCGCCTGTGATAATCAATGCTGTGTTGGCCAGCGTGAAGCCGATGCCTGCGGCGGCCCAGCCGGAATAGGAATTCAACATTGATACCACGACGGGCATATCGGCACCGCCGATGGGGATTATCAGCAGCAAGCCTAATGCGAAAGCAATAAGGATGATGAGCCAGAACCAGATGGCGGCTGGCGCTGTGAAGAACATGACTATGCATGCAACCATCGCCAAGCCGAGCGCGATGTTGATCAAATGGCGGGCTGGCAACATGATGGGAGCGCCGGACATGCGCCCATCAAGCTTTAAAAATGCGATGATCGAGCCAGTAAAGGTGAGTGCGCCGATTGCGGCACCCAATGCCATTTCAATGCGGCTTTGCGGGTGAATTAGGCCATCAGTGGCGATGCCGAATGCATCTGGCGCGTAGAATGCTGCGGCAGCAACGCAAACTGCGGCGAGACCTA
Source organism: uncultured Aestuariivirga sp. (assembly GCA_964244815.1). Taxonomy (GTDB): domain Bacteria; phylum Pseudomonadota; class Alphaproteobacteria; order Rhizobiales; family Aestuariivirgaceae; genus Aestuariivirga. The sequence continues at coordinate 27,487 of CAXTKH010000013.1, read as the reverse complement.
CAAGTGAATGGAATGCGGCAACGAGCTGGGGCATTGCTGTCATGGCAATGGTGCGCGCGAGATAAGCTCCAATGCCGCCGCCAATGGTTATGCCACCGATGATTAGCGCCCAAGCGAGTGGACTGTTAGGCATGGCAACTGCGAGGGTGGTGAGCATGGCAATGGCCATTCCAACCATTCCATAAAGGTTACCTTTGCGTGATGAGGCAGGCGACGACAAGCCGCGCAAGGCCATGATGAAGAGTGAACCCGAGACGAGATACAGGATGGCTGCGAGATTGGCACTCATCTCACTTTTCCTTTTTCTTATACATGGCGAGCATGCGGCTGGTGACCATGAAGCCGCCTAAGATGTTTACGGAGGCGAAGATTAGGGCGAAGAAGCCGAAGATCATGGCGGCTACCGAACCTGATGCAATTGCACCGGCACCCACGGCGAGCAGGGCGCCGACGACGATGACGGAGGAAATGGCGTTGGTGACGGACATCAGCGGGGTGTGCAATGCTGGCGTAACACTCCAGACGACGAAGTAGCCCACGAATACGGCGAGCACAAAAATTGCAAAGAGCGAGACGAAGGGATCAACGCTATGGGCCAGTTGTTCCATTATTTTGCTCCATACATTGTGTGAACAAGCGCACCATCTTTGGCGATTAGGGTGCCTTTGATGCATTCATCGTTATAGTCGATGGCGAGGGTGCCTTCTTTACTGATCATCAAGTCAATGAAGTTTTGTAAGTTCTTCGCAAAGAGGGGCGTGGCGTTGCCAGCGAGTTTTCCAGCAAGGTTGACTGTACCGATGATTGAGACGCCTGTGTGGACGACGATTTGATCTGGCTTTGATAGTGGGCAATTGCCGCCACGTTCTACGGCGAGATCGACAATCACTGAACCGGGCTTCATGGATTCAACCATTTCTTTGGTGATCAGAACGGGGGCTGGTCGGCCCGGGATCAAAGCGGTGGTGATGACGATGTCCTGGTTTTTGACGTGGTCGGCCACAAGCTTGGCTTGTTTGGCCTTGTCTTCGGCGGAAAGCTCTTTAGCATAACCGCCTGATGTTGCGGCATCAGCTACATCAGCGAACACAAATTTTGCGCCTAAAGATTTGACTTGTTCTTCTGTGGCCTTGCGCACGTCAGTGGCGGAAACGATGCCGCCTAACCTCCGCGCTGTGGCAATGGCCTGAAGACCTGCAACGCCTACACCCATGATGAATATTTTGGCCGGGGGCACGGTGCCGGCTGCCGTCATCATCATTGGAATGGCGCGGCCATAGTAAGCGGCTGCATCAATGACAGATTTATAACCAGCGAGGTTGGCTTGCGACGAGAGGATGTCCATGGCTTGAGCGCGGGAAATGCGCGGCATCAATTCCATTGCGAAAGCGGTGACGCCAGATTTGGCGAAAGCTTCGAGGGCTTTGCAGTCGCCGTGGGGTTCAAGGCCGCCTGCGAGGATGGCACCTTTTTTCATCGCTTTCAAAATAGCGTCAGTAGGGCGGCGGATGCTGAGGACGATATCGGCGTCTTTAACGACGCTGGTTCCCTTGACGATTTCTGCGCCTGCGGCTGCATATTCCGCGTCAGAGATATTGGCACCCAAGCCAGCGCCGGATTGAACCGCGACCTTCAATCCTTTTTTGACGAAAGCTTTGACGCTTTCGGCCGATGCAGCACAGCGGTTTTCTCCCGCCGCTTGCTCAGTGGGAATCGCTATTTTCATTTTGAAAAACTACCGATCAAGACATATGCACATTCATGGCTGCAAAAATGCCATAGAGAACTAAAATCACTGTTGGCAACATCCATTTGCTACCCATGCGCAAGGCAATAATAGTGGTCAAAATTCCAACCAAAATCCCGCCAAAACCAAGTATAAGATTATAAGGATTATCTACAAAGCGGAATATGACAAGGGCAACAAGATGATACAAACAGATAATCGAGCCTGCTACCGAGAAATCTAGAAACCCTTTGTAAGTGGCTTTGTGGGTGGCGTAATCTTCGGGCGAGCCTGGCTTTGGCGCTTGTGAAGAAGGTGTAGAATGTGAAGCCATCTAAGAATCCCTGAATTTGAAAAGCTACAACCTCTTATCCAATAGCAGGAATAGCTGCAATGGGCCTTTTTTGTCGCGGGGTTTTGGGCAGGTTGTGAATTTGTTTTATGAAAAATGATCAAGCAATGGTTTAGACTTTGTCTGTTAGATCCATTGTCATTTACGCAAACCAATGTAACTCTTGTCCATCACATAGCTGTCGTAATAAGGTACTGGTCATGATCAGCAAGATCTCCTCGTTCCATCACTATATTTTTTCATTGCGTCCGCTGGGTAAAATACCAGATGCAATGACGCAGGCGACATATTTCGGGCTTGATATAGGATATCTCCCGGGTTCAACGTTAACGGAATTGGTTACTGACAGTGGCGTGCTGGTAGGAATTTGTCTTGGAACTGTTTTGGATTTGAAAAATGCCATTTTCAACCCAAAGCGCATCGTGATCCCCGCACAACACGATAATAATTTTGAAAAATTTCTTTATACACTTGGAGGAAGTTGGATTGCCATTCTCCAAACTGGTTCCGGAGTGGAATTTTTTGTTGATGCGTGTGGTTCAAAGCCATTGGTCTATTCCCAAGAAAAAGGAATGGTAGCCTCCTCGGCAGCAATGATTCTCGATGACCGAGAATACGAGCTCGAGATAAGCAGAGAAGCAAGTTCACCAAGCTGGTTTGAAAGAGACCTTTATTTTCCGGCAGGAATCACGGCTCATTCAAGTATTCGGAGGTTGCTCCCAAATCATAGTTTGAATTTAAAAGCTTGGAAAACGAAACGTATTTGGCCATTGGAAGCGCTTACTCCGATTGGCAGCGATCAGGCTTTGGTTCGTATTATTTCCATAACGCGTTCTGGCCTTAATATTTGTAACGGACGGGCAAATTGCATGGTGCCGTTGACAGCCGGCAATGAGACCAGAGGTTTATTAGCAATGTTGCGCGGCAATACAGACAATGCAAATTTTTTTACGGCAACAATGCCAGGATCTTTTGTTGACCAGGGATGTGCAAATCGACTGGCACGAAAATTTAATCTGAAACACAAAAATTTTTCAGTAAGACGGCGAACTGATGAAGAGCGTATTATTTGGCAAAGAAATGCAGGCAATTGTGTTGGTGGCATTAACATGTTCAATCGTCTGTCCGAAAACTTTAATCCAAGCGTTGAAATTTCGGGGCTTGGTGGCGAGATTGGAAGAGGATTTCTGTGGTTAGCAACCGATAAACCAAACGGAAAAGTTGGCGCAGCTGATCTGTTAAAAAGATTGAAACTTCCGGATAACAAGCAATTTGAAATTGAATTGGAGAAATGGATTAAAGACTTTCCGCAACTTGATCTATTTACACTATTGGATTGTGCTTATATTGAGCACCGGATGGCCACTTGGGCATTTCCGCAAACTGTTTCGCGGGACATTGTTGGGCCACAAATCTATCCTTTGATCACCAGAGAAAGTTTCACTGCTATGATGTCAGCCCCTGCTGAATTTAGAAGGTCTGGTCAATTGTTCAAAGCAATTGTCGAAAAGGAGTGGCCAGAATTACTTGTATTTCCGATCAATCAAGGAACACGATGGGAAAAATTACGTACGGTTGTTCACAAATTATCCAAGCCTGGCGCTGTTGTAATGACTTTTAGAAAGTTAGGCATTGCGGGAATAGCAAAAAGGCTCAGTCGTATCTAAGGATTGAAAAATTGAAAATTCGGTTCGATCAGCTTGCAATGCACAATTTCATTTATGTTTTCAGTTTTGTTTTGGCGATTTGCCACTTTCAATCAGCAGCGAAGGCGACCGATTACTTTATTGATTTTAGTAGCGGATCAGATGCCGCTAATGGACAGTCGATGTCGCATCCTTGGCAACATGCACCCGGGGACCCCAATGCCACCGAAAATTCTTTGAAAACTGTTTTGGTCGGCGGCGATATTGTTAGATTTCGAGGTGGAGTCAAATATCGAGGGTCAATTGTTGTTCAATCTGGCGGTGAAGAAAGCAAACCGATCAAATATGTGGGTGACGATTGGGGGTCCGGCAAAGCTGCGATTGTCGGGATGGACGAAATTTCTGTGCCGGTTAACAAATGCGCTACTGATTTGAGATGCTCCTTTGTTGAGTATCCCGACGATACGTATATTGCTGATTTGCCATTAAGAATTTCGCCGAATGCAGAGATCAATATAGACGGACGAGATTTGGTTCAGTCTCAATTTCCAGTTCAACCGAAGGCGTTATGGACCATACCCACAATTGATTTCTGGCCGATTAAATTCAGCCAAATGGTGCAGGATAGTGTGGGTTGGACAATTTTAAACGAAGGCCCATTGACAATATTAGGTGATAGCCAGCCTGAAGACATGCGGGTGTTGATTTGGGGTTTGCCAAATTGGATCCATGTTGGTGAAGATGTGAATTATAATAAACAAACTGGCGCTGTTCATTTCAGCTCTCCAAAATTTTCGCCGTTTGTCAATCGACTAGCTTACTATGGACTTATCAACCATCCACGCTTTGTGAAGTCGCCATTCAGTTTTGCTACGATTTCAGGCGGAAGTGCTTTGGTTTTCCGTTTTCCAGGTTTGAAAGATAAGAAAATAAAACTCGAGCATTCGGTTCGCGATGTTGCTTTTGATATTATGGGGCGCTCGCATCTTGCATTTAGAGGATTTGATATTCAAGGATTTGCTGGGGAAAATGATGTTGCGACCAAAGGTAACGCATTTAGAAGCCGAAGCGGAACACCGATTGATATAGCGATTTCCAACAGTGATATTTCGCGCCTGAAAACTTTTGGTAGTGCGATCCAATTTCTTGGAGCGACTGATTTGAAGATACTGGAAAACCGGGTCAACAAAATAAAAGAGGGCTTCGGTATCAGTTTGATGAATTCAAACAGGGTCGAGATTTCGAAAAATGCTATCGATGAGGTTGGTGTCACTGCAATTTCGATTATCAAAAACAACGATGTTTTAGTGAGTGGAAATAGAATTTCTCACATCACAAGCATTCATGGCAATGGCATCAGTATTTATCTCGGTAACAAAAATATTGAGGTAAAAAATAATATGATTACTCAGAGTTCCAGGCCAATAACTTTTCACGGTGATAGAAAGGGTGGGCAAATGAATCTTTCCGTCGTTGGCAATTTAATTTACGCTTCTGGAGAGGGCAGTGTTCCAATTCAAAGCTGGGGCAATCTGGCACGTGATGTTAAAATTGAACGTAACATCCTCATCTCTGATTCACGACGCGGCATAGGAATTAATAGGGCCGATCAAGAAATTCACATTGAGCAAAACATAACTGAGGACATCATTGCGGATCCAAAATTGGTTCAGGGTTTAGTTGTGCAAAACAACCTACTTGTCGGTAATGCAAGCTTTGGCAACGTCCAAGATAATAATAGTTTGAAACCGCAGCTGCATTTCAGAATTAAATCAGCATTTGACCGGGATGATTTCTCAGACCCAGTTCTTTGCGATGCGATCAACAACATTATACAGCAAGCTGCTATAACTTCATCCACCTTCACAGGCATTGGGCCAAATCATATCTGCGCCAAATAGTTATTTGTTTGCGATGTTACCGGATAGGCATGTGCCAGCTCTGAAGGATCAACCAACCTTAAACGCGCGTTGCAGCATGTTGATTTGCGCGCTGACCGAACTGGTGTCTTGTTGCTCGTCGTTGTTGACGGCCTTACGGTTCAACATCGAGTCCAAAGTCTTGATGCGCTCCAACAGTCGCAGTGAACGTTCGACCAAGCTTTTTAATCCATCGGGAGTTTGCTCACCGCCTTTAAGGTCGTGGCCACGGCCAATTTCGCTTAAGTTAATGCGGTGCTTTTCTTTAAGTGCTTCATCCGTGTTCATTTCGCCCGTAGCGATAGCGCGTTGGAGGAGGAGCCAGGATGCCATTTGCATCAGGCGAGTGGTCAAGCGCATTGATTCAGTGGCGTAGGCTATTGCACCTACGCGGTCGAGAACGCGGGCATCGATGCGGCCTTCACCATCCAAATAATTGGCGGTCTCTTCAACCAGGCCCATGCCTTCTTTGAAGGTTTTTTCAAATTGTTCGCTATCTGTGAATCTGGCGAGGAAGTCGATTGTTCCTTTTTCCACGGCTGTGTTGCTTTGCATGGTTAATCGCCCCTTACGCATAAACATAAAACTTTCCCCAAATTTGATCATGGCGCGGCTTTATGCTTGCGTCAAGTTCAAGAGGATGCAGCAAGAATCGGGCCAGAAAAAAAGCCGCATAAAGATGCGGCTTTGAGTTTAAACAGGGAGGCGTCAAACAGAGTGGACAGAACCCACTCGGAGAAACCCAGAAGGTCTGGGCTGAGGCCATGTGTAAACATTAAGTATTACTGAATTGTTAACAACGGTTGCAATCTGATTCAACTTTATGCCTATTTTTTAAAAAATAAGTCTGCAGCGGCTTTTCCTTGATGTTTTTTCGCAATCTCAGCGCGAATGCGTGCAATCTCTGACTCCAATGCGATAATGCGGTGTTCCAATTCGGCAATCGAGATTGCGTCCAGATTTTCGCCGATAACCATGTTGGGTTTAGGGCGGGGTTCGTTTTCAAGGTTCATGTGGCCTGCTCCTTGTTGTGTTATAGAGCATGCAACAGTCTTGAAATGGTCACAATAGAAAGTTGGGAATCCAAAAATGAACCACATGAATGCAATTTCGATACGTGAACCGGGCGGGCCTGAGGTTCTCAGTTTGGTTCAGATTGAACGGCCCGAGGCGGGAGCGGGGCAGGTTTTGATCAAGGTGGCTGCAGCTGGGGTTAACCGGCCAGATATTTTGCAAAGGCAGGGCGGATATCCCCCACCTGCGGGCGCGCCGTTAACGCCGGGGCTTGAGGTTGCGGGCGAAGTGGTGGCGCTGGGGCAGGGGGTGAAGCGGTACCGGCTGGGAGATAAGGTTTGTGCTTTGGTGCCGGGTGGTGGCTATGCGGAGTATACTGTGGCGGCGGAGGATAATGCGCTGCCAGTTCCTAATGGCTTGAGCATGGTTGAAGCAGCGGCAATTCCTGAGACTTATTTTACAGTATGGACCAATGTATTTCAGCGTGGGGGACTTAAAGCGGGCGAGAAGCTTTTGATTCATGGCGGATCGAGTGGGATTGGTACCACGGCCATTCAGCTGGCCAAGCAGTTTGGAGCTTTTGTGATTGTGACTGCGGGCAGCGACGAGAAGTGCAAGCAGTGTTTGGCGCTCGGGGCCGATGTGGCGATTAATTATCGCATCCAGGATTTTGTAGGTGAGATGGAGAAGGCGAGCCTTAAGGCGGATGTCATCCTTGATATGGTGGGCGGGGATTATGTGGCGCGAAACTTAAAGGTGGCGGCGCTGAATGGGCGGATTGTGCAGATTGCGTTTCAGCAGGGGTCGAAGATTGAGGCGGATTTTTTACCGATCATGTTAAAGCGGCTGACATTTACGGGCTCAACACTGCGGCCACGCAGCGTGGCGGAAAAGGCGATTATTGCGCGCGAGCTTGAAGAGAAGGCTTGGCCATTACTGGCAGCGGGGATATGCCTGCCGCAAATTTATAAGACGTTTCCACTGGCTGACGCTGTGAAGGCGCACCTCCTGATGGAGAGTTCGGCCCATGTGGGCAAAATTGTGTTGGTGGTTTAAATCCGATTGCATTGGGGCTTTCCAAGCTCTATATAAGCTCTATCCCCGACATCGTTATGTCAAACAATACAGGGCCGGAATACGGTTCTGAAGGAGAAGAAACACATGTCCGCACCTCTGATGCCTAAGGCCACTGCCGTTTGGTTGGTTGAAAATACTGCGCTTACATTCAAGCAGATCGCAGATCTTTGCGTGCTGCATGAGCTTGAAGTAAAGGGCATTGCGGACGGCGATGTGGCAGCTGGCATCAAGGGCATGGACCCTGTGACAGGCGGGCAATTGACGCGTGATGAAATTTCAAAGGGTGAGGCTGATCCTAATCACCGACTGCAAATTCTGGTTTCGAAAGTTGCTGTATCCGTAAAGCGTTCAACCACTGGCCCACGCTATACACCTGTGTCGCGCCGTGGTGATCGTCCTGATGCGATCATGTGGTTGCTGCGCTATCATCCAGAGTTGACTGATGCTGCGTTGATGAAGTTGGTAGGTACCACGAAGCACACGATTGCTTCGGTGCGTGACCGTGACCATTGGAATGCGTCCAACATCAAGCCTGTTGATCCTGTAACACTTGGGCTTTGCTCGCAGTTGGAATTGGATTTGGCAGTTTCCAAGGCTGCTTCAAAAGGCATGAAGAAAATGCCGATGCAAGATGCTGCGGCTCCGCGCACGCTTATTCCAGCGGCTGAAGTGACAGGCACGACTGCGCATAGCGCTGCGATGGCTGAGGCTGAGGCCGAACGTGCTCAAGCTGAAGCGATGGCCATTCCAGCGCCGCGCGAAGTTGAAAAGACATATGATGCGGATTCAGTGTTTGCGAAGTTGAAGGGTCTGAAGCTCGACGAGGATAAATAATCATGCGCATTCTTGTGGTTGGAGCCGAAGGGACTGTTGGCCGAGCGGCTATTAGTGGGCTTCGGGCTGGCCATGAGATTATCAAAGCCGGGCGCAAATCTGGCGATGTGACTGTGGATATGATTGATGCTGCATCTGTGAGCGCCATGTATGCCAAGATTGGCAAAGTGGATGCCGTGGTTTGCACTGCCGGGCATTCATATTTTGGGCCGATTGAAACTATGACACCACTCCAGTTTCTCGACGGCATCAAAGATAAAGTGATGGGCATGGTCAATCTGGTTTTGCTTGGCCAACCCCATGTGAATGATGGTGGTTCGTTCACGCTTACAAGCGGCATTCTTTCGCGTGACCCCATTCGTCAAGGCGCTAATGCAGCAGCTTGTGACGGGGCGCTTGATGCTTTTGTGATTTCAGCCGCCATTGAAATGCCGCGTGGCATTCGGATCAATGCGGTGAGCCCTGGGTTATTGCAGGAAGCTGAAACAAAATATGATGGTTATTTTCCGGGCCATGATGCGGTTTCATCGCGGCGTGTGGGACTGGCTTTTGCCAAGAGTATTGAGGGTGCGATTACCGGGCAGGTTATTAAGGTTGATTAGAACCCGACGTTTTTGATTAATCTATTATTTAAAATCGTCATGCCCGCGTAGGCGGGCATCTGAGTTTTGAGCGCTAGAAAACAGAGATGCCCGCCTACGCGGGAATGACGTGTTATTGGGAATGGGTTCACTATGACCTGATCACATTCTATTCCTTCACCGCCACCACATAATTAAGCGGCATCCTTGCACCATCGGCGTAGATTACTTGGCCTGAGATGTAGCTTGAATCATCGGATGCCAAGAATGATGCGATAGAGGCGATTTCGCTGGCTTGGCCGACGCGGCCAAGTGGAGTTCTCGACATGATGCGGTGCATGGCGGCTTTGTCGGTGGCAACTGATTTCAACATGTCTGTCATGATTGAGCCCGGGCCAATGGCGTTCACTCGGATGCCGTGGGGAGCAAGTGCTAATGCTGCAACTTTGGTGAGTTGGCGCACACCGCCTTTGGACATTGTGTAGGGTGCGATGGCGGGGATCGCTAGCGTGTCGTTGACTGATGACATGTTGACGACTGCACCAGCTTTTCGGCCAGCGGCGATTTGTTTGACCATTTCCTTCGCGCAGGTTTGCAACATCAAGAATGAGCCTTTGAGATTTACGCCTATCACCGTGTCGAATTGTTCTTCAGTGATTTCCAGGAAATCTCCGGCAATCGAAATTCCTGCATTGTTCACAAGAATATCAACTGCGCCATGTTGTTTGACTGTTGCGGCAACGGCTAAATTTACGTCTGCGGCTTTTGATACATCGCAATGCAAGTAAGTTGCGCCGACACGCTTGGCTTCGGCTTGTCCTTGCTCATCGAGCACGTCGGTCATCACCACTATTGCACCTTCGGCGACGAAGCGTTCAGCGATAGCGAGGCCAATGCCACGGGATGCGCCGGTGATGATGGCGATGCGGTTTTTGAGATTCAAAGCGAGCTCCTAATGCGTATGGAAATTGCCGGTGTCGGATTCGAGTACGATGTTAGCAAGCGTTAAATGACGCGGGCGGCTGAGGGCGAACAGGGCTGTTTCAACAACGTCACGATTGGTGATCCATGAATCTGTGCCGGGTGTGGCGTTCCATTCTGTTTCATTAAGTGGCGAAATGTCTTTGATAAAAGTGGGGTAGAGAGCATTGACGCGCACTGGCCTTCCACGCAGTTCTTGACGGAGCGCGTCGGTCATTCCTGTTTGGGCATGTTTGGATGCGATGTAAGCAACAGATGCGCCTTGCAGGGGCACGCCAACCATGCCGCTGACCGAGACGATGTTCATGATGTCGCCAGCTCCTGAATGTTCGAGCAAGGGAAGAAGGCCGCGTGTGAGCAGGAGCGTGCCTGTGACGTTGCTCGCAATCGTGGTGGATATTGCGTAAGCATCGTGATCAGTCATTGAACCCGGCAACCATGTGGCTGCGTTATTGATCAAGATATCCAGTGGACGCCCATCATCTCGGAATTTTTTAGCGAGTTGCGTCACGTCTCCCGCATCGGCGAGATCGAGTTTGAAGGTGGCGGGGGAGTGGCCGGTTCGCAAACGGATGGACTCTGCCAAGGATTTCACATTCTCGGTGTTACGGGCAGTAAGCGTCAGATTCGCACCCAGATCAGCTAACATTACAGCAAATGCTGCGCCTAAGCTGCGGCCTGCCCCAGTGATCAAAACATGCTTATTTTTTAAACTCATTTGCTTAGCTTAGCAGCTTTGTCGTAGTTAGTAAGTATCTAGCCCAATGAGAGAACTATGACCATATCACCCACCAGCAAATATGCCGTGAGTTTCGTTTTCATTACCGTGCTTTTAGACATGGTCGGGTTTGGCATGATTATACCTGTGCAGCCTGCGATTATTCAGCAAGTTGCGAAAGTTGATCTTGCCGCAGCGGCGTTCATCGGCGGCTGGATGTTTTTTGCTTTTTCAGCCACACAGTTTTTGTTTGGACCGACGCTGGGCAATCTTTCGGATGCTTATGGGCGCAGGCCTCTTTTGCTGATTGCGGTGTTTGGGTTGGGCATTGATTTTTTGCTTACGGCGCTGGCACCCAGTTTGTTCTGGCTATTTGTGGGGCGCGCATTTGCCGGGCTGTGCGGCGGATCTTATGTGATTGCTAATGCTTACATCGCTGATGTCACACCAGCCGAAGGGCGCGCTAAGGCCTTTGGGATGATGGGCGCGGCGTTTGGTTTGGGATTTGTGATTGGGCCAGCCATTGGAGGTTTGCTTGGGGCTTATGGGCCGCGTGTGCCATTTTTTGTGGCGGCTGGCATTTCACTTTTGAACTTTGTGTTTGGGTATTTTGTTTTGCCAGAAACTTTAAAACCGGAATTGCGGCGAGGTTTTGAGTGGGGCAGAGCAAATCCATTTGGAACCTTTAAAGTTTTCCAAAGCTACCGTGGCGTGCTGCCGCTCTGTGCCGTGATGTTCGTTTATTTCTTTGCGGCGGCGGTCTATCCGGCGATTTGGCCATTTTGGGGAATTGCAAAATTTGGTTGGAGTGCTGCAATGCTTGGTATTACGCTTGCAATATTTGGTATACTCATGGCGCTTGTTCAGGCGTTTTTAACGGCTCCTGCGGTGAAATATTTTGGTGAAGTCCGGCTGACTTTTATCGGTCTCATTGCAGCAATCCTTGGGTCGATTGGTTTTGCTGTTGCTCCGCAATTTGGCTTTGTCGCAGTTTCACTGCTTATCTATGCGCCCGAGGGATTTGTGCAGCCGATGCTTTCGGCGTTGATTTCAAAACTGGTGCCAGACGATGCGCAGGGCGAATTGCAAGGTGGGCTAGCCAGCATCATGAGCATTTCTATGTTGCTTGGCACATTGTTTTTCAGCCAGATATTTGGATATTTCATAAGTGGAAAAGCCGGCTTTGTTTCGCCCAATGTGGCGATGTATGTTTCGGCTATTATTTCTACTGTGGCTGTATTCTTATTTGTATTGAGTACGAAGCAAAGGCGTGTGGAAATAAGATGAAGAAAATTTCTGCAGTTACATATTTGGTTCGCGACTATGATGAGGCGATTGCTTGGTTTGTGGGTGCGCTTGGGTTTGTTTTGATTGAAGACACTGACATGGGCGAGGGCAAGCGATGGGTTCTGGTGGCTACCCACGATGATGGACAAAGACTGCTGCTTGCGAAGGCCGTTGGGCAAACGCAAATTGACGCCGTCGGCAAAGCAGCAGGCGGGCGCGTGGCATTCTTTTTGAATACAGAAAATTTCGTCCAAGACCATGCGCGCATGATAACGGCTGGTGTTGAATTCAAAGAACCCCAGCGCCACGAACCCTACGGCATTGTGGCGGTTTTTGCTGACTTATACGGTAATCTCTGGGATCTTATTGAACCCAGATCAACCGTTTAAGCTGCAATCTTCACTTCCCGCTCAATGCGGGTAATTTCGTCTTTGATCTTGAGCTTCCGACGCTTGATTTCAGCAAGCTGCGAATCCGTTGTTGCTGGATGCGCGGCAGCATCCTTCAACTCTTTTTCCAAAGCTTGATGTTTGACGATTAGTTCATCTAGGTGGCTTTTCAGGCTCATTCCATTCTCCGCATAAAAGGGTTGGGAACCTACGCGCAAATCACGACACGTGTTTGCAACAGGATGATGACATAAAAATGGGGGCTTGTCGAATGCTTCACAAGCGCATAGTTGAAAAATATATTATGGTTTTGGTCAAAGGTTAACGAACACGTTCATGGATACGCTGCAAGAAGTTCAACTGCGATCTAAGCTACATCAATTGTTTCAAGAACACAGGGACTTAGATGAAGCGATTGCTGCTTTTGAGGCGTCAGGCAAAGCTGACCCTCTGCAACTGCAGCGATTGAAAAAAATGAAATTGGGGATTAAGGACAAAATTTCACAAATCGAAAACATGTTGATCCCTGATATTATTGCCTGAAGGAATTTGAAGTGAAACCATCCGTCGCCATTATTATGGGCAGCCAATCTGACTGGGCTACAATGAAACATGCGGCTGAAATTTTGGATGTATTGGGGATTGCTCACGAATCTAAAATTGTTTCAGCACACCGCACGCCGGAGCGCATGTATGAGTTTGCCAAGGGTGCGAAAGCTGCTGGTTTTCAAGTGATTATTGCAGGTGCAGGCGGGGCTGCGCATCTGCCGGGCATGACGGCGTCGCTGACGACTTTGCCGGTGTTTGGCGTTCCCGTGGAATCCAAAGCTCTTTCGGGTCAAGACTCGCTTCTTTCCATCGTGCAGATGCCTGGTGGTATTCCCGTGGGCACGTTGGCTATTGGTAAGCCCGGCGCTATCAATGCGGCACTGTTAGCGGCACGGGTGCTGGCATTGCAGGATGCTGCATTGTCCAAGAGGCTTGAGGCTTGGGCTGACAAACAAACGTCTTCAGTTGCCACAGCACCTCAGGATGAAGCATGAGCGCTTTGCCGCCCGGTTCTGTGATTGGAATTTTAGGGGGCGGGCAGTTGGCGCGGATGTTGGCACTGGCTGCTGCACCTCTCGGATTGAAGTGTCACATTTTTGCCCCTGAACTGGACAGCCCGGCGTTTCATGTTTCGGCCTCGCACATGGTTGCTCAGTATGCGGACGAATCTGCTTTGTTGGAGTTTGCTGCTGAAGTTGATGTGGTGACTTATGAGTTTGAGAATGTTCCAGTTGCAGCAGTCGAATTTCTTGAAAAATTAAAACCCGTGCGGCCGGGATCGAAGGCCTTGTCTGTTGCACAAGATCGGTTGAAAGAAAAATGGTTGGCCCGGGACATGGGCGCAATGACGGCAGATTTTACATCTGTGGGTTCATTGGAAGAATTGCGCAAGCGGGCAGGGTTGATGATCGAATATCCGTCAATCCTCAAAACCACGCGCTTGGGATATGATGGCAAGGGGCAGGCTAAGCTTCATTCTGAGGCTGATATTGAGGCGGCTTGGTCTGTTATGAAGAATCAGCCTGCTATCCTTGAAGGGTTTGTGCATTTTGACCGTGAGATATCGGTTATTTGTGCGCGAAGCGTGGATGGCGCGTTTGCCGCTTATGAGCCCACCGAAAATGTGCACCGCAATCATATCTTGCACACCTCTACAGTGCCAGCCGTTCTTGATGTGGAGTTGGCTATTGAGGCCGTGTATCTGGCGCAGCGGATGGCGGATACCCTTGAATATGTGGGGGTGCTGGCGGTTGAATTTTTCGTCGGCCAACATTCGCTTTATGTAAATGAAATCGCACCTCGCGTGCATAATTCCGGCCATTGGACGCAGGATGCTTGCGTGGTTTCACAGTTTGAGCAGCATATCAGGGCTGTTGCGGGCTGGCCGTTGGGGGCGACTTTCAGGCATTCTGACGTGGTGATGACCAATTTGCTGGGCGATGAAGCCGGAGCTTGGGAAAAGCTGGCAAATGAGCCAAATGTGGGTCTTCACCTCTATGGAAAGGCTGAATCTCGTCCGGCGCGGAAAATGGGGCATTATAACCGGATAACCCCTCGACAGGGGTGATCACCTGTGTTAGGGACTCGCGCAATGAAGGCCCCATCCGGGCCTTTTTAAATTATTTAACTCTTTTTTAGTTCGAGGTTTCGCTTGCAAGTTATCGTTCGTGACAACAATGTTGATCAGGCTTTGAAAGTTCTGAAGAAGAAAATGCAACGTGAAGGCATTTTCCGTGAAATGAAGATGCGTGACGCTTTTGAAAAGCCATCCGTAAAGCGTGCTCGTGAAGCCGCTGAAGCTGTGCGCCGCGCGCGCAAATTGACCCGCAAGAAGTTGCAGCGCGAAGGCCTGTTGCCAATGCCAAAGAAGATCGAGAAGCCCAAGCGCTTTGGCGGTGGAGCAAGCAGCGGTGGTGCTGGTTTCTAAGCCACATTGAGTTTTGAAAAAGCCGCTGATATTTCAGCGGCTTTTTTGTTGGGGGATGTTGGCTATTTCGAGTGAAAATGCTAAGATTGCACCATGTCAAATGCCAAACTAAATCCTGAGCGTTAAACCGAATTCATCCCCATTACCACAATCTTGGAAGTTCCGATTCTGTCTGACTCAGAAAAAGCTGAGTTTATGGCCTCATTAGAAGCGGGAAAGCGAGAAATTGCGGATGGACGTGGTTTGACCTTTACTGCAGAGGAATTTGGGAGTTGGCTGTCAAAAAGTGCTCCTGAGGCACGAGCCCGTAAAATAAAGAATGTATAGACTTGTCGTTGCTCCAAGAGCACGAGACGAAATCAGCGAAGACTACTGCTTATGCGCTGATTGGTCATTAGCTTCGAAAATCCGGAAATTTTCTAACTTTAAATTTTCTTGTGTGAAGCCTTGCAGGAATATTGATGCGCCGTTTAATGCGTAGTTGATCTTCACACCTTTCACGCCGCCTTCGGTGGTGTTTTTCATTTGCAGTTTTTCAAAGCTAAATCCGCCAATGATTTGCATAATGTCGCTTGTCTTGAAATCTGTGATGGTGTCGTTGCCATCAAAGCCGCTGCCTGACTCCGAATACGCTGAAAATACATATTGGTTTTTGCCGCCGCCGCCTGTGAGCAAATCATCGCCAGTGCCGCCGTTGATTTTGTCGTTTTCGTTTCCACCAACAATAATGTCGTTACCGAAGCCTCCATAAATGCGGTTATGGCCTTGGCCACTCGAGATGAAATCATCGCCACCGCCGCCGAAGATGATGTCGTCACCGATGCCCGTTGCAATGGTGTGTTTTTGGCTGTCGTTGAAAAGAACTAAATTATGTGCATTTTGGTTTAATTGATTTTCATCGAGTGCGCCGTCTGCAGCTGAAATATGAATATCAACACCCTTTTGGCCTTCCGGCCTGACACTGTGATATTCGCGCCCGCGCATGAACGCAATGTAGGCGAGGCCTGCCGGCTTCCAATTTGGTTGGCCATCGTCTTTCAGTTTTGAGAGCGCTAGTCCATATAAATACTGTTCCGAGTCCGTTGCGCCATTTGCCAATCGATCAAACGTTTCATAAATCGTGGCGGTGTTTATGAAATCCCAATTACGTATTAAACCCAAGGTTTGAACGATGTTTTCGGTTTGTGTAGTCTCGACCATTTCTTGGGGCAGGGTAGAGCCCAATGGCACATCACCATATTTGAATGGGTCAATGAAGGCTGTGTTAAGCTGTGCGAAAAAATCTGATTTGGTTGTATCGCCCACAAAGGAGCTGGCGCCCCATTCGGAAAAATTCATGCTGATCTTGCCGTAACCCATTTGTGCAAAGCGCGCCATGGTGCGGGTGACACCCATTTCAGTGTTCTCATCAAAGAATTGATCGGCGTTGTTGTTACGCGAGGCATAACTATAGATGCGAGAACTGAGCTCAGTTGATTTCGCACGTTCGATGAGGCTTTCCCAAGTAAAACGATCATCAGTTGGCATCAAGATGCGGCCATAGCTTAGATTGTTGCGCACATCGTTTGGGCCGTCCTCAATCGACTTATGATAATAGGTCGATGGTTCGTGCCAGGCTTGGACATTTAAGCCGTAGGGGTGCAAGCCGATTTGATCGAGCGCCAAGTGGCCGGAGGCATTTTTGCTGCTGGCGATTTTGGGTTTGTAATCGGCGATGGCTTGCCAGAATTCGGGATTGTATGTGCCGCCGACAGGAGGTGCTATTACGGGGGGGCCATTCTTTAAGCCGATTGAGTTATAAGCGCTGTGCACGCGCGCTAATGCATTATCGACGACGGACAGATATTCTTCGTATGGCAAACGGGGCCATGCGTCTGCCGCATTGTTGCTGCCTGCTTCGGGTGGAATTCCAGTGCCATAGACGCCACCTGCTTCGTTGAATATTTCCCAACCGCCAATATTTTCCAACGTTGCTCTACCGCCTGGTTGTTTGGAAAGATAGACGATGAAGTCCGCCAAAAACTGGCCGACATAATCAGTATTGCTGAGTGAGTTTTCGACCAGAAAGGCGGTTTGTTCTGGCGTTGGATGAAAGCTGAATTCTTGGTTGATGCCAACTTTCCAATTTTTAAAATTGGAAGCTGGTTGCCGCGCCCAATCTGGCACCACACCAAAATTGAAAATCAGTCTTTGGTTTGCTGCAAGGGATTGATGCAGATCCAAGTAAGCCTCAAAAAGATTTGCGCCATTTTCACCATAACCGCGGTCAAAAAGATATCGAGCATAGGCTGAAGGTTTCAGTTTTGCAGATTGCGGATTAAATTTTGTTTTTGGTTCTGTTTGAAAGCTGGCCCAATTGGTATCAAGGCGGGCTGATTTTCCACCGGCGTTTGCGGATGTACTCAACATCTGCGAAAAACGAGTGAAACCCGTTTCTGGCCAAGTGTGAAGATGGTAGCCAAATCTTGTGCTCTGCTCGGCGCGAAGCTCGGACGCGCAAAACAGGCTGAGGGCAAGCAGGCATGAGAAGCGAAGCATGGTGCAGTTTTAGCGCAAAGATTCAAAATCCTGCATATAATATGCAAGTTTAGATTAATTTAAGCGTCAGGTGGTTTGTAGAATTCGAACTCAACTTAAACTGTCTTTCCCGCGAAGGCGGAAATCCAACTTCGTCTTTAAAAAGGCAGTTGGTTCGCCGCCTGCGCTGGGATGACGGGTTATGGTGAATTTTAAATTTGAATTGACCGCAATCAGTACTAATTATTTGGCAATTTCTTGGCTTCGGCCAATGCTGCCTTCATTTGCGGCAAGAGGTCAGCATTGCTGGCGATGTAGCCGCCGGAATTCAAGGGATTAGCTTCATCTTTCAGGCCGTGCACAAAGCCACCCGCTTCGCGTATCATTAAAATGCCGGCGGCCATGTCCCATGCATTCAGGTTGGCATGCCAAGCGCCATCAAGCCTGCCACTGGCGATGTAGCACATGTCAAGGGCTGTCGAACCCAGCGCGCGAACGCCAGCGGTGCGGAGTTGCATGATGATCAATTCAGAGCGGCGTTCAGCATGATCTTTACTACCACGGTTAGGCAGGCCGGTAGCTATCAAGCTATCGTGCAAATCGCGGCGCCCGGCCACACGCATGCGTTTGTTGTTCACGAAGGCTCCTGAACCTTTTTCCGCATGGAACAATTCATCGGTGATTGGGTTGTAAGTGACACCTGCCACGATCTCGCCCTTGCGCTCAAGTGCAATCGTAATAGCAAAATAGGGCAGAGCGTGCATGAAGTTGAAGGTGCCATCTATGGGATCAATAATAAAGCGGTGGTCTGGATCTGTGCCTTTATGCTCGGCCTCTTCCTCGCCCAGAATAGAATAGGCAGGCCTGGCTTTGAGCAGTTCTTCGCGCAAAACTTTTTCAGCTTTTTTGTCGGCATTGGTTACAAAATCACCCGGGCCTTTGACCGAAATTTGCAAACTCGAAACTTCACCAAAATCGCGCTGTACGCCACGAGCGGCTTTACGAACGGCGGCGATCATCAATGTCATGATAGGGGTGGTCACGTGGCTTGCTCCAGTTATGTGGCGGGTGGATAGCAAGGATCGGCGGCTGTGGCTAGCACATCAATTGAACTGATAGATTTAACCAAAGGATTTTCCAATGGACAATGACGTTGATAAAAAACCGGTCGTTAATACAGTCAAGGCCCGAGGCGGCGTTACCGGACACAATGTACGTTATGTCCTTGGTGTAAGCTTGGTCTTGGCAATTATCGCCATGGTGGTAGCTGCAGCATTCATTTAGTTTTTAACGGGCACTATCATTGGCTTGAAAGCAGCGGCGCGGGCTCGTGCCTGATTTAAAATTGATGGAGCCAAGTTCTCCGCAGCACCATCAAGTTCTGCATCACCACGACCACCTGCTTTGGCAAGAATGTTCCATTTGGCGGCTTCCACGGCATCAGCTGGAACGCCCTTGCCAAGCGCATAAAGTTTAGCCATGCGGTTCTGAGCCACAGCATTACCGTAGTTGGCAGCCACTAATAGCCACTTGGCACCCAAGGCTTCATCCTTCTGAACGCCTTCACCACGAAACACCAACACGCCATATTCAAGTGCTGCATCAGGCATGCCTTGTGTTGCTGCCTTGGCAAACCAGTTTGCAGCTTGCACAGCATTTTTTTCAACACCTCGGCCATCAGTATAGAGCAGAGCCAGATTATATTGGGCATCGGCCAAGCCTTTGTCAGCGGCTTTTTGAAACAGCTCATAGGCCATTTTCCAATCTGGTGGATTGTTGTAGACGCCACTGTGGAAGAGTCCAAGATTGTACAGTGCTTGAATATTACCTGAATCTGCGGCTTTCTCCAACCAAGCACTGCCATCGTTCAGATTAGGCTCGCCCAAACTGCCATCAAGAAGCATCATTCCAAATGCCAGTTGACCATCAACATGGCCCTTTTCGGCTGCCTTGCGAAACCAGAGCTTGGCAGTCTGCAAGTCCACCTCGACCCCTAAGCCCTTCTGCGACATGGTGCCCAGCATCATGAAAGCGCGCGGATCGTCTTTTGCTGCAAATGCATCAGCAATTGGTTTAGCATCAACATAGTTACCATCGCTGAATAGAGACATGGCTTCTTCAAAAGCTGCATCTTCAGCATATGCTGCACCCGTAAGGCAAAATATAATGGCGAGTCCGGCGATGAGGCGCATTATCATTCGCGCTTCAAACCATATGATTTTATTATTTGTATGGCAGCATCTGGGCTTTGCCACATATCATCTGAAGGTCTAATAAAATCTGGGCTATGGGGCAGCATTGTGGCAAATTCTGCCGGGGTTACTGCATTGAAAGGCACACATGGAATTTCTGCAATGTCGCTCCACCATTTTACCAATGGTTCTCCGGTGGTTTGTAATTTTTGGTTAAAGGCCACATAATCGGCACCTTGTTCGGACGCCTCCATGGCGGTGTGGCGTGAGGTGCCCGCATTGATTCCCACCATTGCATCACGGGGCAGGGACATACGCAAATCGACGATCACGTGTTCCATATTGTTCAAATGCAGGCCATCAGCGCGAAGTCTGCTGACGATGCGTGGTTCGACGTCCTGCAAGAAAACGGCGAGGCCCAGTTCCTGAAGCGCTGCCACATCTTCCGTTGAAACAGTTTCTGGAACGATGATGGTGGCGCAATCACCAGCTAAACATGCAGCTTTGGCGCAAGCTATGATATCAGATGGGGCAAGCGTGTTGGGCGCAACAAGATAAAAACGGGCAGTCATGTGGATAAAAGACTCGCAATATTGATTTGCCGCAGTATCGGGCTTTATGCCTTTGATTTCAATTGCTCAGTGTTGGGCAAATAATAAGCCAAAAGCCCAATGACAGGCAGCACTGAGCAGAGCACAAAAATAAATTGCAGTGTGGTTTGATCGGCAATAACGCCAAGCACAGCAGCGCCCAAACCACCGGAGCCAAAAGCCAGACCAAAGAACAAGCCTGATATCATGCCAACGCGGCCTGGCATCAGTTCTTGGGCATAAACAACCATTGCGGAAAATGCGGATGACAAAATGAGCCCAATAGGAACCGTGCAGGCCACCGTCCAGAACAAGTTCAAGTGTGGCAAGGCAAGCGAGAATGGAAGTGTTCCAAGGATCGAAAACCAAATGACGGATTTGCGACCAATACGGTCTCCAATCGGGCCGCCTGCAAACGTTCCTACAGCTACAGCGCCGAGCAAGACGAAAAGATAAAGCTGGGCTGCCTGTGTGCTGACGCCAAATTTTTCGATCAGATCAAAGGTATAAAAGCTGTGCATGCACGCCATGTAGACAAACTTGGAAAACATGAGCGCCACGAGAATTGCGAGTGAGATTTTGATTGTGCGCTGATCGAGCCCAGATTCAAGAACGGCTGCGCTCGATTTCTTGCTGTTGAGATGCGTGGAGTACCAGCGGCCGACACCAGCGAGTATGATGAATGAAATGGCGGCCAGACCTGCGAACCAGGCAAGGCTCGCTTGGCCACGTTGCAGAACGATGCCTGCAGCTAGAAGCGGGCCGATTGACGTGCCTATATTTCCACCAACCTGAAACAGGCTCTGTGCCATACCGTATTGCCCACCTGAGGCAAGTCGTGACACGCGCGAGGCATCAGGATGAAAAATCGATGAACCAATGCCGATGCACGCGGCGGCAACGAGCAATGCTGGATAGGAATGGGCGGTCGCGAGTAATATAAGGCCGAGCGCAGTGAAGACCGAGCCAAATGGCAAAATATATGGCAGTGGCTTTCGGTCTGTGAAATGCCCGATCAGCGGTTGCAGAATGGAAGCGGTGACCTGATAAACCATCGTCAAAAGTCCAACCTGGCTGAAGCTGAGCGCGTAGTTCTGCTTCAGCATCGGATAGACCGAAAGCATGATGGCTTGCAGTGTATCGTTGATGAGATGACAACCCGCCGCTGCGATCAATATCGCGTAGACGGTGGTGTTGGTGCGGGTAGCGGAAAGCGTGGTCACATGAGTGTTCTAGCAAAGCTTACTGATTTGAACAGCGGGCAAATTTCATAGGCAATATGCTTTTGAATTGCTATTTTACAAACAGTGCGGCAACGCCCGGCAAGTCTTTGCCCTCAAGCCATTCCAGAAATGCGCCGCCAGCTGTTGAGATGTAGGTGAAATCATTGGCAACGCCTGCGTGATTGAGTGCAGACACCGTATCCCCGCCGCCAGCAACCGTGACCAGCTTTCCGGCTTTGGTGCGCGCTGCTGCATATTTGGCCACAGCCACCGTGGCGGCGTCGAAGGGCTGCATTTCGAATGCGCCGAATGGACCGTTCCAGAGCAGGGTGTGCGCGTTGTCGATGGCGGCTTTGACGAGATCAACCGACATTGGGCCAACATCCAGCATCATGCCGCCCTCAGGA
Organism: uncultured Aestuariivirga sp.; assembly: GCA_964244815.1. Lineage (GTDB taxonomy): Bacteria > Pseudomonadota > Alphaproteobacteria > Rhizobiales > Aestuariivirgaceae > Aestuariivirga. The sequence continues at coordinate 5,558 of CAXTKH010000013.1, read as the reverse complement.
ATACCGTCCACGCCATAATCATGCGATGGTGCATGAGCTTTGAATTCGTATGCCACGATGGCATCAATCGGCAATATAATCGCACAGTTGGCAGCTTCTGCCTCCGCCATGATCTTTCGCGCGGTATCAGCTAAATCTTTTTCAACGAGAGATTTGCCCACTTGATTGCCTTTGGCGAACAAGAATGTGTTGGCCATGGCACCGCCGATGACGAGCGCTTCAACTTTTTTCATCAAGTTGCTGAGCAGATCAAGCTTGGATGAAACCTTGGCACCGCCAACAATCGCAATCACAGGGCGCTTTGGTGTTTCAAGCGCTGCGCCCAACGCCTTGAGTTCTGCTTCCATCGCGCGGCCTGCGTAAGCTGGAATGATGTGGGCAATTCCTTCCGTTGAAGAGTGCGCGCGGTGGGCTGCAGAGAATGCATCATTCACAAATATATCGCCAAGGCCCGCCAACATTTTGGCAAACTCTAAATCGTTCTTTTCTTCGCCCGCGTGATAGCGGGTGTTTTCCATCAACACCACATCGCCTGGCTTGGCATGGATGTGAGGCGCTGTTTGCCAATCGGTAAAATGGAAATGTACTTTATGGCCGAGTGCTCTTTCGAGTGCTGGGGCCACGGGCTTCAATGACATTTCAGGAACCACCTTGCCCTTGGGCCGATCAAAATGGGCGAGGATGATGACAGCTGCGCCATTTTTGATGAGCTGGCGCAAAGTTGGCACGACGCGGTCAATGCGGGTCGTATCTGTCACCACGCCACCAGCGATTGGCACATTGAGATCAAGGCGGATTACAACTTTCTTGTCTTTAACGTTGACGTCATCAAGGGTGCGAAATGCTGGCATGGGAAGGCTCCTGTGGATTTTGTGAGGGGCGTACATCAAGTTTCTCTGGTATGGAAGAGTGAAGTTTACAAAAGTAAGTTGGTGGCGGGGTTGATTGCAATCAAACACTGCCGCATATTCCCCACTGACAATAACCATAAGAAATTGGGAGAAATAAAAATGAAAATTCATGGTGTGCATCACTTTGGAATCACGGTGCCAAATATTGCTGATGCGATGACATTTTTTGAAAAAGCATTTGGCGCAGTTCGCGTGTTCAACACGGGGCCGTTTGATGTGGATGATAAATTCATGTCAGGCAAACTGGGCGCTGCGCCACAATCGCGCATCAAAGATTTGGTGATGATGCGGGTGGGCAATGGCACCACTATTGAATTTTTTGAATATAGCGGTGATAACGCGGCGCGCACTTTGCGCAGCTCAGAACCCGGCGGCATGCATCTGGCATTTGAAGTTGATGACGTACACAAATCTTTGCCAGAGCTCAAAGCACTCGGCGTAGAAATCCTCGATGGCCCCAACACCAACGAAGGCGGCCCACTGGACGGCCTGACCTGGATTTATTTCAGAACACCTTGGGGGCTGATGTTGGAAATACTGAGTTATAAGAAGTTGGGGTATGAGGCGGATACGAAGGCCAGGTTATATGATCCGAAGGTTGGAAGTTGAAGGTGGAAGTTTTTTTACGAGCGCACGGCCAATTTAGCGGTGCCTTAAACTTGTAATATTATGATCAAAAGTAATGCTTAATGTGAAAATCGCATTGTGATTCTTCATTTCCTAAAAGTCGTCCTTGAATTCGTTCCAGACTTTCGTTCCACCCCGTTTTCCCAGCTACCTCCCATAGCAGTAGTTAAGCATCAATACGCCATTCCTGACCTGGCAAAGCATAATACAGGCTACGCAATTGCTTTGGTGGTCGCCCGACGATGTATTCACGCTTCAAGATCGCTCCCGCTGCTACGTGGGGAGCAAAAGCCTCTTCCGGGATAATTTCTTAGTCGTAAGCCCATTCATTCATATCAGCAAATGCTGCAAAGGGCTTCTTTCCTTGCAGCATCAATTCTAGTTCTCGTTCTGTATGGATTGGATATGGATAGTTTCGTTCCTTAAAGGGTACCACAGCAGGTCACTTCCCCGCCGCCTTCACCGCCGCCTTCGCCGTGATTCCGAACTTCTGATACAGCACTTCAGCAGGCGCACTGGCACCAAACCCTGTCATGCCGATGAAGTGGCCTTCGGTGCCGATGAAGCGGTCCCAGCAAGTGCGCACGCCAGCTTCAATAGCGATGCGGATTTTTTCGGTGCCCATTACGCCCGCTTTATAGGCCTTTGATTGGCGTTCGAAGAGTTCCATTGAGGGCACAGAAACCACGCGGGTGGGGATGCCTTTTTTATCAAGCTGGGCTTTGGCATCCATAGCGATTTCAACTTCGGAGCCAGAAGCGAATATGACGGCCTTGGATTTTTTAGGCGAAGGTTGCACTTCATATGCACCTAAAGCGCAAAGGTTTTTTGCTGAATAAGCAATGCGCGCGGGGCGCATTTTTTGGCGTGATAGTACCAGCACTGTTGGGTGGTTTTGAGCTTCCAATGCCACTTGCCAGCATTCAGCAGCCTCTACTGCATCACAAGGGCGCATGGTTACCAAGTGCGGGATCACGCGCATTGCAGCCAAATGTTCAACGGGTTGATGGGTTGGGCCGTCTTCGCCAAGGCCGATTGAATCGTGTGTCATCACGAAAATGCTGCGGATGCCCATCAGCGATGCAAGGCGGATTGAGGGCCTGCAATAATCGGTGAAGCAGAAGAACGCGCCACCATAGGGGATCACGCCGCCATGCAGCGCCATGCCGTTCATGGCGGCGGCCATGCCGTGTTCGCGGATGCCCCAATGCATATAGCGGCCAGAATAATCAGCAGCGCTGCACACTTTTAGGTCTTTGGATTTGGTGTTGTTGGAGCCCGTCAAATCCGCCGAGCCGCCGATGGTTTCAGGCACAGCGGGGTTGATGATGTCCAATGCGTTTTGCGATGAGTTGCGTGTGGCGATGGTTGGCGGGGCTTTGGCTAATGCCTTTTTATAGTCTTGCATCACAGCGTTGAAATTAGCGGGTAAAGCGCCGCTCATCACGCGGGTGAATTCGGCTTTGTTGGTTGAGGATGCAAGGCGTGCTTCCCACTCTTTGCGTATATTCGCACCGCGCGCGCCCACAGCGCGCCATGCATTCAGAATATCGGCAGGGATCACGAACGGCGCTGAATCCCAGCCCAGTTCCTTGCGGGCCAGTGCGATTTCTGCATCGCCCAATGGTGAACCATGCGCTTGATACGAATCTTTCTTGTTGGGTGAGCCAAAGCCGATGATGGTTTTGGCGGCGATCATCACTGGACGATCAGAATTTTGCGCCTCATTCAATGCGCGTTCGACATCAGCTTGATCAAGCCCATTACAGCGAATGGTCTTCCAGCCCGAAGCTTCAAAGCGTTTCACTTGATCGGTTGAGTCCGACATGGATACGCGGCCATCAATGGTGATGTTGTTGTCATCCCAGATCACGATCAGGTTCGACAGTTTCAAATGCCCGGCAAGGCCTATGGCCTCCTGGCTGATCCCCTCCATCAAACAACCGTCGCCACAAATCACATAGGTTTTGTGGTTCACAACGTCATTGCCGAACTTGGCGTTTAAGTGCCGCTCGGCCAGCGCGAAACCTACCGCATTAGAAATGCCTTGGCCTAAGGGTCCCGTGGTGGTTTCAATACCAGTGGCATGGCCATATTCGGGGTGGCCTGCAGTGATGGAGCCCCATTGCCGGAAATTTTTAATCTGCTCAATGGTCATATCCTTATAACCGGTCAGATGAAGCAGGCTATAAAGCAACATTGAAGCATGGCCAGCCGACAGAATGAATCGGTCGCGGTCTGGCCAATGGGGTGCTGCAGGGTCAAACTTCAGGAACTTTGAAAACAGCACAGTTGCAACATCGGCCAAGCCCATCGGCGCGCCCGGATGGCCAGAATTGGCCTTTTGCACAGCATCCATGGCAAGCGCACGGATTGCATTAGCCATGATTCTGGGGGAAACAGCGTTGGCTTCAGTCATTGTAGGCTCCTAAATACTTGGAAAATTAAGCTTTAGACCTTGTGATAACACCGAGCGCGGCGCTGTCAATTGCAGGTTTTAGTGTTTTTGCCCTTCGGGTTTAAGAGGTTTTGTTGGCCTAAAGAATCAGTTATGTGTGGCAAAGAGTTGTGCTAAAAGGAAAATTGCTAATAATGAAGTCGGTTGTTATGAGGGGCAATTATGACCGAGATCAATAAGCTCGATGCAGCATTTAATCGCTTTGAAAAGGCCTTGGGCCAATTTGAAGTGGCAATGAAAAGCAACACCCAGGAAACCCAGCGCTTGAAAGCATTGGAGAGCGAAGCTGCGAGCATTCAAAGAGATCAACAGCGCTTGAACAAAGAGCTTGATCAAGTGCGGGTCAAAGCTGCTGAACTGGTTGATACATCCAAGCAAGCAGCAGGCAAAATCGATACGGCAATGGGGCGCATCCGCTCGGTTCTTCACTCGAATAGTGGAGCGTAAACATGGCCAATGTCGTCGTAACCGTCGCTGATCGTCCCTACACGATGCAATGCCCTGATGGCGAAGAAGACCATTTGCGCGAGCTTGCAACATTGCTTGATAGTGAAGTGACACGCATCAAATCGAGCGTGGGCTCCATTGGTGACATCCGTTTGTTGGTTATGAGCGGACTAATGGTGGCTGACCGTTTGAGTGAGTCCATTAAAAAGATTGAAGCCCTGGAAGACCAAGTCCAAGGCCTCCGCGAAAGCCGCAATCTGGTGCAGACGCAGATGAAGACGCTGGAAACTAATTTGACCACGCAACTGGATCTGGCAGCGGCAAGGCTTGAGGCAATGGCGAAGGCTGCGACTGAGTAGGGCTTTTAATTCACCCGCACTATTGTTGAAGCATATATTTTAGATTGTGATTGTCTTTAGTCCTAAGTGGCAAGCTTGAGCAATGGAGATTCAACATGTCCGTTTTGCAGACAGTTCACCTGACGCTCAGTCCTTGCCGCCCCGGCGACCGCGCCGACTTCATTGATCTTGAACTTGATCCTGATGTGATGCGCTATCTTAACGGTGGACAATGTGTCTATCACGAGCAGAGCGATCCGAATGCGACGTATCTCATGCCTAGAGGTACTGAGACGTATGTGTGGACAGCGCGCCGTAAAATAAACGCCGCATTCGTAGGTTGGTTCTGTTTGTGGCCGGAAATTGAAAAAGTGGCCGAGCTCGGATATCGTCTTCGTAAGATAGATTGGGGACAAGGGCTGGCTTCGGAGGGGGCGTCCGCATTGCTCAACTGGGGTTTCAGAAGCGGTGGATACGACAAGATATTTGCGAGTACCATGGCGGTGAACCAAGGATCACGCCGTGTGCTCGAGAAGATCGGTTTAAGTTATGTTCGCACAGTTTACGACGAATGGCCTGATCCCATTCCAGGTAGTGAACACGGCGAAGTTAAGTATGAATTGATGCGCTCGGGGTGGGATGCAAGCTAACGGTTGTTCCCGCTAACCCAAAGCTGCAATGAGGCACAACTGGACTTTCCATCACACAAGCCCTACATAGGTCATGGCGATGCTGCTCGGTGCGTGTGGAACCATTTTTCCCAGGGCCTATAATCGA
>CAXTKH010000012.1:0-53336 GCA_964244815.1 uncultured Aestuariivirga sp. | reverse complement strand
TGCCTGAAAGCGTGAGCTTATAGGTTGCCTCGTCCACAATGCGAAGTTCATCAATCCCGTAATAAGCATTAAACCGAAACGGATCGACCACATCAGCTTGCGTATAAGTTGGTGCCAGTTTGGTGGGGTTGAACAAAGCCGCTTGCGCACGGTCATTCCAGTTCGCCATCGCGTTCAAAATGCCATCTGCAAATTCCGGCTCATAACCATCAGCGCAACCCGTGAGCATCATCAGAGCACCCACCGAAAGCGACTGCTTCATGAACGAGCGGCGCTGGACATCAACCAACAGTTTTTTATTTTCAACGATCAATGTCTTACGATCAACCTGCATGATGAACGTCCTTTTCATGAGAATTATTTTTACGGAAACGCCCTGTAATCATCGGCAAGAAAGTTGATGGTACGATTGCAACAAGTGCAAGATGTAGAACGATGAAGGCGCAAATCAAAGCCATGCCGATAAAGTGAACCCGCCTCGCGCCTTCAAAGCCGCCCATCAGATAACCCAGCTCTTGCAGCTGAACTGGCTTCCACAAAACAAAACCCGAAAGGATCGTAACAATTATAATCAGCATGATCCCGATATATGTGGTCTTCTGCACATAGTTATATTTCACATGATCATGCGGCAATTCAAATTGTGCTGCTTTGGTCAGATCGCTGATCACGCCCTTGGGCGACCATGGAAAAAACCGACGCCTAAAGTGGCCGTTAAGAATCCCGATGATGAGATAAACCAAAACATTAATCACCAACAGCCACATACCAGCCAAGTGCCACCTGATGCCACCACCCAGCCAACCGCCAAGCGTTATCGAATCTGGAAATGGATAATCTTCATTCCAAAACACCGTGGCATTATAAATCTGCCAGCCGCTGGGGATCATGATCAACATCGCAATCACATTGAGCCAATGAAAAATCCGCACACTTGCCCTGTGAATGAGAGTCCGTTCGCCACTGATAGCCTGATCCATAAGAATCCTCCGTTACGACAGTGTCATCCCAGAGTGGTTAAAATGCAAATAAACTTCGATCACATTTTCCATGCCCTGCGCACATGGATGTGATCAGGCGTGAGGCAGAGGGATGAACTCTTTTTCATCGCCAGGCACGATGTTAAAGCGGGCGTTCTTCCAATCGTTTTTTGCAGCTTCAATTTTTTCTTGGGAAGACGACACAAAATTCCACCAAATGTAACGCGGCCCATCCATAGGTTCACCTCCCAGCATCATGAAAAGCGCACCTCGCGGCGATTGTATCACAATTGGATCCCGTGGATGGAAAACCAAAAGCCGACCAGCTTCAAATTTGTCACCCGCAACTTCAATTTCGCCTTCAACAACATAGATGCCGCGCTCGACATGTTCCGTGGGAAGTGGAAGTTTCGCGCCCGCCTGCAAAATCACTTCCGCATAAAACAAATCCGAATGGGTTTTAACTGGCGATTTTGCGCCAAAAATTGATCCTGCAATCACGCGGACCGAACGCTTGTTATCCTCAATTAAAGGCAACGCCGATCTGTCTACATGTTCAAAACCTGGCGATGTTTCTTCGTGGTGTTTCGGCAAAGCCACCCAGCTTTGCGTGCCATAAACTTTGCGTTCAACCAATCGGTCCTCGGGCAAAGATCGCTCGGAATGCACAATGCCTTTGCCAGCCGTCATCCAGTTGAGCTCACCGGGCTTGATTGACTGGTCGAAGCCTAAACTATCCTTGTGTTGGATCATGCCGTCAAACAGCCACGACACCGTTGAAATCCCGATATGCGGGTGCGGCCGCACATCCATGCCCTGACCCGCCTTCATCAGCACGGGCCCGAATTGGTCAAAGAAAATGAACGGCCCGACCATCTGCCGTTGCGCTGATGGCAAAGCGCGGCGCACTTCAAAATCACCAAGATCACGTGCACGCGGCACGATTACGGTTTCGATGGCATCGGCAGCCGCAATGTCACCGGGCAAAGGATCAGGAATGTGGAACAGTGTCATTTCAAAGCCTCTCTCACGATCGGCACAACTTTTGTGCCAAGAAGTTCTATCGCCTTCAATTGTTCATCATGTGGCACTGTGCCGATCGCCATTTGAATCAGAATGCGTTGATTGCCAAATATTTTATGCAGCTCAACAATCCTTGCCGCCACATGTTCTGGGTTACCCACAATCAGATTGCCTGTTGGCCCGGTTGCAGCGTCAAAATGGGAACGCCCCTGTGGTGGCCAACCGCGCTCACGGCCAATCCGGTTCATCACTTCGGTGTGGGCCGCAAAGTATACATCTTTGGCGTGGGCGGTCGTGCTAGATACAAAACCATGCATATTCAAACTTAACATGGCCTTTGAGGAATCACGCCCAAGCTTTTGATATGTTTCACGGTAAAGCTGAAAGAACGGGGCAAAACGGCGCGGATCGCCCCCTATGATTGCCAGCGCCATGGGCAGATCGAGTGTTGCCGCCCGCAACACAGATTCAGGTGTTCCACCGACCGCAATCCAAATTGGCATTTTCTTCTGCTCGGGCCGCGGATAAATTCCAGCATTCAGAAGCGAAGGTCGTAAATTTCCGTTCCACGTGATGTTGTTGCCATCACGCAATTTCATCAGCAGATCAAGCTTCTCGGCGAAAAGTGAATCATAATCTTCTAAATCATATCCAAACAACGGATAAGACTCGATAAAACTGCCCCGCCCCGCCATGATTTCAGCGCGACCATTGGAAATGCCGTCAACTGTGGCGAACTGCTGAAACAACCGCACCGGATCATCAGAACTGAGAACTGAAACAGCGCTTGAAAGCTTAATCCGCTTGGTCACTGCCGCCCCCGCAGCCAGAGCAACAGCGGGCGATGACACGGCATAGTCAGCGCGGTGGTGTTCACCAACGGCAAACACATCAAGCCCAACCTCATCGGCCAGCTTCATTTCCTCGACCAAATTGCGCAAGCGTTGCCCCGCCCATTCAGGCTGGCCCGCTGGCACATCCGCAAAAGTATAAATCCCAATTTCCATATCAAGCATCCTTATGATGCCTATATGTACTTTTGGACGTTACATTTCAATGATTGGCTTTGCGGTTGTTTGCCTTGCAAGCATCCGAACAGGTTTTCACCTCATCCCAGACTTTCGCCCATTTCTTGCGCCACGTGAAAGGCCGCCCACAAACGGCACAAATTTTCTCAGGCAAATCCGATTTCTTGCGCATCTTGGCCATGGACTAACCCTTGGTGCGCAGCGTCGACCTTCCGCCATCCACGCCGATAATTTGGCCCGTGATCCAGGAAGATTTGGGCGAAAGCAACAATGCCGCCATCTCGGCAATATCTTCAGGTTCACCTAATCTTTGCGCAGGATGCAAAGCAGCAATGGCCGTGGCCATTGATTCATTTGAAGTCAAAGCATTGGCCAAAGGCGTTTTCGTCAGCGACGGAGCAATGGCATTCACACGAATCTTGGGCGCAAGCTCGGCGGCAAGTGCACGCGTCAGGCCCTCAATGGCGCCCTTGGCCATCGAGATGGAAGCATGGGCCATAAACCCTTGGGCCACAGCAACGGTCGAGAAAAGCAATATCGAAGCTGTCGCTTGCGTGGACGCCTTAAGCTGCGGCAATGCAACCTGCACAGCACGAAACGCGCCCAGCGCGTTAATCTCAAAATCCCGCAAAGCATCAGCATCTGTGAGGCGGTGCAAAGGCTTCAAATTAATTGTGCCTGCCGCATAGCAAAGGCCATCAACGGCAGGGCCAGCGGCAAGAATAGCCACCTCAAGCGAAGCCCGATCCTGAACATCCGCCACCGCGAATGTGGCATCCAGCTCAGAAGCGAGTGCCACAAGCTTAGCCTCGTCCCGCGCAATCAAATGAATGTCATTGCCAGCAGCCCGAAGCTGCCGTGCAATCGCCGCCCCAATACCGCTCGTTCCGCCGATGATGATGTGTTTTGTCATAATGTGTGATACGGCACACTTGTAATTTTGGTTTTGCTATCATATAATGCAAGCATGAACAACAAGCAGCGCAAGACGTTAGAAGCCGTTTTTGCCGAACCAACAAAGTCTAGCATCGCTTGGGCCGATATTGAGTCTCTTCTGGTTTCGGTCGGCTGCAAAGTTTTCGAAAGCGCTGGTTCGCGAGTGAAGTTTCAACATGAGCATGGAACATATTTGGCACATCGCCCTCATCCGCAAAAAGAAACAAAACAATATGTTGTCAAATACGTTCGAGCGTTTTTGATCGAGATTGGAGTTACACCATGAATGAAGTTTTGAAATATAAAGGTTATCACGGTAGCACAGAATATTCGCTGGAAGATGATTGCCTGTTTGGCAAGCTTTTGGGCATCAATGACGTGATCACTTACGAAGGCAATTCAGTAAAAGAAATCAAGGCAGCCTTTAAAGATTCGGTGGATGATTACCTCGCCTTCTGCAAAGAAGCGGGCAAAGAACCAAACAAGCCCTATTCCGGCAAAGTGATGTTCCGCATCGATCCACAAGTTCATGCAAAGTCCGCGCTAGCAGCGCAATTAAAGGGCGTGAGCTTGAACCAGTTTGCCGAAGACGCGTTGCGAGCTGCGAGTTCAAAATAAAATAATTCGCTCCCCTGAGTAAGTCATTCCGTGCAAGCCGGAGCGCAGCGCAGGCGCGACACGGAATCCAGCTTTGCTTAGCAAGGAAATTGAAGCCAGCAAAGGGACCTCATCAGTCGCTTCGCGACAGCTTCTCCAAAGGAGAAGCGTGAAGTCCAGCACCACCCTCTATTATTTCACCCTTCCCCTCTGGGGAAGGTGCCCCGAAGGGGCGGATGAGGTCCCTAGCCACACGCTAATATCTCACAATCATGACCCAATTAACGAACAAACAAAATCCAACACACGGCAATACCTATCGCGAAGCAAATTTGACCATACCTACTTTTTTGAATAGAGTTCGGTACTTCCGTAAACTCGTCAGCAAATTCCACCAATTTTTTTTTGTTAGGTTATTTTTCGATGGAATATTCAGACATAAGGCAACGATAGAAGACCACCATACAACCGTTGGAGACAAATGAAATATCACTCCTAGTGAAAACCAGAGTAGAGGCAAAAACCCAACAAAAAGAATCCAAAGCAATGGCTTCTTCAAATAAAAGAAAAGCAGATTGTAAGACTGTCTGTACAAAACGCTCAACACAAATGAAAAAATCGCAACCTCAACAATGGAATAAAATAAGACCATCTCTATTCTCCTTTTGCGATTTCACCCCTCACCTCAAATCCGGTGCCATCGCTTCCTTCACCAGCGCCGCCAGCGTATCCACCAGCGTCGCCACCTTCTGATCTTGCGAACCCAAGCGCCGCACGGAAACCGTCTTCTCTTCCATCTCGCGCTTACCAACTGCCAAGATCACTGGCACTTTGGCCAGTGAGTGTTCGCGCACTTTGTAGTTGATCTTTTCGTTGCGCAGATCGGCATCAGCCCGCAGGCCAGCAGCACGCAACATCCCGCGCACTTCAACAGCATAGTCATCAGCCTCCGAAGTAATCGGTGCCACCATCACTTGCAAAGGCGCTAACCACAGCGGGAAATGTCCAGCGTAGTTCTCAATCAAAATCCCCAAGAACCGTTCCATCGATCCGCAGATTGCGCGGTGGATCATAACGGGCACGTGTTTGGCTCCGTCTTCTCCGATGTAAAATGCGCCGAAACGTTCGGGCAGATTGAAATCCACTTGCGTTGTTCCGCATTGCCAGTCGCGGCCAATCGCATCACGCAGCACATATTCAAACTTGGGGCCATAAAAAGCGCCCTCGCCCGGATTGATCGCGGTTTTAATTTTGCCGCCAGAACTTTCGGCAATTTGCTTCAGAACATCTTGCATAATGCTTTCAGCGCGGTCCCAATCAGCATCTGTGCCCACACGCTTTTCTGGACGCGTTGAAAGCTTCACAACAATCTGTTCGAAACCAAAATCTTTATAAGTCGACAAGATCAGATCATTGATCTTCAAACATTCATCTTTCATCTGCTCGGGCGTACAGAAAATATGCGCGTCATCTTGCGTGAAGCCGCGCACACGCATGAGACCATGCAAAGCGCCAGATGGTTCATAGCGATGCACCAAGCCGAACTCAGCAAGGCGCATTGGCAATTCGCGATATGACCGAAGCCCATGTTTAAACAGCTGCACATGGCCAGGGCAATTCATCGGCTTTAAGGCAAACACTTGCGGGTCATCCGTCGCTTCGCCAGCAGACGTCACTTGAAACATGCCCTCGCGGTACCAGCCCCAATGGCCTGATGTTTCCCACAGTGATTTATCGAGAACTTGTGGCGCGTTCACTTCTTGATAGTCCAGCTTGTTCAATCGGCGGCGCATATATGAAATGAGTTGCTGAAAAATTGTCCAGCCCTTGGCATGCCAGAACACCACGCCCGGGCCTTCTTCTTGAAAATGAAACAAATCCATCTCGCGGCCAAGCTTGCGGTGATCGCGCTTTTCAGCTTCTTCTAGCGCCGTCACATAATTGGCCAGGTCTTTGTCGTTGGCCCAAGCTGTCCCGTAAATGCGTGTGAGCATTGGCTTTGTGGAATCGCCGCGCCAATAAGCACCAGCCACTTTCATCAATTTAAATGCCGTGCCAATCTTGCCCGTCGAAGTCATATGCGGCCCACGGCACATATCCACCCAGCCACCCTGATCGTAGAACTTGATGTCCTCATTACCGGGAATGGTATCTACCAGTTCGACTTTAAAATTCTCGCCCTTATCGCGGAAAAACTTTTTTGCGTCTTCGCGGCTCTTCACTGATTTTGTGAAAGGTTTATCCCGCTGGATAATCTCCCGCATCTTCTTTTCAATCGGAGGAAAGTCAGCCTGTGAGAAAGGTTCATTGCGGAAAAAATCATAATAAAAACCGTTCTCAATCACCGGCCCAATCGTCACCTGCGTGCCCGGATGCAGCTCTTGCACAGCCTCAGCAAGCACATGTGCAGCATCATGGCGAATCAGTTCCAGCGCGCGGTCATCGTCGCGCGTCACAATTTGCAATGTTGCATCAGTATTAATCGGATCAGCCAAATCAACCAGTTGGCCGTTCACGACAGCCGCAACAGCCTTTTTTTCCAATGACTTAGAAATTGATGCGGCCACTTGACCTGCTGTTGCCCCCTGTTCAACCTCGCGCTTTGCGCCATCAGGGAATGTCAGTGTAATCATTTTTTGCTCCTCTTGCTCACTCCCACAAACCATTCGCGGGTAAGCCAAATCATTGAATAGAATCCACAAATGCCGCGTCATAGCGAGGCGGTCAAGCCCTCCAAAAATTCATTAAGATTTTCGTAACTTTTTGATAACCCGCCATTAACCTTAACAGTTCATGTTCTGAACCATTGCAGGTCAACAGTTAGTGGGTAAAATTATGAAAAAGTATCTTCTCCTCGCCTCCCTCGCCCTTTCGGCGATCATCCCCGGTGCAGCAGCTCTTGCCGCCGATTTGGATCCACCTCCACCGCCTGTTGAGCACCTGCGCCCAGCCACTTATGACTGGTCTGGCTTTTATGCAGGTGGTTGGGTTGGCACAGCTTGCATTAACGGCACCGTAACAGACAATGGAAGTGCAACAACCTATCTCAACGCAGGCTGCGGCTACAAAGGCGGTGTTCTAGCGGGTTACAACCATCAGATCGACGACATCGTGTTCGGTATCGAAGCCGATTGGGGCATGAGCAATGACATTGTTCAAAACCCCGATCCGACTGCCGATTTCCGCTTTAAACTCGATAGTATTGCCACCATTCGCGGTCGCATGGGCTATGCCTTCGACGACACATTACTCTATCTCACAGCCGGTGGCGCTTATGCGCGCGGCGAATATAACGGAATCATTTCAGGTACTCCGAACAACCTGCAGCAAGATCAATTTGGTTGGGTTGCGGGTCTCGGCGTGGAACACGCATTTACTGACAGCATCCGCTTCCGTCTGGAAAGCGTTTACACCAAACTTGGTGATGCCACTTACTCATCAGGTTGCTGTAACATCACCAACCATTGGGGCGATGAATGGGAAACCAAAGCCGCTCTGATCTGGGCTTTCTAAGTTTATTTGAATCACAACACCAAGGGGCCGGAGTTTTACTTCGGCTCTTTTTGTTTGGGCCAGCCACATTGGCAAGTGGCTGGAACCGGATCAAACCCATCCCCACCCCAAGGGTTGCAACGCGCAATGCGCCTTACCGCCAACGCCGATCCACAAATCGCACCATGTTGTTCAATGGCCTGTCGCGCATAGTCTGAACATGTCGGCAAAAAGCGGCAGCCTCGCCCCATGAAGGATGATAGTGTAAGCTGATAAATGCGGATCAATCCGAGCAGCAGCGTTTTCATGGGGACAGATATAGTGGCGACTACGAAAAAACCCAACATCCTGTTTGTAATGGCCGATCAGCTTGCGGCCCAGTTCTTGGAGCCTTACGGTCACAAACTGGTGCAAACGCCAAACTTGAGCCGCTTGGCCCGCGAAGGCGTGGTGTTTGAAAATTGTTATTCCACCAGTCCACTCTGCGCCCCCGCCCGCGCTACGGTGATGAATGGCTTGCTGCCCTCTCGCACAGGCGTTTACGATAACGCAGCTGAGTTCCCATCCGCCATTCCAACCTGGGCGCATTATCTACGCTTGAACGGTTATCAAACCTGCCTCTCTGGCAAAATGCATTTCGTTGGCCCCGATCAACTCCACGGCCTCGAAGAGCGCCTGACTACAGATATTTATCCTGCCGATTTCGGCTGGACACCGGATTGGCGTTTAAAACAAGAACGCATCGATTGGTGGTATCACAATATGACATCGGTGCTTCAACCCGGCATCGCTGAAATTTCAAACCAGCTTGAGTTTGATGACGATGTGGCCTTCCAAGCCACGCGCAAACTTTACGACTATGCGCGCTTCTCGCCCGAAAAACCTTTCGCATTGATGGCCAGCTTCACGCATCCACACGATCCCTATGCAGCGCGGAAAAAGTTTTGGGATTTGTATAAAGACGAGGACATACCCCTGCCCGCCGTGCCGCACATACCGCGTGAAAAACTCGACGCCCACAGCCAGCGGCTTTACGACGTTTCAGCGATGAGCGATTACACTGTGACTGAAGCCGATATTCGCGCAGCCCGCCATGGCTATTTCGCAAACATATCTTATATCGATGATCTGATCGGCCAATTGGTGGGCACGCTCGAAGCCACAGGCCAGCTTGAAAACACCACGATCATTTTCACATCGGATCATGGTGACTTCTTAGGCGAGCGTGGTCTCTGGTATAAAATGTCCTACCTTGAACCTGCTGCTCATGTGCCGCTGATTATTTGGAATCCAAAAGCAATCAAGCCGCGCCGAGTGAAAGAACCAGTCTCGCTGGCCGATATCATGCCGACGATTTCAGCAATCGGCGGAACCACAGACCTTTCCCGCGAAGTCGATGGCCGTTCACTGCTTCCATTATTGCAAGGTGCGTCAGAAAATCCAGATGCAACAGCATGGGGCGAATATCTGGCAGAAGGTGCAATCGCTCCCCTTTACATGCTGCGCCGTGGCCCATGGAAATTTATCCATTCGCCGGTTGATCCCGATCAGCTCTTCAACTTAATTGATGATCCACATGAATTGAACAATCTCGCATCTACTCATCCACTCGCTAAAAAATTCCGGGGTGAAGTAGAAGCCAAATTCGACATTCCTAAAATTCATGCACAGGTTTTGGAGAGCCAACAATCCCGATTAATGATGTTCGAAGCCATGAAACAAGGTGACCATTTCCCATGGGACTTCCAACCACTGCGCGATGCATCTGAACAATACACTCGCAATCATATGAGTGTTACTGAGCGCGATTTGAAATCAAGGTTTCCGCAAGCACCTGATATTGAGAACAAGCGGCGGTAACTTTCGGACAGCAATTTGAATCATTTTTTGTGGTTCCGTCACCCCGTCGAAGGACGGGGCCGGGCTTATTTTCGAAAACAAAGCCCAATCCCGTCCTTCGACGGGACGACGATTCAATGATTATTTGTTCGGCTAAGTGATTTGTACATCAACCGCCAAACACATGGTGCACAACTTGGGAATAAACCAAGCCAAACAACACCAAGGCAATCACACTCGTCGCCAAAATCTTTTTGCCCCAGTGCAGAGCCATAGGTGCACCTGCATCATGCCCGGGTTTCACCTGCTCTCCTGCCTCATGCGAATTGCGAACACCAAATGGCAAAACCGCAAAAAGCACTGTCCACCAGATCACAAAATAAATCGCAATCATGCTGCCAATTTTCATTTCTGTTCTAACTCCACCAGCACGCCATTGAAATCTTTAGGGTGCAAAAATAACACAGGTTTTCCGTGCGCACCAATCTTGGCCGCACCATCACTCAATATACGCGAACCTGCAGCCAGCAGATGATCACGCGCGGCAATAATATCATCCACTTCATAACAAATGTGGTGCATACCACCGGATGGATTCTTGGCCAGGAAAGTAGCGATAGGCGATGCTTCGCCCAGCGGTTCCAGCAGCTCAATCTTGGTATTGGGCAGATTGATAAACACAACTGTCACACCATGTTCAGGCAATGCGTGAGGTGCTGAAACTTCCGCACCCAATGCACCAAGATACAATGCAGAAGCCGCAGCCAAATCAGGCACAGCAATCGCCACATGATTCAAACGCCCAATCATGCAGCAGCTCTCATTGCCAGCCCTTCAGCCAACCATGCGCGCGCCGCAGGCATCGTAATTGCACGAGGGCCAAGCACATGGCGCTCTAAAAAATAACCGGTGAGTTTTAGTCCAGCCAAGACATCACCATCAAAAACCTCGCCGTCGCCACGCAGAAAAGCTGGCAATGAAAATAATTTATCCTTGTAAGGAAGCCCTGCCTCGCGGCAGACGGCGCGGCCCGTGCGTGGGGAAACATAATGCAATTCTTCAACTGAACCCGTGGAAGCACATTTCGATAAATCCATACCAAAACCAAGTTCATCCAGCAGGCCCATTTCCCAACGCACCAACAAGGCTGGCCACACCGCATCATCATCGAACGAAGCCATCACGATATGTGCCGCATGATAAAGTTTCGGATGCGGCTCGCGCTCGGGCAATAATTGAGCCAGCGCCATCAATGTTGAAAGTCCAGCAAGCCGCAATGGATGCGCCAATATAAATCCGGCTTTCAAACTTAAAGGCTCAACTTGATAAGTGCCCAGGTGATCTTCCAACCGCGCCCGCCATGTGGCCATCACCAGATTGCCAGGTTGCAAAATCGGCCGCATTTGCCGCCCGCGCCCACCGCGCACCATGCCCATGCAGCGGCCATGTTCTGCGGTTAGAATTTCGACAATGGATGATGTTTCGCCGTGTCCGCGAACTCCGATGATCACACCTTCATCGCGCCATTCCATGTCAGCGTAATCCCATCATCCTCAAACGCTCTGGGTCAACCGCCCAATTCTCACGCACCTTCACGAACAAAAACAAATGCACTCGCCGCTCAAATGATTCTTCCATTTCTTTACGAGCCAATTGCCCCAGCACCTTAATTTGCGCCCCACCCTTGCCAAGCACAATGGCTTTCTGACTGTCGCGTTCTACGAATATCGCTTGAGTAATTTTGACTGAGCCGTCTTTCTTTTCTTCCCATGCTTCCGTTTCAACCGTGGAGGAATAAGGCAACTCGTCATGCAAGCGCTCATAAATTTTCTCGCGCGTAATTTCAGAGGCAATAAAACGCAAATGCACATCCGCTGTTTGGTCTTCTGGATAAAGCCAAGGCCCAATCGGCATCAATTCAGCAAGCTTGGCACCTAGCTTGGCCACGCCTGAGCCACTGATTGCTGAAACCATAAATGTGTCGGTGAATGGAAAGGCAGCCGAACATTGCTCGGCCAGTGGCATCAGTTTTTCAATCTCGATCAAATCAATCTTGTTGAGTACCAGCATCGCTTTGGTATTACTGGCCTTGAAGCCTTCGATGATTTTGATAACTTCATCTTCAAGCCCGCGCCGTGCATCCACAATCAGCACCACGGCATCAGCCTCGCCTGCCCCTGCCCAAGCACTTTCCACCATTGCTTCATCAAGCTTGCGGCGTGGTTTGAAAATACCCGGCGTATCGACCAGCACGACTTGCGATTCTTCATGCATATAAATCGCACGAATGCGCGCGCGCGTGGTTTGCACCTTGTGGCTGACGATCGAAACCTTCGATCCAACAAGCTTGTTGACCAGTGTGGATTTGCCAGCGTTCGGCGCGCCAATAATGGCAGCAAATCCGCAACGGGTCGTCATTTCAGTCATCTATTTAATTCCTTCGCGGGCGATAAACTCTTGCGCCGCAGCCATCTCTGAAGCCCGCTTAGAAGCCCCAACACCCTTTGTCACTGCAAAAGACCCAACACGGAGTTCAATCGTAAAGATCGGCGCATGTTCAGGCCCTTCGCGTGAAAGCACCTCATATTGCGGCAAAGGCAACGCCCGCGCCAAAGCCCATTCCTGAACCACAGTCTTTGCATCTTTTAACGTGCCAGATGGCGCGTCAATCCGCTCTTTCCATTGATCCAAAATAAAGTTGCGCGCCACATCCAAACCACCGTCCAAATATAGAGCACCTATCAAAGCTTCAACCACATCGCCCAAAACTGAATGAATGCGTTGAACGCCTTTTTTCTTTTCTGTGGAGCCAAGCAGAATGAAATCATCAAGTCCCATTTGAATGCCAACTGACGCACAGGTTTCACCGCGCACCAAAAGGCTCAAGCGCGCCGCCATCGGCCCTTCCTGTTCAAGCTTGAAACGCTTGAACAGTTCTTCAGCAATAACCAAACTTAAAACGCGGTCACCTAAAAACTCGAGCCGCTGATAATCCTGTTTTTTTGCAGCACTACTACCGTGAGTCAGCGCGTTTTTGCATAACTCCCGATTGTGAAACTGGTGGCCGATTATACTTTCAAGCCGATCAATTGCTTCTTTATGTTCGAGGGGCAAGATACCTCAAATCCAATGGAAGAAACGCGACCAACGAATTTGCATCGGCCATTCCCAAATGCGAGCAAGGCTGGCACCTGGTTCAAACGAGAAGAAAACAATATTCGCTTTGCCCACAAAATTTTCAATTGGTACATAACCAACCTTATCGAGATAGCGCGAATCTTGGCTGTTATCGCGGTTGTCACCCATCATGAAATAATGGTTCGGCGGAACGACATATTCTTCGGTATTATCTGGCGCGCCCTCGCTAGTGTCAAAATCAAGCACGTCATATGTCACACCATTGGGAAGCGTTTCTCTAAATTGCGCCACCACTGGGCCGCCGCCAGTTTCGCCGTTTGGATCAACATAATCCTGCACGCGCTCTTTTTTAACTTCTTGGCCGTTTATGAACAAAACACCTTGCTTCATCTGAATAACGTCGCCGGGCAAGCCAATGACACGCTTAATATAATCAATGGTCAAATCTTGGGGATATTTGAATACTGCCACATCGCCGCGCTTTGGCATATCGGCCAAAACCATGCGGCCCGGGAAATCAACCGGGCAACAATTCCATGGATTAGCTACGAACGGCGGGAAAGAAAAGTTAAACGAATACTTGCCGTATCCATAAGAAAGCTTTGAAACAAAAAGATAATCACCAATCTTCAGCGTCGGATACATTGAAGCTGACGGGATGTTGAAAGGTTGGAAAAAGAACGTGCGCACAAAAAATGCAATCGCCAAAGCCTGGATGATGACTTTTACAGTCTCCCAGAGGCCCTCTTCTTGCTTTTTGCCTGAGGCACGCGCCGCAGCAAGACTTTGATCGTTTTTGTTCATTCAACCACAAAGGCAGTCAATGCTGCCCCCTTTTCAATCTTCACTATATACAATTTTCATCATGTGAGATGCAATCTTGGCCAGTTCAAGGCTGCCAACTGTTGCACACATATCACAGTCAGTTTGCTTCAATGATTACCATGGCCTGTGCATATGGAAAATCATCGGTAATCGTCAAATGAACTTTTGGAGACATTCCAGCTGGAGTCAATCGTAGCAACTGTTCCAAAGCCCCGCCAGTCAAAACCATGGTGGGCCGACCCGAAGGTTCGTTCACAACGCCCATGTCTTTCCAGAACACGCCGCGGTTAAAACCCGTTCCTAGTGCCTTTGAACAAGCTTCTTTCGCGGCAAAACGTTTTGCATAAGATGCAGCACGTTCCGCACGTCGATCTGATTTCTTCTTTTCGATTTCTGTAAAAATCCGGTCACGAAACCGAGCGCCAAATCTCTCCAGCGTTTTTTCCACACGCCTGATATCAACAATATCGTTGCCGATACCAATGATCATGTTTTGAGATTCCTGCTGCCAGGTTTGATCGCAGGAATGGCAGCAAGTTCTGGCGGCAGTGCATCTGCCTGGTAAGCCGGAATTTCCAAAGCCGTCAAAGCATAGAGCGGCACGCCCACATCTGCTTTGCCGCCCGAACGATTGATCAAACAGGCCGCCGCAACGCAAACGCCACCCGCTTCTTCAATCGCTGAAATGCATTCACGTGAAGACAAGCCCGTAGTAACGATGTCTTCGACCATCAAAACCTTGGCACCTTTTTCAATATTGAAACCACGGCGCAATGCAAACGTGCCGTCAACGCGTTCAAAGAAAATCGCTGGCACATTGAGTTGCCGCCCCATCTCATAACCTACCACAACGCCGCCCATGGCAGGTGACGCAACGATATCAATCTTATGTCCACCTGCACGAACGCTATCGCCCAAACTTGAACACAGGCGCTCTGCTCGTTTAGCATCCATTAACACCCGTGCGCATTGAAGGTAGCGAGCTGAATGCAAACCTGAGGACAATACAAAATGCCCTTCCAGCAACGCACCTGCGTCTCGAAATTCGTCCAATACCTGTGCGTGCGAAAGCATTATCCAGCCACCCTGTTCACTTCTGAAACCAATGGCCTGCTCTTTAAACCGTTCATGATGTCGTTCAAGTGCCGGTTGTCGAAAACTTCCAGCAAAATAGTGAGTTCAAAGAAATCCCGCACCCCATGCCGCGCCTGCATTTGCAGCTCATCAATATTGCCACCATGTTCTCCGATCAATTGTGTAACTTGGCCTAAAGCTCCCACTTCATTGATCAAGATAACTTTGATTCGTGCCGGAAAACGCATACCCTCTTCGGCAACACCCCAAGCCAAATCCACCCAGCGTTCGGGTTGCTGGTCAAACTGCTCAAGCGCCTGCGCAAAGATTGGATAAATCGTAATCCCCTCGCCCGGCGTTGAAATGCCCACAATGCGTTCGCCAGGCACTGCGCCGGTAGCAAGATGAATTTTCAAAGCCACATTGGCCCCCGCACCGCGCACAGGCAAAGACATGCGGCCATCAGCGCTGCCCTTCTTGCTGGTGAGCTTGCGCCGCGATGCCCTGATCTCCTTTTCGTCAACGGCCAAGCCCATGGCTTTTAAAACATCAAGGCCTGAAAGTTCGCCGCGCCCGACAGCGGCTAAAGCGTCGTCAACATTTTTATGACCAAGACGTGGAACTGCTGCAATCAGTTCCTTATCGACCAGCTCATGCTTCTGCTTCAGCAAAAGAGCTTCAATAATTTCGCGTCCCAAACCTGCAAACTGCTTGCGAATTGCTGCACGTGTTGCACGCCGTATTGCAGCCTTCGCTTTACCCGTAATTGCAATTGCCTCCCAAGCTGGCGGCGGCACCTGCGCATCAGAGCGCACGATGACGACTTCATCACCATTGTTAAGCTGCGTGACCAATGGCGCGTGCCTGCCATTCACCTTGCAGCCAACGCAACTATCGCCAATTGATGTGTGCAATGCGTAAGCAAAATCAATCGGCGTGGCACCGCGTGGCAGAGCGATCAATTGCCCCTTCGGTGTAAAGCAAAAAACCTGATCATGAAAAAGCTCAAGCCTTGTATGTTCCAGAAATTCCTTCGGGCTATCACCTTCCTGCAAAACCTCCATCAAATGCCGAAGCCAGCGATAGGCGTTGGATTCAGCCGCAGGCACACGAACTCCAAGCTGAGCCATCTTCGCTTCGCCCACATCCTTGTAAAGCGCATGCGCCGCAACGCCGCGCTCGGCAATCTCATGCATCAGCTTGGTGCGAATTTGCATTTCAACGCGCATCGAATGGGGGCCAATCACAATGGTGTGGAGCGAGCGATAATCATTCTGTTTTGGGTTGCTGATGTAATCTTTAAATTTCTCCGGCACTGCGCGCCAGGTCTGATGCACCAAGCCTAAAGCCAGATAACAATCATCCACACTTTCAACCAAAACCCGAAACGCGAAGATATCGGAGAGCTGATCCAGCGCTAAATGCTTGCGCTCCATTTTCCGCCAGATCGAATAAGCGCGCTTTTCGCGGCCTTTAACTGATGCGTTAATCCCGTGGCTCGCGAGCTCCTTGGTCAGCGCCACTTCAATCTCGCGCAGCATATCGCCGCTCTCTTCGTGCAAACGCGCCAGACGATCAGCGATCACTTTATTCGCATCAGGGTTGAGAATCTTGAAAGCAATATCTTCCATCTCATCGCGAATAAGCTGGATGCCCATGCGGCCAGCAAGTGGCGCATAAATATCCATCGTCTCTTGAGCCACACGCGCGCGCTTTTCAGGTTTCACGTGGTTGAGTGTGCGCATATTATGGAGGCGATCAGCCAATTTGACGAGCAAAACGCGCACATCTTTTGACATGGCCAAAAGCAACTTGCGCAAATTCTCAGCCTGGGTTGCCTCCTTGGTCACCATATCAAGCTTGGCAATCTTGGTCAGCCCATCAACCAGCGAGGCAATCTCCTCGCCGAATTTCTCGACAATTTCCTGATGCGTAGCCTCAGTGTCTTCCACCGTATCATGCAGCAAGGCCGCCACAATCGTGGCCGTATCCAACTTCATATCCGCCAGAATGGCGGCCACCTCCAAAGGATGGTTGAAATACGCCTCGCCCGAAGCCCTCGTCTGCGTGCCATGGGCCTTCATCGCATAGATATAAGCGCGGTTGAGCATATCCTCATCCGCGTCCGGGTCATAATTCGTAACCCGCTCAACCAACTCATATTGCCGCATCATCTGGCTACCATATAAGAAAAAAGGCCGGATGCTAGGGGCTTGGGCAGAGGGGGTGATGTTTGGGGGGTGGGAGAAGCAAAAAATATGATTTATTTCAAAAATTAAGGATTTAAAGCTTGTAAAATGCTATGAATAGGTCTATATACTCCTGATGAAAGGAGACGGCTTTGGGTTTTTTGGTTGTTTTATATGGAGTTATCAGGTTTTGGGGGATTTGGACGGCGATGCGCAATCCTCGCACTTTGTGCAACTGCGTCAACTTGCTGGCCAAGAGTAACAATGCGGTAAGCGCAGCATGGCATGGTCAATCTCATAAAATTCAGGAAACCAGCAAAGATGCAGAAACTATGAGATTGGCTTATGGCAATGACCAAACCAATACGGTCTACCGTGGCGAGAGCGGCCAGGCCGCTTGGGCGGGCGCTCATGCGATTGATGTGAAGGGCTTTGGCCGCATCACCAATCTGGCCGTGGCCACGGCCAATGATTTTGATCTGGCGGAACTGGTGCAATCGCGCTCTGCCGCCATGACCAATCCTGATCTGCATACACTTGCTGTTCAAGCGGGCGATGTGCTGGGCGCTTGGGGGGCCAGCCAACCGGTGACGCGCGAGCTCACCCCCGTTAAAACCTCCGCCGATGGCAAGACGCTGTTGGATAGAGCCATCTATTTGGAAGACGCTACAGGTGGGTATTATACTTTAAAGTCTGGCGCTGCTGTGCTGGACGCGCAAGGCGCTGTCATCGCACGGCCCACGCTGGCCCAAATTCTGGCGCTGGGTTCGGGCTGGCATCTGGAACAGGCGTGGTCGCCAGATACCAGAGGGGCCGCCCTCCAGTTCCGTGATGCTGCCCCTTATTTGATGCATGTGGTTGCGGGCCGCGCGGTGATTGATGATTATGGCGTGAAGCAGGCTGATGGCTCTTGGATGCTGGCCTCCGGCGCTGCCATTCTTGATGCGCAAGGCCAAGTGATTGCGCATGCAACCATCGCTGATATTCTAGCCCAAGCCCATGGCCCTGGAACCGAATGGCGCACCGAGAGCTTCGGCTATAACCCCATCGCCAATCTGCCCGTGCAAAACATCGGCATTGATATCGTGAACGGCCAGGTGGCCGATTACACCGTGCAGGTGACGGACCAGGACGGCTCGTTCTATGTCTGGGCCAGAAACCTCGACCGCGCACTCTCACTTCAAGCCAAACAGGGCACCTCGCTGGCGTTTAACTTGCGGAACTATGAAGTTGATTTTGTGAAGCTGCAGCAACAGGTGGATTCCTCTGATGACAGCAAATACCGCATTGAACTGTTAACCCCCGCCGAATTCAGCTTCGCGCTCAAACTCTCAAGCATCGAGTTCCAGCCCACCATGCTGACGGCCACGCTGAACGATAATTTTAAGATACAGGTGGCCGCTTGAAAAATTCTGCTCTCAGATTGGTTGTCGTCGTTCTTATTCTGACGATTGGCTATGGCGGATACCGCTACTATGTCAATTTACACGATCCATTTGCGGCAGGCATTCCGCCGCACGAAAATGCTGATGGAACAGTTGATTACACATTGATTGACTTGCCCGAACCAGGAAACAAGCAGCATTATTGGGTGTTTACGCTCCCAAAAGACCAATACGTAGTGATTCCGGATGGAAATAAAATTCAAACTAGAGGTTTTGGTGGCGCAGGCTCTAAAGTAACATTTGCCAATCGAAAGAATAGTTTTGCGATTTTGGATTTCAAGAACAATGATTTTTCAAAATACCTCAAGGTAGGCGAAGATTTTCCGTATGATCAAAGACTTAATCTCTCCGTGTCATCCACTGTGATGAACCATCCTAATAGTGCGATGGGCGGTGTCGAAGCAGCGTCAATGTATTGTAAGCACTCCGTCAATGTTTGGAATGGCATTACCCAATATTGGAACAATGCAGAAGAACGCGCGCAAGATAAGAATGCATATTGCGGTGATGATGAAAGAACGGATTTTTACGTAGTTAGGAACGAAAGCCATAAAATTATTGGCTCAGTAAACTGCTACAAGTTGGATTTTAAAATTCAGAATCGCATATGTCATTCTGAATTCTATTTTCCACGCTTAGGCAGAGAGGCTGACATTTCATTTGTACCTGCGCCATTTGCAGAATGGAAACGCATTTATATAGATGCTGAAGATTACCTTCTTAAGGTTAGCAAGCAAACTCCAAATAAAAATATAAATGAAGTCAACGGGGACATTCAATGACAATATCAGAGTTTCAACTTCATCAACAAGAAATTGAGAATAACCTTTTTGCAAATATCCTCAGGATTACGGTGACACCCCATTTAATTACTGAACCACCGAACTTGCGTTAAGGCCCCTCACCCTCCCATCCGTCTTCGCTGCGCTACGCCGGATAGGCCCCAACCCTCTCCCCTTCGCTATCGGATTCACACATCTTTTTGACAACTAAAAATGATTCCGTATCAACGACTTAGCGCACGCTGTGTGGTCAAATTGCAAAGGAAGAACACCTGCGAAAAGCGAGGTTTTTTGCGTGAAATCAATCAACTCGTTGAAATGACTCAAAAAGATGTGTGCACACGATAGCTCTCCCCTTCGGGAGAGAGGGAAAGTAAGAAAGCCTCTCTCATTCCCTCGCCCCCTTGGGGCGAGGGGCGAACTCTTGTGAGCGATGCGAAGCAGCCGGAAGGGCCCGTCCGGCTTTGCGCAGCGAAGACGGATGGGAGGGTGCGGGGCATTACATTTTTTGTGAAATAAAAAAGGCCGGATTTTTGATCCGGCCTTTCATTCAAATTTGAAGCTGAAAAATTAGTATCCGTTGCGTTGGCTGCCTGGGCTTTCGGCTGGTGGCATGCCTTCGAGGCCGCGGAGGAGTTCTTCTTCGGTCATCTGTTCCATTTCTTCTGGCGCATCAACCGAATCATTGGACATGGAACCGGAGTGGCCGATCAATGGCATTTCGGTGGCTTCTGGCTCGTCAACCTCAACCTGCTTTTGCATGGCGTGGATGAATTCTTCGCGCAGATCATCTGTGTTGATGTTGGTTGATGCGATTTCGCGCAAGGAAACCACAGGATCCTTGTCATTATCGCGGTCAATCGTGAGCGGTGTGCCCTGCGCAATGGCGCGCGCGCGGTGCGAGGCCAAGAGAACCAGTTCAAAACGGTTCGGCAACTTATCAATGCAGTCTTCGATGGTAACGCGTGCCATGGAAGCTTAACTCCTTAGAATGGGTGTGAATTTGGGCGGGTTCTAGCGGCTTGATCACTTAATGGCAAGAGCTGCCTTTAAGGCCGGAATATCGGCATTGTTAATGAAGGATGGGATATTGAAAAATATGGCGTGGAAGTTATAGCCACCATTTTTCATCTCATCGATGGCTTGTTGCTTGCTCCAGCCTTGGTAAATGATGCGGTACATGGCCACGACAACGCCCGTGCGGTCTGCCCCGTGCTGGCAATGCAACAAAATTGGCCCCTCGCCTTGATGCGCTCTGATCAATGTGAGTGCTGCAATGATTTGTTCCTTGGTAATATGCAGCGCATTCATCGGCACATAATAGGGCCTGATTTTGGAAGTGCCGAGATAGGCGTCATCAGTCTTGCTTTCGCGCAGATCAATGACGGTTTTAACTTTCAGCGATTTCGCCAAATTGGCAAAGCCTTCTACATCAGGCTGAGCTGAACGATAGAGGAGCGGCGTTACCTGATTGAGATTAGGAACGCCTGCGAGCGTTATCGGTTTGGCCCAACTGACATCTCGTGCCAATGCCAATGAGGGAAGCAGCATCATCACCAAAACCAAAATGCGTATCATGCTTTCAGAAATCCCATTTTAAGAAACAGAGTAGCAAGGCCCAGGAACGAAAAGAAACCGACCACATCTGTCACCGTTGTCAAAAATACGGCGGCGGAAATAGCCGGGTCACTTTCATAATGATCAAGTATCAGTGGCAATAATATGCCGGCAAGTGCGGCTGCTAAAAGATTGATCACCATGGCGATGGCTATGACCAATCCCAAGCCGCCAAAACCAAACCACCACCACACGAACATGCCGATGATCACGGCAAACAAACAACCATTGATCAAACCCACTGCGCATTCACGAAACACCACGCGGACGGCGTTGACGGGCCCAAGCTCACGTGTTGCAAGAGCGCGAACCGCAACAGTCATCGTCTGCGTGCCCGCATTGCCACCCATGGAGGCTACGATGGGCATGAGAACGGCAATGGCCACCATCTGTTGGATCGTGGCATCGAACCAGGAAATAACCCATGACGCCAAGATTGCCGTGAGCAAATTGACAAACAGCCACGAGAACCGGAGCCTAGTGGTTTCAACAACGCTGCCGCCAATCTCTTCTTCTGTGCCCACACCGCCCAGATGCAAAATCGTGTCTTCGGCCTCTTCGCGGATCACGTCGAGAATATCATCGACCATCACCATGCCAACCAGCCGGCCAGTGCTATCGGTTACGGCTGCCGACACCAGATTATATTGCTCGAATTTATAAGCCACGTCTTCTTGGTCATCCGTGACCGAGAAAACCGTCTGCTCGCGGTCCATAATGTCAGAGATGCGCTTCTCGCGGTTTGAGCGCAGAAGGCGGCTGAGCGGCACGGCGCCTTCGAGCCTTTCGCTTTCATCGGTCACATAGATTTCAACAAAGGATTCCGGAATATCTTTGGACGAGCGTGCGTGGTCAATAACTTTGCCCACGCTCCAACTATCAGGCACCGCAAAGAACTCGGTCTGCATCAAACGGCCAGCCGTGTTTTCGGCATAATCCAAACCACGGCTGAGGGTGACGCGGTCTTCTTTCGACACTTTCGAAAGAATTTCAACCTGCTCACTCCGCTCCATATCCTCAATGAGATAAAGCGCATCGTCGGTATCGAGCTTCTTGATCGCCGAAGCAATCACATCATTGGGTAGATCAGCCAGAATGGCGTCGCGCGTGCCCTCGTCTAATTCGGCCAAAGCTTCAACGTCGAAATTTTTACCAAGCACGGCAATCAGTTGAACACGCCTTGGCTGTTCGATGGCTTGAAGTACGTCTGCCATATCGGCGGCGTGAAGATCGCGCGTCATGGCGCGTGCTGATTTTACATCATCAGCATCAAGTGCGGTTAACAGATCAACAAGAAAGGCGGGCTTTAAAGCACCCCATTCGTCTCGGATCTGGGCAATGTGATCAATCTCACTCAATCCACGCCCCTCCCATCCGAAACCATGCTTAACAATTTGCCCTATCTTTTGCGTAAACAAAAGATTGGTGCGGCCAAGAGGACTCGAACCTCCACGAGTTTCCCCGTTACCACCTCAAGGTAGTGCGTCTACCAATTCCGCCATGACCGCATGCCAAATTGCGAAAGCGCGCGGTGAATAACAGGCGTTTGGTTGAAGTGCAACCCCTCCTTCACAAATCCCGCATGGTTAACAAATTTAAAACAAATTACCTAGCATTTACATAGACTTGTATCACTAAAACCAACCTGGCCTAAATGTGGCTTTGTTATGATGACCCCACAATAAAAAATGAGTGGGACGTCAAAAATGAAAATTTTAACTGCAGTGGGGACTGCGATTTTGGGAGCAACGCTACTCACCGGTTCTGCCCTCAGCGCAAAGGTCCAATCAATTACACCGACAATCGCCAAACCCGTAACAACCGCTTCGGCTTTTGCTAAAGTATTCGACTACACAACAGCACCGATTGGCTACATCAACTTTTGTGCGCGCGCCGAACAAGAATGCCGTTTCAATACTGGCAAAGCCGAACGCGTGGTCATCAGTGCTGAGAAAATCGATCAGCTCAATCAAGTGAACACCTATGTAAACACCAAGATTAAACCGACTGGCGACGCTGAGGTTTACGGCGTTCCTGATTTTTGGACGTACCCGATCACCACAGGCGATTGCGAAGATTACGTTCTGTTGAAGAAGCGCTATTTGCAAGGCTTGGGCTTTTCAGCCGACAAACTTCTGATCACGGTTGTGCTTGATGAAAATCGCGCAGGCCATGCCATTCTTACTGTGATGACTGATCAAGGCGATATGATCCTTGATAATCGTCGCAATCAAATTCTGAAATGGAATCAAACGGGATACAAATTTCTCAAACGCCAATCGCAAGCTGACGCGACGGTTTGGGTAAGCCTGCAACAAAACTCTCCACAAGTTTTGGTCTCAAGCCAAAGCAACTGATTGATACTGAATTATAGTTAGGTCCGGTCGGCGTCCCCATCCCCCAAGCTGCCGGACTTCTTGAAGCCGACACAGATCCCACCCTGTGTCGGCTTTTTTTATTCTGTTGCGGTGAGCCCAGCTTTAAATCTCTGCCAATTTCGCACATAACCATGCGCCGATTTGGCCAAACCTTCGGCTTCATCAGCAGATAACACGCGCGCAATTTTCCCCGGCGCGCCGAGCACGAGCGAGTTGTCGGGAATGATTTTGCGCTCGGGCACCAAGGCATAAGCGCCGATCAAACAGTTCTTGCCGATCACTGCATGATTCATCACGCATGCACCCATGCCCACTAACGAATTATCGCCAATGATGCAGCCATGCAAAATGGCTTTATGTCCAATCGTGCAATTTTTACCGATAGTCAGTGGCGCGCCCATATCAGAATGCAACACGCATCCATCCTGAACATTGCTGCCCTCGCCCACTTCGATCCATTCATTATCACCGCGCAATACCGCACCGAACCAAATACTCGCCAAATGTTTGAGGCGAACCCGCCCCATCACATCAGCCGAAGGCGCAACCCAGCTTTCACTCGCCAGTTCAGGATGAATGCCGTCCAAAGTGTAGATTGTCATTTTGCTGTCTCAACGGCCTAGCTTCTGATTTTTTGAACACTACACTACATCGTCATGCCCGCGAAAGCAGGCATCTGCGTTTCCGCTTATGTTAAATAGAGATTGCCGCTTTCGCGGGAATGACGGCTTAAGTTGGGACCGCAGTTCAGTGAGAATCCAAACGCTCTCTAAGTAACCCCAAACACCCGCGTCAGGATAAACACACCTTGGATAAAGCTCCAGGCAAATCCGGCAGCCAGCATTATCAAGCCCACCAGCGGTCTTTCGATCAACCACCAACACGCATCAATCATCAGAGTTGTCGGTCCGCTCAGAATAACCACGGGCACTTTGATGGGTATCAGCAAATCATCGTCAGCTAACATTTTAAAGCTTGGAGCTTCGCCTGCGAGAATGCTCCACAAGCTGCCGATTGCGCCGGATGAAACGATGCCTGTTGCCACGGCAAAAAAATACGCAATGTGTTGAGCAGCCAAGATGATCCCCAATAGCAAGCCTGTGCCATTACGGGACAGGCAGTTTACTATTGGGTAAGGTCTGCAACGCGGAGGCCAAGCAAAAAGCTTGGCACAACAATATGCTTAACTATTCGAGATCCATTTCAAGAATGGCCATGGAAAAGTTATAAGACAGCTCGCCATCTTCCTCGTCGCGATAAATCACGCCGAGAAATTCTTCACCCAGATAAACCTCGCCAGAATCCTTTTTCTGAGGGCGCGCTTTGGCGACGATGGCAGGGTTATTGAACTTCTCACGAAAATATTTGGTGAGTTTGGCTAATTCTTCTGGCTTCAAGACCGTTACTCCAATCGGGATAAGTTAAGCGGTCTAACGTCAAACGGCATCATCCGCAACAGGTTCCACCTGGTGATCCATGGCACGCGCCGGTTCTGCACAGCCTGCAGTTCCAACAATTTTCGCTGGCACCCCAGCCACAGTTCGGTTTGCTGGAACATCATGGAGAACTACTGAACATGCAGCAATGCGCGAGCAGTGTCCGACCTCAATATTACCCAGCACCTTGGCCCCTGCCCCAATGAGCACGCCGTAACGAATTTTCGGATGCCGGTCGCCAGCCTCTTTGCCCGTGCCGCCCAGCGTTACGCCCTGCATGATGGAAACATTATCGTCAATCACGCAGGTTTCACCGATCACAATATCATGGCCGTGATCAATCATGATGCCTTTGCCAATTTTGGCAGCGGGGTGAATATCAATCGATGAGATCATCGAAACGCGGCTCTGAATATAATAGGCGAAATCCTTGCGGCCCAATTCCCAAAGCCGGTGCGCCATGCGATGCGCCTGCAAGGCCTGATAGCCTTTGAAATAAAGCAGCGGATCAATATAGCGGTGGCAAGCAGGATCACGGTCAAAAGTAGCAATCATATCCGCACGCGCCGCAAAGCCAATTTCAGGCTCAGCCTGCAAAGCGTCTTGAAACGCTTTGATGATGGAGTCAGCGCCTAAATCCGCATTTGCCAGACGTTGCGCCAATCGGTGTGCCAACGCGTCTTCAAACGTGTCATGTTCCAACACAGCCGAATAAATAAACCCGCCAAGCCCCAGCTCAACACGTGCAATATCCTCAGCCTCATGCCTGATCCTGTCCCAAACCGGATCAATCCGCTCAACAACTCTAACCTGATCACGTGCCATAAGCATCTCCATTGGTGGGCATTATAGCCGATGTTGTGGGATATGGGGAGTGGGGAGATTTTTGGGTAGCGGGAGGGCGTTGATTAGAACAATGTTTTATGCATTCCTCTAATAGGTAGGCCTAAAACTCCTATATCCAAAAGGTCGACGATAGCTATGGGCGGCTTCATTTTCATCCAAGATGCTTGAACATATTGACCATTTCAAATCCCCACAGTTCGTGTGGATAGCGCTTCTCCTCTTGCCAGCCATGTCTTAAATAAAATCGGATCGCGGCTTCGTTTTCTCTTACAACTCTTAGTCTAGCCATAAAATATCCGTCGCTTGCAACATATGCTTCCATTTTTTGGAGAAGTGCAGCCCCAATTCCGAAACCTCTAAAATTTGCTTTCAACCAGATGTCGGTAATCCAGTCTTTCTCGTAAAGACCAACTCCGACTATTGCGCTATCACTTTCAGCGACCCAACTAGCTGACCATTCCGATAGGTTATTCGAAATTGGCAGAGCTCCCGTGAACAAATGTCCATATTTCTCATTTACTACATCATTTACCAAGTTTGCGATCTCTTTGAAATCGGTCTCGCGGGCTTTCCGAAACGTAAATTCGTGATCGGGAGTGGACATGATGCTGCTCCAATGGCCTACCTTTATCTAAGCTGTTGTCGTTCGGCTAGTATTAGGAGCACACCGCCCAATCTACCGGCGTGGTACTTGCGCTACGCGTGCAATTGAAAGCTTTATTTCCGCCCTCAGCCGTTCCATAAACACGGACGAGAACTGACCGATGATTGAATCTGGTTCAAGGTAATAGCTGTTGGCGGGGTCATCGATGTTCATTTCAGTTGGGATAACCCAAAGGCGTTTTGTTAAATCGAGCCCCGCTCGTTGCTTTTCGATTTCAGGAATCTCGATACTGCGCTCGTCAGCCCGTGGCGCTTTTGATGTGATAGGCACCAAACCGATTTTGTGGCCGAGGTTGAAAGCAACAGCCACAGGCCTGTCTTTGCGGCCGCTCTCCTCTCCTTGGCCATATTCACGCGACCATAGAAAGGGATAAAGCATAACTGTTCCGGTTTTGAGATCAGCCGTGTTCCTCACGGTTGCGGTTCAACATCCTCATCAAGGGCCGCCAAAATTTCGGCTTTCACTTCATCAGGGGCATCTGGCAGGTAATAGGCCTCGCGCGGATCGGTGCGCATGAGACGGTCATAATGGTCGGCTGCCATAACAACATATTTGCGCCGACCGTGTTCTGTCAGCTCAACCGGCTTGCGATAAGCAGCATCTAAGACTTCGCTGGGTGTCTTGTTAAGTTTGGTAACTGTAAAGCTATCCATGCTAAATTCCCGTATTTCCGGAAATATAGGATATTCCGGAATTTAACGAGATGCAAGTTCTTTCAACCACGCCACAACCGCAGTCTTAAACCCCGAATCCCCCACCGCATTCATATGATTGCGCTTAGGCAAAACCACGCCTTTTGATCCCGGTATGATCGACGTCAGACCCTCCACATTTCCGGCAATATCATCAAGCTCACCTGCCACAACCAAAACCGGAACGCGAATGGCGGCCAGCGCTTCTTCCTTGATCTTCACGCGGCTTGAACGGATGCAAGCGGCCAAGGCTTTCAGATCGCTCTTTGTCTGCTCTGCAAAAATGCGGAAGGCCATAGCAGCGCGGTCAACAGTTTCTGGGCGTCCCTCTGCTTCCAGCGCCTCAGCAATTGCATCCGAACCACCAACGCCTGTGATCATCCGCGATGCCAACCCGGCATACACGGCTCGGCGCACCATTTCAGGGTGTTGCATGGTGAGAAAGGCAGAAATCCGCGCACCCATCGAATAACCCATCACATCAGCTTTTTCGATTTTGAGATGGCGCAGCAAGCGCGCTGCATCATCTGCCATCATAGGAGCGGAATACTGCGCCGGAACATAAAGTTTTTCGCTCTGCCCGTGCCCACGATTATCAATCGCAATCACTTGCCTCCCGGCACCAACCAAGGTTTTCACCCAGCCAGTGCCAATCCAATTGACTTGGTGGTTTGAAGCAAAGCCGTGGATCAGCAATATCGGTGGCCCCTCGCCCCAAACGTCAAAGGCTATTTCCACACCGCCCGAATTGAATTTTTGCATGGGAGCACTTTTATGCTATTTGCATTCCTCATTACAAGTCTTGAGGAACCACATGGCGCAAAGCTTAGCAACACCACATTTTCAAAACAGCATGGGCGTGCCCAAAATCGAAATTGGCGCACATGAGTTTATGTGCATTGGTGCCAACCCGCCATTTGATCATCCACATATATTTTTGGATATGGGTAAGGCCACAGAAATCATCTGCCCCTATTGCTCAACGCTTTATGTTCACAACAAATTATTAGGCAACCACGCCGCCAAACCAGCCGAAGCTGCTTGGGCTGGCGATGCTGCGGCTTGAAATCTGATCTCACAAAAATCGAAGCGCGGCGCATTGCCTTGCACGCGCAAGGGTTTCGCAATCAGAACCGCGACACCAAAAAGAACTGGTCGGCCATTGCTGCTTCAATAAAAGATTTGCACCTGCTGCAAATCGATAGCGTAAATGTTTTAGTCCGCTCGCATTACCTGCCGCTGTTTTCCCGCCTCGGAAATTATGATCGCAGCGTTCTGGATAAGCGCACGCTTGAAGCAACCAACCGCCACGTCTTTGAGTGCTGGTCGCATGAGGCAAGCTTGGTTCCGATGGATATGCATCCCCTGATGCGCTGGCGTATGAACCGCGCAAGGGCTGGCAGCCAGATGTATAGCTCAATGATCCGCTTTGCGAAGGACGAGAAAGCCTTCCTCAAAAAAACCTTGGATCACATTCGCAAAACGGGCCCCATGGGTGCCAGCGCCATTCCAGGTTCTGGCAAAGGCGAAGGCGGATGGTGGGGCTGGAGCAAAGGCAAGATGACGATGGAAACCTTGTTCGCTCAAGGCCTCATCACCACAACCAGGCGCGATAAATTCGAGCGGATTTATGATGTGCCCGAGCGCGTGATTCCGACCGAAATATTGAATGCGGCAACGCCTTCCGAGACAGAAACTTTTCGCACATTGATCAGCCTATCAGCGCAGGCCCTTGGCATCGCCACAGAGTTCGATCTGCGCGATTACTTCCGCTTGCCTATAGCAGAAACCAAAACCGCTATCGCAGAATGCGTGGAAAACGGCGATTTGATTTCGGTCAAAGTCGATGGTTGGACAAGGCCCACTTTCGTCCACAAATCTGCAAAGCTGCCCCGTAAAGCTGGCGGCACAGCCCTTCTCTCACCCTTCGATCCCCTGTGTTGGGAGCGCGACCGAACCGAACGTCTCTTCAACTTTCACTACAGGATCGAGATCTATACCCCTCAACCAAAACGGAAATTTGGCTATTATGTTTTGCCTTTTCTCAATGGAGAAGACATATGTGGCCGCGTGTGTTTAAAAGCCGACCGTGAAACCGGAACACTGAGAGCCAACGCGATCCATCACGAGGAAATGGTCGACTCAAGTGAAACAGCAAAGGCAATGGCTGGCGAGTTAGTAAAGATGGCCGAATGGCTGGGCTTGCCGAATGTGGAAGTGAAGAAGAGTGGCAATCTTTCATCCGCGCTGCTGAAGCACTTCTAAGCGATCAACAAACTGCGATACCGCAAAATAAACCGCTCAATTGCACTCACCAGCAGCGCATTTTCTTTCTCGCCGATCAAAATTGAAAGCGCAATAAATCCGCGTTCAGCGATGTAAATTCCCTCGTCTAACAGATGATGATACAGCAAACGGTCAATCCGCACGTCGCCTTTGGCGTCTTCGGCCCGCACAATATCCCCCGTTACCATATGGATATTAAGTAGCGAACCGATCCCCGTCACTTGCATCGGCGCTTGATAGCGCATGAACATGTCGTTCAAATCGGTTTTCAGTTTTTCGCCTATGGCACAATGCGCAATGCAAACTTCAGGCGTGTAGATTTCTGTCAATCCAGCAAGGCCAACCGTCATCGTCAGAACGTTATTGTTGAACGTGCCAGCATGCGGCAGCGCATCTGGCCGCATCGGATCGAACTGATCCATAATCGCTGCCTTACCACCAAAAGCGCCAAAGCTCATGCCGCCACCAATGTATTTCCCCAGCGTTTTCATATCCGGTTGAATGCCGATCTTGGCCGAATAGCCATTGGGATGCAGCCGTGATGTCATCACCTCATCAAAAATCAAAACAATGCCAGCCTTTGAACTTTCCTCGCGAAGCATCGCAAGAAATTCAATCGAGGCCGGAATGCAACCACCGCTGCCCAACATGGGTTCCACAGTAATTGCGGCCAGTTCTGCACCATGTTTTCGGATCAAATCGCGCG
This sequence comes from uncultured Aestuariivirga sp., assembly GCA_964244815.1. Taxonomy (GTDB): domain Bacteria; phylum Pseudomonadota; class Alphaproteobacteria; order Rhizobiales; family Aestuariivirgaceae; genus Aestuariivirga. The sequence continues at coordinate 23,363 of CAXTKH010000012.1, read as the reverse complement.
TCACTTCAACATCATTGAAGCGACCCAAAACGCATTCAAAGGGGGCGTTCACCGGAGAAGCGCCACTGCCATAATAAAGCGACCCGCCATGATAACCGCCCATCATCGGCATGATCTTTTCGCGCCTTGTAAAACACCGCGCCGCCGCCAGCGCCATCATATTGGCCTCAGTGCCTGAATTCGTAAACCGCAAACGCTTCAACTCAAAATGCTTGGTCACCGCCTCAGCAAACGCAACTTCACGAACATGATGTGCGCCCATATTCAGGCCCCCTGCCACCGCCTCTGAAATTGCGGCCAGGATGCGCGGGTGTGAATGACCATAAATCCCTGCCGAATATTCACCCAGAAAATCCAGATAGGAATGCCCATCCACATCGTGAAGCATGGCCCCTTCAGCATGCGCGATACGAATGGGAAATGGTGCGGAAAACAACACAGTGCGAGTGTTGCCGCCCGGCATGACGGCCTTGGCGCGGTCGTGCAGCGCCACTGTTTTCGGTCGCTTCGTAACAAAGTTTTTAAGGGCGACGTCCAGCGCCTCATCAAGATCCAGCAATTCTGAGCTCCAATAATCTGAAGCCAGAACTATGACATTTAAACCCGCATCAAACCATCGATAAACTTTGGCTTATGTCCGGGGAAGGCTCCCGAAATCGCAGCGCTTGCACCCTGCCCCTTCAACACCGTTGCCAGCACATCGCGGAAATCGGTGGTCACAGCAAGATCAGCACCCTGGTCTAATTGCTCATTGGCAAGGCCGGGCCAAGACCCGAAATTCTGGCCGCCATTCACGCCTTGGCCTAAAACCATCATCACGCCGCCATGGCCATGATCGGTGCCGCGGCTTTCATTGGCTTTCACACGCCGCCCGAACTCGCTCATCACCACTATGGTTGCAGGTCGCGAAATGGCTTCAAGATGCATTTGAAACGCCGCCAGACTTTGCGATAAAATTGAAACCTGATCCTTGAATTTATCAGGTTGATTATCATGCATATCCCAACCGTCCAGATCAGCCGTGGCAATACCAATATCAGGCGAAATCCGCAGCATCTCAGCAAGGAAGTTCAGGTTCCGGCCGAAATCATGATCAGGGTACGAAACGCCTTTTGGCGCGTCGCGCAAATAGGGTTCATGCTTTTCGTTGCGCTCTACTTTTAAAGACAATCTCTGCGTGGCGTTCAAAGCCTGACGGCTTGCGCCATCCAATGCGTTTTCGCCTGAATGAATTTCAAACAGCGCGTCTCTGAAGTTTTGCGAAGGCGCCCAATCCAAATCCCACACTTCGGTTGCAGGCAAAGCATCTTCACACAGCGAAAGCGATTGCGGCATGGCACCACCAATGCTCATCACGCTGCCAGGTTCGTGTTTGCCAATGGCCAATGCAGCTCTTGTCAGCCAGCCGTCACGCGGCGGAGTGCCGCCATCACCCGCAATGCCGCGCTCAATCAAATCCATCGCCTGAAAATGGCTGCGTGTTCCATTCATTAAACCAGACGCTGGAATGAACGCAAGTTTTTGAGCCTTCCAAAGCTTGGCGATTCCAGAAGCTTGTGGATGCAGAAGCAAATCCTCACCACCTGCAATACCGCCAATCGCTAACCCTCTTTCAGTACCAGCAGTACCGACGCGCAACGATGCTGGGCGAGCCGCCAGATAGTTTTTATCATCGGCCGGAGCCAGAAAATTAAGCGCATCCATTCCACCGCGTAAAAACACGATAATCAATCGCTGATCTGAAGCCACGGCAGACCTCGCCCACGTCACGCCAAATTGGGTCGATGCGGCAAGTATTGCCGCTGAAGTGATAAAATTGCGCCTGGAAATATTCATGAGCATTTACACCGTTTGATATTCGGTTGAAGCAGATAGAAGACTCAGAGCCTGCGCACAAACCCAGCGGTCATCGCTGTTGAATGATATTTTTCGCAGCTCTTCGCCAAACTCTTTAATCATTAGATTTTTTGCACGGTTGATTGCAGCATCTGCCACACCAAGTCTATTGCCCCAGTGTTTCGCAAACGCGTCTGCAGATGGCCACTCTTGTTTCGAGGTTTCTGCGATAACCGATTGCCACATATCCAGCATCGAACGCCAACGTCGCACAATAAGCCCCGGCGATTGCCAATAGCCAGATAGAATAGGATGACCCGCCGGGGTGTGCCACGAATAAAGTCGCTGCCCCATGTTGCTGAGGCTATAATGATGGTCTGGACTAGGCGATAAGAGAACCCCAGCGCTGCGTTGTACCGACGCAAACAGAAACAATGGTCGCTGCAATCGAGGTGTCGCATTTATAAACTCCTCGGCCATTAAAACAGCTTCAAGCGTCTTAACGATTTGATCTTTCGATTTTGCATTCTCAGCGAAAACCGCAGCCACAGATTTGATCAGATTTTGTGATGGATCATCACTCACAAAGCGCAGGCAAAGCTTGCGGGCAATGTTCATGGCGGTTGCGGGGTGAAACGCCACCAAATCAAGCGCCCTTTGACCATCTGCCATGGGTGCTGTATGCGCCTCAAACTCCTGAGCCAGAATGCGTTTTTGATAAGGGTCATGCCAGCTTTCGGCATAAGTGAATTCGCCCGTACGCGGCAGGGTCACACCTTCGGCTATGTCTTGGCCATCAGCATAAGTCCAACCTGTGAATGCGCGCGCAGCTTCATAGACATCCTGGTCAATATAGCCAACAGGCGCACCGATAATTGCACCTGGAACTTCGCGCCAACGATTATATTGCGTGTTCAAATATGCACCCGCACCAAGCGTATGCAGTTCCAGAAGTTCGCGGGCATAGTTTTCATTTGCAGGCGAAGCACGGCTTGTAGCATTGTTCAGATAGGCCAACATCGCGGTTGATGTGGCAACGGCCTCAAGCATCTCGCGAAAATTTCCAAAAGCGTGCATGCGCAGAACATCTTGGTCGTATGCAGGAAGCGCTATCGCCACATCCTCATCCGCCTCGCTGTTGACAGAAAAATGATCCCGCCAAAAGTCTGTCACTGTTTCACGTAATTGCGCTGACGAAAGCGTTGCCCGAATAATCGTTGCAGCAACAACTTCTCTACTGGGGCGGATACGCTCTTCCCAAGCAATCTTCTTCTCCCAATCGCCGAGATGCCAGAGCTTTGCGGTAGGTTTATTAAGAGATGTCAGCCCCCGATTTTCCTTGAGCCCCTTGATGCCATCTTCAACATCATATTCAATTTTCAGCTTTGCAGATTTTAAAGCATCACCAACGCGAGATTCATCATCGGGCGTTTGCGCGAATTGGTCGCGGACCCACCCGTTCCATCCATCCTGTGCAATGCGTTGAAGATCACCTTCACCGGCTCTAATTCCGGCACGCGAAACCAAAGAAGCCCCCTTAGGATCAAACGTCATGCAACCTCCCTCTGAACCCGCGATTCCAAACTCAACCTGCGCAACAATTATGCCCAAATCGTGTCGAATAAATCTAGAAAAGCGCCACCATATATCTTGCGCTAATTCTGAAATAGTCGTTAAATTAGTGTGCGGGCTGGGTCACGTTAAGCGATTTGGAGGACAATATGCGATTATCTTATGCATTTGTTTCAGCACTTGTTCTGGCAACGTCCAGCAACGCACATGCTGTAGAATTCATTACCAATGGTGGCTTTGAAAACGGCAATTTCACGCCGATCAGTAGCAGCATTACAGGTTATGACACCATCACCCAAGGAGGCCCACAAGATTTGACTGGTTGGACAGTTGGGAACTCACTCGTGTGGGGCTTCAACAACACTGATATGAACAGACATTCCGGTCAAGGTTATGTGGATTTGACGGGCGTTGGCGACACAACGCCTCACGGAATTCTACATCAAACAATCTCCACCGTTGTGGGCCAACAGTATAATTTTTCAATTTTTGAAACCCAGGACTTCACAGGCGGCCCTGGTTTCGATGTCTTGGCCAACAGTGTAACGCTGGCACTTATTGGAACACCCGGATTCTGGAACTATTCGCCTACTGGAGCGATCTGGAATCAATTGACTGGAATATTTACGGCTACGTCCACCTCTACAGTCATCGATATCGTTGGCCATGCTTTAGGTTCACAACAATTTATGATTGGTCTTGATGATGTGAGCGTAACCGGCCCGGTTTCTGCTGTGCCCATTCCTGCTGCATTCCCTCTGTTGGGATCAGGCCTCGGTATGTTAGGCTTTGTGTTGCACCGGAGAAAACGCAAAGCAATCCAAAAAATCTAGTTTCAAATAAAGTTTCAAAACTTGCGGCTGAAATAAGGTGAATCTTTCATCCCAAAACGCCACGGGTAATCCTTTGCGCGGCTTATTCCAACACGTTCACCAATAACTATTTCGGCTTTAGCACCTCGAGTGATGTCAAATGGCGCAGTCAAAACATTTAAGCCGTTTAGCGATGCATCAATGGCGAGAGCTTGAGACAACCGGCCGGGACCAGAACACAACAATGCAATATCATTGGTGTTACGCCGCTGCATCATGGTGCTAATACCGTGCTTGGGCTCAATAGCGCGCAGCAACACGGCACTTGCATTCCCGCATACAATATTGAAACACCAGTGCAATCCATATGATCTATAGACATAAGCATGGCCTGCCAATCCAAACATTGCGCTATTGCGAACTGTCTTTCCCCGAAAGCTGTGTGAAGCCGCATCGTCGGACCGATAAGCTTCCGTTTCGACAATCACCCCACCTACTCCATTTACCGTAAACAAAAATCCAATAAGAGATTTTGCAACGATCAAAACCTCTTGTTCAAAAAACTGAGTGTTCAATGCCTTCACAATTTTTTCTGACCAAATGTTGCAATATTCAAGAATTTTTTCAGAGTTAGAGCATTAGGTGTCGCGCGACCGTTGCCAGTATTGTCAAATATGCACCACATCTGGGAACATATTTTATTCTTTCTGATCAACTTCACATAATTCTGGATATCGATATCGTTGTAATCCGAGAAATATTTTTCGGGCGATCCATGCAATCTATAATAACAAGTTGCTAGATCCCCGCCTGGTTTGGCAGCATCAATATATATTGCTGGATCAGCCGCGACACGCGACACGCCTAAATCTTTTAAAAAATTATCGGCATCGCTTGAAAACCAAGTCAAATGTCGTGGTTCACAAACAATCGGGCACGAAAAAATCTGCTGCAACTTCTGAAAAGTTGGTTTTGCATCTGACTGAGAAAATTTCAAACTCGGAGGAAGTTGGACAAGCAAACACCCCAACTTGTTTCCCAAACCAAGGACTTGGGCAGCAAATAAGTTAAGTTTTCCATCAACATTTGCAAGCCTCGAATCATGCGTAATTGTTTTTGGCAATTTTACCGAGAACGAAAAATCTTCTGGCACAAGTGAAGCCCACTTTGTGTAAGTTGAAAATTTGTGTGGCCGATAGAAGCTGGAGGTGATTTCGACAGCGTTAAACTGCAATGCATAGTTTTCCAACAATGAAGCTTTCGGGTTAGAACCGAGCCGGAATGCCAAGGGAATATTCCATCCAGCTGTACCCACCTTGGCCCGAACATACTCAGCCATATAGATTACACGCCTATAGCAAAATAAAGCTGCCCTGATCATAAGAGCAGCTTTTTAATTATTGTCCCACGCGTCTGAAAAATCCCGTAAAAACTGCGCCTTGGTCGCGGTGATTGCCACCAATTGTTGCTGCCCAATATGCAGCAGCCGCACTAACTAACAAAGATGCGGCCAAAAGAAATGCAGCAATAATCCCGACGCGTCGTGCCGTTTCTGCTGCTTTTGCCACTTCGGCCTTCGCCGCGTCGATTTTAGCTAAGGTTTCATTTACTCTTGTGTTGGCTAGCTCAGGAGCCATGCCAGTTTGTTGCGACACCAGCTGGGCCAAATAAGTTTTATCGTCTTGGCTGGGTGCAAGATTTCCTGTGGGAAAGGCTGCTTTAGCAAGAATAGTATTTATTTCAGTCACAACGGCTGCCCGGTCAGCGCGATTGGGTGTGGAACCACCTGCGACCGCACCACGAAGCAACATATCAGAATAATATTTCATTGCGTTGCCGTTAGACAGGTCAGTTGTTGATGCAGCACCTGTCGCCACAACCGACGTTGCTGCCTTTGAAATTCCACCAATTGAACTTACCACAGACGACGCACCACTTAGCGCAATGAATGAACCTATCAATACGCACCCTGCCCAAACAAGCAAACCATGCGAACCATCACGAACTTCTGATTCGTGTTCAGTCGAATCACTTCGCCTTTTCCTCATGCGCCCCGTTAAATATGCACCAGCCATGAAGCTTGAAACTTGAACCCAGATAAACCAAAGCGCTACACCAACTCCAGCTCCTATTGCCAGCCCTTTTGCCGAAACAGAAGTTGTAGAAAACGACAGGCCAATCGCCGACCCAAACGCCAGCAACACAATTGATATAGCTGATGCCAAAACAATTCCGCCAATGATTGAACCCCAGTCCAGATAAGAATTCGAGTCTGACGACACCAAGGGTTCAGATGACGACACACTTACTGTTTCATATGCCATGTCAGCACCTCAACGAAGACCTAACAAAGAAAGCACTGCCAATACCACCACGACAAGACCGACTAAATAAATTATCCCGTTCATTTTACACTCCTGTCATTGCTACTAATTGTTCAGCTCCCAAGGACAAGTCATCGCTGAATCGAGGTGTAAGTATTGACCATCAATTTATGTGTGGCTTTGTCAATGGATAACTCCACCAACCCATAGCTTCAACTCGACAATTGCAAAAAAGTTCCCACTGCAAATTTTGACTTTCGCATTCCTATTCAAATGAAAAATTCGATATAAATGATTTTCAAGCAACCATGTCTGCAGGTGCGAAGGTCCACAACGGCACTTTCCTATGTATCCAGACCCCATTGCTTTCGGGTATAGCCCTGAAAAAATTTTCTCATACAGTTCACGGCCAAGTTTGCTGACTACCACATCCTCCGACGTCATGATGTTTTCAACATGCTCAGCACGGCTCACCAAAAACTTCTCCATCTGTTCGGAGTTAAGTGAAAGCCCATAGAGCCAGTTGATTGTATCAAGATTTATAGGAATAGGCAGCAGTTGCCGGTCTACTTGCGCAAGAACTCGGTGTTCATAACGCCGCCATTTTGTAAAGTGACTGAGATGTTCAAAAATATTGTCCGAATTTGTATGAAAAATATGTGGTCCATATTGATGAATAAGAATCCATGCGCTGTCAAATCTGTCAAACGCATTACCAGCAATGTGATGACGTCGGTCAACAACCAACACAGTCTCATCACGTTGAGTTCCCGCACAACACTTCAGAATTTTACATAATAAAAAACTTACAGAAATAAAGCTGATCCGTGATTCAATCACAATTCATGTTTGCAAAAGGAATCGAAATAGTATTCCAAAAATAAAAAACGGAACAAAACGTGTCGATGAAATGGAAAAATGCGACCATTACAAACATTGGCGCGATGTGCATGACTGGAGTGATGTGTTGCCGGTACAAAGCGAATGCTTGGCACTACCCGTTGTGTTTCCTGAGTATTACGAACAACCGTCCAATATTGCTCGCCGCGAAACCATGCGAAACCACCGCATCCGTAACCTTATCGTCCGTAATATTTAATATGCTCGAATTGACAAAAAGAGGGTGCCGCAGGGCCACCTTCTTCTTGTTAAAATCGGCTCTTAACCGTTAGCACGTTTGGATGAACTAGCTGTGGATTTAGATTGGCCACTTTTTTGATCGCTTCCACTACCCGATGAGCGGTTATCACCTTTGCCGCCCGAAGAACTCTTGCTGCCTTTACATTGATTATCGTTACTACTACTTTTGGTATTTGGCATAATAGTCACTCCTTACCTCCCTGTAGCGAGCATTGGCGGATTGCCGAGCATCACTTCGAATGGGATAACTATCACTTCACATTCCAGTTCCCACAACTTTGAATTTATCATTTTGATTTTTATACCTTGGAAACCAGCTTTTAACTTCGGAACTTAAATTTTTTACCAGCGTTCAAGAGATTCGACGCCGTAAATCATGACATCTCAAAAACGAAAGGAGAGACCAAATGTGCGATTACAGCCTTGAACACCAAAATAGCCGCGAAGCAAAATTGGAAGATGTGATCATCACATCGCAATTTAGAAATTCATCCACAATGGGATTCGCTGCGGTGAATGAACCTGATGTGGCAGTTTGTTTAATGCCAGGAACTGAACTGGTTTTTGACAGACCAATCGAAGTTGACGGATTTTTGACGTGGACAAAACTATTGTCCAAAGGATCGAATTCGACAGTAGCAGTATTCAGAAAGGTAAACCCTCATCTGATTTCCACGCATCATGATGCCCTTGAGCTTCCAAATGGCCAGGTCATTTTGATCAATAGCCTGCGTAGAGGCCAACGCGCCAGAGTGGTGCAATTACCAGTCGGCGCAAATTCACGCTGGTCTGAAAATTCAAAGGCATCCGAACATGAGATTGCTCACAGTGCCCCTGAGTTAATCGATTAAACAGACGTCCTCATACTTACAACACATAAATCCCGGTAGGTTTTGCCGGGATTTTTAGTGAATTGGGTTCAAAAGTAATTCAATCACCACGCTTGAAATCTTTCATGATACATCTATATACCATCCATACAGATGGTAAATATGAGATTTAATATGGGTCATTCCCCCGAAAATGAAAAATTGACTATAAATCTAGGCTTTGTAGATTTAGGACACATCGACTTGCTGGTACAAAATGGGTTCTATTCAAACCGTTCAGATTTTATCAGGTCGGCAATTCGAAACCAGATCAATACGCACGGCGAATTTGCAAAAGAGGCAACAACGCGGCTGACCTTGGAACTGGGCCTCAGGCATTTCTCAAAACAATATCTTGAGGCGGTTAAAGCTAAAGATGAACAGCTAGACATTCGTGTTCTTGGCCTTGCGACAATAGCAGACGATGTAAGTCCAGAGCTGGCCAAAGCCACAATAGCTTCTCTTACCGTACTAGGAGCGCTGCATGCTTCGGCAGACGTAAAAGCCGCACTCGCAACCAGGTTAAACTCGTAATTCATAAAGGATAATTCTCATGAATTCTCACTTGAACAATGCGATGCGTCAGGCATTGTCCTTGGTTCGCAAATCAAGCGTGGCAGACGCCACCAATCTCATCAAACGAGCGCTATCATCCGAAAAATTTGAGGTTCCCACTGATGCAACCGAAATCAAATTCGTGAGCGGAGTTAAAACTGATGTGAGCGATACACCAGCTCCGACTACAAAACTCAAGATATCATCAAAGCCTGCCGTTAACAAAGCCCATCAAGCAAACAGTTCTATTGGCAATTTTACAACGCGCACTTATCAACATTCGCTGCGGGATTTGACTTACATGTTATACATCCCTTCCAACACCTCAACTCATGAGCAATCATTGCTGATCATGCTCCATGGGTGTACACAAACTCCTGCTGATTTTGCTCTCGGTACGCAAATGAATAGCATCGCTGATGAGTTCAATTTGATTGTGGCGTATCCGCTCCAACCAAAAACCGCAAATTCGTTAGGCTGCTGGAATTGGTTTGATGCGCGCCATCAAAAACAAGGCTCCGGCGAACCGTCAATGCTCGCCTCACTTGCGGAAAATCTGATAAAAGAGTTCAGCATTTCAAAACGTCGGGTTTTCGCTGCAGGGCTTTCTGCAGGAGGCGCAATGGCAGAAATATTAGCGTCTACTTATCCGGACCAATTTGAAGCAGTTGGCGTGCATTCAGGATTGCCGCACGGTTCTGCATCGTCGGTGGCCAACGCACTATCAGCCATGAAAGGTAACAGCAAACTTGAGCCGCGTTCCAACGGCACGACTGCCGGACAAAGCAGGCGTATTGTTTTTCACGGCAGCAGCGACGCTACTGTTCATCGGTCGAACTCCGAACGCATCGTCAAACGCGGCCGCATCAAATCCGGCAAACTGAATGAAATTCAGCAAACCAGCCAGATCAATGATCGACAGGTTGATCGCGTTATTCTGCGCAATAAAAATGGCACTTCGGTTATCGAACAATGGACAATAGTGGGCGGCGGCCACACCTGGTTCGGCGGAAACAGCAAAGGCAGCTACACCGACTCAAAAGGCCCCAACGCATCACGGGAAATGGTGAGGTTCTTCTTGGAAAGTTGAAATTGCGTACAAAAATGAAACTGGTGCGGACGGCCGGACTCGAACCGGCACGGGATTACTCCCAACGGATTTTAAGTCCGTTGCGGCTACCATTACGCCACGCCCGCACTATTTCTACATTTGCGAATGCCCTGATAGGCGAGGCACATCTGCTTGACAAGCACTGTTCGTCGCGTGATCTTGGGCCATGAATTTTTTAGACCAACTGCTGGACCCAGCCTACCTCCCCGCTCACATGGCCTATGCCTTGCTGGCGGTTTCGTATTTTTTGACAAATATATTTTGGTTGCGAGTGTTGGCTGTTGTCGGCCTATTTTTGGAAATCGTCTATTTTCGCCTGTCAGGCACAGGTTATCCGGTCCTTGGTTGGGTCGTCATTTTCATTTTGATCAATCTTTATCATCTGACATGGCTGATCAGGGACCGCGTCAAAGCCACACTGCCTGCTGCCGAAGCACCGGCGCTACGCCAAGCTTTTGAGGGGCTGGATGATTCTCAAATTGCCAAGCTCTTGCGCGCCGCTGAATGGAAAAACTTTGAGCCAGGCGAGACATTAACAAGACAAGACGCACCCGTTGATTCGCTGTATTTTCTTTTCAAAGGCCGTGCGCATGTCGAAGTCGATGGTTCATTCATAACCTATCTCGACAGCGGATCATTCGTTGGCGAGATTGCATACCTCACAGGCAATCCGGCAAACGCGCGCGTGACGGTGGATGAGACTTCACGCGTGATTGTGTTTTCAAAAATGCGACTTGCTAAAGTCGTCGCACGTGACCGACAGTTGAACGGTATTTTATATCAAGTGCTCGGGCGCGATCTTGCCCAAAAAATGCGCCGCTCAAATTCGCGCAAAGTGCTGGCCGACCAGCCGCTCAGGCCATAAGCAAAATAGCTACAAGTCCCAAATAAGTAAATTGATGCAGGGCCTGATCAGCATTCAATGCCCACCAGAATTTCGCATCTTTAAAATTCCACCTAAAGTACTTGATGATGTTTTCTTTAAAATAATCGGTGTGATAGTGGACTGCGAAATCGACCAATGCCAATCCGGCAACCAAAGCAACCGAGCTGGAAAAAAATACTAAAACCAAGCCCGTTCCTAAACCGTGAAGCGCTGAGTGCAACAGCCCAAGCCGCGCCCCATAGATTGATTTCTGCTGAACCATATCGAGTGTTTGCAATGGCCCATCGCATAAGAAATGTTTGAACTGCAAAAGGGCTATCACGCTCAAGACATAAGCAATTGTTTTGGGATCCATGACGTTGACTTTTAAACATTAAACGCATTCTTGCCAAGCGCCAGCAACCCGACTAACACAAGCAGCTTGGGGGCTCGCAAGAGCTGGGAGCGATGGTTATGATCCACCGATTTTTATGTTTGCTTTTTTTCTCTCTGTTAACACTATCGATTCCAGCGATCGCTGATCCAATTGCCCGAGTCATCGCCGTTATTGGCACGCCAAATTCCATTGGCCCCGGCGGCAACCGCACATTGGCTGCGAATTCACCCATATTTGAAAATGACAAGATAACTGTTTCAGCAGGCAACGCGCAGATTCTTTTCGTTGATGGCACCAAATTAGTTGTGGGACCAAGCTCAACTTTAACAATCAGTAAAGTTCTGATGCGCGGCAACGGCAACACTGCAAAAGATTTTTCTATAAGAGCTTTGCGCGGGACGTTTCGCTTCATTACCGGGAAAAGCCCCAAGAGCGCATATGATATCCAAACCGCAAACGCCACAATCGGCATCAGAGGCACGGGCTTTGATTTTTGGGTCAAGAAAGCCACTGGCGTTGCATTGCTACAAGGGAAAGTGCGGCTATGCAGCAAATCTGGCTCTAGATCCTGCGTAGAATTAAACCCCACATGCGAATTGGGCACAACTGAAAACGGCACAGCAAAGAAACTGACTGGCCAAACCAAAATTCAGGGCTTGCGCGCAAACCTGCCATATATTTTTAATCAAGGGCAACTACAGGCAGCCTTCAAACTCAATACAAACTTATGCAAACAACCAAACACCCTGCAAGATGAGCGCTTGGACAGAAACCAAAAATTTGATGAACGTCCACCGCCATGTTCCGGTGGAAATGTGACAGGTGGAAAAGGTTGTTAACGTGTAATGCCATGAGCAGCAGCAAGGTCGACGGCTCAAATACCCCTGCAAAATGAAGTGGCGTCGTGCTCTTCCCGGCATCTTGATTGGAATGCTGACAACCGCAGTTCTTCTCACTGTGCGCATCGCCGATCCAATAACCCTCGCAACGATGCGCGGTGCGGGGTTTGATACACTGCAGCGCTTATGGCCACGACAAACAATAAGTCCATCACAAGTGCGCATCATCGATATTGATGAAACATCACTCAATCAACGTGGCCAATGGCCGTGGCCACGCAACGATGTGGCAAAAATGGTTGATCAACTTCATGGGTTAGGTGCTGCAGCAATTGTACTCGATATTGTTTTTCCTGAACGTGACCGCATGTCGCCAGATCTGGTTTTTAATGATGCCGCGACAGAAGAGTCAATTCCGCAGACAGCAGATGCAAAGCCATTGACCAACAACGATGAAATATTTGCACAGGCAATTGCAAACCGCCCTGTCATCACCGCATTCGCAAAAGCTAAAAATGGGAGTGCCAATCCGCCTCTCTCCAAAGCAAGTTTTGCACAAATCAATTTGCCCGCATTCGGGGCACCACCCCGATTGCAAAATACGGTGCAGAACTTGAATATTCTTGATCAAGCTGCAGCAGGCATCGGCGGCATCAATCTTGATTTAAAACAGGAACAGGGTATTGCGCGTCAAATTCCGATGTTATGGTCAGATGGCAAGACCTATTATCCCAGTTTGACTTTGGAAACTCTTCGCGTAGTTCAAGCTGAACCCACCTACGTCATCAATGGATCAGCCAGCACCGAAGATACAATCGATTCAATTCGTGTTGGCGCTTTCGAAATACCCGTATCTGAGAGCGGTCAGTTTACGGTCTATTACGGTCATGATGATCCAAATCTCTATGTGTCGGCTTCCAAATTGTTTGACGTTCAAAGCCTTGAAAGCATACGCCCCCTGATTACAGATCATATTGTGCTTATTGGAACATCAGCCGCTGGCCTTGTCGATACCAGAACATCTTCTTTGGGCGAAGCAATTCCAGGCGTATCCATTCACGCGCAAGTATTGCAGCAAATATTATCCAAAAAGTTCTTGCAACGCCCCGAATGGGTCATTGCAGCAGAATACTACTTCGTAGCACTACTGGGTTTGCTGATTGCTTTTTTCACAGCATTGATCAGGCCCCTGCCCCTCGTCATAGGTCTCATTGCCTCGCTCTGCAGTTTAACATTTGCTTCAGCCTATGCGTTCAACGCCCTTGGTTTGTTGCTGGATGTCACATTCCCGATATTGGCTTCAGCAACAATTTTTTTGGCCACGATTGCTTTCCGACTCCTCATAACCGAACGCGAAGGCAGGCAGTTGCGCAACGTCTTCAGCCACTATGTAGCGCCCACAGTTTTGGCAGAAATTGAAAGCAACCCAAAAGCCTTAAAGTTAGGTGGCGAAACCCGCAACATCACGGTGATGTTTGTTGATATCGAAAACTTTACGTCAATGTGTGAGGCGCTTCCACCAGAAGTGTTGGTAAAAGTTGTCAATACTCTACTCAGTGCTTGCAGCCAACCCATCCTAAAAAATGGCGGCACTATCGACAAATACATCGGTGACGCAACAATGGCATTTTGGAACGCACCTCTGCCACAAAATGATCATCAATACATGGCGTGTTTGGCAGCGCTTGATATTCAAACTGAGCTTGCCAAATTCAATGCTGATAAAACCAACCAAGCAATTTTAAAACCATTCAGCTTATGGCCCATTTCTGCACGCATCGGCTTGGCTTCTGGTCCTGCGATCGTTGGCAACATGGGTTCATTGGAGCGCTTTGATTATTCGGCCTTGGGCGAAACTGTAAATCTGGCTTCGCGCGCCGAGGGCATTTGCAAAGACCTAGGTCATAACATCGTAATCGTGGGCGAGCTCGCGACCAAAACCAAAGAACTGGCCGTAATCGATGCAGGAGCGATGATGATCCGCGGGAAATCATTCAAAACGACCACGCACGCTCTGTTTGGAAGCGAAGCAATAGCGATTTCGCAGGATTTTCGGGAATTTTTAGACTGCCAGCAGTCAATCATATTGGAATTAAATGCGAAACATTCAACATCTCAAATAGAAAAAGCGATTCAAGTATTCCCGTCATACGCCAAGTTCTTGCAAAAGCTTGAAGGTCGCAAGTCTGACTATCAAAAATCTTAAGCCGTCGCCCGCTCGCCAATCGGTGGGCTGAATTGCAATCCCATATCCCACGGCAAATAGATCCAAGTGTCCTGGCTTACTTCCGTCACAAAAGTATCAACCAGCGGCCTGCCCTGTGGCTTGGCATAAACGGTTGCAAAATGCGCTTTTGGCATCATCTCACGCACCACTTTGGCCGTTGCACCCGTATCAACTAAATCGTCCACAATGAGAACGCCAGCACCTTGATCTGTCCCGATAATATCCGTTGCGACGGGCTTCAAAACTGAAATCTGCCCCTGTTTGTCATAGTCATAAGAGGCTACGCACACACTCTCGATAACCCGAATTCCCAGCTCTCGGGCTACAATAGCTGCTGGAACCAATCCGCCGCGTGTGATCGCCACAACAGCTCTGAATGGCCCGGCCGAAGAAAGCCGCCACGCCAAAGCTCGTGCGTCACGATGAAACTGATCCCAGGAAACCGGAAAACTCTTCTGCCATTTTTCGTCCATCATTTTCACCCCAAATTGCTACTTGCTCTATGACAATTTGTGCAATTCATTGCAATGACAACGATTAGATCAACACTTGTTTCATACTTTACCGCGATGATGGCACGATAATTGACCAAAAACGGGCAAAACATATGATTGACGCGCTGATAAATGCTTTCGAAATGGCAAACACTGAGGTTTTGCATATTGCAATGCCGGAAGCCGTTATCAAAGACGTATCAACAGCGTTATTGCGCCGCTGGAATTGCTCCAAATCAGAAATTGTTGGAAAGCCCTTGATGAAGTTTGGCACCGGCCTGATTTCAGCGCGCCATTTGCCTCTGGTTCCAGGATCCAACGCTCTTGCTGAAATCGAAATCAGCTACACGCCTCCTTTGGGCAGCTATGTGAAATCCGTTTTTCGCAGCCAAACCTGGGATGACGGCACATCAACTTCAATTTTGTTGATCGGCCAAAACGCCAGCGTTGAGCAAGCAATGAGCGCCATGAACAATGAAAAGCGACTCCAACTCGCTTTGCGTTCAGGTGGTTATGCGCTTTGGGACTATAATTATGAAACCCGCGAAACTTTTAATTCTCCAGAAATGCTGGAAATCTTCGGTGAAACCGAAGGCACACTAAACTACATGAGCTTCAACGACCGCATCCATCCCGAAGATGCCGACAAAGCCATCGACCTCAAAATTAAAAACGCTCCATTCGGCAACGACATTTTCCAAACGCGCTACCGTGTGAAAACTGGTGTTGGCAATTATGCCTGGATCGAAACAGCAGCAGGCCTTATCCGTGATCCAGCAACGGGAAAACCTGTAAAGGTTGTTGGCCTATGCCGCAACGTGGATGATCAAATGATCACGCTCGAGCGGCTCAAAAATTCAGAACTGATGCTAAAACGAACCCAAGCGGTGTCCCATCTCGGCAGCTTCAAGCTGCGCGTTGAAAGCGGCGTCTCACGTTTGACGGCTGAAATGGCAGCACTCCTCGGCCTCGCCAATGCTATGGTTCACCCTAATCTTGATACGTTCATCAAAATGATCGAACCGGGTGATCGTGAAAAATTCGTAGAGGGCCTGGAGCTTGCCAAAATTGGCAACCAAATCAAAAATCTCGAAATCGCCGTCAAAAAGAAATCAGGCGAACTCGAATACTTCCAAGTGACCATGGATCCCGAGCGCGGCAGAAATGGTGAAATCGAGGCGATCTTTGGTGCATGCCAATGCGTGACAGAACGCAAAGCGCTGGAAAATAGATTCCAACAAGCTCAAAAAATGGAAGCCGTAGGCCAACTCACCGGCGGCATTGCACACGATTTCAACAATCTCTTGATGGTCGTAATGGGCAACCTGCAATTGGTCGAACAATTGGTCAAAGGCGATGAACGTGCCTTAAAGCGCATCCGCGCCGCCATCGATGCATCCGAAAAAGGCTCTGATCTAACCCGCCGCATGTTGGCGTTCTCCAGACAGCAAACACTTCAGAACAAAGAGCTGGCCGTTAATGATCTGCTGGTGAATATGACTGACCTTCTGCAGCAGGCCGTCAGCGCCACCGTTGACTTAAAAATCATACCAACCACTGAACTGTGGTCGGTCAAAGCTGACAAGACCATGTTGGAAACCGCGATCCTTAATCTCACGATCAATGCACGTGACGCCATGGCACCAAACGGCGGCAGCCTGATTATAGAAAGCAGGAACCGCAGCTTGGACGATGCCTACGCAAAATTCCACGAAGAAGTAACACCGGGTGACTACGTTGAAATTTCAGTTACCGACACAGGCACTGGAATTGCGCCCGAAAATATCGAAAAAGTATTCCAGCCTTTCTTTACCACCAAAGGGCCTGAAGCAGGCTCGGGCCTGGGCCTTTCAATGATCTATGGCTTCGTCAAACAATCTGGCGGCCACGTTAAAATCTATTCCGAAGTTGGCCACGGAACCTCCGTCAAAATTTATCTGCCAAGATTGAATACAGCGTCCAAAATAGATGTGATCAAGCGCCCGGCAGAATTGCAGGAACACCTGTTGCGCGAGTTGGGTGCAACCAACACTGAAACAGAAGCTGTTTATGACGCGCGCAAAATGAAGATTTTGATTGTCGAAGACAATAGCTCAGTGCGCGAAGTGGCAGCCGCCATGATCGAAGAAATGGGCTTTGAAACTTTAACGGCAACCAACGGCCACGAAGGCCTGCAGATGATTGACGATAACCGCGACATCGATCTGGTTCTTTCAGACGTGATCATGGCTGGCGGCATGAATGGCCCAGAACTGGCTCATAAAGCCATGAAACTTCGCCCCGAACTGAAAATCCTGTTCATGTCTGGCTATGCCCCAGGCTCTGTGCGCCAAATGCAAGATTTGCCCGACACCATTGAGCTGGTGAATAAACCATTCACGCGCAATGATCTCACAGAGAAAGTGAAGAAGGCTTTAGCCGCCTAAAGCCTTTTCCACCCGCGCGTCTTACCTTGCGAGTACAACTCCTCGGCCATGGCCGAAACAGCTTGTGCTGCATTTTCCAGTGCACCCTCATCACGCGAGCGCAACACTAAATTCGTGGCATAGCCTTCCGCCGATTCAAATGGATAAGAACCGATCGTCACCGTGGGAAACTGATCTTGAATGGCACCCAAAGGCTTTGCCACATCGCCCTCGCCGCCTTGAAATTCAATCGTCAAAGATTTTGCAACAGCACCCGTGGTCAGTTGCGGCGCTAAAGCGTCCATCATCGCTTGCATGATTTTAGGAACACCCGCCATCACAAACACATTGCCAATTCGAAATCCTGGCGCTCTTGAAACTGGATTATTGATCAGCGTTGCCCCTTCCGGAATCCGCGCCATGCGCATCCGCGCTTCATTGGCCTCACGCCCCACCTCTTTGTAATAATTTGTCAAAATCTCCACAGCCTCTGGGTGGTGCGAAATGCCAACGCCAAAAGCCTTGGCCATGCAGTCAGCCGTAATATCATCATGGGTTGGCCCAATGCCACCTGTGCTGAAGACATAGGTATAACGCACCCGCAAAGCATTCACTGCGGCAACAATATCGCTTTCATCATCAGCAATAACCCGCGCTTCCATCAAATCAATGCCAAGCGCTGAAAGATAATCCGCGATAAACCCTAGATTTTTATCCTTGGTGCGCCCAGATAAAACCTCATTACCAATCAATAGAACGGCTGCGGTTGGAGCTTGCGTCATCTAAACCTCTCATTTTCCCACAACCAGTGCCACACATTGACCCAAACGAAAACCCCTGACAGAATGACATTATGACCAAAACCCAAGCTTCATCCCGCATCAAACTGCACAAGCCAGATGATTTCGAAGCCATGCGCAAAGCTGGCCGTCTGACGGCTGTCGCTTTGGATGAGGTTGCATCACTTGTGAAACCAGGTGTGGCCACTGAAGTGATCGACGAATTCTTTATGGATTTTGCGGCAACTCACAAAATTCTGCCAGCAACCTTGAACTACCGCGGTTACCGCAAGGCCTGTTGTACATCGCTTAATCATGTCGTCTGCCACGGCATTCCGAATGATAAGCCGATGCGCGAAGGCGATATTGTAAACATCGATGTCACCTTCATCGTCGATGGTTGGCACGGCGACGCCAGCCGCATGTATGCTGTTGGCGAAATCAGCCGCGCTGCTGAACGCTTGATAGATGTGACTTATGAATGCCTTATGCGGGGCATAGCCGAGGTCAAACCCGGCGCGCATTTAGGCGATATTGGCCATGCCATCCAAACCTATGCGGAAGCTGAACGCTGCTCAGTCGTACGCGATTTCTGCGGCCATGGCCTGGGCGAAGTTTTTCATGATCATCCCAACGTGCTGCACTATGGCAAGCGCAGCGAAGGCGTTGAACTCAAACCCGGCATGTTTTTTACCATTGAGCCCATGATTAACCTGGGCAAGCCCCACGTTAAAATCTTGAGCGATGGCTGGACAGCCGTGACCCGTGATCGCTCGCTCTCGGCCCAATTCGAACACACGATTGGCGTGACTGAAACGGGATGCGAGATATTCACGCTGTCACCAAAAGGGTTAGAACGCCCGACTGAAAAAATCTGAAATGGCCAAGGGCCTCGAAGATGCGACCAATCAAGTAACCTTCCTGGGCCACCGCGAGCGCCTGCGCGAAAGATTTGAGATTGGTGGCACAGACGCCCTGCCCGATTATGAATTGCTCGAAATGGTTTTGTTCCGCGCCATCAGACGCGGCGACACTAAACCAATCGCCAAAGCATTAATCGCAAGGTTCGGTTCTTTTGCAGAAGTTGTAAGCGCAGAGCCTGAACGCTTGATGGAAGTCAAAGGCGTGGGCCCCGCTGTCGCAACCGAAATAAAGCTAATACAGGCAGCAGCCCACCGCCTCTCACGCGGCGCAGTTATCAATCGCCCACTGCTGAGCAGTTGGAAAGCCATCATAGACTACTGCCACTCGGTCATGGCTTTTGCCGAGATTGAAAGTTTCCGGCTATTGTTTGTCGACAAGAAAAACCAACTGATCGCTGATGAAGTGCAACAAACCGGAAGCGTAGATCACACACCTGTCTATGCGCGTGAAGTAATCAAGCGTGCTTTGGAACTTTCAGCTTCGGCCATCATCATGGTGCACAACCATCCATCAGGCGATCCAACACCATCAATCCCCGATATTGAGATGACCAAGAAAGTGATCGCCGCTGGCAACACGCTTGGAATTCTCGTACACGACCACATCATCATCGGCCGCAAAGGTCATGTGAGCTTCAGGAATTTACAATTGATATGACAATCGAAATTCGTGCCATCACAGCGGCAAACAAAACCCTGTGGTATCCGCTGTGGCGTGGCTATCAAGCCTTCTACAAGACCGACATTGCCGAAGCCGTAAGCGATATCACATGGAACCGTTTGCTTGATCCGGCTGAACCCATGGGCGCGGCCATGGCGTGGGACGGAGATAAAGCCATTGGCATAGTCCATCACATCCAACATCGCTCATGCTGGACAACGGGCGACTATTGCTATCTGCAAGACTTGTTCGTTGTAGAAGATGAGCGTGGGCATGGCGTTGGCAGAAAACTGATTGAATATGTTTATGCATATGCAAAATCCAAGGGCTGCTCTCGCGTCCACTGGCTAACGCACGAAAGCAATACAGATGCGATGGAGCTCTACAACAAAATTGCCTCTCGCTCAGGCTTCATCCAGTATCGCCAGCTACTTTAGTTTGGCTTTAATTTCCGCTAAAGCTTCAGGCGTATCGGCATCCATCAAAATCCCATCATGCGTCACGGCGATTTCAACGACCTGATCACGCCGTGCTTCAATCAAACTGCGCGCACCTCGGTCGCCTGTCAGTGCCATTAGATCAACGAAATGTTCCTGCCCCCACAAAACCGGATTACCCAATTTGCGGCCCAGCACAGGTGCAACGAGTGATCGTCCCTCAACCACATTAAACGCCGCAATCATCCGGTTTAAATCCGCAGCTTCAATCAGCGGCATATCGCCCAAACAAACAAAGGCTGCATCAAATTCCTGCGCCGCCGCAATGCCTGCTCGAACTGAAGTGGAAAGCCCCTGCGCATAATCTTCATTGTGCACGAAGCGCAGCTTGTGATTTTTCAAGGCCGACTGAACGTCAACCGCTTGATGCCCAGTCACCACAATAATTTCATCAATTGCGGCTTTGCTCAAGCGTTCGATTGTGTGCACGATCAATGCTTGGCCATTCAGATCAGACAACAACTTGTTCGATCCCATTCGGCTCGATAGACCTGCTGCCAGTACCACTGCCGCAATGCGCGGTGCGGACATGGAAGATGTTTGCCCCTCGCGAGGCTGAGGACGCGATTTAATTTCCGCCAGCAACCCACCTGCCCCCAAATCCATTAGATCAGAAGGTGAAACATCAATGCCCGCCATCACCCGTTCCAACACCCAATCAAAACCATTGGTCTTGGGTGAGCGCGCGCATGATGGCACACCGGTCACTGGCATTGCGCCAAGCGAGCCCAGCATCAACAAATTCCCCGGATCAACCGGCATGCCCACATGTTTCACCACACCACCAGCGTCTACAAGTGCTGCAGGCACAACATCAGCCCGATCAACTATGGCCGAAGCGCCAAACAACAAAATCAGATCAACATGCTTCAGCTTCTGAATTTCATGCGCCAAAACATCTTGAGCATGATTGCAAACAACCACTTTAGTTAAGCTTCCACCCAGCGCAACAACGCGGTCACGAATGGCGTTCTCAGATTTTACAACAATCGAATCTTTGGTCTGCGGCAGGCGCGTAATGATCAATCCCACCCGCAAAGGTTTAAACGCAGCAATTGAAACCAATGGCTTTGAACCAACAATCGCCAACGCTTTTTCCAAAACCGCGCGCGGCGTTGCAAATGGAATGATTTTAACAGTGGCCAACATATCACGCCGTGCCACCCGCGCAAAAGCGGGCAATGTGGCAATCGTCAAACTCTCATGCAGATGATTGATCATGCGTAGCCGCGCTTCATCAATCAACAACACACCGGATTCATTCGCATACAAATTTGCACGGCCTGTAAATGCCTCTTGCGTTGTTGAATTCTCTCCGCTGATTGCAATCGACAGCAGCCGCGCCGCTTCGTCCTCTGCAACGTCAGAAACATCAAGCCGTGCCGCAATCACGCTCATCACATTTTCTGCAACCAATGAATCAATATCGGCTTGCGATAACACTTTGCCCTTTTTCAAAGTTAAAGCATTCAGCTTCACAGCATGTGCAAGCACACAGCCCAAAACATCCGCAACAGCAACAGAACCGAATTTCATTATCCGCCCAACCGCAGCGATTGCGTCATCTCAGCCATAATCGAGATCGCAATTTCAGGCGCACCGACAGCGCCAATCTTCAATCCAATAGGCCCATGGATGCGGGCCAAAGCAGCTTTATCAAACCCCGCAGCCTTCAATCGGTCAGCCCGAGAGGCCTGCGTTTTTTTCGACCCTAAAGCGCCGATATAAAAGACCTCCGACTTCAGCGCCAAGTCCAAAGCCGGATCATCGATCTTGGGATCATGCGTCAGCGCCACAAATCCAGTGCGCGCATCAAGCCCAAGTTTGGGCAAAACATCCTGCGGCCAGTCTTCAATTAACGTCACCTCGGGAAACCGCGCACCCGTCGCAAAAGCCCCGCGTGGATCAATCACCGTCACATCATAGTTGCCAGCCTGAGCCATGGGGATGATGCTTTGTGCAATGTGAACCGCACCAATGATGATCAGCCGCAGTGGCGGATTATGGATTGCCACAAAACTTTCACCAGCCTCTGATTTCTCAATCCCAGATTGATCAAACCGAAACCGCTTTTCCAACGCCTCATCCGCATCAGCGCGGCTAACAACACGCTGAATATTCGATCCCAATTCAGTAACCACGGCAATCGAACGACGACTGCGACGTGCGTCTAAAACCGCTTCAAGTATTTCAACCTTCACAAAAGCGGCTCCAAATAAATCCTGATCTTGCCCCCACAAGCCAGCCCGACTTTCCAGGCGGTCTCGTCTGCCACGCCAAAATCCAAAATCTTCGGCTCGCCGGTTTTCAAAACATCCAGCGCATCGGTAATAACCGCCCCTTCAACACACCCGCCTGAAACCGATCCCATGAAATTACCATCCGCATCAATCACCAACTGGCTGCCCACGGGTTGTGGTGCCGAACCCCAGGTTTCGATAACGGTCGCCAAAGCCACCTGCCGCTTTTGCCCAAGCCAAACTGAGGCCGTTTCCAAAACTGAATGATCCATAATAATGCTCCTAAACCAATTGTGATTTGCCAGCGTACGAAAAGCAAGACATCATATTTCAAAGCGAGGTAAATCATGTTCCGATTTCTGATCTCTGCAATTCTGTTCCTTTTCCTGCTGGCCCCTTCCAGAGCCGAAAGCCCTGACCAACGAGCCTTCCAAGAAGTCATTTCTGGGCAACTCGATGCCTTCAAAACTGAAGACTATCAAACCGCCTATTCTTATGCCGCTCCCATCGTCAAGGGCGTGTTCCCCAATGTCGATACGTTTATGGCCATGGTAAAGCGCGGTTATGGACCGATCTACAAAAATTCAAAATATGTGTTTACCGAACTTAAGACAGATACCCTCGGGCGGCCAGCCCAGCACGTTATCATCACGGCATCCGATGGAAAACGCTACGAAGCAGTTTATGCAATGCAACAGCAACCTGATGGCAGTTGGAAAATCGCTGGTGTGCAGATGGTCGAAATTCCGAGTGTTGATGCTTGAGAGAGTTAAGCGCGTTAAACAAAAGCAACACGAATCGCCGTCACCCCGGCGAA
>CAXTKH010000011.1:0-54470 GCA_964244815.1 uncultured Aestuariivirga sp. | reverse complement strand
ATTGGCGCAGGATGAAAAATACATTCAAATCGGGCGTGATGAAGGTGCGGAGCTTGCTTGGGGCGGAGAGCGATTGAACCGCGACACAAAGGGGCATTATTTATCGCCTGCATTGTTTGTGGGCACCAAGAATAATATGCGCATCAACCAAGAAGAAGTGTTTGGGCCAGTGGCCACTGTGATCAAAGTTGAAAGTTATGATGAAGCGTTGGCCGTGGCCAATGATACGAAGTTTGGTTTGTCGTCTGGTATCTATACGGGTTCGCTGAAATTCGCTTCGGACTTCAGGCGCAAGTCTCAGGCTGGGATGGTGATGGTGAATTTGCCAACGGCTGGTGTGGATTATCACGTGGCGTTTGGTGGGCGCAAAGGCTCGAGCATGGGTGCACGTGAACAAGGGCGTTTTGCTGCTGAATTTTATACTTCGGTGAAGACTTCTTATCAGTCTGCCGGCTGAGCTCGAACTCTTTCTCGCCACCACACATAGATGCCGGATGCAATGATGATGGTGCTGCCCAGCACCGTCCATTGGTCTGGCCAATCGCCAAAAATGACGATTCCGAAAATCGTGATCCAGATGATGTTGAGATAAATAAAAGGTGCGAGCAGAGAAGCTGGTGCCAAACGCAAGGCATGAGAAATAATCAAATGAGTGATGAGGCCACATGAACCCATCAGAAAGATGATTGGCCACAAGCTGATTGTTGGGGTTTGCCAATGAAACGGTACGATGCAAGCCGTTATGATAGCGCCAACTGCAAAAACCCATGTGAGGCCTGTTTCAGGATCATCACCCGCACCTGCTCTTCTGGTGAAGATTTGATAGAGCGCAATAACTAGTGCATTGGCCAGCGAAGTGATCATCGCGAATTGAAACGAAGCTCCTCCGGGGCGCATAACAATGAGTACGCCGATGAAACCCAACATGACTGCAGCCCAACGGCGCGGGCCGACTTTTTCGCCCAGTAAGAAAGGTGCAAGTGCGCATGAGATCAAAGGTGCTGCAAAGTTGATGCTCATCACCACGGCCAAAGGCATTTGGGCTAGCGAATAGAAATTCAAAAATGTTGAAGATGTCAAAAGTAGGCCACGCAGAATATTGACCCTGATATGCTGGCTGCGCTTTGGCATTTCGCGCCTTGCGATGAAAACTGCATAGAGAATGCTAAAGGCAATCACATAGCGAAAGAACACTACCATGCTGAGTGCAACGCCATGGGCGAGCAGATATTTTGCCGGTGTATCTACTAACGAGCCGACAAATTGAGAGGCGACGAACAAGCCAATTCCCCGGCTTTTGTTTTCGTTCACTTCAGGATGATGCCACGCTCGCGAAATGATTGCCGCGTGAGTTCCGCAGTGCCTGCCAAATCGATGGCTCTGGTGGCGCGTTCAACAACTTCCACTTCAAAGCCCAATGCTTTGGCATCTTCGGCTGAGTAGCGCACGCAGTAGTCAAATGCCAAACCGACACAAGTTACTTTGACAAATCCACGCTCTTTTAAATAGCCGCCAAGGCCCGTTGGTGTGGTGTGGTCATTTTCGAAAAATGCCGAATAGCTATCGATAGATTTGCGGAAACCTTTGCGAATAATCGCTTCAGCATGCGGCACTTCCAGCGTGTAATGAAAATCAGCCCCCTTAGAACCTATAACGCAATGATCAGGCCACAAGGTTTGCTTGCCGTAAGGCATGTCCACTTGGGTAAATGGCTCGTGGCCGGGGTGTTGGGAGGCGAAGGATGAATGGCCAAGTGGATGCCAATCTTGGGTTAACACGACATGCTCGTGTTGCCTCGCCATAATGTTGATCAAAGAGGAAATCTCTTCTCCGCCTTTGACCGCCAGCCTTCCGCCGGGGCAGAAGTCGTTTTGCATATCAACAATGAGTAAAACTGTTTTCGTCATGATTTCAACGCCGCCATGCAGCCCTTAAAGGCTGGAAATTTATCCATAATCACATACACCGGAATATTGTGAATAACCTCAGCTATGCGGCCATGATCATCAAAAGTTTTTCGGAATGATCCTGATTGTAGCTGCTTTACAATTGATGGCGCGATGCCGCCCGCCAAATAAAGTCCGCCATGTGCCTGAAGTGCCATTGCGAAATCGCCACTCAGCCGAGCCAAGAAGGTTATGAAATGCTCTAGGGTTTTTTCTGCCGCACCATCTTTGCCTGCAATTGCAGCTTGTAGCATTTCCTCAGACGTCGCGAATTTTGGTGTGACCGCAATAATTTTATAGAGCGCGTAAAGGCCGGGGCCCGTTAAAACATCTTCGACTTCTGAAAAATTTCCAGCGCCCATTAAGGCATCGCGCAAGCTTAATTCTTCAGCGGTCACAACTGGCAGCGTTACGTGGCCGCCTTCGCCCGGCAATGCATGCCAGCCGCCGCCGGGCAGTGGCGCTAACATGGCCATGCCTAACCCTGTGCCAGGTCCAAGAACAATTTTCATGGCATTTGGTTTTGGCGCTTTGCCACCAACTTGCTCTAAATCTTCGGGTGCCAGATGTGGCAGCGACAGGGCCAAGGCTTCATAGTCATTTAACAGGCGGAAATGCGCCGCGTTTGCAGCGGCTTGGAGCGATGCGGCACTGAAGCTCCAATCGCGATTGGTAAGGCGAATGACCTTACGGTCCACTGGTGCAGCAACAGCCACGGCAGCGGAAGCCAAAGACGTGACGCCGTGATTTTTAAGGTAATGGCCAATGGCGGCTTCCAAACCGTCAAAGCCATCATTCTTCAAAGCTTCAACGCGGGTGACTTCAGTCGAGCCCTTGGCCACTAAGCCAAAGCGTGAATTTGTGCCGCCGATATCGCCTACTAAACCTAAATCAGTCATGTTTTTGCCCTTGGCCTTCACTGCCACATGTCTCGTAAAAGGGCAACGGCCACGCTGGACTGTTTCTGCGCTTGCGGCTACATGAGGCGCTTATTAGGAAATATTGTTCGTGACTCTCGATATTGAAACAGAAGCCGCCCGCAGGCGCACATTTGCGATTATTTCGCATCCTGACGCGGGTAAAACCACGCTGACTGAAAAGCTTTTGCTTTTCGGCGGTGCTATTCAGTTAGCAGGCCAAGTGCGCGCCAAGGGCGACCGCAGACGCACACGCTCAGACTGGATGTCAATCGAGCGCGCGCGCGGCATTTCTGTAGTCACGTCTGTGATGACGTTTGAATACAATAACTGCGTGTTCAATTTGCTTGATACGCCTGGCCATGAAGATTTTTCCGAAGATACCTACCGCACGCTGACGGCGGTGGATGCCGCTGTCATGGTGATTGACGGCGCCAAGGGTATTGAAGACCGCACGCGCAAGCTGTTTGAAATCTGCCGGATGCGCGATATTCCGATTATCACTTTCATCAACAAGTTTGACCGCGAAGCACAAGAGCCTTTGAACCTGCTTGATGAGATTGAGAAGGGTTTGGCTTTAACTGTGGTGCCGATGGTTTGGCCGATTGGAATCGGCAAAACTTTTGCTGGTACCTATGATTTGATCAATCATCGCATCCGCCGCATTGATGGTGACCCTGCGGGTGAAGATGTTTCAGGGCCTGACGATCCGGCGATTGATAAATTATTGCCGCCTGCTGCTGCGGTGCAATTTCGCGAAGAGTTGTCGCTGCAGCAAATGGCTGGTCATGCTTTTGATCGTACTTCGTTTTTGGAGGGGCATTTATCGCCAGTTTATTTCGGCTCCGCGATTAAGAATTTCGGCGTCCGTGATTTGCTTGATGCCTTGATTGCTTATGCCCCACCACCGCGCGACCAGAAATCACGGCAACGTGTGGTCAAAGCCATTGAACCGAAGCTCACTGGCGTGGTGTTCAAGATTCAAGCTAATATGGATCCGAACCACCGTGACCGGATTGCATTCATGCGGGTAGCATCGGGCAAGTTAACGCGCGGCATGCGGGTTAAAATTGTGCGCACCGGAAAATCATTAGCTTTGAATGCGCCGCAGTTTTTCTTTGCGCAGGATCGTTCATTGGCAGAGGAAGCTTTTGCAGGAGATGTGGTGGGCATTCCGAACCATGGAGTATTGCGCATTGGTGATACGCTGACTGAAGGCGAAGATATTGTGTTCACCGGTGTGCCAAGTTTTGCACCGGAAATTTTGCGACGCGTGCGGCTGGGTGATCCGATGAAAGCCAAAAAACTTAAAGGCGCATTGGAAGAATTGGCCGAAGAAGGTGTTGTGCAGTTGTTCACTCCGATTGATGGCTCTGGCGCTATTGTTGGCGTGGTGGGCGCTTTGCAACTCGATGTTTTGGCTGATCGATTAAAGAATGAATATACCGTGCCAGTAGAATTTGAAACGACGCGGTTTGAAATTTTGCGCTGGATATTCTGTAGTGACGCAAAAATCATGGATGGGTTTCAGGATGCCAATCGTTCGGCCATCGCACATGATCTTGATGGTGCGCCAGTATTCATGGCATCATCGGCATTCAATTTAAATTATGCGTTAGAGCGTACGCCCGGCATTAAAGCTGAGACGATCAAGGAAATTCACGCATGATCATCCCATGGGATTTTGACTTCTTGCATCTATTCGCGGTGGCGTTGGTCTTTTTCATGTGGTGGCTTTACGGGCCGATTTTACGGCTTTTAGGGCGTGGTACGCTGAATGCACAGCTGCACGTGGTGCGCTTGAAATGGATGCGGATGTTGATGCATTCGAAGCGTGAAAACCGAGTCTTTGACGCGATTTTATTGGGGCAAGTTTCAAGCGCGATGTCGTTCTTTGGCTCTGGTTCTTTGATCGTATTGGCGGGTCTGGTGGGAACGCTTGCAAGCATCAACCATGTGCATGCGTCGCTCACCCAAATGGCATTTTTTCCGGCGATTAGCTTACCTTTGTTCACCGTCAATTTTGCAGCAATCACAGCTATTATGGCGATCAGTTTTTTTTCACTCACCTATGCGCTCCGCAAACTGGCTTACACGCTGGCGATGATTGGTGCGCTTGATGAAGCGCCTGCTGCTACGCCCGAAGCACAAGTGATGGTTGCTCAAACTGCCACGGTGCTGACTGAATCATTGAAGAGCATGAACAACGGCACGCGCGGGTTTTATTTTGCTGTTGCCGGACTGTTTTTATTTGCAGGGCCAGTTGTATCTATCTTCATGACTTTGGGATTGAGCGTGCTGCTGTATTACCGCCAAGGGCTTTCAACTGAAGCGCTGGCGATTGAGCGTTATGTAAATGCTATGATTGAAGAAGGCATCGAAGGATAGTTACTTCAAACTTGCTGCGGCTCGCGCCAGTTTTTCAATCTCATCCCATTTGCCTTCGCTCACCAAATTTTTCGGTGCCATCCATGAGCCGCCGATGGTGATGACGTTGCTGAGTTTCAAATAAGACGGTGCCAGTTCTGGTGTAATGCCGCCCGTGGGACAGAATTGAATTTGCGGCAATGGCGCTGCAAGTGACGATAAATATTTGGTTCCTCCTGCGGGTTCAGCGGGGAAGAATTTTTGGATCGTGTAGCCCCATTCCATCAGCGCCATGCATTCGGATGCGGTAACACCGCCCGGCAACAGTGCAATGTCAAAATCTTCGGCTGCCCCCAAAAGCTGGCCTGTGGCACCAGGGGAAACGGCGAAGGCCAATTCCAATTTTGCGCAGGCGCGAAGCTGTTGTGGGGTGAGGACTGTGCCCGCACCAACAATTGCGCCGTCAACTTCGGCTTTGATCGCTTTCATACAATCCAGCGCCACATCTGTACGCAGCGTGATTTCCAGGACGGGCAAACCGCCTTTAACCAATGCGCGCGCCAAGGGCACTGCGTCTTTCAAATTCTCAATCACCATTACTGGCACGACGGGGGCTCGCTTCAATGCGGCTTCGAGGCCTTTCTGCAAATCTTTTGTCATTGAATGTTTCCAAATATTGATGCGCCTTGATCAGCGCGACCTGCGAGATTTCTGAAGGCGGCGAAGAGTTCGCGGCCTGTGCCTTGTTCATTGTCGGACATATCTTTGGTGGCTAATGCCCGGCTCGCAAATTCTCCCGCGTCGACGAGAACTTCCATAGTGCCTTGGTTGGCATCGATGCGGATCACATCGCCGTCGATAAGGCGGGCGATCGGTCCGCCATCAGCAGCTTCAGGTGTGACATGGATTGCGGCTGGCACTTTACCAGATGCACCACTCATACGGCCATCGGTGACGAGTGCCACGCGGAATCCGCGTTCCTGCAATACGGCCAGTGGTGGCGTCATGCGGTGAAGTTCGGGCATGCCATTGGCTTTGGGACCTTGGAAGCGAACGACAGCGATTACATCTTTATTGAGTTCATTGGCCTTGAAGGCTGCTGCTAAATCCTCTTGGCTGTGGAAGATGCGACATGGCGCTTCGATGACGTGGCGGTCTTCGGGGATCGATGATGATTTGATGACAGCGCGGCCGAGCGGGCCTTCGAGAACATTCAGACCACCTGTGGCTTGGAAGGGTTCTGAAACGCCGCGCAAGACTGAATTATCGCCTGATGTTTTTGCAGCACTTCTCCAAGTTAATCCGCCTGCATCATCAAGGCCCGGTTCTTGGGTGTAGCCTGAAAGGCCTGTGCCCATAATTGTTGTTACGTCTTCATGCAACAATCCGGCGCTAAGTAGTTCACGGATCATGAAACCCATGCCGCCTGCTGCGTTAAAGTGGTTCACATCGGCTTTGCCATTCGGGTAAATGCGCGTGAGCAGTGGAATCACTTTTGAAAGCTCGGCCAGATCATCCCATGTAAGGGCAATACCTGCTGCTGCGGCCATGGCCACCACATGCATCGTGTGGTTTGTGGAGCCGCCTGTTGCGAGCAATCCCACAACGCCGTTTACCACGGCCTTCTCATCGTAGATTTTTCCGATGGGTGTGTATTGATTACCTAGCGCTGAAATGCTCATCGCCTGTTTGGCTGAGGCTTTGGTGATTGCATCGCGCAGCTGTGTGCCGGGGTTTACAAAAGTGGAGCCGGGCAAATGCAGGCCCATGATTTCCATGAGCATCTGATTGGAGTTTGCCGTGCCATAAAATGTGCAAGTGCCAGGGCCGTGATAGGCTTGGCTTTCAGCTTCAAGCAGCGCCTCGCGGCCCACTTTGCCTTGGGCATAGAGTTGACGGATTTTGCCTTTTTCTTCATTGGGCAAACCAGATGTCATGGGGCCCGCAGGGATAAACACAGCAGGCAAATGACCGAATGCCAATGCGCCAATAATCAAGCCAGGAACGATTTTATCGCAGACGCCGAGATATACACTTGCATCAAACATCTGGTGGCTGAGGGCAATTGCGGTCGACATGGCAATCACATCACGCGAAAAGAGCGAGAGTTCCATTCCGGTTTCACCTTGGGTAACGCCGTCGCACATGGCCGGAACACCACCTGCCACTTGCGCTGTGCCGCCTGCTTCGCGCGCGGCTTGGCGAATGAGATCAGGATAGAATTCAAATGGCTGGTGGGCTGAGAGCATGTCATTAAAGGAAGTGACGATAGCGAGGTTGGGTCCGGAGCCATTGCGCAATGCGTTTTTATCGCCAGCGCCACATGCGGCAAAACCATGGGCGATATTGGCACAGCCAAGCGATCTGCGTTTGGGTTGGCGATCAATGGCGCGCTCGATTTTTTCGAGGTAGCTTTTGCGGCCTGTTTTGCTGCGCGCGATGATTTTTTCAGTTACGGCGGAAACTGTTCTGTGTACGGACATTATGGACACCAATAAATATCTAACGGTTTGGTAGAATGAAGCACGGCACGCACTGGCATTTCGAGTTCGTCTGTTCCTGCAAGTGCCTTTTCAAGAACGTTTATTTTATCATCGCCTTGAATGTGAAGGCAGAGATGTTTGGCATTTAGCAATCGCTGCAAAGTGAAAGTTAATCTTGATTCACCCGCGCCCGCCGCGTTCATGTTGATTACAGCCTCGGAATTCGTCTTATCAATGGCGCTGGCCAAATTATCGCCACAGGGGAAGAATGACGCGGTGTGGCCATCATTACCCATACCCAATATGGCAACATCAAAGGGTGCAATACGTCCAATAAGTGGATTGAGGTAAAGCGGCATGAATTGTGCCACTGCTGCTTCATTGCACCACAGATTGTCGCGCACCAATCTTGCGTTTGAACGTGGGTTATCTTCGGGAACCTGACGCTCGTCGACCAAGGTGATGGTGACCCTGACCCAATCCAATTTTTGTTTTGAAAGTGCTGCAAAAAACGGCTTTGGCGTTGAGCCGCCTGAGACGGCAATAACTGCGCTGCCGTTTTTTTCAGTTGCATTTTTCAGCCAGCTTGCAACGTCGC
This sequence comes from uncultured Aestuariivirga sp., assembly GCA_964244815.1. Lineage (GTDB taxonomy): Bacteria > Pseudomonadota > Alphaproteobacteria > Rhizobiales > Aestuariivirgaceae > Aestuariivirga. The sequence continues at coordinate 46,159 of CAXTKH010000011.1, read as the reverse complement.
TAGCTAAAGCTTCCGCCAGGCCAGTGCCTGTTTCAAAGTTGCGCTTTTTTGCGATCATGCAACTTCGCCTTCATACCAAGTGCGGCCATCGCGCTCGATCAAAGCGATGGCTGATGTGGGCCCCCACGTTCCCGATGTGTAAGGTTTTGGAAGGTCATTTGATTCCTTCCAATAATCCAAAATCGGATCAATATATTTCCAGGCTGCGGCCACTTCGTCACGGCGCATGAACAGCGTTGGATTGCCGCGCACCACATCCATCAACAGGCGCTCATAGGCTTCAGGTTGTCTCGTACTGAAGGCTTCAGCGAAACTCATATCGAGTGGTACGTTCTTCAAACGCATTCCGCCGGGGCCAGGTTCTTTTACACTCAACCAGAGTTTTACACCTTCGTCAGGCTGTAAACGAATGACCAAACGATTGGGTTGTAAATTGCCAGCGGATTTAGCGAACACATTTATTGGAACAGGTTTGAACTCGACCATGATTTCCGACTCGCGCTGCGCGAGGCGCTTTCCGGTGCGGAGATAAAACGGCACCTGGTTCCAACGCCATGACGCAATTTCTGCTTTGATGGCAACAAATGTTTCGGTCTTTGATTCAGGGTTGCCTAACTCTTCAAGATAGCCCTTGACCGCACCAGCTTCTGTGGAGCCTGCGCGATATTGGCCGCGCACAACGTTGGTTTCCAATTGCTCGACGGTAAGCGTTTTGAGAGACTTCAAAACTTTGAGTTTTTCATCCCGAACGGCATCGGCATCCATCGAACTTGGAGGTTCCATTGCCACCAAACATAAAAGCTGGAGAATGTGGTTTTGCACCATGTCGCGCAATGCGCCCGATGTATCATAGTAGCCAGCGCGCGATTCAACGCCCAAGGTTTCAGCCACAGTGATTTGCACGTGGTCAATGTTAGCAGCTGTCCATAAAGGTTCAAACAAAGAGTTGGCAAAACGCAGGGCCATTAAATTTTGAACGGTTTCTTTGCCGAGGTAATGATCAATGCGGTAGATCATGGGTTCGGCGAAGACTTTGCCGATTGCATCGTTCACTGCTTGCGCTGATTGACCATCTTTGCCCAAAGGCTTTTCAACAACCACGCGCGAATTTGGGGTGACCAGATTGTGGCTGCCCAAGCGTTCACAAATGGGGCCAAACAAATCGGGGCCGACAGCCAGATAAAACACGCGGATACGATCCTGGTTTTGCGCCAACGCAGCATCAAGTTTTGGCCAGCCATCTTCTTTACTCGCTTCGGCGGCGATGTAAGTAAGCCGTTTTAAAAACTTGCTCATCATTTCTGGCGTACGCAACTTTTCTTCCACAAACGATTCAAGTGCTGTGGTTGCGAATATGCGGAACTCGTCGTCGCTCATATCACGGCGCGATGTGCCGATGATGCGGGCTTCGGCCGGAATTTGACCCTGTTCGTCGCGGTGAAATAAAGCGGGGATCAATTTACGCTGAGCCAAATCGCCTGTCGCGCCAAAAACAATAATATCAAATGGATCAACGGGGATAATGCGGGCGGTCATAAAGCTTGCTCCAGTAAAATTGAGGTACGCTAATCAAATTGACGCTCTACACTGTGGAAAACCACATTGCAATAAATCAGGCTGCGAGATTTATTGCATGGCGGCCATGCGTTTGTTATGCAGCGTTCAAGAGGAAATGTCATGATTTTGTGTTGCGGCGAAGCTTTAATCGATTTTTTGCCCCGTCAGGGTGCAGATGGCGCGTTTGTTTACCAACCCTTTAACGGCGGTTCGATTTATAACACTGCCGTGGCATTGGGTCGACTTGATGTGCCGACAGGATTTTTTGGTGGTTTGAGCACAGATTTCTTTGGCGACAGTTTGGCTGAGGGATTGGCGGAATCTAAAGTCAGTTTGCGCAATGTGAAGCGCAAAGAGCTTCACACCACTTTAGCATTTGTGAAATTGGAAGACGGCCACGCGCGTTATTCATTTGTGGATGATGCATCTGCGGCGCGTAATTTAACCAAGAAAGATATGCCGAAGTTACCAGCTGCCGTTACTGCATTGCATCTTGGTTCAATCAGCTTGATCCCTGAGCCCTGCGGCGGCACATATGAAGCCTTGGCCAAGCGCGAGCATAAATCCAGAGTGATTTGTATTGATCCCAATATTCGCGCGACGCTGATATCGCGGCAGAAGCGAAAGCAACATCAGATCCGCTTGTTTGGGATTATGAGCATTGCGGACATTATCAAGATTTCTGATGAAGATGTTTTGTGGATCACAAAATCAAAGAAGCTCGCGAATTTTGGCAAGGCTTGGTTGAAGCGCGGTGCAAAGATTGTGGCGATCACCAAAGGTGGTGATGGCGTAGAAATTTACACCAAGGATTTTTCGTTCACCATGGACGTGCCGAAAGTGAAAGTAGTTGATACGGTTGGAGCTGGTGATACGTTTACCGCCGGCTTACTGACTTATCTTCACCGCAATAAGAAGCTGACCAAGAAAGCCTTGGCGCAGATTGACGAGGCGACGTTGAGAGAGGCCACGCAATTTGCGATGAATGCCGCTGCTATTACGTGCTCGCGGGCTGGGGCCAATCCACCTTGGACAAAAGAAATGAAGTGATATTTCCCGTCGATAATATTATCGCCGATCTGAAGGCCGCACTCGTCTCGCGGCCTTCTGCCATTTTGGTAGCAGAGCCGGGGACTGGCAAAACTACGCGGGTTCCTTTGGCGTTGTTGAATGAGCCTTGGCTCGCTGCTAAAAAAATTGTGATGTTGGAGCCACGACGATTGGCAGCGCGAGCAGCAGCTTCGCGCATGGCGCAGACGCTGAATGAAAAATTGGGCGAAACGGTAGGTTACACTGTGCGACTTGAACGAAAGATTTCAGCGGCGACACGTATTGAAGTTGTGACCGAAGGAATTCTATTGCGGCGCTTGCAACAGGATGCGGAACTTTCTGACATTGGCCTCGTGATCTTCGATGAATTTCACGAACGCAATTTAGATGGTGATTTATCTCTGGCACTTTGTCTAGATGTACAGCGCGGGCTTCGTGATGATTTAAAATTTCTGATTATGTCGGCGACATTGGATGCCGAAAGCTTGTCGAAATTTTTGGATGAAGCACCTGTTTTGAATGCCAAGGGCCGCATGTTTCCGGTGGCCACAAAATATCTCGAAAAAACTTCGCGACAAACTGTAGTGGTTGATTCCATTAAAGCAGTTCATCAAGCGTTGCGCGAAGTGAAGGGAAGCTTGTTAGTGTTCCTTCCGGGGGAAGGCGAAATTCGCCGTGTTGAGCAAGCGCTGGTTGGAGATGTCCCGCCAAACACAGATGTGCGCCCTCTCTATGGAGCGATGACTCTTGCTGATCAGGATGCTGCGATTAAGCCTTCGGAAGTGGGACGCCGCAAAATTGTTTTGGCAACCACGATTGCCGAAACGTCGTTGACTATTGATGGCGTGGAAGCTGTGATTGATTGCGGCTTTAAACGCGCGCCACGATTTGATCCGGCTTCGGGCATGACCGCACTTGAAACTATTCGGGTTTCACAAGCTTCAGCCGAACAGCGAAAAGGCCGCGCTGGCCGCGTAGGGCCTGGTGTGTGTTACAGGCTTTGGCCTGAGGGTGAAACGCGGGCATTAGCTTTTCATGATGATCCCGAAATTCGCATTGCTGATTTAACGCCGCTGGTTTTGGAATTGGCAGCTTGGGGCACAAGTGATGTGCCTTGGCTGGAAGCGCCTCCTGTTGCGGCCTTTGCGCAAGCGCAAGATGTGCTTAAAAAACTTGGGGCAATTGATTCTTCCGGTGCAATTACTCAGCATGGCAAAGCGATGGCCAAGTTGCCGCTACATCCGCGCCTTTCGCATATGGTGATTGCGGGTAAGGCTTTGGGCGCTGGAGCCATGGCTGCTGATGTTGCTGCGATGATTTCAGAACGCGATGGGCTGCCACGCGATACCTCTGTTGATGTAGAAACACGGTTGATGCATGTGCGGGGTTCTGCGCGTGAACGCATGAAACAAGTGGCGCGGCAGATTAAAGATCAAGCCGGCATTAAAGATGATGTGGCTGAGGTTTCGCACGGTGTGTTGTTAGCGCTGGCGTATCCAGACCGGATTGCGCAAAGGCGCGGCAGTCTTGGTCGCTTTCGCATGGCTTCGGGTGCGGGTGCTGTGGTGGCCGAGCATGATCCACTGGCCAAGGCTGATTGGATTGCAATTGGGTTGCTTGATGGAACCCAAGTTGATGCAAAAGTGCATCTAGCCTCAGTCATTACGCGAGCTGAGATTGAAACGCATTTCAAAGATCAGATTGTTGAAAATGCTGGCGTATTCTGGGATGCAAAGGCGCAAATTGTGAGCGCATCACGTTCTCTTAAGTTGGGTGCATTGGTTTTAGAAGAGCGTCCGCTCGCGACACCTGAGCAACAGGCCGTTGCCTTGGCGATGGCGCAGGGTGTGAAGGTGATGGGGTTGGTATCCTTGCCATGGAGCGATGCTGCAAGAATGTTCCGTTCACGGATTAATTTTTTACATCTTATTTTGCCGGATAATGGCTGGCCGGATTTTTCTGATGCGACTTTGCTGGACACCTTGAGTGAGTGGTTGGTACCTCACCTGGCTGGCATATCCCGCAAGAGCCATTTGGAACGGCTGGATATGCTGGCAATTTTGCGTAGCCTAATTCCTCCTGAAAAATTATCGCACATTGAAAAGCTGGCCCCTGCGCGCATGGAAGTTCCGGGTGGTGGGCAGTATCAGATAGATTATGATGTTGAAGGTGATCCAGTCTTGCGAGTTCGCTTACAGGAAATGTTTGGCATGAAAACTGCGCCGCAAATTGCAGGGGGTAAGGCACGGCTAAAGATTGAGCTTTTGTCGCCCGGTGGCAAGCCTGTAGCGATTACGCAATCACTCGAAACTTTTTGGGTGAATGCCTATCCCGATGTGCGCAAAGATATGCGCGGACGTTACCCCAAACATTTATGGCCGGAAGACCCTACAACGGCAACAGCAGTTGCTCCGCATCGCTTACGCTAACACTCAACTACATTGACGGCTAGGCCTCCGGTGGAGGTTTCCTTATAGCGCTCGCTCATGTCCATTCCGGTTTGGCGCATTGTTTCAATGCAATTATCCAATGGTACCAAATGCTGGCCATCGCCGCGCAAGGCCAGCGATGCGGCGGTGACAGCTTTGACAGCACCAAAGGCATTGCGCTCGATGCATGGCACTTGCACAAGGCCACCGATGGGATCGCAGGTCATGCCGAGGTGATGTTCGAGTGCAATCTCTGCCGCATTCTCGACCTGTTCATTTGTGCCGCCGAGTGCAGCGCAGAGGCCAGCAGCGGCCATGGCGGACGCGGAACCGACTTCACCTTGACAGCCCACTTCGGCGCCGGAAATTGATGCGTTGTGTTTGATAATTCCGCCGATGGCAGCGGCGGCCAGCAGGAACGTGCGGATGCCGTTTTGATCTGCGCCCACACAATGATCGAGATAATAGCGGATGACGGCTGGTACAACGCCCGCTGCGCCGTTGGTGGGGGCGGTTACGATTTTTCCGCCTGCTGCGTTTTCCTCATTCACGGCCATGCCATAAACCGAAAGAAAATCCATGATCTGATGCGGTTGAATTTGATTGCTACGATATTCTGATTTGAGTTTTTCAAAAATATCGGCTGCGCGACGTTTTACTTTGAGGCCGCCCGGTAAGATACCTTGCGTTTTCAGCCCGCGATTGATGCAGGTGTTCATAGTAGACCAGATGTGGTCGAGGCCGTTGTTTAACTCGACTTCGCTCTGACCCGTGATCTCGTTGGCGCGTTTCATCTGCGCTACTGTGAGGCCCGATGCTTTGCCCATGTCCAACATTTGCATCGCAGATTTAAAGGGGTGTGGCACTATACGGTTGGACGGTGCGTGACTGCTGCCAAGGCGTTCGGATGCCGTCATCACAAAGCCGCCGCCGATAGAATAATAAGTCTCTTCAATCAATGAATTGCCTGCATCGTCCAGCAGACGGAACACCAAGCCATTGGCATGTCCTTTAAGTGCGGGGCCGAAATCGAAGATAATGTCTTTGGTTTGATCAAAGGCAAAGCTGTGTCCTTCGATCTTGACTCTATTCATTTTTATCAAAATCGTTTCAACATCGTCAGGATCAATGTCTTGCGGCGTTTGGCCTGCTAACCCCAAAACAACTGCACGGTCGGTGCCATGGCCTTTGCCGGTGAAGGCCAATGAGCCATGCAGTGTTGCCGTTAACCGCGTGGCGGTACTTACGTCATGCGTTTTTGCCAAATCCAAAAAACGTTTGGCGGCGACCATCGGCCCCATGGTGTGAGACGATGAGGGGCCAATGCCGATTTTAAAGAGATCGAAAACGGACAGAAACATGAGATCAACCTTAGCGCTTAGTGACTTATATACTTGTCGTTTCCAGTCATGGGAACATGCAAAACCGTCATGGCTTGAATTGTGAGTGCCTGCTAACACAGATCTAGAGGTGATTTAATGCTTGCAGTCATGTTCGGCCTATTTGCTGCATTGTGCTGGTCTTTGCATGATTTGCTGGCGCGGAATTTTGCCAATGATGTAGGGCCCTACCGGATGGCCATTGGCACTTTGCTGGCAGGTGGATTTCTTCTGGCTGGCATTGTTTTATGGAATGGCACCATTCTCGAGGCTGACACGACGACGCTGCAACTTGCGGCTATATTGGGTGTGATCTATGGTCTCGCCGTCGGCAGCTTGTTTATGGCCTTCAGTCTCGCACCCGTTTCAATTGTGGGACCAGCAACGGCAGGCTATCCGGCACTTGTTGTGGTTTGGGGGATGATTAACGGCCTTCATCCAAGTGAATTGCAATGGTTGGCAATAATTGTAATTCTCGTTGGCGCAGTGGTGGTGGCCCGCGCTGGCCCTGCTGATGGCGGTTTAAATGCCGTTCAGAAAGGTAGAATTCCGCTGCTGATTTTCTCTTGTGTTGTGGCTCAAGTATTTTTTGCCAGCTCAGTTATTCTTGGCCAAAAAGTTGCGGCAAGTGTCGGGGAGTTTGAAACAACTTTCATGTCACGATTTCCAGCAGCCTTGGTTCTCATACCCTTCGTAATCCGCGAAAGGCCTGCTGTTGCAAAAATCAGCGCCAACGCTTGGGCAGGCATTTTTGCGATGGGCGCTTTTGACGTTGCTGCTGTTTCTGGTATCAATTACATGGGGCGGCTGCCGAATAAAGAATTCGGTTCCATGGGCATTAGCGCTTATGGCGCGATTGCAACTTTGCTGGCAATGATTTTACTCAAAGAAAAAACGACAGTTTGGCAATGGGCAGGGATTAGCATGATTTGTGGCGGTGTAGCGGTGCTGGGTTCCTCTTAGTGCGCCTCATCCCAGTTATTCGCAGCTCTGGCGTCAACACTTAAAGGCACTGACAATTTAAGAGCAGGTTCAGGCGCTTTTTCCATGACTGATTTTACCAACGCCGTTGTTGCCGCGACCTCTGACTCATCACATTCGAAAATCAACTCGTCATGCACTTGAAGCAGCATGCGGGCTTTAAGGCCTGCCTGTTCAAGTGCTGGTGCCATGCGGATCATGGCGCGGCGGATGATATCGGCTGCAGAACCTTGGATGGGCGCATTGATCGAGGCGCGTTCCAGAAATGCTTTTTCCGACGGGTTTGGAGAATTGATGCGCGGGAAATGCATGCGCCGCCCGAAAATCGTTTCCACATATTGATTGGTTCTTGCAAAGGCTTTGGTTGTTTCCATGTAGTCTTTGATGCCAGGGAAGCGCTTGAAATAAGTGCGGATGTATTCGCCTGCTTCCTCGCGGCTGATTGAAAGTTGGTTGGCGAGGCCAAATGCGGAGATGCCGTAAATGATTCCGAAGTTGATGGCCTTTGCACGGCGACGCACAGAAGATTCCATACCGTCAATTGGCACACCGAACATCTCGCTTGCGGTCATGGCGTGAATATCCAACCCATCGGCGAATGCCTTTGTAAGCTGTGGAATGTCAGCCACGTGAGCTAGAACGCGCAGTTCGATTTGACTGTAGTCCGCACTAATAAGCTTTCTACCTTTGGGTGCAATAAATGCCGTGCGAATGCGGCGACCATCTTCGGTTCGAACGGGAATGTTTTGCAAGTTTGGATCGGTGGATGACAGGCGGCCTGTACTGGTTGAAGCCATCGCATAAGACGTGTGCACCCTGCCCGTTTTGGGATTGATGAATTCTGGCAACGCATCGGTATAAGTCGAGCGTAGCTTGGCCAATTGCCGCCAATCAAGAACGCGTTTGGCCAGATCAATACCTTGGGTGGCTAGATCGTCGAGCGCATCAGAGTCTGTGCTCCATGCGCCAGTCGCGGTTTTTCGGCCGCCAGGCAGCGCCATTTTGTCATAAAGAATTTCACCCAATTGCTTGGGTGAACCGATGTTGAAGGTTTGGCCTGCGAGTTCATGAATTTCGGTTTCAACGATGGCTTGCTTGTTGGCGAATTCTGACGAGAGTTTTGCCAATACGCTGCGATCAACTTCAATGCCTTCAAATTCCATTTGGGTGAGCACGGGAACAAGCGGACGCTCCAAGGTTTCATAAACAGTGACCTTGTGCATTTTCAAAAGTTTTTGCTTGAACACCATCCACAAGCGCAGCGTAACATCAGCATCTTCAGCGGCATAGGCGGTGGCTTTATCGATTGCCACACGGTCAAAGGTGATCAAAGACTTGCCCGTGCCAGCTACATCTTTAAAAGCGATGGGCTTGTGGCCCAGATGGCGTTGCGAAAGCTCGTCCATGCCATGGCCCACATCGCCAGATTCAATCACATATGACAGCAACATGGTATCATCGAGAGGCGCAACATTGATGCCGTAGTTTTTAAGTAGCAGCATATCGTATTTTAAGTTCTGACCGATCTTCAACACGCCTGGTGCTTCGAAAAGTTGTTTCAGTTTGGGCAGGGCTTGCTCGACTGGAATTTGCCCTTCGTGCAAACCCGCAGCAAACAAACCATCGCCCGCGCCCTTGTGAGCAAGTGGAATATAACACGCTTTGCCGGGAGCCAGAGCCAATGACGCGCCGACAATTTGAGCTTGCATGGCATCGAGTGAATCCGTTTCAGTATCGATGCATACAAAGCCTTGATCAAATGCGGCAGCGATCCATTTATCCAATGCGTTAATAGTGGTGACAGTTTCGTAATCCGCATGGTGGACTGGGATGGCACGCAAGTCTGCTAACGAATCTTCTTCCTCTACAGGCGTTGCTTTTAAATGACTTGCAAACATATTCGGCATTTCAGATTTTGGTTTTTCAGGTGTAGGAGGTACTCCACCTTCAGGCGGCCAGAACTCGAAGGTAACCGGAATTGCATCAATTGCATCCACGTCTGCTGAAAGTGCGGCACCAATCTTACGCGTGAAAGTCGAAAATTCGAGCGCTTTCAAAAACCCGATGATCTGTGATGGCTTTGGAACATCAACTGCAAACTCATCAATAGTTTCTTTGATCGGCACATGCTCATCCAGCGTTACCAAGCGTTTTGAAATCCGCGCCTGTTCGGCAAATTCAATCAGGTTTTCACGGCGTTTATTTTGTTTAATTTCGGAAGCTTTTTCGAGCAGCGTTTCAAGATTGCCGTAAAGATTTATAAGTTCTGCACCGGTTTTCAATCCTATGCCAGGAACGCCCGGAACATTATCAACTGAATCTCCCGCTAAGGCTTGCACTTCGATCACCTTATCAGGCGTTACACCAAATTTCTCCAGTACCTCGGCATCAGAAATTTCCTTATCTTTCATTGTATCGAGCAGCATCACGCCAGGTTTCACCAGCTGCATAAGATCTTTGTCAGATGTCACGATGCGCACTGTGGCACCTGCTGCCACAGCTTGCCTTGTATATGTAGCAATCAAATCATCAGCTTCAAAATTTTTCATCTCTATGCAAGACACATTGAAAGCTTTTGTGGCTTGTCGGATCAAACCAAATTGCGGGCGCAAATCTGCCGGTGGTTCTGGCCTGTGGGATTTGTATTCGGGATAAAAATCATTGCGAAATGTTTTGCTCGAGTGATCAAATATCACGGCCAAATGCGTTGGCTTTTTATCGCTTCTTGTTTCACTGAGCAACTTCCACAACATGTTGCAGAAACCTTGAACAGCGCCAACGGGGAGGCCATCACTCTTCCTCGTGAGAGGCGGCAGGGCATGATAGGCGCGAAAAATATACCCTGAACCATCAATAAGATAGAGGTGATCACCGGGCTTTAATGTGGAGTTGTTTGACATAGTTCGGACTATGCCACCGCTGTGCTGGTTTGGCCAGCTTTGCCCATGCCGGCCTGTGGAAGAGGAAGGAAAGTTTTGTGGCACGCGTCGCAAAAAACAGAATGATTGGTCCGATGACGCCGCAAGCTGTTACGATCAAAGACACGAATCCCAAGTCAGCATCGGGCAAAAACTTCAACAGAATTGTGCGTGAAGTTGCCATGAACAAGAAGAACGAGAGATATATGACGATGGAATTTTGGCCGAGGTAGCGCAGTGAGGCTGTGATTTTGAATTTGGATAAAAGAACGCCCATGCTCACCACAGCACAAGCCCCTACCAGCCCAAGCAAAAGGTTGAGACCTGGCAGCACACTCAAGCCTGCATGCACCATCGCGTAATTTGCAAATCCCCAAATGAAGAGGCCCGCTACGATTAGATATGTTGGCCTGGCATCTACTTCTGAAGCAAAAGTGAAAATATATTTTGATAGCCAGTAGCCAGCATAGAAAAATACAAAGCGTGAAGAAAATTCGTCAATGATTAGCCAACCCGTATCAATGCGGGCTGCCAAGAGAAGTGCTCCGCCAAAAAAAATAATAGGTGGTGAAACTCTGCGTAAAGCTTTTACGAGCACAAAGAAAATGGGTAAAAGATAGATGAACCATAATGTGCCAAACGGTTCGACAAATCCAGTCAGGAAAACTTTCGACGCTGCTATTGCACCTTCGATGCCACATATCAGGCATGCTTTAAAAACCGTTTGGATCAACAGCCACAACACATAAAAATAGAGAAAGTGAACTACTTTACTATCGAGATATTCACGCCAGGGCTGATCAATACGGCTGGCAAGAAACAAACCGGAAATCATAAAGAAGTCCGGCATTCGGAAGGGTTTGGCCCAGTCGATAAAGCCATGCACCCAGCTGAGAGAGCCCGCTGCTTTTTCCACGCCTAAGGTGGAATGCATCATAACAACTAAAACGATACAAATGCCCTTTGCGTAATCGACCCAGTCGATACGACTTGTTAATGGTTTGGTAACCATGATGATCCTGCCTGTCCCGAAGCGATACAAATACTGTAACCGCATTTGTCACAGAGCATGGAGCGCGCCAAATCGGCTGGTGCCACAAAGCTGTGATGGAACATGGTTGCTGCACAATTAATTGACAGAAGATCAGAAACAGCAGCTGTTTCGATTCAAGTTTCTCATTAAGGTTTAATGTCACGGTAAATACTGACAGCGGATAGATTGACCTGATTGCGGTTCACTTCGCACTTGGCTATAGACACTTTTATAGCACCCGTAGCTCAGCTGGATCAGAGCGCTGCCCTCCGAAGGCAGAGGTCACAGGTTCGAATCCTGTCGGGTGCGCCAATGATTTCAATGGTTTAAGTTGAAAACTTGCTTTTCGAAAACTGTCATTTCCGGACTATTTCCGGATAATGTGTTCACGTGCAGTTCTGGGAAGGTTCGAGAACCGAACTGCACCAAACTGTTGACCCTTTTTCAGTCAGTCCGAAACTCGTCGAGAAATAGAATTAGAGCCTAATGAACTGGTGTGGGTTGATGACTGGAAGATGCGCCATTGTTTGCACGCGGACTGTCATCTCAACCTTGCTTTCTTTTCTTGGTCGATCCCGCCATTACGTTGCTTTTCGCGGCTTTCCCAATCGAGCAGACAAGAGTTCCGTGATATAGTTAGCATGTAGGTTTTCGGCTCATCAGGCTCATAACCTGAAGGTCGTCAGTTCAAATCTGGCTCCCGCAACCAAATAAAAACCCTTTATCTCAATGAGATAGCGGGTTTTCCTTTTCTGGTGATGAGCGCAAAAAGTCGTTCTGGGTTACACCTGGGTTACACTTGAAAAAGAATTTGCGGGATATCCACAGTTAAAGTCTATTCATTGCCTTTTATGTCTGCGATATCGAATTTTGGTTTCTGCTGTTTCGTCCAATTGGTTGCCAAAGCGACTGTCCGCTAATACGGAGGAAGCAGACAGGGCAAGCAATCGGCATAAATGACAAGACGGGCCATTCTGGAGATGGGTTTGACTCAACATATGCAATTGCTCATCTCTTAGGCCAAACGCCCCTTGAACTGAGTAACACCAAGCTGCCCGGTGCCGATTGCCTAATCGAAGGTGGAGATCAGGACTACGCTCGCTAACATTTATCGGTTCAAATGGCTGCTCATAGGTGATCGTGCAGTAAAAGCTATAGTGGGTTTCCCCTGACAACGCTCGCATTTTGCATCAATGGCCAAATCGTTATGACTAATTGAACTATTTAGAAAAGCAATTGAGGTCATATGTCCAAGCGATTTCGAATAGTCATTTTCAAATACAAGCCTGCCAAACAAATGAGACGCTTGTAAAACAGCTGCGGCCATTGATATAAAACTGACAGAAAATTCTCGTGTCTGCTGTATAGCAAATGCACGGAATTCCGCCTCGCCTACAGTGCCACATTTTTCAGATGAGGTTAAGTAGTTAAGGACTGCATCTTCGTTCTTCACTTTGCTAGAGATATACCGACGCCGTTCGTCCGACGACATACTTCTAACAAATTGTTCAATCCGGCGTAGTTGATCACCATCTTGTTCTGGCGGATTGTGACAACCCAAACAACAAGTACCTTCGGACAAGTCGTAAACAATCGCCTTTGCCGTTAGGCGCACAGTACTACCTCCAACTATTACTCTTGGCCAAAGGCCCTGAATATCTTGTCGAGAGGTTCCTTTATCTACACAGGACGCTATACAATCGAATTTGTCTTGCCTTTCCAAGTTGACCACTTCTTGAAGCAAACCGGGCTTTTCACTGCGAATGTAATCGTTGAGAGTTCCTTGGAATTCATAGCCAGCCATCCGAGCAGTTCCGCGAAAGCGTGAAACGGCTTCTACCTTTGGCCTTTTTTCGTCTTCAATGCCTGCGAGGAAGCACCGATTGAAATTTGACCTATCATGCTGGTCATCGTCTATTGTAATGACATAGGTCTCAGAAAAGTTGGCGGCCCCGATGACGTTAACAAGGCCTTGACCAACAGCTCCCGCTCCGACCAAGTAGAAAGGGGGAAGGATAGTGTTACTAAGTGGCGGACCATCAGCTAGATCGCCCCAACTACCTTCAATTCCGCTCCAAAGAGAATAACAGAAATTATTCAACCATTTTCCGCGAGTAATATCGAAAGCTCGCTTAAAAACCTCTCCCGCCAGTAAGCTTGCAGCAAGAAAGGGTCCAAGAGGATTTTCCGACATTGGTTGAGACAGGCTCTGCGGTATATTAGGTTTTGTCCCCACCCACAGCTTCCAGCCATCTGCAATTGCATAGAGATTGGAAGATTCCTCAGGAAGAGCCAGATCGATGCCAATTGACAAGTGCATATCTGCGTTGAACTCTGGGTCATTCACACTCAGCCTCACCTCATTCCCAACTGCCCATCGAACAAGAGATAGCAGGGCATCGGGCAAGCTTGTTGCCGTGGCAACGTGCGGGAGTGCGACAGTGACAGCAACCGACGGCAGTGCAAAATCAATTGCAACTACTATCTCATTCATCCGCGCCAGCAAATTAGTAAGACAAACGATCAAATGCTGTCCGGCTGGATTTCTTACAGCCTCGTTTGCAATAACACGAATCGTCATGCCGCGAGGTTTACCGATGTTTTTCAATCCATCGATCGGACGAATATGTCGGTCAGATATTTTTTCAGGCTTCATGATCGAAGGTCTCTTGCAATAATTGGCACAGGTTCTGACAATTGAACCCTCTTGGATGCGACTTCATTTTGGAGAAGGTGCCAATAATTTTCTTGCCATTCATGAACACCAATGTGATTTGGCCAGAGACCATTCCAACGACCATAAAAAGGAAAGACAATTGAAAGGATGCGCCGGCTGCTGATCATTTGATCATCATAGGACGAATGCTCAACCATTCTACCAGGATGACTATGTATTTGCGCTAGAGGTCGCCAATCGTCTCTTACATGTTCCAACATATGACTCATTGCAGCCGCACTTACATCATAGTTTCCCCATGTCATGCGCTGCTGGGGTGTAAAAATCGCTGCAACTTTTCCGTCACCCAGCTCATTGCGATGACCGTACCAAAAAACACAAGACTCAAATGAACCCACGCAACGCAAATATTCTAGTGTGATTTCAAGTGCGTTGGTTGGCAGACAGAGGCAGCTATCATTTGGTATATAGGAGGAAAATGGCTTCAATCGAAAATACTCATCACTACCCATGATGTTTCGTGTGCCTTCCTTTGTAGTGATTGCCCATTGCTCGCTGGATAGCTGAAATCGTCAAATAGAAGTCATCTTTGACGGTCCAGAGATGTCGGGCCTCACCTCCATGTAGCAAATCGTAATATTCGTATGTCGCGGAGCAACATATGAGCTGTATCTGGCCGCCGTGAGGTGAATCATACTTTGGGTGAACATGAACCTCAGGTGATTCTAATATTGGTAAATGTTGAAGATCATCAGTAATTTTGTATTCGAGAGTTTCAGGATTTACGAACTGAGCACTCGGCGGCCAATCGTTTCCTGTCAAAAAAAGTAGACGCAATAAATAGCTTTCAGTTGCATTACCAACGGTTCCGGTCATTGGTACATATAGCGTTCTCTCACCAATTTTTTGCCAACCCAATTGTTCAATTGAATCTGCACTCAAAGACTTTAGTACTCGCGGAACATGTTCCGCGAGCACGCCGCGTGCTGCGGCCAAGTCAATTGTAGGTCTTACGCCATGGCTCGCCATCTGATTAGGCACCACCAGTACCAGCCGCAATCTCGAAGTCATCCTTACAAAGATCGCGTTTACGGGCCTCGTCAAGTGTCAAAGTGATGTGAGGCATGAGGTCGATCGGATTTGGCTTATGAGGCGCCTGGAAAACATCCCGTTCGGATCTGGCAATCTCCAATTCCAAGTATGCCTCATCCCATACTTGTTGCAGCGTCTGGCTGAGTACGACCTTAAAACTCACCTTTTCATGTTCGCTGAGATGTTTAACATGTACGGTAATGCTGCGGTCATTATGTTCAGCTTCTTTATTTTGATCGCCTTCAGCGATTGGGGCATTTTCTAACATATCTTTATCCTTCAGATTGAGGCTCGGTTAGCAAAGGCCGCTCCGACACCAAATTTAACTTGACGGCCTCCCGAATGAGACTAATAGTGGGGTTCGGTTCGTATCTGGACAATCTATATTCGAACTAAAATTGAACGTCAAGTATGAATTTGGACTTTTAGTGAGGATGCATATGCAGGCCAAAGCCTTCACCGTTGCTACTGAAGTTACAATCAATGCTAACCAAACGCGAGAAACCCTAGAAATTTTTTCCAATATTTCCGAAGCTTGGGGACTTACAACCGATCAACAAATTGCACTGCTAGGATCGCCCGCTCGATCGACGTTTTTCAAGTGGAAGAAAGAAGGCGGCCTACTTCCAATCGATACTCAAGAGCGGCTTTCACATCTGTTCAGTATATACAAGGCTCTTGAAATACTGATTCCAGACGGACAGTTGGCAGATTCATGGATGAAGAGGCCAAATCGATTTTTCAATAACGAGTCAGCGCTGGAACACGCGCTTTCCGGAAGGTTGGCTGGTTTGTACGAAGTGCGGCGTTATCTTGATGCTCAACGTGGCGGATGAAATATTCTACCCAACTGTTAGTCTCAGCGGTTATTGGTATCGGCTGATACCCTCTCGATTCCCGACAGTTGATCTTTATAGGCGAGTAGCGCAACGAGAGCATTGGCCATTAGCTGCTTCTATAGAAACGATTACAAACCCACGCATTCGCCTAAAGGAAAAAATAACGAAAGGCCTCAACGCCAGCGCTGAGTTGTCTCCCAAGTTGCAAAATTGGAACCATGCACCGTATTCGTATCGAAATCCTGAAGGAAGTCGCTTTTTAAGCGATCAGCATGGTGTCCTTGAACTAGCAGACACAGTACAAACTGCACTTGCTGTCTCAATTCGCAAACGCGAGGCTTACCTCTCCGCTACGAAAATGCCACCAATTGATATCGAGATGCGAGTATTGAGACATGAGGTTAAAGGTTTATTTCGGGACATTCGATCTGTGCCTTTAGACATGTCGGAAGCTGACCGCTGGAGGCTTGGCGAACAACTTTTGGAAGATGGCACCGTTGGTGCGCAATTCCAATGTCCCCAACGACCAAACGGCATCTGTATAGCTGTCTTCAACGGTGAAGTACTTTGCCCTAGCGTACAGACTCAACATTACAAGTTTAGATGGGATGGATCTCAAATTTCAGAACTGTATGATTTTCGTGATGACAACGATGGTCGTGCCACGCTTCCTGAGCAAATCTTCACTTAGAAATTGTTTCCACTCTCTCACAAATTTACAATGAGAGCAGTACAGGACATAAAATGAAAAAAATTTCGGATCGTTTAGTCTACTCCCCGAGCGATCTCATTCGCTATCTCGCCTCTCCATTTTCATCTTGGATGGACCGCTACTACCTGGAAAATCGCAGTGCAATTATTCCTGACGTGGAAAGTGAGGACCAAAAGCTAATTGCTCAAACTGGTGATCAACATGAGCTTAGTGTTCTCGATGAATTTAGAGCATCCTCCATTAGTATCGCAGAAATCTCAAATGTAGACATTGCCATTGCCCGAACCGCGACACTTTCTGCCCTTAATGCGAAAGCTCCTATCATCTATCAGGCAGCCTTGGAGAGCTCACGATTTGCAGGCTTCTCCGACTTTATTATCCTTGATGACCTCGGGCAGTATCAAATTTGGGATACGAAGCTCGCTCGAACTCCAAAGCCTTACTTTGCCGTTCAACTTTGTTGCTACTCAGAAATGTTTGCTTCTACGGCTGGCGTCCAGATGCCTAAAAAATTTGGCATTATACTTGGCAATAAGGACAAAATTGAATTTCGCACTGAGGATTTTTTCCATTACTACCAGCGTATCAAAGATAACTTTCTTGCCATGCAAGACGGTTTTTCAGGAAAGATGGAAGATTGTCCAGAACCACTCCCCGGAGCTGATCACGGACGATGGACTTCGCATGCAGATAAATTTTTTGATGAGAAGGATCACCTTGTGCGGGTGGCGGGGATCACAGTTGGACAAATCAAGAGACTTAAAACGGCCGGCATTACAACTTTGACAGAACTCGCCTCCTTGTCAGGCAAATCAGTTCATAAATTAGCTGCGGATTCGTTAGAGAAGCTCGCCGCTCAAGCTCGTCTGCAAGACCTGACTCGTATTGATCGTACTAAAGATCCTGAAGCGTCAGCGCGATACGAGGTGCTCTCCCAGGGCAGCACCCACGAACCAGTAGGATTAGCGACCTTACCGCCAGAAAATGACGCAGACGTTTTTTTCGATATGGAAGGCTACCCAT
Organism: uncultured Aestuariivirga sp.; assembly: GCA_964244815.1. Taxonomy (GTDB): domain Bacteria; phylum Pseudomonadota; class Alphaproteobacteria; order Rhizobiales; family Aestuariivirgaceae; genus Aestuariivirga. The sequence goes on along the minus strand of CAXTKH010000011.1, from coordinate 28,469 downwards.
TAATCGCCGGCGGCCTTGAGTACCTTTTTGGTGTGTGTTCAGTAAATGGGGACACCGGTTCGCTCGATTTCGATGATTGGTGGGCACACAACCGTGATGAGGAGAAAGTTGCGTTTGAAGGTTTTGTGGATTGGGTTTTTAGGCGATGGCGTGAAAATCCCGGAATGCATATCTACCATTATGCAGCTTACGAGGTGAGTGCCATCAGACGATTGAGTACGCGCCACGATACACGTCAGGATGAGGTAGATGAGCTGCTTCGCCATGAAGTGTTTGTGGATCTCTACCAAGTCGTGCGCCATGGCGTGCGCATTGGCGAGGACAGCTATTCGATCAAAAAGGTGGAACGACTCTATCGACCACAGCGATCCACTGGTGTCACGACAGCTGTGGATTCGATCGTGCAATACGCGCGGTGGATGGAAAGCAAGCAGTCACGGGCGTGGAAAGACAGTTCGATTCTCAAAAATATACGTGAGTACAATGAGGACGATTGCAAGTCTACGGTTGAGCTACTGCAATGGATGAGAAAAGTCGCCGCTGAGAATGGGATCGCACCATCACAATCTGGTACGGCTTCAGCTTCGGTAGCGTCCTATGTACCGAAGGAATTGTCTCCGGAAGTGATGGCGCGATTGGAAGTCGCAAGGAAGTTACGCGTTCAGGATGATGAAGTTTCTGTGGCGTTGGCAGACTTGATCGATTTTCATCGCAGGGAAGAAAAACCGATGTGGTGGCGGATGTTTGACCGTTCGAAAGCTACGCCCGAAGAACTGCGCGACGATACGGGATGTATTGAAGGCATTGAGGCCGTTGGATATCGTGTAGCTGAAAAACTTTCACTAGTGCAAACATATCAATTCGATCCCTCGCAAGAATGCAAACTCGTGGCGAGCGAAAAGTCAAAAGTGATGTTTTCCCACAATCTTGACGCTAAATTCACGCTCTTAGAGTTGGATGCTGCCGTAGGAGAATTGAAGATTAAGATAGGCAAGAAATCTCTGGATGAAAAATTCGGAGGCGTTTTTCCGGGCCACGGTTCGCTCCTTCCAGATGAGTACGTATCAGCAAAATCAATTCAAACGGCGCTGGCTGAAGTTGCCGAAAAACATCTCACGAATAACCTCAATGCTCCGGCAAAGTCGCTATTGACGCGCGTTGCACCTGCGCTGCTCTTACAGGATGCAAAAGAGACAACGAACGACGCGGCCATCCGCGTTACTGGCTCAATGTTCGGTGGATGTTTAGTCGTCCAGGGTCCTCCAGGCACGGGAAAAACCTATACTGCGGCGCATGTAATCAACGCACTTACTTCCGCCGGAAAAAAAGTTGGCGTCGCATCCAACAGCCACAAAGCTGTAATCAATCTGCTTATTGCTTGCGGCGAGGCGACCAGAGAATCCGGCAGCACTCTTCGTGGGGTCAAAGTAGGCGGTGATGACGAAGGGCCACTTTTTTCCGAAAATCCTGCATTTCTGCATATTCAAGAGACCTCTGGCGCATTGGATGCGTATTCCGGTGGGGTCATAGGCGGGACGGCATGGCTTTTCACACGACCAGAGTGGGAGGGACAGTTAGACTTTCTTTTTGTTGATGAGGCAGGGCAAGTTTCGCTAGCCAATATTATAGCGATGGCTCGCTGCACGCAAAATCTCGTTCTGCTGGGAGATCAGATGCAGCTCGAACAGCCCGTGCAGGGTACACATCCTGGCGATTCCGGCCTTTCAGGTTTGCAATATGCCCTAAAAGATTTACTCACGAGCAAACCCGATTTGCCGACCTTCCATGCGGTTGTGCCTTCGGACTACGGGCTTTTCTTGGGTGAGTCACGACGAATGCATCCCTCAGTTTGCAAGTTCATTTCCGAGAGCATTTACGAGGGACGATTGGGTTCACATGTTGATTGTGCTCAGCAAAAAATTGTCTTGCCAATGAGTACTCTAGGTTTTGTCACCAAGGAGAGTGGAATCATCTTTAGCGGTGTCGAGCACGATGGCAATATCCAGCAGAGTGAAGAGGAAGTCGAACGAGTCAAAGCAATCTATGCCGAGCTGCTCGGTCGACCTTATACCGCATTTAACAGAGCTACTAGCGAGCTGGAACTCAGTGACTTCCTTTTTATAGCTCCCTACAATGCACAAGTTCGAGCATTACAGGCGGCCCTACCAACTGGTGCTCGTGTCGGTAGTGTGGATAAATTCCAAGGACAACAGGCGCCGGTCTGTATTCTTTCGCTTTGTTCAAGTTATGGGGAATACGGTTCACGTGGACTTTCCTTTATACTTGATCGCAACCGCATCAACGTCGCAGTTTCACGTGCGCAATGTCTTGCAGTCGTGGTCGCTGATCCACGTATTGCGGGGTCGCCCGCAAGAACTATTGATGAGATGACAATTCTAAATTTGTTTTGTAAATTGGTGAACAACCAAGCGAATGCAGTCGGGACATAATCAGGTTTATTGAAACGCGCTTCAAAACCTAGACTCCTATATTATTCATTAGCGACGATATTTGGAAATAATGCCGGTGGGTTCGATTTCCAATGCAATTGCTATTTTTTCAAGCATGTCTACCGTTGGCGATTTTTCCTCGCGCTCAATCTGCCCAACGTAGTTCCTATTAATCCCCGCCTGAAAAGCCAATTCCTCCTGTGACAGCCCCTTTTGCTTTCTCAAAATCCGTAAATTTCTCGCCACGATTTGCCTTAGTTTCATAGAGGCAAGCGACAACAAAACCTACTATGGTGCGACCTACTATAGTAGGTATTATACGATATGAACGACGCCTCAAAAGAACCATCACGCGATTTGATGCTGAAACTTCAATGGCCACCTGATGACGCAGTGGCAGCTGGAGGACATTGCGTTGTCGTCGAACTTCAATTTGTTGATGGATTTGCGTTAGCTTCCATATCAGTTTCCAGTGATCAATTGCTGCAAGCAATAGCCCAAAAGCTTGCCTATTATCCGCTGATCTCTCCGGATGGATTCGTTTCGATTGCTTCCGATGAAGTCGCGGATATATTGTCGATAGGTAACACAATATCTCTCGATCAACTCGTTGCTGACGCCGTTTCACCAGAGATGCTCGAAGATGAACCACAAGCGGCACAACACCTATCCGAATTTCGCACCCGCCTCGTCAAATCGCTGGAGTATATCGACACAGCAATCGCGTCGTTATCCAAGCCTTAAACTCAAGTCTTCCGCCGCCAAACCAGATTCAGCTTACCATTGTCCTCAAACAGGGCCCCGCGTAGCGGTTCCGGAAACATCGGATCATCAATCATGGCGCACAAATAATCGCGTGGTTCTGCTTCATGGGTCTTTGCCTTCCAGGCGGCCCCTACGTCCTGCAATCCAAACATAATTCGAAAATCCGGTCCGTCTTCTTTCACCTTATTATCAATCGCTATCAGCCGCAGCTTGGCATGAATCGTCAGCGTCCGAATTGAACCGACATAACCATCGGTATCGGCAACAAAATGACCAATGATACTCATGTTGTCTCCTCCCCATTTGCACCTTCGGTTGCCCGCCGTGGTTTGAGTTTCTTCTTCACGAGTGGGATCACCATTGGCTCGCTGTCCAAATCCTTCCGGCCTTTCTTGAACCCCGCATCAGCTTTCAGAAAACTTTCCAACATGAAGGGGACTAATTCTGCAACCGGTTCGTCGGCCCCATAGGTCCGAGAGTACATCGCGGCATAATCATCCAGCGCTTTCTTCAAATCGGGTTGCAAGGTGATGGTGAGCTTGACCGGAATCCGGTCTGGCAATTGTGCGAGCTTCAACATGATCATTGTTTCCTCGTTGCTTGAGGGTATGGCTCCAATACCAAATCCTTGTGAACAAGGATCCTCAGTGGCCAGCCGGGGCGCACGGTGAGAGTGGGTTGCACGTCGAGCTGGCGTTGTACGAGACTCTGTCCGGCTTGATCCGTGTTTTTAACAGCGGATTGTTCAAGAGCCGAAACCAGATCATTCTGGTTATTGCCAAGCGTTAGTTCGGACCCAACTCCCAGAAGTGTCGCGAGGGCAACGCCTTTCAACAGACTCCAAGTGTGGAAATCAACTCTGTCTTCCAAACCAGCATAACCACCCCCATCGGTGGCCGGGAGATTATCGATCACCAAAGAGGAACCATCGGGCCTTATCAGTCGCTGCCAGACAACAAGAGCCCGCTTCTGGCCGAAGGCAACAACACTGTCATATTTGCCGATGATCTTGGTACCTTGGGGAATGAGGAGATAACGACCTGAGACCGTGTCATAGACATTCTCAGTCACCTGCCCGATCACAAAACCCGGAAGATCAGAATTGAGCCCGGTCACCAGGCTGGCCGGAATGATCGAGCCCGCCATCAAGGTGAAAGACGACACTGGTTTTTGCAGACTGTGTTCATTGTAAATTGAACCATCAGGCTTGGCATTCAGGAAGGCGAGCTTTTTGTCCTGTGCAGTTTGGGATGCCGGTTGTCCTTGACCCAACAAGCCATCAAGTTGCCCGAGAGCCGCAAAAGGCGAAGGCGTGGTTTGGGCGGCGTTGGTTTCTACTTTGGCCACTTCGTCTGACTTGGCTGTTGTGGCAACCGAATAGAACAGTTTGGACTCTCGACCTTGTTGGGCCAGTCTTGCAAGACGAATGCGGTCAGCCCGTTCAATGTCAGCTTCGGGGTCTGGCTGAAACGGCTGGCTACCCAAGGGCAGCTCCGCACCTTTCCCAGTTTCAACCTTGTGAAGTGCATCACCAAAATCTCCGGGCAGTGGTGGCCCAAGTTTGGGGATGGCATCATAGGTTGAAGGAAGACCCGCCAATCCTTCGGCGGTTGGTTTGCGGTCGGTGTTGTAGAGTTCCTGAGCCTGTTGCCGTCCTCGAAAATCCGGCGGGTTGAGGGCAAACCACACAACCCCGAACAACAACACAGAAAACAATGTCGTTCCGCCCATCAAAACTTTGCGATTAATCCGCCGCACCGGCCGGGGTCTCACCCGAAGCTCAATATCATCGGGTGGTTTGCGATTGGAGTTTTCCGCCATCACTGACCTCCCGCACCGGAGAACAGGTATCGGCGCTTGGGCTGAACCGCATCGCTGCGGAAAATCTTTACGACCGATTGGGGACTGGTCCCCAACCGAAGTTCCGCCACTGCAAACAGCCGATCAACAATATAGGTGTTGCCCTTGACCCGGTAGTTGACGAGGGCCGGCTTGCCCTCTGATCCTTGCACAAACAGCGGCGGCGCTTCGCCCTGCGGCAGGGATGATGGAAACTGGATATAGACTTTTGCCCCATCATCGAAGACGCGCGACGGAGCGAAACTGGCATTGCCCTCAATCCTGTACCTGAAATTGAGATTGTCAAAACTCTGAGCACCATCAATCGACACCGTGTCGATGCCAGCAACACTGTCATTCTTCTTTTTGATCGCAATCAAATCATCAGCTGGATAGGTCCATGACAATGATGACATGGAGGTAGATTCCGTACTTTCGAGCTCAAGATGATAAGTGCGACGTTCCGTTGTGATCACCAAATTGGTCTTGAGATCGGACGCAATGGGTTTGACGAGAATATGAATTTGCTGTGCCGTGACATCGCCACTGGTCGTATCGCCGACAATCCAGCGCACGGTGTCGCCGGTTGATACCGACACCAGCTTTTCACCCGGCTGCAAGGCAACATCACTAACCTGATTGGTCGAAGCATAGAGGCGGTAGAGAGCGCCTGAACTATAGGGGTAAACTTGGATGGCATTAATGTAGCCCGCCTTCACGGGTTCGCGTGTTGCCGCTGCATTGGCTTCATCAACGCGCTGCAATGGGTCGTCGATCTCTGCAACGGCCTTTGATTTGGCGCCGAGCTTCTTCAACTGACCTGGCAGTGGCAGCGGTTTCACCGTCTCAACGATTTGCACCGGCGGAGTCGGTTCAGCAATCACCTTGGCTTCAACAAAGGGCTCATCAGCAAATGTGTTCATCGCGACTTTGGAGGCGCAACCGGACAGCAATGGGGAAAGTGCCAGTAGCGATACAGATAAGAAGAGAGTCTTCATGGGTGGGTTCCTTCTGGTTTGAGCTCATTGGCCCAGTTGATAGCGTTGATGTAGATGCCGAGCGGATTGGCGCGGAGCGTCACTGCATCGTGCGGTGGCTTCGAGATGATGGTGAGGACGGCCGTGAAATTGGTCACGCCAGAAACAGCACCATTCTCAAAGGCCTTCTCACGCCAGCGCAGCTGGAACGAGCTGGGAGATGCTCTCACCACACTGGCGATCTCAACCGTGACACTGCGCGTGCCGATCTTGGCAAAAGGATCATTCTCACGGGCATAGTCATTCAATGTTTGTGCTGCGCGGTCGGTGGCATAGTCATAGGCTTTGAGCCAGTTCTGCTTCACCACGACGGGATCGATGGATAAGCCGCGCACATTCTCGATAAAGTGGGCGAGTTCCGAAGCTATCTGCGCGTCCGATGGATCGTAATGCTCGATGGCGGGAGCAACGGCGCGAATGGCACCGTCACGCTCCACTTCGACCACATAGGGTGTGACACGCGACGTAGTGGAGAGAACTGCAAGCTGAAGTCCAAGCCCGCCGACCAGACCGAGACAGCCAAAGGCCATAAGCCGCCAGTTGCGGGCTTGGACGCGGGCTGAACCAATGCGCTGATCCCAGATCTGAGCCGCCTTCTGATAGGGCGTGACCGGCCTTTCGCTCTCGCCGTAGTGAAGCTGGGTTCGTTTGAAGATCATGTGCTATTCCTCTGCATCATTTGTTGGGATCAAGATCGGGGCCTTCATTGGAAGCTCCACGATCACCTTCACGGATGGACTGGCTGGCCACCGAACCGGCCCGGCTTAATTGTTCATGCCTGCGGATGCGCTTGGCCCAATCGGGCTCGGCACTTGCTCCACCCTTCGGGCGCGCACCTGCGGAAGGAGACGACGCAGCACCTCCACCCGCCGCACGAAATCCATAGGCTGAGCCTTCGCGGTAAGCGTCACTCACGGGTGTCAAGGCTTTTGAAGCAGCATCTTTCGCAGGCTGACTAATGGTGGCCTGCAAGGCTCCACTTACGCCGCCCTGTTTGAAACCAGCTTGGGCCGCACCCGAAAGCGAGGCCGCAGATGTGACGGCACCTCCCGCTCCCGAAATCCCGGCCCGTGCCAGAGCACCTACGCCCGCAGCACCGGCAACACCTGCCGCCGCAAGTCCGGCCGCAGTGCCAACAGCGGCACCTGCACCCAATTGCGGTGCCCCAGAAATCAACCCCGCCGCAATGCCCGGTGCAAAGATCGCCAGACCAAAGACCGCAATAGCCGCCAGAATATGCGCTGCAGCCTGCTCCAATGTGATGTCACCGGTGGGCGGAGCCGAGATCGTCCCAAACAAGGTGGAGCCCACACCAACCACGATGGCCAAGACCATGAGCTTGATGCCTGAGGTCATAACATTGCCAAGAACCCGTTCGGCAAGGAATGAGGTTTTGCCGAATAAAGCAAAGGGCACGAGGACAAAACCTGCCAATGTTGTGAGCTTGAACTCGATGATGGTGATGAAGAGTTGCACAGACAGAATGAAGAAGGCGAGCAACACGATCAGCCAGGCCAGCAACAGCACGACAATGGTGACAACATTGTCAAAGAAAGACGTAAAACCCATCAGGCTTCCGGCTTGATCGAGCAATGGCTGTGAAGCTGTAAAACCGGTTCCCGCCACAAAGCCGGGTCGCATTAAATCTGTTGCCGTGATTGTCGCTGCCGATGCCTTCAATCCTAGGCTCGCAAAAGAATTGAAGATCACATTTGCGAGCGACGAAAAATTGTTCAGCAATAACGCAAAGAAACCAACATAAAGAATTTTGCGGATGAGCTGCCCAATGACATTGTCCTCATAGGACAGAGCCCAGAACAGACCGGCCATCACCACATCGATGGTCACCAGTGTCGTCGTCAGAAAACTGACATCGCCAGAAAGCAGGCCGAAGCCAGAATCAATGTAAGTGACAAAGGTCTGGGTGAACTTGTCGATGATATTGAGGTCGTTCATTTGCAATACTCATCCGCAACATGGGAGGGAGGCCCATGCGTTTGGGTTGGAAGTACGAAGATGCAGCGATTGGTTTCGGCGAAGGTGTGGATTTCGCCGATCAATACGTGATCTGACTAAGGCGTGTAGGCTTGGCTGGTTCCGACGAAGGTTTTGAAACGCAGACGAGACTCCTCCTGAGACGCCAGAGTGCGCGCCCGTTCGAGGCTTTGCGCGCGCTGGTCAGCGGCAATCAGATTTAGCAATTGCAATTGCTGCTTCACACTAAGACCGATCAACTCGTTACCGGCCTGCTGCACTTGTAGATTGCCAATGGCAGTGGATGATTTAGACAATAGATCAGAGAGTGCGTTGCCATCTTCATTGGTATTTTCAACGACTTTGGCTTCCAAGCTCATGCTACGCTTGAAGGCGGAGAGAGTTTCATCCCAACGGGTCTTGGCGGCTTTCAGGCTTTGGTCGTTGGTGAGGGCAGAAGCATAGTCAGACGGGAACAGCTTCTTCATCTCTGTGTCGGTGGCACTGACGGAAAGCGCAATGCCATCGGCTTTATCCAACAGAGATTTGATCTCACCCATTGAGGATTTAAGATCGCCACCAATTGATGATCCCAATTGCTCAAGATTGAGATCCATTTTGGCCAATGCCTGCGCCTCGTTGGTGAGCTGCTTCACTTGATTTTGAATCTCTTCGAGACTGCGAATGGCGGTGAGGAGATTTTGCTGATAGTTCCATGGATCAAAGACAACCCAGGCACTAGCAGTTGAGCCGTGCATCGCGATGCCAATCGCCAAGCCTGTTGCCGTCAATAGTCCAAACTTTAGTCTCTTCAAGTTACACATGTTTACTCTCCTTTGTTGAGGGGGATGTGCCGTCCCTGTCTTCGGGGAAAAATGAGGGTTGTACTGGGCCGGTGTCACCTACCGAAATCTGACCTTCTGCATAATTGGCGCGCTCGATCATCTCGGCTTCAGCCTCGAAACTCTTGGCCCGTAGAAACGCTGCTGCAAATGAACCATGATCATGTTCGCGCAAAAGCTGATCCATCAGTTTATGGTCTTGGGGCGTAGCAGCCGAACAGATTGCCAATGCCAGCGGTCCTAAATCCAGCTCAAAGAGTCGGTTACCCTTGGCGGTCTGCGCGTAATAATCCTGCTTGGGTGTCGCGTGTGCGATGATCTCTATCTGGCGAGGATTCAATCCGAAGCGTTCATAGACCTCTCTGATCTGGGCTTCGAAGGCACGGTCATTGGGCAAGAAGATGCGGGTGGGACAGCTTTCAATAATGGCAGGTGCAATGGAACTGGCGACAATGTCTGCCAGCGACTGTGTGGCAAACACCACGGCGACATTCTTCTTGCGCAAGGTTTTGAGCCAGTCCCGAATGCGGGCAGCAAAGAGGGGCTCATCCAGAAACAACCAAGCTTCGTCCAGCACCAGTAATGTCGGCCTGCCATCAAAACGGGCTTCGAGCTTGTGAAACAAGTAAGTGAGAACCGGGAGTACCAGGCCTTTGGTCTCCATCAAACTCTCAAGTTCGAAATGCATCACATCGGAAAATGACAACCTGTCATCCGCACCATCCAGCAGGCTGCCCCATGGTCCTTCCAAGGTGTAGGGTTGCAAGGCCTGACGCAGTGGATTGGATTGCAGCAGCAATGACAATCCGGTGAGAGTGCGCTCTGCTTTGGGTGCTGAAGCAAGGTTGTTGAGTGCAGTCCACACCTGATCCTTGATACTGGGGTCAATCACAACGCCTTCATGGGTGATGAGACCCAGAATCCAATCCCGAGCAAAGGCGCGTGATGTTGATTTATCAATATCGCTCAAGGGCTGAAACGCCAGTTCCGATCCCAGTCCGAGATCAAGGGCAGTGCCACCCATCATAAGGGCGGCAGCACGGGTTGAACGGCCTTTATCGAAGATGAAGACTTGGGATTGATCATAGCGCCGGAACTGCAAGGCCATCAAAGCGAGCAACACAGACTTGCCCGCCCCCGTGGGACCAACGATCAAGCTATGCCCCACATCACCGACATGGAGATTGAGCCTGAATGGAGTTGACCCTCGTGTTGCTGCATAGAGCAGTGGCGGCTGATCGAGATGCTCATTCCAATGCGGACCCGCCCAGACACTGGAGATCGGCATGATATGAGCAAGATTGAGGGTGTGAATCACTGGCTGGCGAACATTAGCGTAGGCATTACCCGGCAATGATCCAAGCCAGGCCTCTACCGCATTGAAACTCTCCCTGATTGTGACAAAGCCACGCGCATTGACCACACGTTCGACCTGCCGAATGGCCTCATCGGCTTCGGTCTCACTTGTCGATGACACGGTAATCGTGGTTGTGACATAACCGAAGGCCACATCGCCGGAACCCAAATCTTCCAAGGCCTCATTGGTCTCAGAGGCTTTGGTGGCGGCATCGGTGTCAACCAGTACCGTTTCCTGATTGAACAGCACTTCGCGCAAGATCGCCGTCACCGATTTGCGCTTAGCAAACCACTGCCGCCGTTTGCGAGTAAGAAGCCTCTGCGACTCAGTCCGGTCCATGGCGATCCAGCGCGTTACCCAGGAATAAGACATGGCGAGATCATTGAGTTCATCAAGCAACCCCGGCGTCGTGACTCCGGGCATCCCTAGAACTGAGACTGTCCGTAAGTGCTGATCCCCCAGCTTGGGCGACATGCCGCCAGTGAACGGCGTATCGGCCAACAATGCGTCAAGATAGGCAGGGATCGCTGGCACCGCGATCCCATGATCCTTGGTCGAAATGCAGCTATGCAAATGCGTCAGCGTCTCCTCATCATTGAGAAAGCGGGCTTCGGGCAAAATGTTCCCCAGAAGATCAAGCGCACGGTCGGACTCTGCGACAAAATAATCGCGCCATTCAAACCCACGTCGGTCCGATGTTGATCTTGTGTCACCGCCGCGCTCCACCAAATAGGCCCCGGCTTTGTCTTGCGTCTCGGCAGGTGGCAGCCAGCAGAAGGACAATGTATAGAAACTCTCAAAATGGTTTTGATCAGCTTCAAAGCTCTTGCGGCGTTCCTCATCGACCAGCAGCGATACGGGATCGGGGAAGTTAGACAGCGGATAATGAAATGCTGGCACCCGCCGCGCCTCAAAGAACAAGGCCCAGCCGGAACCAAAGCGTTTGAGCACATTGTTGATCCGCGCCGTCACGGCAATAAGCTCAGCTTCGGTGGCACTTTCGAGATCGGGACCACGATAATGGGCGAGCCGTAGAAAACTGCCATCCTTGTTCAATACAATCCCCGGCCCCACCAGAAATCCCCAGGGCAAATAGTCGGCAAGCAGCTTGGGCTTCTTGGCATATTCGGTGAGATTCAGCATGACAGACTCCCCGGATATCTGGCGCGCCGTGAGATTACATCGGCGAACTGCACGTCTTTGCGCGCTGCTGTCGCGGCGATGGCATGACCCACCACCCAGACCAGGAGGCCGACAATCCAGAGTCTAAGTCCAAGTCCTAATGCTGCGGCCAGCGTGCCATTGAGAATGGCAATCGAACGGGGCGCGCCGCCTAAAAGAATGGGCTCAGTCAAGGCCCGGTAAAGTGGGACTTCAAATCCGGGAAGGTGAGAGTGACCTGTCATGTTTAATCCTCAGAAAATTTGTTTGGCTCAGATCAACGCGCCGCCGCCAAACGAGAAGAAGGCGAGGAAGAAGGATGTGGCAGCAAAGGCGATGGAGAGACCGAAGACGATTTGAACAAGTCGCCGGAATCCGCCTGATGTGTCACCAAAGGCCAGCGACAAGCCGGTGGTGATAATGACGATCACAGCAACGATGCGGGCCACCGGCCCTTCAATCGATTCCAGAATTTGGGTGAGTGGTGCTTCCCATGGCATTCCGGACCCTGCCGCCAGAGCAAGATGGGTCTGAACAGCAAGAAGCGCAGCTGATGATAATGCTACTTTACGAAGTGTGGTCATGGGAACTCCTGAGATTTACGGGTTGGGGTGTTAGGAAAACAGTTACGAGGGCATAGTCGCCATCAGCGTCGAGACCTTCGACACGGGCCACTTCAGTGACTCTGCGGGCTGAACCGCGACCTTCCAGAAACACCAGAATATCGATGGCCTCGGCAATGAGACGACGCGGCACCGTGACCACAGATTCTTGGACAAGCTGCTCGATGCGGTAGAGCGCACCCCTCGCCGAATTGGCATGAACCGTGGCAAGTCCACCGGGATGTCCGGTATTCCAGGCTTTCAGCATATCGAGAGCTTCAGCCCCTCGGACTTCGCCAACAATGATCCGGTCGGGACGCATTCGAAGGGTGGAACGAACTAAGTCAGCAAGTGTGGCCACGCCGGGTTTGGTGCGGAGTTTGACACAATCCTCAGCGGCGCAATTAAGCTCACGAGTATCTTCCAGAATGACAACACGGTCATTGGTCAAAGCCACTTCGGCGAGCATTGCATTGACCAAGGTGGTCTTGCCGGAGCTGGTGCCACCCACCACCATGATATTACCCTTGGCGAGAATGGCTTCTTTCAGCCACTCCGCCATGGGAGCCGTCATAATCGCTTGATCGACATAATCATCAAGGCGGTGCACCAGCCGTGCGGGCTTCCTGATTGAAAAACAGGGTGCCGGAGCCACAGGTGGGATCAATCCTTCAAAGCGTTCGCCGGTTTCCGGCAACTCGGCACTGACAATCGGCGAGCGCTCATGCACTTCAAGCCTTATATGGCTGGCAACCAGGCGGATGATCCGTTCGACTTCCGACCACTGTAGCAGGGTGCCAGTGTCGGACCGTCCCGTATCAAGCCGATCAATCCACAACCTTCCATCGGGATTGACCATGACTTCGACCACTTGCGGATCAGCTAGGGCCTCGGCAATCACAGGGCCAAAGGCAGTCTTCAACATGGCCTTGCGACGGGCAAGTGCCTCCTCGCCAAATGAGGTAACGGTTCTATCCATTGTCTTTTCCTGTGAAAGGAGACGAAGCACCCGGCGCAACACTGGGAGGACGAGACGCAAACCCTTGTCCGCGTTGCACCGGGGCTTCTCCCCCACGTCCGGGTCCCGCAGGCCCTGACGAAGAAGTTGTGGAACTTGCTGAATTGTTGAGTGCCGGATCATCAAGATCGCGGGCGAAGAGATCTGGATCATTGGTGGAAACAAGCTCCATCACATCACGTACCAGGCTCTGCCCCGCAGCAAGTCTTCTACCAATCTGCGTTACGAAGAACTCAAAGCGCTGATTACCCATACTGCGGGCTGGGTCTTGTTCGGATTTGGGAAGAGGTGGTGTGATGATCAGATAGTAACGGACAAACAGTCCCAGCGTTTCCAGAATGACCGAGGCGTTACGGTCGAGCTTGGTGATCTGCTTCGACATATGATCGAGACGGCGCAGCAATGAAGCGTCGCTACTGCTGTTGCCTTGACTGTTTAGATATTTATCAAGTGCGCTATCAACCAATTTGGATTTATTAGCACCGGGCCGCTTGCAGGCCAGTGCCAGCCGGTCTGCGACTGAATCTGAGAGGTATACCGTAAGGCGTGGCTTGCTCATGTCATCTCCCCTTCAGAACAATGGCAGGGCATCATTGCCCTCGGCATCATTCACGCCAAAACTGCGTTGCGCAGCCGACCTCGCCAGCGGATCGGTGTTGGCAGTCGCCACCCCAAAATCGTCGTCAAGCAGAGACAGATCATTGGACGGCACTTGCTCTTGTGGAACTGGTGCAGTCTGTTCATTCCACGGTTCACGGGCGAGACCTCCCTCTTCGCCGTCGCCGCCATGTAACTGGCTGAACCACGGCTTTTCTAATCGCGTGTCGGAGTTGCAGACTTGCCCTTCCCAATCATGGGCGGCATGAGGCGGGCAGTCGGCGTAAGAACCTTCTGCGAGAATTGGCGGCGACAGTATCCGCCCTTCGAAATTATCATCTTCGTAATAGCGCAGCTTCTTGGCGCGGATGGGTGGTAAGCCAGACACAAGAACCAGGGCTTCATCATTGGGAAGCTGCATCACTTCGCCCGGTGTAAGCAAGGCCCGCGCCGTCTCCTGACGGCTGACCATCACATGAGCGAGCCACGGTGCCAGCCGGTGACCGGCATAGTTCCGCTGGGCGCGAAGCTCAGTTGCTGTCCCTAATGAATCCGAAATCCGCCGCGCCGTGCGTTCATCATTGGCGGCAAAGGCAATGCGCACATGGGCATTATCGAGAATGGCATTGTTCTCTCCATAAGCCTTGACGATCTGATTGAGGGATTGTGCAATGAGATAGGCTCTAATCCCATAGCCCGCCATGAAGGCCAAAGCCGTCTCAAAGAAATCCAATCTGCCCAGTGCCGGAAACTCGTCCAACATCAAGAGTAACTTGCGACGCGTTGTGCCCTTCTCACTTTCAAGTGTCTCGGTGAGCCGTCTGCCAATCTGGTTGAGGATCAAACGAACCAAGGGCTTGGTGCGAGAGAGATCGGCAGGTGGAATGACGAGGTAAAGTGATAGCGGCTTCCCCGCTTCCATCAAGTCAGCAATCCGCCAATCACAGGTGCTGGTGTTCCTCGCTATAACGGGATCACGGTACAGCCCCAGAAAACTCATGGCCGTCGACAACACACCTGACCGTTCATTCTCGGATTTGTTCAGAAGTTCACGAGCAATGGAAGCGATAACCGGATGCACCTTGGGTTCTGTAACCGTACCCATGTGATTGGTCGACATCATGACGCGAAGGGTGCGTTCGATGGAGCGTGAAGGATCGGACAGGAATGACGCGACACGCGCCAGCGTCTTCTCACCTTCGGCATAGAGAACATGCAGGATCACGCCGACCAGAAGCGCGTGGCTGGTTTTCTCCCAGTGGTTCCGGCGTTCAAGGGCACCTTCGGGATCAACCAGAATGTCAGCAATGTTCTGGACATCGCGGACTTCCCATTCACCTTTGCGCACTTCGAGCAGCGGATTGTAGCGCGCACTTTTGGGATCGGCGGGATTAAACAACAGGCAATGGGAGAATGTTGACCGGAAGCCAGCCGTCAACTGCTAGTTCTCGCCTTTGATATCGTGGATGACTGTGGAGTGCGGCCAAGTCAGCAGTGTCGGAATGACGAGGCCAACACCTTTGCCCGAACGGGTCGGTGCAAAGGCCAGCACATGTTCCGGTCCATTATGGCGGAGATAGGCCTGACCCAGCTTACCTAAGAACACGCCTTGGCCAGAAAACAACTTCGCAGACTTGAGTTCTTCGATATTGGCCCAACGGGCTGAGCCATAGGTTGTGACCAGTTTGTTCTGCCTTGCCCGCCACAGGGAACCCGCAATAGCGACCAAAGTTCCGGCAATGCCACTGCCTGCTGCAAACATTCCGGCTTTGCGAAACACCGCTGGTGCATAGGCTTCATAGGCGTACCACCATTCAAACAAGCGCCAGGGTGCATAGATCGGTTGGCCGAGGACTGAGGTGAAAGGAGCTCCCAATCGTGGCTGGTTGCCCAGCATCGCTGCTGTCCATTGTGTCGAAGCCCACAGGCCTCCCGCCACAATAGAAACAACAAGGCATCCCTGCCCAACAAGAATCTTGGTTGGCGACATTCTGCATCCACTCGGATTGCATACCGGATCATTCCGGAATGTGACCCAAGCATCGCCGCAAAGTGCCTATCTGCTCAATTGGGAAAGGCGGGAAAATGCGAGAACGAGACCGACTGATGGTTCGGTTCAACTGTGTAACGCGACATTGCGCAGGTTAGAAACCTATAAGCAGGGCAAATGGCGTAGGATGCGCAGAAGTCAGGAATGACACGGAAAGCACTTATGCTTTGAAGAACATCTCATCTACTCGGCACGCGGCCTTGAAGACGGCTCCCAAAGCGTTGCTATCGTCTGCGTCAATTGCCAACATGCGACAAGTGCTCAACGCATTCAAGATATCCGGCAAAGTCGCTTTCGTCTTTTTGACACCCGAAAGACTTTGCGCAAACGGTGCAACATCCTTCGCTATAGCGGGAACAGCAAATTCGCCTTTTTCGATCTGCTTGGCGATCACCTGAGCCTTTTGTGTTAGTTTGGCTGTCAATGCGCTCTTCTTTCCGCCCAAGCGGTCTATGACGTTTTGCTTTTTACCCTTTTGTGAGGTCGATATTTTCTTAATTTCCGACACCATTTGATCAGGTGTCTCGTTTGCCAACTTAGTGAAATAGAATAAGGGAAGCCAAAGTCTTGGCTGGCTTAAGCTGGCGAAAACAAACTCCTTTGGCTGTCCTACCGTTTCCTGATTTAGGAAGGACGTCAGAATGTCTTCCTGCGAGATCGCCTTCGAAACCAATTTTTCAGCAGCCAAAGATTTTACATTTACTGACTTCACTTCGCCAACGAGCTTAAGCGCCACACCACCATCAACCTCATCAAAATGCCCCTCGCGAATGAAATTGATAGTTTTGACCAAATCCTCATCGATGAGAATTTCACGTCCTTCGGCATCCAGAACATTTCTATCGGTATCCAAGATTAGTGCTTTGGCCGTTCCTACAGTTGCAAGCTTTCCAGCTGCTGTTGCAAGGGCCATCTGCGCCCGTCTGTCGCGTTCGGAAAGCATTTCGCGAAGATCACCAAACTTGATTCGCGCCGACTGCCCCGCATATCTGAACAGGATTTCCCCTTCATTCAATTTCTCACCGTCATCACGGCAAACAATTACTGGCCTATCTGGGTGTTGCGCGACGTGAATAAATCCAACTTTGGTGCCACCAAGGTCAATTGTGCCTTTTGCGGAAATTCTCGGTGTTGGTGAAAGATACGTTTTGACTTTGTCTGTAATCTTCGCAACGTCGAATGACTCAAAATCTGAACAGACGCCCTCAGCGCGACACTCAGTATTGGAGACTCCCAAAAATAGGAAGCCACCCTTATTGTTTGACAGTGCAGCGATTGCACGTAGGATCGGTGAAAGCTTTTTTGCATCAAAATCCTGCTTGCATTCATGCTCGTCCGTTTCACCAGTTTTAAGACGCCAATGCCCATCAACGCCTTTCTGAAACAAAGCTTTGGCACGATCTAAAATTGATGGTTCTGCGTCGGTTACTTGTGGATTAAGCGTAGACGCATTCATCGCCGCTTCGAAAGAAGCAATGTAGGCATCAACAGTTGCAGCATCAGCAGCCGGAACATTTGGGCCATAAACCCCTTGTTTGATTTGGGTAATGCGACCAGTGCTGACGAGCCTATCAATTCGATTGAAATAGAAATGCGCTTTATCGTTGGGCATACCTTTGGCAAGCATGCCCTTTATCAATCCAATCTCGTAATCACTGAGGTTGCGCTTAGCCAATCATCACACCTCAAACACCTTTTGAACTTCGTCACCGAAGTGGTTGATCACTTTCACGCAGATGCGCGCACCTGCTGGTTTTGGGAAGGGGCGGGAGATAGTGGAGTTCATTTCTTCCCATGCGGTTTCGTCGATCTCGGCCTTCAACGCCCGCTTCAAAGCATCATAGGGGTCTTGGCCGACGAAATAGGCATGGCGCACGAAGAAGCTTTCTTCATTATAGTCATCGTCGATGAACCATGCGGCCACGTCATTCTTCAACTCGCTGCCGCCGGAGGAGCGCACTTCGCCTGTGGTGGGATCAAAAATATCCATGCCTTTGATTTCCACGCGGATCATGTCGCCACCCTCTTTCACCACGCGCAAGTCAGGCTCACCAAAGATCACGAACAGATTGCCTGCACCCGTGGCTTTCAACTTGTCGCCCATGCGCAGGTCTTGGTTCATGCGGGCTTTGAGCACGGTGAGGGAGCCAAAGTTCAGGCGCGTCTCGTCCACTTCGGGTGCGAAGGCAAAACCGCAGATGATCAACGTGTCATAAAGATCGGCGGCTTCGCGGGCCGCCTTCTTCACAAGGTCATAGCCCACCGTATCATATTCTGGGCCGATACAGATCGCAGCGCGTTTCACATCGCCGCCTTCGGTGTAGCGCCCTTCAAATGGCACAAGGCCAGAGCGTGAGGCGCGGGGCTTCAACCAATCAAACTTGATGGCCTCGCCCTTCTTGGTGTTCTGCACTCCCGATGCAATGAGGTTGTCATAAACCACCTGCGCAAAATCATTGGAGGGTTCGGCTGAAACTTGGTCTTGAATGGATTGTGAAACGCCTTCGTTCTCGGCTTCCAGTGTTTCGGCAAGATAAGGGTCTTCGCCCAATGGCAACACGCGGTGCGGGGAAAGGCTTTCAACCGTGAAAGGCCCAGCCACACGCACAATGCCCTTGGCTTTCACGGGGCGATCATACAGCAATTCCACATCAGCATTGCGGGCGATGGAGGCATCAATATCTTTCTGGCGGTTGCGCCTTTGCTGCCACCATGCAGCATGAGTGGCCACGGCTTCGGTGGGCCAAGCCTTGTCCGCCTCGCGCGGAATTTGCCATTCCTCCCATTTGGTTTTCAGCGCGGCGTTGAGCTTTTCGCGAAAGGGTTCAAGCTGAGGCTGATAGCGATCCCAGATCACATTGATCTCGGCATTTCTTGCAATTGAGCTGAGCTGCACATGCGGCGCACGTTCATAAACAAAGCCGTGACGAATGTCGCCACTATAAGCGGATTCGGTGGGAGGCCTGCCCGTCAGTTTGCCTTCTTCTGTTGCACCCTCTTTGGAATCTTTCAAATGGAAATAATCATACTTCGCCCCCATCAAACGAGCGCGAGCCAACGTCAGGGCCACGCGGCTGGTGTCGATGGTGATCCAGCGCCTGCCCCAGTTTTCACAAACGTATGCAGTGGTGCCAGAACCGCAAGTCGGATCAACTACAAGATCACCAGGATCGGTTGTCATTAGAATACACCGCTCAACTACCTTTGGGAGAGTTTCAACTATGTATTTTTTGTCGAGAGCGCTCCCAGAGATAACAGTATCGTCCCATAGCGCGTTGTGTGCGACGACCCTGAAGTCATTCAGTTTTCGTACATAGCCGAGACTGTTTTCCGACGCGTGCAATCGGTCCGCTTTTTGAAGTCGCTCCATCCCGATTTCGTTTGTCTTCCATCGAACTTTTTCACTAGGCAGAATCTTTCGACCCTTAATTTCGACAGGAAACCACGAAGCAGCACCTTCACCTTTTTCACGGCCCATTGCCTGCGACGTAATGTTGTCAACTCGACAAATATCCAACTTGTCGGCACCGACTTTTGAAAAATCTACAGGGAGTAGTCGTCCGTCGTCATAGTATTTGTTATATGCTTTGAACTCACCCGCACCGACTTCCTTTTGGTAGTAGAGTTGTCTAAATTTGGTGCGGTCTTTGTCTTTCGCATACCAAAGCAAGTAGTCGGCTACCGACCCAAGAAAGTCAGATGTAGAGCTGCTGGTCTTCAAAAAGTAAATTTGATTTAAGCAATTGGAGGCACCAAAAACTTCGTCCAAGATGGACCGCAGGAGGTGGACGTTGTCACCCCCAATCTGAACAAACACACTTCCAGTTTCCGACAACAAGTCTCTGGCAACCACCATGCGATCACGGAAGTAGCTAAGATAAGAATTGATCCCATCTTTCCATGTATCCCGAAATGCCCGCACCACTTCCGGCTCGCGCGAAACACTGTCTTCTTTGCCATCTCTAACATCGCGGCTTTTTGTCGAGGGTTGCCAGTTGGAGTTGAACTTGATGCCATAAGGCGGATCAAAATAAATGCATTGCACCTTGCCGCGCAGGGCCTCGCGCTCTGCCAGTGAACCCATCACAAGCAGACTGTCGCCCAAGATCATGCGGTTCTGCCAGTTTTGATCGTGGGCATAAAATTCGGTTTTGGCTTCCGGATCATCTAGCCCGTTAAAGTCATGGAACCAATCGGTCTGGGAAGCTGTGGAGGTTTTGCGTTGCTCGGTTTGCTTGCGCAGGTTTTCAATCAATGCGCGGGGGTGAATTTTTTCCTGAATGTAAATGGGCGGTGCCGCCACTTCCAGCGGCTCACCATCTTCCTTGTCCTTGCCGCGCCACACCAATTGCGGATCAAGATCAGGGTTGCGCGGATAGCGCAAAACCTTCAGCGCCTTATCGTCATCCGGCACCAAGGACTGGTTCTCAGCCGTTGGGATATTCACCCGCCGCGCTGCATCATGGCGATAGTTTTCCACTTCGGTGTCGGTTGGTGTCTTCGATTTCTTCGCCATCAGGTTAAGGTTCTTTGCGTTAGAAGTGAGCTAAGTTAAGGGAAACCAGTTTTCCTTAACTTGAGTGTTGAATAAGGTAAGGATCGAGGCAGAGCAGAAAATGACGTTGCTCGTTTGCGCCATTGAATGATGTGGGGTGTTGTTCACTTGTTGCCGCCCCACAATTTCCAATCAGCCCAATCAGGAGGAAAGCCCATCGCAGTTTCTCGGCGCACAGGAAGTGTTGCCATCAATTCGATCAAGCGACTCCCCCAAATGTTTTGAGGTTCCGCTTTCGACAAAAGAAACTGAAGGGTTGCTAACGCGTTATAGATTTGATTGGGCGCTAATCGGTTAAGCGCAGCAGACAGAACGGCAGGGTGTTTCTTTGGCAGTGTAAATTTCACATTCAAAGAGCGGTTCCACAATCGGCTATGGTGCGCACATATATTGCGAATGACGGCGAGCTGGTGGATCAGACCAACAAAAATCAGTTCATCAAGTTCAAAAGGTTTCGAAATTGAATTTCGAACTTTGGGTTCTTTTAGCGCCGCATACCATTGCGATAATTGCCCAAAAGTTAAAAGTTCAGCAGTCATCCATACAGGTGGCATTAGAGGGCCAGCATAAGTGTCTTTGTAGTGAGCAATGAAAGTGTCCTTAGAGCGACCTACTTCGGCAGCGAGCTTGCTATAGTTGCCGTAAAATGTTGCGCTGCTTTCGTAGTGTGCTACGTCAACATAACCATGAGAGCCGCCAAGCATGGCTAACTGGTAAGCCCAGCTGCCGCGCACTGCGACTTCAACGCGCTCGACGGCATCCAGCACTAAAAGCCTGAGCTTTCGGTCAAACTCATAAAGCGCCATAACCTCTTCAAAAGTTGTTCCAAGTTTGAAGCGCGGCCCCACTTGAGTTTTGGGATGTTCAAACGGCAACCAATAGGCGCTCAATCTGTAATAGCTGATATGTTGCAGGCAATGTTCGGCGGCAGCGTAGTCTGCTATAGTCATGCCTTCGCTCGTAAGCTTGGCGATTTGATCTGGAATCGGGAGCGCTGGTTTGGTGTAGGGCTGTTTCATTGTAAGCCCACTTTGACCACGTTTTGGGCAAAAAAAGACCCCCCTGGTGCGCATACAAAAGTAGAGGCGTGGAGGGTTCTGTTGTGCAGAATATGTATAATATCATACGTTTTGTCAAGAAAAACTTGACTGTCGAAGGTGCCCGCGTCACCAACATGCAACGCCGCAGTACATCTAAACATCTGATTTAGAACAGTTTTATCTGAATAATAATCGTGCCGTAGAGCGCAATCGCCAAAGGTGATCATATTACTGGCGTTAGTAAAAAGATCAGCCATTTTGGTCTTTTTCAACGCCTCGAAAGATTGCAGCGGCGGAAATATGGTTTCGTTTTCTGCCATGTTTACTCCGCAGCCATGGCGTGACCAACATGCTCACGAATGCGAGCCGCAGCGTCATAGGGAATGTCGTTCAATTCAAGAAAGCCCCAGCGCCCAAAGCGCCCTGCATTGTTAATCGCTGGCACCCAAACATTACGCGCCGTTTCAACTTTGGCCGCGTCTTTCTCGTCACGCTGGCCTTTAACTTCGATGATCAGATTGAGTTGCCCAATACCCTCATCAATCCGCACAATGTAATCAGGCCGATAGCGCAGTGTTTCGCCACCAAACTCATAAGGAATTTCAAAACCGAGATTGTGGTTTTTGACATAGGCAACAACTTCACCCATGCTTTCCAGCCTCTCAGCAAGGCCCGCTTCCCAGTCTTGATCATAAACCACATAGTTCAAATGGCACTTATCGGCCCGCGTGGAAAACAACGTGGCCTTGGAGGTGTTGAAATCCACATGCCGAGTTGTGCCTTCGGGATTATAGGCATTCAGGATTGGCAGCAGCGAACCGTTTGAGCCATCGGGCGGGCCGGTGAGCGATGGGGCCAACGCACGATAGATTTTCTCCACGGCTCTAATCGCCAGCGACCGCCATTTCAAAAATTGTGGCTGTGTATCGCCAGCGCAGATCAGGCATTCATCAAACCAGCGTTCAGTGATGCGCGTTAATTCTGGATAGCGCCACACTTGCAAATTGCCATCACCGTCTTTGAAGTATGTCCGCAGCAACAGGCCAGCCACATCGAAGACCACAGTTTTCAATCGCAGCTTGTTGGCATCGGTACGGAGATCAAGTTCAAAGCCTTCACCGATCAGTGGTTCAACAACCGTCAAAGGCGGAATGTCATCTGGCGTCAGAGTCATTTTGCTATCAGCCGTAAACTGTGGCCGCAGCGGTTTTCGCGGAAACACGATGCGATAACCTTCGACATGAGGAAAGCGAATTTCCAAAGCTGCCCGTTCCTCAATCGCCCTCACCCGCGTTACTTTAGGCGGAGCCTTTGGTGCAACATTCTCACCCTGCTGAGCGAACGTGAAGGGCACGCCCAACACATCGGCATATTCGACGGGGAAAAACCCAGTGGCTGGATCAGTTTCATAAGACACGCGGCGAAGCCCACGCCCCACCACCTGTTCGCACAAAAGCTGTGTGCCGAACGCCCTAACGCCCATGATGTGCGTAACCGTGTTGGCATCCCAGCCTTCAGTGAGCATGGAGACCGATACGACGCAGCGAATATCAGCCCCCATTTTGCCCGGACGGCCAACGGTGTTCATCACTTCTCGCAAAATGTCGGCATCGGTCAACTTGTCAATATCGCGGGGATCATTGCGCACCCGCAGTTCTTTTTTGAAGGCGTCAATTTCACCGGACGCAAGGTTGCGAAATTCATCTGAAAGCGCATCACCCGAATCCAACTGCTCGCTGTCGATCAGCAGCGTTCGCCTGCGCCCGATCCATTGGCCACGATCATCGACGTTTGAAAATAACGACAGCTTGCCGGGCACAAGCCGCGTGACAGCGTTTTCGCCTTCACCCTCGGTCACTTCATAACCGCTAATCCAATCGGACATGAGTTTTGAAGTGGCCGTGTTGTTGCACACCACAATGAACACAGGCGGGCGACCCAAATCTGGTTGCGCTTCCCACGCATCAAAAATCTTGCGGTAGTGATGATAGAGCGCCTCAGTGGCCTGCAACAGTAAAGCTGGTAAAGCTTGCGGGTCCATCAGGGCTTTGGATTGTTTGCCCCTGCCCTTCTTAGGCAAGCCCTTTGAAACGTGTCGATACACGTCTCTGAATTTTGGAAGTTCGCCTTGGATTGAATCATCCAGAACTGGCAGACGCGGAACCTTCACGATCCCGCTTTCAATGGCATCCAGCAACCCAAAGTCAGAAACCACCCATGGAAACAAGGTGCCCTCGGGGTAACCAGAGCCACGAAGGAAGAAGGGAGTGGCGGAAACGTCATAGATGGCCTGAACGCCGATCTTGCGCGAGAACGATTCAATTCCCGAAATCCAAACCCGTGCCGCTTCCTCGTTATGCTTGGCTTCCTCTTTTTCCTCAGTTGTGAGAGTTGCAGCGGTTTCGGCTTCTTCACCCACTTTATGGCGATAGCAATGATGGGCTTCATCGTTCAAAACAATGATATTCTTGCGCCCCATGAGTTCGGGAGCCATGCGGGCGATCATCTCGCCTTCAGATTCAGTAAATGACTTTTCACCATCACGCCCGCCGAGAATTTGACGATTGAGCTTCGACACCTGTTCTTTTTCACGCAGCATGAAAGCGTGGTAATTTGTAATGACGATGCGGGCCTTGCGAAGCCCATCGAGCAAATCGGTGGGGACAAGGCTCAGGGCTTCATAGACATTTTCTGAATCAGATGGGATCAACACGCGCAGACGATCACGAATAGTAATGCCCGGCGCTACGATCAAAAAGGCATCCGAGAATGATTTTGTGTTTGGGCGACGAGCCTTGTTAACTGCGTGCCACGCGATGATCATGCCCATCACTGTGGTCTTGCCGGAACCAGTCGCCATTTTGGACGCAAGTCGATAGAGGCCCGGATTGGCCTCGGCGTTTGCATCCTGAATTTGTTTCTTGAACCGCGCTGGGGCGACTTCCGTCAGATAGATCAGCGTTTCAACAGCTTCACGCTGACAGAAAAACAAACGCCTCGCTCTCGAAGGTTCACGTCAATGTAAAAGGAGTCGCTGGGTTTCCGGTGTAACACCCCATTGGCTTGAGGGCAGGTTTCGCCACTGCGCAACGTGAGTGCGAATTTCGTTGATCAGCGCATTTGAACTCACACGGTTTTCGTCAAGATCAAGTTCGCCCTGCGTTGGGCCTCGGCGGCGAGCAGCAGGCACAGGCAC
The DNA here is from genome assembly GCA_964244815.1 of uncultured Aestuariivirga sp. Lineage (GTDB taxonomy): Bacteria > Pseudomonadota > Alphaproteobacteria > Rhizobiales > Aestuariivirgaceae > Aestuariivirga. Next base: position 3,986 of record CAXTKH010000011.1, on the reverse strand, counting down.
GACTTGAATACTTTCACGCCGACCAGCCAGTTTGGTGCCAGTCGGTTGCCCATCTTCAGCAAGCTCATAATGAAATGCGGGGGTATCAAACGGTGAGGTAATGATTGGATTATCTGTGAAGCCCATATCCTATCCCCCCATTAATTTGCGGCTCCCCACTGAATCGCACTGTTAGATAGAATTAGCGCAAGTTTTAGCGTTCTGATAGGGGCTGTCAGGAAACCTCCGGCATTCTCGAAGTGGTTCACTCGCGAGTATAGGGTCTGGCTACTGCAAGAGGCTTGGGATTGGATCAATAGCCGTACCTCAAAGCTGACGGCATTGATGTAAGGTTACAAGTGCAATTTGCTGCCATTTATCAGTCGCCACTCTGTGATGCTCCAAAGCGAAATCAAAACGATGAGTTGATTTTTTCAGATCAAGCTAGTCAGCATAGTCATGCGACCTTAAGAAATCCCCAATCTCTGACCGCGCTTTGCATTCCACTCCCAGTTGATGCCCTGAATGCTGGCGGTTCCCGATAGGGACTTTCCCCTGAACTGCTCAAGCTCTGGTCGCCATGGCACAAGGGTGAACTCTTTCGATTTCTGGATCACGGCGTATTTGCCACTTGCCAAATTGACTGAGCGATTGAAGGTTCCGTCAATTCTTTCGCCTTCAACAAGCTGCGCGTGAGTTAGTCCGAGCTCGTTTGACAGAATTTGACTGGCTTGCCGAAGATCACGTTGTCGAAGTTGTTCCAACATGCGGGGCTGGGGTTGGAATGTGCGCGCTGAATCGATTGTGCCTAGTCCTTGTTTCACGAGCCATTGCCGCCGTTGTACAATCGTAGCTGACGCCTCATTGCCAAACCCTGTTTGCGCCAACCTCTCCTGTGACTTGCCTAACAATTCCTTGTCGAGCCAAGTAGCACCTTCGGCATCAACAAGCTTTTCCAAATTCAGATACGACAAAATGCGAATTCTGGTGCGTTGCTTTTCCCCGCCTTCGATTGCGTTGTTCTCAATGGCAACGATCATGCCTTTGTCTGGTACAAACTCTGGCCGCAGATGACCGACATCGGCATAATGCACTTTACCATCGGTAGCATCGACGACAATATAGTGCCGATCATTGATCTCATCGGTGAGTCCAAGTCCTGCCACGCGGCCCACGATCCGGTTGCCGGTCTTTGCAGTGTCGAACATTGCAAAGCTTCCTCCGGGCCGGTCTATCCCTGCTTCCCGCATGGCGCGGTGCATTGTCTTGATGATGTCGCCGCGCTGACCGAGTGATTTAAGTTTGATTTCGATATCAGGCGAGATTTGCCAGACTCCTGTCTGCCGTTCCAGCGCGATTCCCAAATTCTGCAATTTCTTGAGGCGACCCATATGAGATGCGTGTGTGGCGCGGTCCAATCGCGTGAAGCGCTCAGCGTCAACCTCTCGTGCCAGCTTGAACACCATACCACCCTCATCCTCGGGTCCAAGTTCCATTGTGAGAAGTTCCCGCGCCCGCAAGCGCAGGCCATGCGAGACGTAATCCTTGGTCATGATCAGGTCTTGGTTTTTGTCGTCTTTCCCCCGAACGATAATATGCGTATGGGGATGTCCTGTGTTGTAGTGATCAACAGCCACCCAATCGAGCTTAGTTTCAAGGTCTCTTTCAACCTTGGCCATAAAGTCACGGATGAAAGGTTTGAGGTCAGCCAGCTCTGCTCCATCATCTGGCGAAACAATCAAGCGGAACTGATGTCGATCGCCTTCGCATTTATCGAGAAAGGGAGTGCCGTTGGCTTCATCGGATTTGACCGGGTTCCCCTTCCGGTGTCACCCCATCGCGCTGAATGTAACGGAGGTGGGCTCGGGCCGCACCAAGATCACCTGCCTTCAGCTTCGATATCCTGGCCTTGACGATGGCGCGGCGTTGACCTCCCGGATAGAAGCCGGCGGCGGCAAGTGTACCAAAGGCGTTTCCACGCCCCATCCTCTTTCCGGTGAATGAGCTTTTCGTGGCCCCTAATTGATAACTTGCCGAATGAGCAGCGCGCATGACCTGATTGACGTAACGATCAAGGCGCGTGCCTTGCTTCCAACCGATACGGCCAAGCTTGGGAGTGAATGAGTTTGACATGAGAACCTTGTGAAGAAGTTAGGGTTGCAGGTGGGGTGCACATCGTTCTTCACGTTCTGAATTCAAGAGGGTGACAGCGAGTTGTGGCGAATTCAAGAAGATGCAGACACGTTGTCACCAATCCTCCTCATCGCCTTCGTTGTTGGCGTTGTCGCTCTTGTTGATCTGTAATAACAATTCTCAAAACCGTACACACCCCTTTATCTTGCCCTCCCAAAAATCCCGACCCTGCACACCCCAATCTTCACGGAGCTTCATTTGAACAGTCGCGCGAGTGAGAAGGCAGTACCGGCAACTTGCTTCTCCTCAATAGGTCCAAAATAACGGCTGTCGAATGAATCACGATGGTGACCAAGAACAAAATACTGTGTCGACGTGAGTACTTTGCAACCTTTCCAAACTGGCATAACGCGATGCATTTTATCCGCCAATTTGGACTTCGCAACCCGCTCTCCATTGATAAAAACATGCGATCCGAAGCGACAAATAATTGACGGATTGGCAGCAAGAATTGGCTTCAGCAGCCACACATTTTGGGGCAAATACCCACGCGTCGAAGCATAGAGTTGAACCCAATCAGCGGGCTTTATGACAGCGATTTCACCTATTTTGGGCTGGCGTTTTAAAACAAAATACCAGCCAATCGGAACACTTTCAGAGGGGTTCCAGATGAGAAGTGGAACCGGATTGATGATTGGTTTCTCTGCGAGAAAGACAAGACCAATAACGGTCATTGCAAGCATGATTTTATTGTGTTTCAAGACCATCTCAATACTCCGACGTAGATTGACGGCGGCTATTGAGCGACCATTCTTTTAGTTCTTCTTCATGGTAATAGATGCGCCCACCATGCTTGCGGAACTTAGGCCCAGTTCCCATCCAGCGCATGTTGTCGAGCGTGCGTTTCTTAAGGCGAAGATAAGTTGCGGCTTCCTCAACTGTGAGAAATGGCGTCTTGGGTATGTCGATCATTTTGGCTACTCCTGCATCTCTTTGCGATGCTTGGAGTGTCACGCCGTTGCATGATTTGCGGGAGTGTCGAAGATCAGAAACGCAAATTCGACACCCCTACAACAAGGTTCGATAGTCGCTTTCCATATATTGAATGCCACGTCTGACGGCTCGGCGGACTGTTTCCTTCAGGAACCTTGTCTCGTTGGTCCAGACATTTTTCACGCGATCTGAACCGTAAATAACCTCGGCAATATCACGATAGCTTCGACCCGCAAGATGCCCATCAAGGGCCACCAAATAATCACGAAGATGCAATTCGAATTGGCTTTGGTGACTGGCGGCTAAGGCGGGTTGATCGCGTAGCTTGCTCAATGTCCGCAGTGTTTCAGCGACATTTGCGACCTTAGAAAGCCCTTCGATGTGAAACACGCATTTGCGACTGCCGAAGAGTATTGATTGTCCTGTTAGACTCAAACGAGCGCTTTCTTGAGCGCTGCGAACAATCACTTGTTCGGTGTGATTGGAAATCAGAACCATGCGCTGACAGGTAAAATCTTGCAGACAAAATGTCTCGTCGCGATTGTCATTTGCATGTAAAACCGTACCATTTACGTGGAGCTTAAGTAAATTAGGTAACCAGAAAACAGGTGTATTGAAGGATGATTTGCAAGGATTTGGAAATGCAAGAAGGCCCCATGTTTCAGCCCGTAGAAATCTCCGTCTAGGTCGCAACAGAATGGCACCGGAAACATGTTTGATCGATATTGGAGCACCCGCTTTGGATAGTCGGAAGTCATGCAGAAACTTGTCATTACGCCGTAGAAATTCCCATGCCCAACCGGGTCCATCAAGGCCCTTGGTATAGGCATAATCATCCAGTCGCCGTTCCCAAGCCGTCCCGGATTTCCGGACTTGGGGCA
>CAXTKH010000010.1:0-59283 GCA_964244815.1 uncultured Aestuariivirga sp. | reverse complement strand
TGATCGCCGCTGGCATCATCGATCCAACCAAGGTTGTGCGCGTGGCCCTGCAAGATGCTGCATCAGTTGCCTCATTGCTGATCACCACCGAAGCGATGATCGCCGAAAAGCCAAAGAACTCCCCACCATCCATGCCAGGCGGCGGCGGAATGGGCGGCGGCATGGGCGGCATGGATTTCTAAGTCCAAACGCTGTTGTAAAATACAGAACCTCGGTGGAAACACCGGGGTTTTTTGTTACGCCGCAGCAGTCGGCTTATCCCTCAGCCAGGTCAAATTGGCGTGTTTGATATTGGTTGCGCTGATGCTTGATACAAAGTCGGCTACAAAATCTGTCGCTGGGCGACCCAGGATTTCGGCGGGTGTACCCACTTGATCAATCACACCATTGTTAAGGATCGCAATGCGATCTGCCAATTCAAAAGCTTCGTCCTGATCATGGGTGACAAACAATGTGGTGTGGCCGGTCTTGGCGTGAAGATCTCGCAGCCAACGCCGCAAATCTTTGCGCACCTTGGCATCGAGTGCTCCAAACGGTTCATCGAGCAAGAGCACGCGGGGCTCAATTGCAAGGGCGCGTGCCAGTGCGACACGCTGGCGTTGGCCGCCCGAAAGCTGTGCTGGGTAACGCGCTTCAAGCCCATCCAGTTGCACTAAAGCCAAAAGCTCCAACACCCGCGACCGAATTTGCGCTTCGGTGGGCCTCGTGTTGCGAGGCCTTGCGCGCAGGCCAAAGGCGATATTGTCCATAACCGTCATCTGCTTGAATAGCGCGTAATGCTGAAAGACAAACCCTATCCGGCGTTCTCGCAAGGTGAGTTCGGCAGCCTTGATGTCACCAAAGAACACGTCTCCTTGATCTTGAAATTCTAGGCCTGCCACGGTTCGCAAAAGCGTTGTCTTACCAGAACCTGAAGGGCCAAGCAGCGCCAAAAGCTCGCCAGGTTCGACATGCAGTGAAACACCTTTCAAAGCCGCATAGCGACCAAAGTCCTTTGAGACATTGCGAATAGAAACAGAAACAGACATGGGGCAAACTCCTAGTATCGCTTGGAAGCCGCAAGCTGGTCGGCATAGCGCCATTCCAGAAGCGATTTCAGAATCAGGGTTACGAGTGCAAGGCTGGCAAGCAGTGTGGCAACGGCGAAAGCTGCGGTGAAATTGAATTCATTGTAAAGAATCTCAATATGCAGCGGCATGGTATTGGTGAGCCCACGAATGTGGCCAGAGACAACGGACACGGCCCCAAACTCGCCCATAGCGCGGGCATTGCACAGCAATACTCCATACAGCAACGCCCATTTTATGTTGGGCAGAGTGACGTTAAAGAATGTGTACCAACCCGATGCACCCAAAGTGAGCGCTGCTTCTTCTTCCGACGTTCCGTGCGCCTGCATAAGGGGGATCAATTCACGCGCCACAAATGGAAATGTGACAAAGACGGTGGCCAATACAATACCGGGCACAGCAAAAATAATCTCCCCATGATGCGCCCTCAGCCATGGCCCAAGCCAACCTTGCGCGCCAAACAGCAGCACATACACGAGGCCAGAAATGACCGGTGAAATTGAGAAGGGCAAATCGATGAGCGTGAGTAAAAGGTTTTTGCCTTTGAAGTTAAATTTTGTCACCGCCCAACTGGCGGCAACCCCAAAGACAATGTTGAAAGGCACAGCAATCGCCGCAACCAAAAGTGTAAGGCGCACAGCTGCAAGCGTATCAGGATCGGTGAAGGCATTGAGAAAAACATCAATCCCCTTTCTCAAGCCTTCGGTGAACACCATGACCAGAGGAAACAGCAACACAGCAGAGAGAAACGCAATGGCACACCCGATTAGAACACGTCGAATGAACTTGCTCTCTCCAATTTCATTGCGGGCTTTGGCGCCGCTTATGAAAGCATAATCAGCCATTGCCAAACCTTTTCCGCTGCCATGATTGCAGCACGTTGATGATGAACAAAATTACAAAAGCAATGAGCAGCATCACCGTGGCGATCACGGTGGCACCCGCATAGTCAAACTCTTCCAGCTTGATCACAATTAACAGCGGTGCAATTTCCGACACCATTGGAATGTTGCCCGCAATAAAAATAACAGAACCATATTCGCCAACGCCGCGTGCGAAGGCTAGCGCTGTGCCCGTTAACAAAGCTGGATAAACATTGGGCAGAACGATCTGAAAAATGGTGCGCAAGCGTGATGCGCCAAGCAGGGCTGAAGCCTCTTCAATGTCGCGCTCCAGATCTTGAAGCACGGGTTGCACTGTGCGCACCACAAAAGGCAAGCCGATGAAGATGAGAGCCAGAACTACGCCCAGTGGAGTGTAAGCCACTTTAAGACCGAACAGCGCTGCAAACGAACCAATCGGACCATTGGGCGCATAGATCGCTGAAAGCGCAATGCCGGCAACAGCAGTGGGAAGTGCAAAGGGCAAATCCACCACAGCATCAATAACGCGTTTACCGGGAAAATCATAGCGCACCAAAACCCACGCCACCAGCAAACCAAATACGGCATTGATGAGTGCTGCAATAAAAGCTGCACCAAAGGACAAGCGCAATGCCGCAAGCACGCGCGCATCTGTGGCGATGTGCCAAAATGCGGCGGGACCGATGCTGAAGGCTTTCAACATAAGCGCCGCAAGAGGGAGCAACACAACCAAACTCAAAGCCGTGACAACAAAACCAACGGTCAGCCCGAAACCGGGCATGACACTTGGTTGCAGGAAGGCCTTGACGCGGATATGGGTGGACAAGCCCACGTCTGAGCCTCAGTTGGTTGGCTTGTAGAGCTGGTCGAAGATTGCACCATCAGCAAAATATGTCGCCTGTGCCTTCTTCCAACCACCAAATGCATCGTCAATATTTACAAGCTCAACCGTGGGAAGTTTTGCAAGATCAGCTGGATCCGCTGCGGTGGGATCGCTTGGACGATAATGCTGGTGGGCAGCAATTTTTTGCACGGCTGGTGCGTAAAGAAAATCCAGATAAGCTTTGGCGATCTCTTCATTGCCGTTGGCCTTGGCATTTTCATCAATGACTGCAACAGGCGTTTCTGCATTGATTGAAAGTGATGGAACTACAATTTCAAATTTGTCGGCACCAAATTCATTTAAGGCGAGGAAAGCATCACTTTCCCACGAGATCAGCACATCCCCAATGCCGCGCTGGGCAAATGTTGTGGTGGAGCCGCGCGCACCAGTGTCCAGAACAGGGACGTTGCGATAAAGATCAGCGATAAAGTTCTTAATTTTTTCTACATCGCCACTATTGGCTTTGCTGGCCCAGGCCCAAGCTGCCAGGTAATTCCAACGTGCTCCGCCCGAGGTTTTCGGGTTAGGTGTGATTACCTGCAGCCCTTGCTGGCTGAGATCGCCCCAATCTTTAATTCCTTTAGGATTACCCTTCCTTACGAGAAAAACGATGGTTGAAGAGTAAGGCACGGAATTGTGAGGCAAGCGCTTGGCCCAATCCTCTGGGAGCAATTTGCTTTTGGAGGCGATGGCGTCAATGTCTCCCGCCAAAGCAAGTGTCACCACATCTGCCTTCAGGCCATCAATGACGGCCCGCGCTTGTTTGCCTGATCCGCCATGCGATTGGTTGATAGTGACCACTTCGCCATTGTGCTTGGCCTTCCAATCAGCAGCGAAGGCTTCATTGATCGCCTGATATAATTCGCGTGTTGGATCATAGCTCACGTTCAGAAGTGTTTTATCAGCGAAAGCCGGTGCCACAGAAACTGAAGACGCAAACGCAACGCTTGCAACAGCGCCTAATAGACTGCGACGAAAAAGAGAGATGGTCATGAAGGTGCTCCTTTTGTTGAATAGCCTATTAATACACCAATTTAGTATAGATTCAAGACGTTTGTTCGTTTTAAAGAACGATTTTTAGTTTTCGTTCTTTTTCAAGGTCTTATTGCTGGAAAACTGAACCAGAAAGCGCCGGATCGGCAATCAGTTGGGCCAGTGTGGTGGCTTCAAGTCGCGCGAGATAATCGGCATAGGGCTTATCAAAGGCACGACGAATCTCACAGGTTGCTTCATTACGGCAATCATCGCATTTGCGGTAAGCGGTTCGCGAAAGGCAGGGCAAAGGCGCAATTGGCCCATCAACGAGACGTAGAAATGGCCCAATGTGTATCAGATCAGCAGGTTTCAGCAACTCATAACCACCATCGCGCCCACGGCGACTAGAAATGTAACCTGCGGTTCTGAGTGACGACAATATTTGCTCAATAAATTTGCGCGGCAGTTTTTCCTGTTCACACAATTCGCGAATATTCATGCCCTGCCCGGGCTTGGCTTGAGCCAAAGCCACAATAGCTTTGAAAGCATAACGTGCACGTTGTGATATCATACTGAATATGTAGAGATACGGCACCGCAAACGCAATGATTCAATCGTGCTTTCTTGCCACTTGCCCACCCCATCCACCTCCCCTAAACGCCCTATCATCATGATCCGCATTGACTCAATCTCCAAACAGAACGGCCATCAAATTTTATTTGTAGAGGCTTCGGCGGCGTTGAATCGCGGCGAGAAGATTGGGTTGGTGGGGCCTAATGGCGCGGGGAAGACCACGCTGTTCCGGATGATTTGTGGTCGCGAGGAAACCGATGAGGGGCAGGTTTCGGCGGACCGGGGAATCACCATCGGATATTTCAGTCAGGATGTGGGCGAGATGCAGGGGCGCTCGGCTGTGGCTGAGGTGATGGAAGGCGCTGGCCCGGTGAGCGCTGTGGCGGCGGAGATGGCCGAGCTTGAAGCAGCGATGGGTGACCCATCGCGCATGGACGAGATGGACGACATCATCACGCGTTATGGCGAAGTGCAGGCGCAGTTTGAAAAGCTGGACGGTTATGCCCAGGATGCCCGCGCGCGCGAAGTTTTGGCGGGCTTAAGCTTTAGCCAAGAGATGATGGACGGCGATGTGGGCAAGCTTTCGGGCGGCTGGAAAATGCGTGTGGCGCTGGCGCGGATTTTGTTGATGAGGCCTGATGCCATGTTGCTGGACGAACCTTCGAACCATCTTGATCTTGAAAGTTTAATCTGGCTCGAGAATTTTTTGCGCGGCTATGAAGGCTTGCTTTTGATGACCTCGCATGACCGCGAATTCATGAACCGCATCGTGACCAAAATTGTGGAGATTGATGGCGGCGAGCTGACATCCTATTCCGGCGATTATGAATTTTATGAGCAGCAGCGAGCACTGGCTGAGAAGCAACAGCAGGCATCGTTTGAACGTCAGCAAGCGATGTTGGCCAAGGAGCTTAATTTTATTGCACGGTTCAAGGCGCGGGCTTCTCATGCCGCCCAGGTGCAAAGCCGTGTGAAGAAGCTTGAAAAGATAGACCGCGTAGAGCCGCCCAAGCGCCGGGTTTCTGTGGCGTTTGATTTTGCGCCCGCACCTCGCTCTGGCGAAGATGTGGTAACTTTGGCGCAAGTTCATAAAGGCTATGGCGCGCGCAAGATTTATGAGGGTTTGGATTTTCAAATTCGGCGCAAAGAACGCTGGTGCATTATGGGTGTGAATGGTGCTGGCAAATCCACATTGCTGAAATTAATCGCCGGATCGGCAGAGCCTGACCAAGGCAGTGTGGCAATTGGTGCATCCGTGAAAATGGGCTATTTCGCGCAGCATGCGATGGAATTGTTGCATGGCGATCATAGTGTTTTTGAATCGCTGGAGAGTGCTTTTCCGCAAGCCACGCAAGGGTCACTTCGCAATCTGGCGGGCGCGTTTGGTTTCTCCGGTGATGACATCGAAAAGAAATGCCGCGTGCTTTCGGGTGGCGAAAAAGCACGCCTGGTGATGGCGCAAATGTTGTTTGATCCGCCGAATTTTCTGGTGCTGGATGAACCCACGAACCATCTTGATCTGTTCACCAAAGAAATGTTGATCAAAGCTTTGAGCGACTATGAAGGCACGATGCTGTTTGTTTCGCATGACCGGCATTTTCTGGCTGCACTTTCTAATCGCGTGTTGGAACTCACACCTGAAGGCCTGCAACAATATGGCGGTGGTTATACAGAATATGTGGAGCGCACGGGGTATGAAGCGCCGGGCTTGCAAGGCTGAGCTCAGCTACGTTACAGCGATATAATATTCGATCCATAAAAGCGTGAAGTTGACATGGCAATTTCATGGTGTTGCATCGCGTTTGCAACGGACTAATATTGATTAGACCCTAACGAGCTTTACACTGCCAAATGAAAATCTTGCTGATTGAAGATGACAAACAAGCCGCGCGCTATGTCGCGCGGGGGTTGACTGAGGAAGGGCATGTTGTTGACATGGCTGGCAACGCTGATTTGGCCTCCGACATGATTGGCGTTTCACCTTATGACATATTAATTGTTGACCGGATGTTGCCGGGGCTTGATGGGCTTTCATTTGTGAAGCGGCTGCGGCGCGAGGGGTGCAAGGCGCGGGTTTTGTTCTTGACGGCACTGGGCGGGCTTGACGACCGTGTTGAGGGTCTTGAGGCTGGCGGCGATGATTATTTGCAAAAGCCTTTTGCATTTTCCGAATTGCGGGCGCGCGTGGCAGCCCTTTCGAGGCGCACGCTAGATGAAGGCGCGCAGACGACGACACAGCTCGCTGATCTGGTGATCAACCATTTGGAGCGGTCTGTGACACGCGCGGGGCAATCGATTGATCTGGTGGCGAAGGAATATCAGCTGCTCGACTATCTCGTGCGCCACCGCGGTCGTATTGTAACGCGCACCATGTTGCTCGAACGTGTGTGGGAGCTTGATTTCGATCCCGGAACGAATGTGGTAGAATCTCATATGAGCAGGCTTCGGGCCAAGATTGATAAGCCTTTTGCCAAGGCCCTGATCAAAACCATTCGCGGCAGTGGATACCGGTTTGATGTGGCCTAGGCTTTTCAAAAGCACCGCATTTCGCACGGCGGCATTGGCTGCATGTTTGTTTGCGCTGGCGGGCACTCTGCTGTTGGCCCTGCTCTATTATGCATTGACCCAAGAAATGTTGCGGCCAGTGCGGGTTGAGATTGAACAGCAGTCGTCTGATCTGATGAAAGAGTGGAAACGCACGGGCGGTGTAAATTATGATGCGGCATTTGAGGGTGTTATGTCCGAGAGTGTGGATGGCAACGCTGCGTTGAGAAATGAAATTGTTTATGCGGTGATTGATAAAAACGGTCACGTGTTAAGTGGCGATCGGCAAATAAATCAGGCATTCACAGGGTGGAAAGAATGGACGCTCGGTGCTGCCGAACAGGGCGCGGATGCAGACCAGGCCGATGCCTTTCCTATTTTAGCTTTGGGTGCCAAGATTGATGACGTGACAATTGTGACGGGGCGAAAGCTTCTGGGGTTAGCTGAAGCACAGGAAGTATTCATCCGTGTACTGAGCATTGGACTTGGTGTTATTTGTCTTTTATCGTTGGGACTTGGCTGGTTGATGAGCCGCACTTCGTTGCGCCGCCTAGATGACATGGTTCTGGCGACGAAGCGTTTTGCGGACGGCGATCTTTCAACCAGGCTTCCTATTAAAGGCAAGGGAGATGATATTGAGCAACTTGCTGAGAACGTGAACCGCATGTTGGGTCAAACGACCGACTTGATGAGTGCCATGAAGCGCATGAGTGGAAGCTTGGCGCATGAGATGAAATCTCCGCTCACAAGGCTCAGGCAAAAGCTTGAGTTGATGACAGAGAAGGTCAAGCCAACACGCGAAGGGCTAATTGATGCCGTGAGCGAGATGGATCAGGTTATTGCGCTGTTCAATGGATTATTGCGCATAACGCAAATTGAAGCTGGCGAGCGGCGCGGGAAGTTTGAAACTCTTGATCTTGGCTTGTTGGTGCAGGAGGTTGTTGGGTTGCATCAACCTGCGGCTGAAGAGCGACAACAGAAACTTTCATTTCAAACCAAGTCCAATATAGACATTGTTGGTGATCTGATGTTGTTGAAGCAGTTGATTTCAAACCTTATTGACAATGCGATCAAGCATGCACCGTGTGGCAGTTTGATTTTGGTCAAGGCATTTGAAAAGTCGGATGGCGTGCATCTGGTTGTTGCAGATAATGGTCTAGGCCTGAGTGAAGTCGAACGCAGCGAAGTGCTGAAACCGTTTCATCGCCCTCAGCGCAGCCATGATGTGCCGGGAACGGGTCTTGGGCTGGCGACAGTTAAGGCAATCAGTGACGTTCATAACACAACGATGTATCTCGAGGATAATCATCCCGGTCTCATTGTCTCAATTAAATTTCGAAAACTCTAAAACGCGATCTGCACTTTCATCGCCCTGCTCCGGTCGCTGGCTAAGTCGAATGCTTGCTTGGCTTGAGCGAGTGGCAGCACTTCGGTTAGAAGCGGCTTAAGGTCGACGCGTTTTTTGTTGATAAGGTCGACGGCCAGTGCGAACTCTTCATGAAAGCGGAAGGAGCCTTTGATTTCGATTTCTTTGGAGACGATCATGTTTTGCGGCAAGGCAATGTTGCCGCCGAGACCCAGTTGAATGAGGGTGCTGCGAGGCTTTAGGGCTTCGAGGCCCAAGTGCAACGCGGCTTCATTACCGGATGCTTCGATCATGATATCGAAGTAGCCTTTATTGGCTTTGAACGGTGTTATGGCATCAGCGTTTGTGGCGACGTTGATGGTGTGGTCAGCGCCGATTTTTCTAGCGAGACCTAGTGTGAAGTCTGACACATCAGTGGCTACAATTTCTTGTGCGCCGTGGACGCGGGCGGCGATGATGGCGAGTGCGCCGATGGGGCCGCAGCCGGTCACCAACACGCGTTTGTTGGCAAGTGATCCGGCGCGAACGATGGCGTGAAGTGTTACGGCGAAGGGTTCGGCAAAGGCTGCTTCTTCGATTGAAACGTCTTTGGCGATGATGTGGGCTTGGCTCGCTTCTGCGATTAGTATTTGTTGGAATGCGCCTTGAATGTGGGGAAATCGCATGGCGCTGCCGTAGAACAACATGTCGAGGCAGTGGTTCTGTTGGCCCTTCTGGCAATAAATGCACTGGCCGCAAGGGCGCGAGGGACTGACTGCGACGATGTCTCCGACTTTAACATTGGTCACACCTGCGCCAAGTTTGGTGACTTCGCCTGCCACTTCGTGGCCCAGCACCATGGGCTCTTTCAACCGAATGGTGCCGAAGCCGCCGTGTTTGTAATAATGTAAATCTGACCCGCAAATGCCGCCACGCTTGATGGCAACTTCGATCTGCCCCTGCCCTAATGTTTGGGCCTCGCGGTCTTCAACGCGCAAATCCATGGCTTGGTGGATGACGACGGCCTTCATTTATACGACCGCCGAGAGCAGTGGCTTGCCCGCAAAATGTGCGGCCAGATTATCGCGCACCAATTGGCCCATGCCCCGGCGTGTTTCATATGTGGCGCTGCCAATATGAGGCTGGAGGACGACGTTGCTCAGTTTGGTGAAGCGTGGATCAGGCTTTGGTTCGTTCAAGAAAACATCAAGGCCTGCACCTTTGATGACATTTTTTTCGAGAGCATAAAGCAGCGCCTCTTCATCAACGACTGAACCGCGCGCCACGTTGATAAAGTAACCGTCTTTGCCGAGTGCGATGAATGCGGCAGAGCTGATCATGGCTTGTGTCGCGGGGCCGCCGGGGATGACGGCGACGAGGAAGTCCGACGCTGCGGCCAAGGCTTCAACTGTATCGTAATATGTAAAGGAAACGTCATCGCGTTTTTTGCGGTTGTGGTAAGCGATGGGCATATCAAAGGCGGCGGCGCGTTTGGCTATCGCCATGCCGATATTGCCAAGACCGATGATGCCCATGCGCTTGCCAGTCATGCGCGTGGCCAACGTCAACATGGCTGAGGCCCACGCGGCAGTGCGCACATGTGTATCGCCTTGCGGAATATTGCGCGCGACGGCGAGGCAGAGGCCCAAGGCTATGTCGGCAACATCTGAGGTCAAGACATCTGGCGTTATGGTGACGCGGATATTTTTGGATTTGGTATGATTCAAATCAATCGCATCGAGGCCCACGCCGAAGAAGCTGATGATTTCAAGTTTGGGCAGCGCGTTGATTAGATCATTTGAAGCGCCAAGGTCGCCGCGCGTGGCGACAGCGCGGATTTGATTTGCGTGTTTGGCAAGGAATGCAGGCTTATCCACCTGCTCCCATAACCTCAGCACAGTGTACTGCGCTTCGAGCAACGGCAATTCCCACTCTGGATATGGGCCGATCATCAACAGGGTAGGTTTTTCCATTTTATGCTCTTGCAATTCGTTTGAAGTGCTTGATACTCACCATGTGGCCGATGATTGGTCAAGCTTTTGAGTTTATTACATGTCTCACAAAATATTTAGTTTGGCTGGCAAGCGCGCTTTGATCACGGGCTCCAGCCAGGGCATAGGCTATGGCATTGCGCAAGGTTTGGCCGAAGCAGGCGCCGAAGTGATCTTGAACGGGCGTGATGCGGCAAAGCTCAAGGTGGCTGCGGCGGAGTTGCGCAAGGCCGGGCACAAGGTGCATGAGGCGGCGTTTGATGTGACATCTCACGCTTCTGTGACAGATGCGGTTGCCAAGATTGAGGCTGAAGGGCCGATTGATATTTTGTTTAATAATGCGGGTATGCAGTTTCGCACAGCACTGGAAGATTATCCGCTTGAGAAATTTCAAGAGCTGCTACGTGTGAATGTTGAGAGTGTGTTTCTGGTGGGCCAAGCTGTGGCGCGAGGCATGATCAAGCGCGGGCGTGGCAAGATCATCAACATCTGTTCTGTGCAAAGTGAATTGGGCAGGCCTTCAATTGCGCCTTATACGGCCACGAAGGGTGCTGTTAAGATGCTCACCAAGGGCATGTGTGCGGATTGGGCCAAGCATGGCATTCAGGTAAACGCCATTGGGCCCGGATATTTCAAAACACCGCTTAATCAAGCATTGGTTGACAATCCTGAATTTTCAAACTGGCTCGAAAAGCGCACGCCTGCGGGCCGCTGGGGCAACCCGGACGAGCTTTCTGGTGCAGCGATATTTTTAGCGTCAGACGCATCGTCATTTATCAATGGGCACATTCTTTATGTCGACGGCGGAATCACCAGTGTCCTTTAAGGGTGCAGCCGTTGTCATGGGGGTTGCCTCTTGCGGCAAGACTTCCGTGGGCGAGCTGCTGGCAGAGAAATTATCAGCGCATTTTGTTGAGGGCGACCGTCTTCATCCTGCAAAAAATGTTGCCAAGATGTCGGCTGGCAACCCGTTGACGGATGAAGATCGCTGGCCATGGTTGGCGGCAGTGGGTGGAGCACTAGCGGGTCGTGAAGGTGCCGTTGGCTCGTGTTCAGCTTTAAAGCGCATTTACCGCGAGGCGATTGCCAAGGCAGCGCAGCGCAAGGTTTACTTTATCTATTTGAGTGGATCACGGGAATTACTGCAGGAGCGCATCAATGCGCGGCAAGGCCACTTCATGCCGCCTTCGCTGTTGGCCAGTCAGCTCCAAACTCTGGAGCCACCGGGGCTTGATGAGTTAGCGCTGACATTGGATATTGCAGAGCCTGTGGAGGTTTTGGCGCAAAAGGCGAAGGCTTGGCTTTTGTTGCAATGAATCTTGAACATCGAGCAAGATTAAATGAACTAACCCATTCATCGTCATCCCCGCGCAGGCGGGGAACCAACTTCCAACAGTTTCAAATGCTGCCAAGTTGGGTTCCCGCCTGCGCGGGGATGACGAACTTAGAACGGGTTATTCAATTGATTAAACTCTATCCTACCCTCCTTTATCTGCTTGCAATAAACCTCACCTGTAATACAGTCGTTCCAAATTAATGAGCCGTGGAACACCACGGCCGTTTTGGGAGCGATAATCTTTGGCACAAATGCTTGTTGCATTTGAAAATGTAACCAAGCGTTTTGGTGGCACAACAGCCTTGAGCAATGTGTCATTGAGTTTGGAAGCCGGCGAAATTCTGGCGCTGCTTGGTGAGAATGGTGCGGGTAAATCAACGCTCATCAAATCCCTTGCTGGCATTCACAAGCCTGAAGAAGGCCGAATTCTCTTTAAAGGGCAACCTTATGCCCACCGCCCACCGCAGCCAAATCAAAAACAATCTGTGGCTTTTATTCATCAAGATTTAGGTTTGGTTGAATGGATGAGTGTGGGCGAGAATGTTGGTTTGGCCCAAGGCTTTTCGATGCGTGGCAAGTTGATCAATTGGCGCGCAACAGAGGCCCGCGCTGCTGAATGTCTGAAGCTTGTAGGTTGCGATTTTGATCCCTCACGCCGCATTCAAGATTTGAGCCGCACTGAGAAATCACTCGTGGCGATTGCGCGGGCGCTGGCGACGGATGCCGATGTGCTGGTGCTGGATGAACCCACAGCCAGTTTACCTGCTGATGAAGTGGAGCGTCTGTTTGCTGTGCTTCGCGGTTTGAAGGCGCGTGGAGTGGGCATGATTTATGTTTCGCACAGATTAGACGAGATTTTCAAATTGGCCGACCGTGTGGCCGTATTGCGCGATGGCAAGTTGGTAGGGGATACCCCGGTGGAATCAACCTCGCCTGGCGCTTTGGTGAGTATGATCGTGGGGCGCGAAGTGAAAGAGCTTTATCACCGTGGTGCTAAGCGCGATGGCGCGGAAACTTTAAAAGTTTCAAACTTGCGCACATTTGATGCAGGGCCAGTTACATTCTCGGCGCGTGAAGGTGAAGTGCTGGGACTTGTCGGTTTGCGCGGTGCAGGTCAAGAAGCCGTGGGGCGCGCATTATTTGGTGCAATTGAGCATGAAGGCGTTGTGACGCTTGGGGGCAAGCCGCTTGATCTTTCATCGCCTCAGGCGGCGCTCAATCAAGGCATTGGCTTGGTGGCGCGGGACCGCACCGAAGAAAGCGTGGCTCTTTCGCTTTCAATCCGCGAAAACACTTTTCTTAATCCATGGAGCATTGGCCGAACGCTGATGTCATTTATGACACCGTTCTCGGAAGCCGAAGCTGCGCGCGAAATTGGTTATACTGTGGGCCTTCGCCCCAATGATCCGCATTTACCTGTTGAGGCTTTATCAGGTGGCAATCAGCAAAAGGTGGTTGTGGGGCGGTGGCTTGCCACCGGGCGGCGTGTGTTGATTGCCGAAGATCCAACATCGGGTGTGGATGTGGGTGCCAAAGCTGAAATCTACCGACTGATTGCAAAGGCGCTGGAAAGCAAGCTTACTGTGATTGTGGTTTCGACTGATTTCGAGGAGGTGGCAAATATTTGTCACCGTGCGTTGGTGTTTTCACGCGGTATGATCACAGCTGAAATTTCTGGCAAGAATCTTACAACTGAAAATCTTATTCACACGGCATCGGCATCAGAGGCTGCATAAATGAACTCTATTCAATCCACAGCCCTCGAACCGACACGGCATGAATTGCAGAATTTAAGTATGGCCCAAAAACTTGGGCGCTGGATTCCGGTTTACGGGTTGGTGTTGCTCACGATATTTTTGATCCTGCTGTTTTCATTTTTGTTGCCGGATACTTTCCCAACGCTCCTGAACTTGCGCTCCATTATCTTTGATAAATCAATCATCGCAATTTTATCGCTTGCGGCAATGATCCCCATGGCTGCGGGCCGCATTGATCTGACGGTGGGTTACGGCATTGTGCTCTGGCATATCTTGGCGCTCAGCTTGCAAATCAAGTTTGGAATTCCGTGGCCTGTTGCGGTTCTCATTGTTCTCAGCCTTGGCGCTTTGATGGGGGTGCTTAATGGTCTGCTTGTTGAAGTGGCCAAGATTGACTCGTTCATCGCAACCCTTGGCACAGGCACTATTCTTTATGCAATTGCGCTTTGGCATAGCCAAGGCCGCCAAATCGTTGGCGTGGTGCCAGATGGTTTTTATGCGCTGAACGCCACTTTCCTGTTCGGCCTGCCGATTGCGGGTTACTATGTTTTGGCGCTTGCATTAGCGATGTGGGTCATTTTCGAATACACTCCAGTTGGTCGTTATCTTTATGCAATAGGTGCCAGCCCCAAAGCTGCAGCACTCAACGGAATTCCTGTTCGCAAATTTGTTATGGGCTCTTTCATCGCCTCAGGTGTGCTTACTGGGCTGGCGGGTGTGCTGCTCGCATCGAAGCTTCGCATTGGCCAGGCCAGTGTTGGATTAGAGTATTTGTTGCCTGCTCTCGTGGGTGCATTCTTAGGTTCCACAACAATCAAACCCGGACGTGTTAACGTTTGGGGCACTTTGATTGGGGTGGCAATTCTTGCTGTCGGCATTTCTGGCATTCAGCAATTCGGCGGTTCCTTTTGGGTGGAACCGATGTTCAACGGCGCAACGCTGCTTATTGCCATTGGCATAGCAGGTTACGCCCAACGCAAACGCGGTGCCGCCCAAAAGGTATCAAAATAAAAAATAATGGGAGTGAACTATGGATCGTAGAGATTTATTAAAGCGTGGCATTGCACTGGGTTTCACAGTGCCAATGTTGACTGAAGTTGTGTTCGCTGACTCAATGTCAGACGCACAAGCCATTGTTGATAAATATGCAATGAAGGCTGACAAGTGGGACGGCCCTACAACCGGGCCAAAAGCCCAAGAAGGCAAATCAATCGTCATCCTCGCAGGCGACATGAAGAACGGCGGCATTTTAGGTTCATCCAAGGGTGCTGAAGAAGCCTGCGCTGCAATTGGTTGGACTGTAAAGACAATCGACGGTGCCGGTTCAGTTGATGGCCGTGCTGCGGCCTTTGGCCAAGCGCTTGCTTTGAAGCCAAATGGAATCATTGTTTCGGGCTTTGATACAACGGAACAAGCAACCGGCATGGCTGCTGCGAAAGCTGCAAACATTCCCGTGGTAACATGGCATTCCTCGCCAACCACAGGCCCATCGCCTGATCTTGGAATTTATGCCAACGTAACCACTGATCCAATGCAGGTTTCAACTGCTGCGGCCATGTGGGCTTACATTGATGCCAAGGGCAAACCCGGCTGCATCTATTTCACCGACTCAACCTATGCCATCGCCATTGCCAAGGCAAAGAAGATGCAGGAAGTGATTGAAAAGCTCGGTGGCACAACTGTTGAGTGGGTTGATACCCCGATTGCAGAAACGTCCCAGCGCATGCCACAGCTGACCACTTCGTTGTTGCAAAAGCACGGTGCTGCGTGGACGCATTCGATGGCAATCAATGATCTCTACTTCGATTTCATGGGCCCTTCGCTTCAAGCCGCTGGCATTGCTGGTTCAGGCCAAGCACCATCCAACGTTTCAGCTGGTGATGGTTCTGAATCCGCTTATCAACGCATTCGTTCTGGCCAATACCAAGCGGCAACTGTGGCTGAGCCATTGAACTTGCAAGGTTGGCAATTAGTGGACGAATTGAACCGTGCCATGGCTGGTGAAGCATGGTCGGGCTATGTGTCTCCACTCCATGTGGTCACCAAAGCCAACGTTGAATTCGACGGCGGCCCAAAGAACGGCTTTGATCCCGGCAACGGCTATCAAGACCAGTACAAGAAAATCTGGGGCAAGATGTAATCTCCCATTGATCTAAATGAGTGCGGTGTGCAAACTCACACCGCACTCTTTTTATGGGAAAATGAATATGGCACAAGCGGAAATTGGTTTGATTGGTTTGGGCGTGATGGGCTCGAACCTGGCTTTGAACATTGCTGAAAAAGGTTTCAAGGTCGCGGTCTATAACCGCACCCGCGATGTAACGCATAAATTTTATAATCATGCTGGCAAGCTGGCCGAGAATATTATTGCCTGTGATAATCTTGATGAACTGGTTGCCGCCATCCGCCCGCCGCGCCCGATTATTATTTTGATTAAAGCTGGTGAACCTGTCGACAATGAAATCCGACTGCTGCGCGACAAGCTTTCAAAAAACGATATTATCATTGATTCAGGCAACGCGAATTTCCGCGACACCATGCGCCGTTTTAAAGAGCTTGATGATTCTGGCCTCACCTATATCGGCATGGGTATTTCTGGTGGCGAAGAGGGTGCGCGCCATGGGCCTGCCATCATGGTGGGCGGCAAGGAAGAATCTTATAAGCGCATTGAGAAAATTCTCGACGCTGTTGCAGCCAAATACAAAAAAGAGCCGTGCTCCGCTTGGCTTGGCGAAAATGGCGCGGGGCATTTTGTGAAAACGATTCATAACGGCATTGAATATGCTGATATGCAAATGATCTCTGAAGTTTATGGCTTGATGCGCGACGGGTTGGGCATGAAGGCTGCCGAAATTGCCGCTGTGTTTAAAAAGTGGAATACGGGTCGTCTCAATTCATATTTGATCGAAATCACTGCGGAAGTTTTATCGGTGACAGACACCAATGCTAAAAAGCCAATTGTGGATGTCATTCTGGATCGCGCCGGCCAAAAGGGTACTGGTAAATGGGCGGTGATCGAAGCGCAGACTATGGGTGTTTCGGCTTCAACAATTGAAGCAGCAGTGGATGCGCGGGTTTTATCTTCTATGAAGGTTGAGCGGGGCCTTGCAGAAAAAGCTTACAAATTACCCCGCAAAAAAATCTCGCCAAAATCCAAAGCGGCCTTTTTGCGCCAGTTAGAGTCAGCACTTTATGCGGGAAAGATTGCCGCATATGCGCAAGGCTTTGCGGTAATGGAGCAAGCTTCGAATGAATTTAAATGGAACTTGCCACTAGGCACCGTTGCTAAAATCTGGCGAGCGGGCTGCATTATTCGTTCACAGTTTTTGGGATTGATTACGCAAGCCTTTGTGAAATCCGGCGGCAAAGGAAACCTGTTGATGGCACCAGCATTCATGAAAATGATGAAGGAGTCTCATGGTTCACTCCGTGCTGTAGTCGCACAAGCGGCAGTGGTTGGCGCGCCCGCCCCTGCACTTTCAAATGCACTGAGTTATTTCGATACTTACCGTCAAGCGCGAGGTACGGCTAATCTGATCCAAGCACAGCGTGATTTCTTTGGTGCTCATGGCTTTGAGCGCATTGGGGAAGAAGGCGCGCACCACGGGCCGTGGGCTGGGACTGAGTAACTTACTGATGACATGATCTTGCACTTGAATTGCTATACTGCCTTTCTAAACCAATGAACAAAGGAGCATCGCAATGCAAAATCCATTTATCTGGCATGATTTGATGACAACGGATGTTGAGGCGGCAAAGAAATTCTATGCTGCTGTGGTGGGCTGGACTTTCAGCAATCAAATGCCTGACTATACTGTAACCTTAGCTGACGGCATCGGCATGGGCGGTATTATGGAAAAGCCCGCCGAGATGAAAGCCATGCCGCCGATGTGGTCGGGGTATGTTTACACGCTCGATGTGGATGGAACGTGTCAGGAAGCTATTAAGCTTGGCGGAAAAGTGATGCGCAAAGCTTGGGACGTTCCTGAAGTTGGACGAATTGCTGTGATCGGTGATTCCACAGGTGCTGGCCTTATGGTGATGCAGCCGGCATCACAAGCGCCACAACCTCAGCCAAAGCCAGGTGCAGTGGGCACAGTTGGATGGAACGAACTTCATGCTGACGATCTCGATAAGGCGTTTGAATTTTATTCAAAGCTTTTTGGTTGGACCAAAGGCACAGTTATGGACATGGGGCCGATGGGCAATTACGTGTTGTTCCAAATCAATGGGCAAGATGTTGGCGGCATGATGAAGAAGGCTCCGACGATGCCAATGGCAACTTGGGCTTACTATATCATGGTTGATGGCATTGATGCTGCTGCGTCGCGCATCAGCAAAAATGGAGGAAAAACTGTGATGGGGCCGCACCAAGTGCCAGGTGGACAATGGGTTGTTATGGCGATGGACCCACAAGGCGGATTTTTCTCACTTCTATCTCAAACAAAGTAATAGAGCTTATCATGCCAGGAACTGTCAATCTTCAACGCGTTATCAAAGCTCCACCAGAGCGCGTTTACCGTGCATTTCTGAATGCTGATGCCATGTGCAAATGGTTGCCTCCGGATGGCTTCACGGGCCATATAACGCATCTGGATGCGAAGGTGGGAGGTACATTTAAAATGTCGTTCACTAGCTTTGCATCGGGCGACAGCCATTCTTTCAGTGGCGAATACAAAGAGCTGATCCCAAATGAAAAGCTGCGTTACACGGATGTGTTCGATGATCCAAATTTGCCGGGCGAAATCATGGTGACGGTTATGTTGAAAGCGGTTTCTTGCGGGACTGAAATCAACATAACACAAGCGGGCATACCCGACGTTATCCCAATTGAGATGTGTTATCTCGGTTGGCAGGATTCATTGCGCATGTTGGCATCTTTGGTTGAAACGGCTGCGCCGTAAAAACGGGTTAGGCTTTCCGTAACGCTTTCGACATCAGCAGCCCCAGCAAAACCAAGGGCAAGGCGATGCCGAAGGAATAGCGGATGCCCCAGTTGTCTGCCACAAAACCTAATAGTGGCGGGCCGAGCAAGAACATCGTGAATGACAGTTGCACAAGCGAAGCAACATTTATGGCTGGCGGTCGATCTTTGCGTTGAGCTGCAGCAGATATTGCGAGGGGGAATATGGCGCTATTGCCGATGCCAATTGCTGCGAACCCAATAAGAGAAATGATTGGATTTGTAGACAAAAATACAGTCATGCATCCCAAAAACAAAAGTACCAGCAATGTTCTGGCTACCACAATGGGAGAGTATCGTTCAATGAACGGATCTGCAAAAAACCTTGCTGTGGCCTGGCTGATGGCCGCTACGGCAACGGCAAAGCCCGCGAGAAATGATCCTGCGTTAAAAATATCGCGCATATAGATGGCTGACCAATCCATACTTGCACCTTCCAGAAGCATGGCGCTGGAGGTGACGGCAAACAGGGCCAATATGGGTATGCTGGGAATTGCGAATTTTGGCGATTCATCTGCTGCTTGGGCGTAACGATGTTCTGCGGGTTTGAATTGACCTAAAGCCAGAAGCACAGAAATAAGTACGAGCGGCACTACAATTGCCAAATGCATTTGTGTTGAGACGTGGATTGATGCCATCCATGCACCAAAGAAACTGGCGGCAAAAAATCCGAAGCTCCAAAAGGCGTGGGATCTGTTCATGATGCGGTAGCCTAGTGCGTGTTCAGTTCGGTCAGCTTCCACATTGACGATGATTTCGACGCAACCGATTACAAATCCAACAGGCAATAAAAGCAAAAACAAAATCAATGGCGACGGGGCATGAACCGCAATTGAGAAAAATAATGCGATGAGCGGAATACCCGCCAACAGCACCAAACGATGGCCGATGCGCTCCAGCAAAGGCGGTGCAAATGTTATCGAAATGAGAGTTCCAAATGGAGTCCCGATCAAGCCCAGTGCCAATGCGCTTTTCGTGACACCCATGCCCGTTTGCACATCTCCCATACGAGGGAAAATGCTGGCCATGGCAAAAGCATAGAGGGCGAAGGCGGCATAGATTTGAAGGGAGGGAGAGAGACGGAGATATGGGCGCATTGCTATAGTTATAGGTGGTTTTTGCTGTGGCCACTAGGCTTGTTTTAATTACTAAGGCCTTATCAGGCTCTCCAACGCCAATCCACTGCCCAGAACTCTCGCATCTTGCCCATGAGGTGCCGAAAGTAACACGCTGGTTGGCATTCCGTCTTTATCGGTGCCGGACGGAATTGCCAGCCCGCACCAATCAAAAAAATTGCCTACCATCGTGTTGCGCAAAGTTTTGACGTTGGCCGCGAAAAATAAATCCATATCATTTTCAAGCGGTTTGATATCCATCGCCACGTGGGGCGCGGTGGGGCATATGACTATGGCAGTACCAATCAACTCATTGCATTCCGCAATCAATGCTTTACGTTGCAACAACACTTCCACTAAATCAACGGCCGACATATTTTCAGCCGTCTTGATGCGCTTGACGACCCGCGGATCCATGCGCTCTGCGTCTGGCCCATACACGCGGTTCCAATGCAATTGCAACGCTTCGGGCCCCGAAACATTTCCGCGCGTTTTCAAAAGTTCGAAGAATTTTTCAAACACCGGAAAAGATTTGCGTTTTATCTTACCGCCCGCTTTTGCAATGCGTTCCATTGCATCTTCGAAATTATTCTGCACTGCATCTTCAATGCCATCAAACATAATATTGGTTGGGACGATAAATTCCAAGCCTCTAACATTACTTTTAGTAATCGACTTGTTTGAGCCGCGCAACACGCGGTCTACTAAAACACAATCTTCTACAGTTTGCGCCAGTGGCCCAAGTGAATCCAGCGTCTGAGACAGCGGAAACACACCGGACATATCATAGTGACCTGTTGAACTTTTATATCCAACGATGCCGTTGAAGGCAGCTGGCACGCGGATAGAGCCACCAGTGTCTGTGCCGATTGCTATTGGCAATAAACCGCTCGCCACCGCAACTGCTGAGCCTGATGAAGAACCGCCAGGTGAACGATGCAGTATTTTATCATGCGGGTTGCGTGGTGTTCCGTAGTGTGGATTGATGCCGATGCCTGAATAGGCAAACTCGTTCATGCTGGTTGCGCCAATTGCTACCATGCCTGCCCGTTTTCCTGCGGCCACTAAAGCAGCGTCCATTTTTGCGGGCGGATTTGATTTTAATACCACTGACCCTGCGGTGGTTACACGGCCTTCAATATCGAATAAATCCTTCCAGCCGATAGGCACGCCGTCTAATGCGCTTAGCGGGTTTCCTGCTTTCAAACGGCGGCGAGCAGCCTTGGCTTCGGTGCGGGCTCGATCTGCAAACACATCAAGGAAAATGGCCTGATCGTCGCAGGCCTTGATGTTTTCCAAAATCTGGTCGGTAATATCAACTGCATCCAGCTTTCCGGTGCGAAGTTTTTTAGAAATTTGAGAAACCGTTTCCATAATGACCCTGCAATTGAACCCAATTGAGGTTTGCAGGAATTTTCGGAATTGTAAATTTCTTAATTATAGAATGCATGATGAGCGATAGGATAAATTGAACTCGCTCTCACTTATGCCTGATCGCCATGATGCATCATGATTTTTACCGATTATTCTGAATACGCGTATCATCATTCCAGTTTAATGGTTTGAACAGTGTTAATCCGTATAAGGCAGCCAAGCCAACAATCACATAGATAACCCGTGATAAAGTGCTGCGTGGCCCAACTTCGCCACCAAAAATGGCAGCAACCAGATCAAAGCTGAATGAGCCTACCAACAGCCAATTGAGGCCGCCGACAATCAACAGTGCTAATGCAATCATATTCAATGTTTTCATTGCAGTCTCCAATGTCAATCTACGAGCTGAGCAACGATGCCATACTCATAGAGTTCCATTGGCGACCGCAATTTAACTACTGTGCTACTTTGTCTTTGTTTGCGTCAAATTCTTGACGCCATTCCATGTAGCTGAAAGCCCCAGTCCGGCGATCACCGCTTTGAGAATATCGCCTGGAATGAAAGGAAACAAACCCCAGCTAAATGCAGCTTGCGTTGCGGCGCTGGCATCCATGCCCTGGGTTTTTGCTGCCCATACGCCAAGCCACAAAAGACCAGGGATATAGAGCACCACAGCGCCCAAAAGCGCTGCGCCGATCATGCGGGCATAAGAATTGATCCAGCCGGATTGTGCCAAACGACCAACCACACCTGCCGCGATCACGAAGCCAGCCCAGAAGCCTATCGTGGCAAAAATTGTGCCGTTTGCATTGAACAAACCGTGGTTGCCACCAGCAAAAAACGGCAGGCCGACCATGCCTTCAACGATGTAAAGCAGTATCGTTGCCATGCCAAGACGCGAACCATATGCTCCACCGATGGCCAACACCGCTAGCGTTTGCAGTGTCATAGGCACTGGCCACATCGGTATGCTCACATTAGCTGCGGCGGCCAAAACCAAGCTGCCTGCTATAGCCAGAATAATATTCCGCACCGTGTCATTGCTGATGGGTGTGATACGTGTGGCAATTGTCGAATTCATGAAAAATAACCTCTGTTGTTTTGTGCTTCTTCTAGCTGCCTAACGGTTACTGCGCAAGATTGATGAAATCTTTGGGGAAAAACCTGGCGGAGAGGGGGGGATTCGAACCCCCGATAGGCTTGCACCTATGCCGCATTTCGAGTGCGGTGCGATCGACCACTCTGCCACCTCTCCGGTTTAGTCGACTTTTGTGGATCGCTGGAGGCTAGATAGCGAAGCGTTGGCCCCCTGCCAACCTTTTTCTAGGGATAGTTGACTCGAAATCCCAAACTGCTAGAAGCCGCGCATGATCAAGTCTTCGCCAAAACGCACTAAAACCGTTTAAAGCCCCTTCCCCGGTCCTATCCCCCGCGGGGGAGGATGGCCCCAAAATGCTCGCAGACAGAATGAAAATTCTCAGGGGAGCGGACATAAAGGACAAAATTTCATGGGTTATAATGTTGCAGTTGTGGGTGCCACCGGAAATGTGGGCCGCGAGATGATGAACATCTTGGCTGAGCGCGAATTTCCGGTTGATCATTGCTATGCCATCGCATCGCGCCGCTCGATGGGCACAGAAATAAGCTTTGGCGACAAGATTCTGAAATGCCAAGATTTGGAAAACTTTGATTTCAGCAAGGTCGATTTTGTTTTGATGTCGGCTGGCTCAGAAATTTCAAAAATATGGTCGCCAAAGATAGGTGCGATGGGCCCGATCGTGATCGATAATTCATCATGCTGGCGTTATGACCAAGAAGTGCCGCTGATTGTTCCTGAAGTGAACGCGCATGTTTTGGAAGAGTATATGAAGCGCAACACCAAGCGTAATATCATTGCCAATCCAAATTGCTCAACAGCGCAGTTGGTTGTGGCTTTGAAGCCTCTGCATGATGTAGCCAAGATCAAGCGTGTGGTGGTTTCAACTTACCAATCCGTCTCTGGCGCTGGCAAGGAAGGCATGGATGAACTTTGGGTTCAGACCAAAGGCATTTTCGTGACCGATAGCCCTACCCCCAAGAAATTTCCAAAGCAGATTGCGTTTAACGTGATCCCTCACATCGATGTATTCCTGGATTCTGGCGATACCAAAGAAGAATGGAAGATGGTGGTTGAGACTAAAAAGATTCTTGATCCAAAGATCAAGCTGACAGCCACTTGCGTTCGCGTTCCCGTTTTTGTGGGTCATTCGGAATCTGTGAATATCGAATTTGAATCTCCGATGACTGCTGATGAAGCGCGCGATATTTTGCGCGAGGCGCCAGGTTGCATGGTGATCGATAAGCGTGAAGATGGCGGATACATGACACCTGTGGAATGCGCTGGCGATTATGCCACTTTCATCAGCCGCATTCGTGAAGATTCAACCATCGAAAACGGATTGAACCTTTGGGTGGTATCGGATAATTTGCGCAAAGGTGCGGCACTGAACACCGTACAGATTGCAGAATGCATTATCAATCGCGGACTTTTGAAGAAGGTCGCATAAACAAGTGAAAAAGACATGACCAGATTTTGTCTTTTTGTCTTTGGGTATTTCATCGCGAGTTTATTGCGTGCTCAGGCCTTAGAGCTCGAACAGCCACTGGCATGCGTGTTCGGGCAGGATTGCTGGATCCAGCAATATGTTGATCATGACCAAGGCCCGGCGGCATTAGATTATACATGCGGTAGCGAAACCTATAATGCACATGATGGCACGGATTTTCGGGTTCGTGATACAACGCAGAATGTGAATGTGATTGCGTCGGCAGCAGGCAAGGTTGTTGGCATGCGCGATGGCATGGACGACCGCTTAATCAATTCGCCTGAAGAAATCGCCGCTCTGGGTAACCGCGAATGCGGCAATGGCGTGGTTATTGACAATGGTTACGGCTGGCAGACGCAATATTGCCATATGCAAAAAGGCAGTGTTGCCATTAAAAAAGGCGATGTTGTTGAAATTGGAACGACACTCGGTGTTGTTGGTTTTTCTGGTGCTGCAGCTTTTCCGCATTTGCATCTTTCAGTTCGGAACAACGGCAAAAAAATTGATCCGTTTAGCGGTCCCAATGCTGTTGATTGCAAAGCCACACCAAACACGTTGTGGTCTGCAAAAGCCAGAGCTTCCCTTGTCTATCATCAAGGTGATGCGATTTCTTTTACTTTCGATCCTCAGAAATTTGAATTGAGTGATTTGCTGGCTGGCCAACAAGGACGCGAAAAACCAAATGCGCAATGGAAAGCTTTGGTCGCGAATGCGGTTTTGATTAACGTGCAGAAAAATGACGAGATCACGCTAGTTGTTGTAGGCCCTGCAGGCGAGATCGCGCGCAACAGTCAATCTCCCGACCGTAA
The DNA here is from genome assembly GCA_964244815.1 of uncultured Aestuariivirga sp. GTDB lineage: Bacteria > Pseudomonadota > Alphaproteobacteria > Rhizobiales > Aestuariivirgaceae > Aestuariivirga. The sequence goes on along the minus strand of CAXTKH010000010.1, from coordinate 35,103 downwards.
CAAAGCTCAGCTTTATATTTACGCTGGCAAGAAATCTAACGCGTTAGAGTTCGGCGATTACAAAGCACAGTTAGTATTAAAGCGCGCTGGCAAAGTGATTGTTGAAAAAACAATCGCTGATATTGTGAAATAAAAATAGGCCATACTCCACAATTGTGAAGTATGGCGTTTCAGAAAAACAGTCTTACTTCGGCAACAATACTTTGTTGATGACGTGGATCACGCCATTTGATTGACGAACGTTAGCTGTTGTCACTTGAGCTCTGCCACCCTTTTCATCGGTGACATAAACTTTGCCGCCTGATGTAGTGAAAGTTACTTTGCAACCGCCTACTGTTGTTACAGTGTGTGAGCCACCATCAGCTTTCACCATAGACATTACATCCTTGGCCATCACGTTTCCGGCGATTACGTGGCATGTGAGAATTTTCACCAATGTGTCTTTGTTTTCAGGCTTCAACAATGTTTCAACTGTGCCTGCTGGCAATGCAGCGAAAGCGGTGTCTGTTGGGGCCAATACTGTGAAAGGACCGGGGCCTGACAATGTATCAACCAGTCCTGCGGCTTTAACGGCGGCGACGAGCGTTTTGTTGATTGGCGATTTTACAGCATTTTGAATGATGTTCTTGTTCGCGAACATTGCAGCGCCACCCACCGTTGGGTTCTTGGCGAATGCTGGAGCGGCACTGAGGCCTACTGTGAGAGCGAGGGCTATGAGGGAAGTTTTTAACATTTTAATCTCCTTGATGTGTTTATGTCTGTGAATGTTTCAATCTGAGATGGATGTTAAAAACATCCATCTCTTCGACGCTTAATTACATCTTTGGCAAGAGAACCTTGTCGATCACGTGGATCACGCCATTTGACTGGGCAACATCGGCGATTGTTACGTTCGCAACGCCGCCTGCTTCATCGGTTACAGTCACTTTGTCGCCGTCAACTTTTAGTGTCAGTTCGCAACCGCCAACTGTCTTCACTTTGTGCATGCCGCCGTCGGCCTTCACCATGGCTGCTACGTCAGCTGCCATCGCTTTTGCGGCAACAACGTGACAGGTCAGAATCTTCACCAGTTTGTCCTTGTTTTCTGGCTTCAACAAGGTGTCCACAGTACCTGCTGGCAAAGCAGCAAACGCGTCATTGGTTGGTGCGAACACTGTGAATGGGCCTGCGCCCTTTAATGTATCAACCAAGCCAGCAGCTGCAACTGCAGCAACCAATGTAGTGTGATCTTTTGAGTTCATTGCGTTTTCTACAATGTTCTTTGCCGGAAACATTTCTGATCCGCCAACCATTGGGTTTGCTGCAAAAGCAGCTGTCGACATGATACTCAGCAAAGCTGAAGCAATAATCATCTTGCGCATAAATAACTCCCGTTATGATTTTTTGAACACGCTGCATTGCGTCTTCTCCAGATGTTTACGGGGGCTCATCTCAGGTGGTTCAACTCAAATGGCTCAACTAAACGTGAGCCTAAATAACGAAAAATGTGATTGAACCAAATGCGGGGTCGGTGCGTTATGTTATCTTATGTATTTTCAGAAGACCATTTGGCCATGCCTAAGACTTGACCAACCTTGCCTTTTTGCAAAACTGCAAGGCACATTTTTACATCACCTGTAATAATACCTTTGCGCGGAAAGGTTAATTTGGCTGGCTGACCATTCCACATGCCAGCTGGCACAAGTTTTCGCACTACATTATGGTAAGCGATTTCTTTGCCGGAATTTTCGCCGCGTTCAATTTTAACCGAAACCGTCGGCGCAATAGCCATCAGCCACAGCGTTGCTTCGCCAACAGCTTGGCCTGCACCAAGATCCACGATGAGTTCCATTTCATTTGCGGTTAACGTCATAGGCAATTTGGTTTGTGTTTTATATGAAGCCGAAATTGCGTTTGTAACGGAAGCTTGGCTACTGCCAACCGCGTGTGCTGCACCATCAATAACCATTTGTGGCGTGTAGACATCATTATCACCGCGCGATTTGGCATAATCCATTTGGCGCTGGGTATATTCGGGCTTGGCTAGAGTATCGCGCCAACCCAGATAATCCCAATAATCGACATTGAAGGAAACAACTGTGGCACCCGTTAATGATGCTGCCAACTTATCCGCGGGAGGGCATGACGAACATCCCTGGCTGGTAAATAGCTCGACAAGTACAGGCATATCCAAAGCGGCCTGCGCTTGTGTAGCAAGTAAAGGAGCGGCAAACGCTGCGGCACCCATTGAAAGCGCATCACGGCGCGAGATATGAGAAATGGTTTTCATAGAAAATAATATGGCGAATGAAACAAACACCCGCCAATCACCTTTGGGTGAAGCAACCTTGGTAATTACTAAAAACTTACAATTGGCTTGAACCCGCCAAAAAACATGCGCTTGCCGTCAAACGGCATGGTTTTGGGATCAAAATCTTTCATGAAAGGGTCTGCCATGATCTTTTTCCAACACTTGTTGCGATGCGCCTTGGATTCAAAAAGGAGATAAGCACAGCCAACGGTCTCGCCTTCTTTGGCTTTTACAGATTGCGGAAACGATGTCACCTTGCCGGGTTTTACATCATCAGCAATGGCTTCGAGATAAGCGAGTGCGCCTGCGCGCTTCCACGCGGCGGCAGATTTTTTGACAAGTGCGCGGTAGGCTTTGAGGTTTTTGGTTGGGATTGGAATAACCATGAAATCAAAATAGGCCATGTGTTTTCTCCTCTTATATTGAGATAAGACTAGCGCGAATTTAGCCAACTGAATAGTGCGATATCCTTGCGAACTGACAAGGCCGCTAACTCAAACATTTCCTATAGCAAATTCAGTCTGTCCGCCCCCGTAGTAAGGGTAGAAAGCATGCTTCAGCTTGCCTTCGCCAAATTCCGCAGCACGTATGGCAAAATACCGCCGTTTTTGAAGTAATCGATTTCTTCCAATGTATCGATGCGGCAGAGGACTTGGGCTGATGTGGCGGTGCCGTCGGCTCTGGTGATATTGACGGTCATCATTGAACGGGGCTTCAGGCCTTCGGCGATGCCGAAGATCGAGACGGTTTCGTCGCCTTTGAGACCTAGTGTTTGCCAGGTTTCGCCTGGTGTAAACTCAAGCGGCAGAACGCCCATTCCAACGAGATTTGAACGGTGGATGCGTTCAAAGTTCTGCGCAATCACGGCACGCACACCGAGTAGATTTGTGCCCTTGGCTGCCCAATCGCGAGACGATCCATTGCCATATTCAACACCGGCAAATATGACCAGTGGAACGCCTTCGGTCTTGTATTTCATGGCTGCATCATAGATCGGCATTTCGGTGCCATCTGGTTGATGCAAGGTAACGCCGCCTTCCTTTACTAAGCCATCGGGGCCTTTGACCATATGGTTCTTGATACGGATGTTGGCGAATGTGCCGCGCATCATCACTTCATGGTTGCCACGGCGCGTGCCGTATTGGTTGAAGTCGGCAAATGCAACGCCATTGGCTGTGAGATATTTGCCAGCAGGCGAAGCAGCTTTGATTGGGCCTGCGGGGGAAATGTGGTCAGTTGTAATTTTATCGCCGAGCAATGCCAAAATGCGTGCGGATTGAACGTTGGTCGGTAGCTTTGGCTCAGACGTCATGCCAACGAAATAGGGTGGGTTTTGCACGTAAGTGCTTTTGCCTTCCCATGCATATGTTTCACCCTTGCTGGTGGAAACTGCACGCCAGTTTTTATCGCCCTTGAATACATCCGCATAACGTTTTTTGAACATTGAAGATTTTACATTCTTGTTGATGAACGTGTATATTTCTTTGTTCGAAGGCCATACGTCTCTCAGATATACAGGGTTGCCTTTTTTATCATGCCCTAGTGGATCATTTGTGAGATCGATTTGTGTAGAACCTGCCAATGCATAAGCTACCACCAATGGTGGCGATGCAAGGTAAGCCGCTTGCACATCAGGTGATACACGACCTTCAAAATTGCGATTGCCCGAGATTACAGCTGATGCAACAATGCCATTTTCGGCGATAGCTTTTGAAATTGCGGGATCCAGTGGGCCGGAGTTACCAATACAAGTGGTGCAGCCGTATCCCACGAGATTGAACCCAATCTTGTCGAGGTCTTTCTGGAGCCCTGACTTATCTAGATATTCACTTACAACTTGTGAGCCAGGAGCAATTGATGTTTTTACCCATGGTTTGGAGTTAAGGCCAAGTGCTGCAGCTTTTCGCGCCAACAAGCCGGCACCGATCAACACAGCCGGGTTTGATGTGTTGGTGCAGGACGTGATTGCAGCAATGACTAGATCACCATGGCCCAAATCGAAGTTCTTGCCCTCTACTTTGACACGCTTGTTCTGTTCACCAACTTTTGCGAAACCTGTTTGACTTTTTGGTGCTTCCAAAGCTGACTGAAAGCTTGATTTCACGTCCCCAAGTGCTACGAGCTTTTCCGGCCGATTTGGGCCCGCCATGGCAGGCATTACCGTTGAAAGATCAAGCTCTAGAGTATCCGTAAAAATTGGATCGGACTTGGTCGCAAACAGACCTTGGGCTTTACAATATTTTTCAACCAAGGCGATAAGTTCATTCTTCCGCCCTGTTAGCTTGAAGTATGAAAGTGTCAGTTTATCAACCGGGAAGAACCCGCAGGTTGCACCATATTCAGGTGCCATATTTGCAATCGTTGCGCGGTCAGAAAGTGACAAATAATTCAAGCCTGAACCAAAAAATTCTACGAACTTGTTGACTACCGCTTTCTCGCGCAGCATTTTTGTGACCAGCAATACAAGGTCGGTTGCCGTGACACCCTCCTTCAATTTACCAGTTAACCTGAAGCCAATTACTTCAGGTAAAAGCATGGATTGTGGCTGGCCAAGCATCGCTGCTTCTGCCTCAATGCCGCCTGCGCCCCAACCAAGAACACCAAGACCATTGACCATTGTGGTATGACTATCTGTGCCAACCAATGTGTCAGGATAAGCTGTGGTGACGTTCTTGCCTTTTATCTTTTCAGTTTTGGTCCAGACAATTTTAGCGAGGTATTCGAGATTGACCTGGTGGCAAATGCCGGTGCCAGGAGGTACCACGCGGAAATTTTTGAAGGCACCTTGGCCCCATTTCAGAAACTTGTAACGCTCCTGGTTTTGTTCGTATTCACGTTTTACGTTGGCAGCTAAAGCCTTGTTATTTCCAAAACTATCGACAACAACAGAATGGTCGATTACCAAATCAACTGGGACGAGCGGGTTAATTTGCTGTGCATCACCGCCTAACTGTTTCACTCCGTCGCGCATCGCCGCCAGGTCAACCACCGCAGGAACCCCAGTGAAATCCTGCATCAAAACCCGCGCCGGGCGGAAGGCAATTTCGGCTTCTTCCTTACCCTTGTTGGAAAGCCATTTTGCCGCGGATTCAATACTTTCTCTTGTAACGGTACGGCCATCTTCAAAACGCAGCAGATTTTCCAGAACCACTTTCAATGAAAATGGTAATTGCGAAATGCCCTTTAGCCCATTCTTCTCTGCCGCTTTGAGGCTAAAATACGTGTAGGTTTTTGAACCGACTTTGAGGGTTTTGCGGGATTTGAAGCTGTCGAGGGACATGAGCGCACCTTCTAGTGTTGTGAGATGCGGGTGCTATAGCCGATGTTGCAGTGCGATACAAAGGGTATGAAGGTTTTATACTGGTGTTACCTGCATGATGCGACCGTTGGATACTGACACTGCCACTTCATAAAGCCTACCCCGCCGGACGCCGGAGAAATAATAGATGGTTGCAGCTTGGCCCAACGGTTGGATGTTGCTGAAGCCTGCTCGGCTGACCGAGATCGAAGCTGCGCCTTGCGTGAAACGGCTACCGTAAAAACGGACGGCCGCTTGGGGGATGCGCGTGATGGTGACAGCTACGTTCACCTTGCCGGAGGTTGCAGCAGCAAATGCTGGTTCGGATATCAATAACGAAGTTAGAAGCAAAATCCGCAGCACGTTGTCTCTCCTTGAAACAAAGCATTAACCTTTGCTTTAACAGATGCAAGCGCTGGGCCCAACCAACCCACAGCAGTTTTAGGTTGAAGCGATGTGCTTCAGGCGGGCAGAAAGCCTGGCTCGTTCGCCAACGAGGCCCTTGTAATTTTCTTGCTCAGCCGAAAACTGGCTTAACTGTTCATCAATCGCCAAAGCCAGCTTTGCGCCATCCGGAATGGTGCTAAGGACTTCAAGCGGATCTAGATAGATGCGTACGGTAAAGAGAATATCGCCACTCGTTGGCAGCTTGCGCAGAGTTTGGCGTTCCACCCTTAAAAACACATGGCCACCAATATCGCCGTCGCCGAAACGGCTTTCGGAACCACTATGCGATGTGGGATGATAGAGCTGGCCGTCTTCGTGCAGTGACCAGTTCCAACGCATCACAGATTGTTCGGGGCGTAGGTTATCAAACATGCGGTCAATCACAGAAGCATTGCGTGAGCCAGTGCCAAAACCGGGTACGGGTGCGTGAACCTTATGCAACGGATGGCCAAATTTCTCGAGCAGGTTCCATGCGGATGGAAAACAGAGTGAGGCGGCAACCAGGCGCCAACCGCCCGGCGATGCGCTCATCAATACTAAATCTTCCTGCACCAGTTTGGCGGCGATGGCGAGCGGAGGCAGAGTTTGGTCATCAAGCGCTACATGGAACTGGCCGTCTAGAATATCTATGCCGCTTTTAGTTTTGCGATAAATTTCTGGATAACGCTCGCAGACGTGCTCAGACAGCAAATGCAAAATTTCACTTTGCGCTTTAACTGAGTTTTCCTCCGACACGATCACTTGATGGCGGTCGTTTAGATAATGCTGTGCCTTCTCTTCTAGATAGGCGGCAAGATTTGCATCGACTTCAATCCAATCTTTGATATCAAGCGGGCGCACACCGATGTTAAACGGTTTGGATGTGCCGTCATATGGCGTGTAGATTTCAGGTGATGGAAGATCGGCCATGGTACTAGTTTGTGAGGCCCAAGCGCTCGCGCATTCTCTTTAGTTTAACATCTTGGTTTCGCGTAAGCGGAGCAATTTCACTTGCTGCGTCGCGCACCATTTCAACCAAAGCGGCGCGTTCGTCCATGTTCAAAGCGCCTGCCCATAATTTTGCATAGCGCTGTGAAATTGAGTTGGCATCAACCACATGGCTTGCAACCCATTTTCCAAACACCATCAATTCAGTGGGGTAGCTGATTTTCATCTGTTCGGTGACTTGCTTACGCACTGCAGCTTCAGCTGCTTCGTTGATTGCGTTTTCTTCTTTAATCATCGCAAACATCATAATTACTGCCGCTGCAGCTGGATCTTTAACGGCTTCAACAGGCGATAGTTCAACCTTCTGTCTAAATTTAAACCGCTTGTATTTTCCCCAAGCGCGGCCCGCTGCATCGCCAACGTCACCGGCCGCTTCAGACATCACCTTGAGGCGCCACCACCAAAACGAAAGGCCGACTAAAGCAGCAATAATCGTCATCAATATCGGCATGGCATTTCCCCCAAGGCATTGAACTACATGCGTCGTTCTACCATCATTTTCTTGATCTCAGCAATTGCCTTGGCTGGTGATAGATCCTTGGGGCAAGTCTTGGCGCAATTCATGATAGTATGGCAGCGGTAGAGGCGGAAGGGATCTTCCAGATTATCAAGCCTTGCACCTGTGGCCTCGTCGCGTGAATCAATCAGCCATCGATAGGCTTGCAACAATATCGCCGGACCTAAAAAACGCTCACCATTCCACCAGTATGAGGGGCAAGAAGCCGAGCAGCAGGCGCAAAGGATGCATTCGTAAAGCCCGTCAAGAAGCACTCGTTCTTTTTCGCTCTGCTTCCATTCGGCTTGAGGTGTTGGTGTGGTTGTTTTGAGCCATGGTTCAATGGAACGGTGCTGTGCATAAAATTGCTTCATGTCAGGCACAAGGTCTTTAACCACAGCCATGTGCGGTAATGGATAAATTTTCACTGCACCTTTGATTTCGTCGCACGCCTTGAGACATGCCAGCGTATTGGTGCCATCAATATTCATGGAGCAGGAACCACATATGCCTTCGCGACATGAACGACGATAAGCAAGTGTTGGATCTTGTTCATTCTTGATTTTGTTCAGAGCGTCCAAAACCATTGGACCGCATTCATCCATGTTCACGCGAAATGTATCAACCTGAGGGTTCTTGCCATCATCTGGATTCCAGCGATAGATTTTGAACTCGCGGATGTTGGTGCCCTCAGGCATGGGATGAACCTTGCCTGGCTGGATTTTGGAGTTTTGTGGGAGGTTGAAGGTTACCATGGGTTATCTCATTCTAACTCCCTCCCCCTTGTGGGGAGGGTTGGGGTGGGGGTCGATCCGTCAGTTAAGTGATCATATGTGAAGGTGGTTTTCAGCCCAGCCTCATGCCTAATACGATCAACAACGCCTTCGAGAGATTCAAATATTTCTGAATTCCAAAATCTTGAAACTCTGTATCCGTGCTGGTTTAAAACTCTCGTTCGCAATTCATCATAATTCACTGCATCACCATGCTGCCCGCCATCGATCTCAACAACAAGTTTTGCAGAGTGACAGGCAAAGTCTGCGATGTATTTGTCGATAAGAACTTGGCGACGAAAGTGTCGGCCTTCGAATTTTAACAATCGTAACTCTTGCCACAAAATGCGCTCAGCAGGAGTCGCATTTTTACGAAGGGCGCGAGCAAATTCCTTTCTTGTCCCCTCCCCCTTGTGGGGAGGGTTAGGGTGGGGGTCGACCAGAATTTCAGGTCTTTGGTTTTTGTTCATCTCAACCACCGAGCGGCCCCCACCCCTGCCCTCCCCACGAGGGGGAGGGGGAAGAAAGGAAAGTCTGGTCGAGCATAAGCCATCAATAAACCCGCGCCTTTGGCTTGATGTATTCCACATCCTTGCTCATTGTATAATTATGAACACCACGTGTTCCGAGAGTCACTTTCTTTTTTGCACCATCTGTCCAACTCAAAGAGTGCTTCATCCATTTCACATCATCGCGCTTGGGGAAATCCTCTCTGGCGTGAGCACCGCGGCTTTCTTGGCGGGCTAATGCAGAGTCTACCGTTGTCGCGGCCTGGATGATAAGATTATCGAACTCTAAAGTCTCGATGAGATCGCTGTTCCAGATAAGTGAACGATCAGTGACTTTAATATCTTCTGATGCCTTCCAGATAGCGTTGATTTTGTTGGAGCCTTCTTGCAGGGTTTTGCCGGTGCGGAACACAGCGGCATCATCTTGCATGGCGCGTTGCATTTGGGCGCGGAGTTTTGCAGTTGGTGTGCCACCATTTGCATTGCGAAAATGATCAAAACGGGAAAGAGCTGCGTCGGCCGAGGTCTTCGGAAGTTCTGCATGGGTGGCGCCGGACTTGATTTTTTCCGCACAGCGCAAACCAGCGGCACGGCCAAATACCACGAGATCAATCAGTGAATTAGAACCCAGACGATTGGCGCCGTGTACCGAAACGCATGCGGCTTCGCCTACGGCCATCAGTCCTTCGACGATTTTTTCCTCGTTCTTCTTGTCACCTGCCAAAACCTCACCATGATAATTGGTGGGAATGCCGCCCATATTATAATGCACGGTTGGCAAAATCGGGATTGGTTCTTTAGTGACGTCAACACCTGCGAAAACTTTAGCGCTCTCAGAAATGCCAGGTAATCTCTGATGCAGCACGGCAGGGTCCAAATGTTCAAGATGTAAATGTATGTGATCTTTTGACTTACCGACGCCGCGGCCTTCACGAATTTCCAATGTCATTGAACGCGACACCACATCGCGTGATGCCAGATCTTTGGCCGATGGTGCGTAGCGTTCCATAAAACGCTCGCCTTCAGAATTGGTGAGGTAACCGCCCTCGCCTCTTGCACCCTCGGTGATCAAGCAACCTGCGCCATAAATCCCCGTAGGATGGAACTGTACGAACTCCATATCTTGCAATGGGAGCCCCGCGCGGAGCACCATGGCATTGCCATCACCCGTGCACGTGTGGGCCGACGTGGCCGAGAAATAAGCGCGGCCATAACCGCCAGTTGCCAAAATCGTTTGGTGACAGCGAAAGCGGTGGACCGAACCGTCCTCAATGCACATGGCAATTACACCGCGGCATTCGCCATTTTCCATGATCAAATCAAGTGCGAAATATTCGATGAAAAACGCTGTGTCATAGCGCAAGCTTTGGCCATACAAAGTGTGGAGCATGGCATGGCCAGTGCGGTCAGCAGCAGCACAGGTGCGCTGCACGGGTGGGCCATCGCCCATGTTCATCATGTGGCCGCCAAAGGGGCGCTGATAAATCTTACCATCTTCGGTGCGTGAAAATGGAAGACCAAAATGTTCGAGTTCGTAGACAGCCGTTGGTGCATTGCGCACCAGATATTCAATTGCATCCTGGTCGCCCAGCCAATCAGCGCCCTTTACGGTGTCGTACATATGCCAACGCCAGTCATCAGCACCCATATTGGCGAGCGACGCAGCGATGCCGCCTTGGGCCGCCACGGTGTGCGAACGCGTGGGGAAAACCTTGGTGATACAGGCTGTTTTTAGTCCAGCTTGCGACGCGCCAAGGGCGGCGCGTAAACCAGCGCCACCAGCTCCTACAACAACGACATCAAAGGTGTGATCAGTAATCGGATAGGAAACAGCCATTAAAGTCCAAAGCTCATTTTCAAAATTGCATATGCAGCAGTGACAAATAATATCACTGCAAAGAAAGTATTGGCCAAAAGCGCTACCAATTTAGTGGTATGGCCATGAACATAATCTTCAATCACAACCTGGATGCCAATGCGCATGTGATAAAGAAACGATGCGAAGGCCAGCAACAAGCCAATTGTAATCAGCGGATTTTTGATTGATGCGATAAAGTCCGCACGGTTCAAACCCAGATGGGAAACAATAAACCAAACCAAAAATATCATAAGAGGGATATTTGAAACTGCTGTTAGTCGCTGTTTCCAGAAGTGTTCAGTGCCGGATTTGGCAGAGCCCAGGCCCCGCACTTTGCCAAGATCAGTGCGCATGCTCATGTTCGTACTCCATATGCAATTGCCCAGATCAAAATTGTGAGCAGCACAGAGCCAATCAGATTGGCGCGTACCATCCATTCAACAGTTTTGAGTTGAAACCCGCGACCAGTGTCCCATGTTAGATAGCGAAGTCCACCCAGCATGTGGTGCATAACAACCCAGGTGAAGCCAAACAAGACCAACTTCCCAAACCAATTATTGAGAAAGTCAGAAACACTATTGAAATAATCATCTGAAATCGAAGCTGCGGTAAACCACCACACCAGCCCAATCATTCCAAGAGCCAGGGTCAAACCTGTAATGCGGTGCATGATCGACATCATCATCGAAAGCATGGGACGATAGATTTGCAAATGCGGCGAAAGTGGCCGCGCTTTAGATTTGGAATCGGACATTTATGTGCCTTTTGAAACGCTGCTGCCTTTTAACGAGTGCATTGCAACAAAGCAAATACGGCATAAGGTATCAGATTAGATCATAGGCCCCTTTGTCTTGGTATTGCCTTGAACCGTCTGCAACAATAAGACTGATTTCGGATGAGGGGTAAATACGCGAATGAGAATGGGCTCGGTATTGGTGCGATTGTTCATCGCTGCCGTGTTTCTATTCATGATGTTCGTGATTGCCGTAAACCTGCGCTTGATAACGCTGCCGCCGCATTATGATCCTTTTATGCCGCCCGACTTGCGCGAGGGGCCGTCCTGGTTACGCAGTATCAAACTCAAAAATCTGGATCTTGATCCGCAAGCCTGTTTGCAGTCCGTCAAGCAGGCCGGAATTGCCAGCACGCTGCTGCCCAACAGCGGGCGTGGGCCAGCTTGCTATTTGAACAGCACGGTAATGCTCAACCGCGTTTCGGTTGCAAAGGTCAAGCCGGAGCAGACGAGATGCAACGTGGCAGCGCGATTATATTTGTGGGAACGGCATGTGGTGCAGCCTGCGGCGCAGAAATATTTTGGACAAAGCGTAAAAGAAATTACCCATTTTGGATCTTACAGCTGCCGAACCATTGCACGCTCAGACAATATGAGCGAACATGCCACGGCCAATGCTTTCGATATTTCGGGCTTGCGTCTTGCCAATGGAAAAATGATCAGCGTTTTGTCCGGCTGGAAAGCGGGCAGCAAAGATTCAGGGTTTTTGCATGAAGTGCGAAACGGCCTATGCGATTATTTCAATCTGACCCTCAGCCCGGATTATAACGCCGACCATACCGATCATTTCCATGTTGACATGGGGTGGGTGCGGGGGTGTCACTAAATCCAGTGTGAAATGGCACCAACAAATGCCGCACATGATGCGGATGCTGAAACCCCGCGCATTGTGTTCCAAAATGTCCAATTTTGCAGATATTCGATCCAGAGTTTGTCACTTTCAGGTTTTGCTGCATTAATCGCGGCCAAATTCTCATTGAGCGGAATGTTGAACGCCAAAGTGATACCGATCGTACCGAAGACGTAAAGGGCTGCTGCCAAGAGCAGCAGTGTTGAGTTTGCACCTCCGGTTTTCCACGTTGCGAAAGCGAGCGCTAAGCTCATCAATGCTGTACCAAAAAGGATAAGCATAAAGAGCGGATTGATCACCGTTACATTAATCATTTGCATTGCAGCCATGCCAGTTGCTGACGGCAACCGGCCAAAGGCAGGCATAATGAACGATGAAAATGCTAAGAACACCCCTGCGACAAGACCGGTACCGAGGACGGCTACAAAGTTTAAAATATAAATCGTTCGGTCACTCACGGCTTTTCTCCCTCTTGAAAGTCAATCATAGTCGGTGCGAAAGATTGCCAAAAGTACGCACAATTTTTATACTGGCGTGATGGGAGTATGGCGCGATGAAAGCTGAACCTTGGTGCCCGGTGGCAGCAACCATTGACGTGATTGGCGGCAAATGGAAGCCAATGATTTTGCTACAGTTGAAGGATGGGCCACGCCGCTTCAATGAATTGAGGCGGCTTTTGCCTCACATCACGCAACGCATGATGACGTTACAGCTGCGCGCGCTTGAAAGAGACGGAATCATCCTGCGACAAGACTTTCACGAAAACCCTCCGCATGTTGAATATTCGTTCACCGCGAAGGGGTTGTCTCTTGGGATGATTTTAGGCGAATTGGAACATTGGGGCGAAAGTCTCAAATCACAATAACTTTTGTCCCCAACCGAGTGAGTTCATAAAGCTCAATTACTTCCCTGTTCAACATGCGAATGCATCCGGATGAAGCTGCAGTGCCGATGGATTCTGGATGGATCGTGCCATGGATGCGAAAGCCTGTGTCGCCGCCTTTGGCGAACAGATACATGGCGCGAGGGCCCAGCGGGTTGATCGGCAAACCGCCAGGCATACCCTCAGCCCATTTGGCGTATTCGGGTTTGCGCTCGATCATTTCTGGCGGTGGCGTCCAGATTGGATTTTCGCGCTTCATGCCCACTTTGGCAACGCCGGCCCAAGAGAAACCTTCCTTGCCGACGGCCACGAGATAGCGCATGGCCTTGCCGTTTCCGAGAATTTTATAGAGTGCCCGCTCGTTGGTCTTAATGATCAAGGTGCCGGGCTTTTCGTTAGAGCTAAAGCTGACTTCGGTGCGGCCTTGATAGACAGGACGGCGGATGCGCAGCTTGGCCTTTTTGTGGCGCCGCGAATTTGTAGATTTCTCGTTGATAAAATGAAAGGCCTCAGCCTGCTCCGACATAACAGTCAAACCAGCCACACCGCCCACGAGCATGCGTAAAAACGAACGACGTTCCATTTTGAAAAGGCCCCAGCCAAAAAATTAATACGCGCCTTCAATCACAGCCAAAGGCAAATTACAATACTATGACTTTCGTTCCCACACGTGTTTGTTGAAATAATTCGATCACTTCTGCGTTAAACATTCTGATGCAGCCAGATGAGGCAGCAGTACCGATCGATTCGGGGTTGATCGTGCCGTGGATGCGAAAGCCAGTGTCGCGCCTGCCTTTGAATAGATAAAGTGCGCGCGGGCCTAATGGATTATGCGGATCGCCGCCAGGTATACCCGTCGCCCATTTGGCCAATTCAGGTCTACGCTCGATCATTTCTGGAGGAGGGGTCCACACCGGGTCTACTTTCTTCAATGCGACACGGGCAACCCCCGTCCACTCAAAACCTTCTTTACCAACAGCCACCATATAACGCATGGCTTTGCCTGATCCTAAAACTTCATAAAGCGAACGCTCTTTGGTGTTAATGATTATTGTGCCGCGTTTTTCTCTTGAGGCAAAATCAACTTTCTGTCTGCCTTGGTAAATCGACGATGAGATATTCGCTGTAGCTGGTGAAAACTGAATTGGACGTTCAGAGTTCGATGCAATACTCGGCTTGAACGAAACCTTTGCAATTAATGCAACCTTTGCCCTCAAGGCTAGCTTGGTCTTCAGTGCCAACTGTTTTTCTAGCGCTATTTTTGTTTTCGATGCTAATTTGGTTTTGCTTGTAGTCTTCCTGTTGGCTATTTTTTTAACAGCGTAATGCTTTAGCTTGGTTGCGTGAAGCGCGTGTTTGCGTTGTTTCTTGTGGTAAATCTTTTTGACGGCTGGATAGATACCGTCGTCATAAGTGCCAAACAAATAGTGATGAATTTTTGCTTCTGCCGCTTGTGGCTCGGCAAAAAGCGCCGCAATCATCACGGTGATGATAGATAAATAGCGCACAATCATTTCAGAAAACTCCCCTACCCAACAAACTTAAATATTGATCCCAATTTTAAGCATTAGCTCTATGGCGAAGTTTTTACAATCTAAAATCGCAAATATGGTTTCCGCGAAATCGAATCTACATGAGTATTACTTGTGTTATTTCGCCCTACCTGAGTCCTACCGATATGTAGCGCCGGGTGAGTGCAACCTTAGATTCAGGTAGGGCCGCTAAGAGAAGTTTCGGATCAATTGGAATTACAGACCAAAACGACGTCATCCCACGCAAGAGGGGATGACGAAATTCGACGAACGAATGGAATTCTTGCTTTCCTAAAGTTGGGTTAGCCCAGCACGATGAAATGGTCAGGCAGCTCATTTGGATTGGTAGCACTTGGCGGAAAGTGTATAGCTAATTTGTCGCCAGATTGTTCCACACCCAAGACAAGTGCTTCAGTCAATTTATGAGCTTTCAGAAGCGGTAGCATTTGGTCAACAATGCGCTGCCATTCAACGTGGGATACCTTGGCTGCAATAGCTGTATCCGCAACGATTTCCACATAATGTTCCAGAAGCGAAACGAAAATCAGAACGCCAGTCCTACCGCCGGTGCTATGGGCATTCACAGCCAAGAACTGCGTGGCAGCATTGCGGTGGGCATATTTACGCATCAGAATGCGTGGTGTGACCAGATACCGGAACCAAGCTTGGCTCAGCACGAGAGCCGCGACAATAAATACGATCAACTGGATTGCAAAAACCCACCACAGTGTAACCGCCGCCCAAGGGAAAAACCGAGCGAGCCATGGCAGTACAAACGGCACTGCCAAAGCCATTCCGGCTGCGATATGAATTGGCACATGCAAATAATCGTCGGATTGCTTGGCAACGACCACCATGATCTCGCCGCTGGTTTTCAGCTCAGCCGCTTTAATGGCGGCAACCACGGCATTGCGATCAGATTTTGTAATATTATCTTTCATGGCTTACCATCCGCCCGATGCGCCGCCGCCGCCAGAGCTTCCGCCCCCGCCTGACCAGCCACCGCCACCACCCGAAAATCCTCCGCCTCCAAATCCGCCACCGCCGCCAAAGCCGCCACCCGGAATAATCATGATGCGGCCTCCTCGAGAGGCATTGGACAGAATGAACACAACGATGATGAAGAATATGATGAACGGCAAAATATCATTGATGGTGAGTGCCGATTGGTTCTGCACACGGGCCACTACCTGGTCGCCCTGCCCGCCAATCACTTTTTCAATGTCTTCAATGCCGGCATTCACGCCGCCCACATAATCGCCTGCCTTGAAACGTGGCACCATGGCGTTCTGGATGATGATCGAAGACATGGCATCGGTCAGATCGCCCTCTACTCCATAGCCTGTTTCAATCGAAACCTTATGTTCGTTGGGAGCCACCAGAACCAACACGCCATCGTTGCGCTTCTTGTCGCCGAGCTGCCATTTCCGAAACAGCAGATTGCCATAGTCGCGAATGTCATAGCCTTCGAGCGACGACACTGTGGCCACCGCAATCTGGTGGCCAGAAGCATCTTCATAGTTCTTGAGTTTGTTGCCGATGATGACCGTTTGGGTTTCGCCCAAAACACCCGCAGCGTCTACAACGGGGCTGGTGGTCAGAACTGGAAAGTTCGGTTCAGCCCATGCGGTGGTAATGGCAAGTAGGGCCGCAATAAAAAACATCGCGGCCCGCAAACGGATCATGATCAAGACTTCGGTTTATTGAAATCGACTTTTGGTGCTGCATCAGAGCCGGGTGCAGCCGTAAAAGTTTCGGCAGGTTTGGCGGATGGATAGAACCACGAAGCCCACCAGCGGCCAGGAATGGTCACGAGTTCGGTATTGTAAACCTGAACTGCCGAGATATAGTCCTTACGCGCAACGGTAATGCGATTTTCCGTGCCTTCAAGCTGAGATTGCAACGCCAGGAAGTTCTGGTTTGATTTCAAATCAGGATAGGCTTCGGTGATCGACAGCAATTTGCCAAGCGCCTGTGACAGCTGGCCTTGGGCATCTTGATATTTCTTGAAGGCTTCGGGATTGTTTACAATATCAGCTGGCAAAACCATTTGCGTGGCCTTGGCGCGGGCTTCCACCACAGCAGTCAAAACATCTTTTTCCTGTGCGGCATAGCCTTTTACAGTTTCGACCAAATTTGGAATCAAATCGGCGCGGCGTTGATAATTGTTTTCAACATCGCTCCAACGGGCTTTCATCGCCTGCTCATAAGTGGGCACATTATTGATGCCGCAACCTGCAAGAAACATGGCTGTGACGGCGAGAATTAAAAAATTGGCAAAACGCATAGTAGCCCCCTGGTTGGTTGAGTGGTGCCAAGTTAGCACCGCTCTAACCCTCGTGCAAATAGGAAGGCAGCATCAATATTTCAAGCCGCTGACAAACTAGCTTTTTCTATTCTGCCTATTAGCCACCAAATCATCGACCACAGCTGGATCAGCCAGTGTCGAAGTATCCCCCAACGCACCAAAATCATCTTCGGCAATTTTGCGCAAAATGCGCCGCATGATTTTTCCGGAGCGGGTTTTGGGGAGGCCTGGGGAGAATTGAATTTTATCTGGTGTTGCCAGTGGGCCAATTTCTTTGCGCACGTGATCGATCAGAATTTTCTTAAGGTCGTCGCTGCCATTTTCGCTAGCCATCAAAGTGACGTAACAATAGATGCCCTGCCCTTTGATATCGTGCGGATAGCCAACCACAGCGGCTTCGGACACTTTGGTGTGAGACACCAAGGCCGATTCCACTTCTGCAGTTCCAAGGCGGTGGCCAGATACGTTGAGAACATCGTCCACACGGCCAGTGATCCAGTAATAGCCATCCTTGTCGCGTCTGCAGCCGTCGCCCGTGAAATACATGCCTTTGTAGGTCGAGAAATAGTTCTCCACAAAGCGCTTGTGGTCCCCATAAAGTGTGCGCATTTGGCCTGGCCAGGAATCCAAGATCACCAGATTGCCAGATGCTTCACCTTCTAGAAACGCGCCCTTTTCATCAACCAAAGCTGGCTGGCAGCCGAAGAACGGTTTGGTGGCAGAGCCAGGTTTCAACTTTGTTGCCCCCGGCAATGGCGAAATCAAAATGCCGCCCGTTTCAGTTTGCCACCATGTATCGACAATCGGGCAACGGCCATCGCCCACAACGCGATGATACCATTCCCACGCTTCAGGATTAATAGGCTCACCAACCGACCCTAGCAAGCGCAGCGATTTGCGCGAGGTGCGTTTTACCGGTGCATCGCCCTGCTGCATCAATGCCCGAAGAGCCGTTGGCGCAGTATAGAAAATATTGACTTGGTGCTTGTCGATCACTTCCCAAAAGCGCGAGGTGTTGGGATAGTTCGGCACGCCTTCAAACATCAGTGTGGTGGCGCCATTAGCCAGCGGTCCATATAGAATGTAGCTGTGGCCTGTCACCCAGCCCACATCCGCCGTGCACCAATAAACATCACCATCATGATAATCGAACACATATTGATGCGTCATCGATGCATAGACGGCATAGCCACCTGTGGTATGCAGAACCCCTTTGGGTTTTCCTGTCGAGCCGGATGTGTAGAGAATAAACAGCGGGTCTTCCGCTTTCATTTTCTCCGGCTTGCATTCGCCTGAGACCTTCAGCACTTCCTCATGATACCAAAGATCGCGGTCGCTCACAAAATTAACGGGTGCTCCGGTGCGGCGGATCATCAGAACTTGCTCATCGCCTTTACACTTGGCTAATGCGGCATCAACATTGGCTTTAAGTGGAATTTTTTTGCCGCCGCGCAGGCCTTCATCGGCGGTGATGATGAATTTTGAATCGCAATCGAGAATGCGTCCAGCCAGGCTTTCTGGCGAGAAGCCGCCAAACACTACGGAATGCACAGCGCCAATGCGCGCGCAAGCCAGCATGGCATAGGCGGCCTCAGGAATCATCGGCATATAGATTGTAACGCGGTCGCCCTTTTTAACGCCGTGGCTTTTCAACACATTGGCCATGCGGCACACATGTTCATAAAGCTCGGCGTAGGTCACCTTCTTGTCGTCATAGGGGTTATCGCCCTCCCAGATGATGGCCGTCTGGTTGGCGCGCTTTTTCAAATGACGATCAACGCAATTATAAGCAACGTTCAGAACGCCATCTTCATACCATTTGATCGAGACGTTGGGATATTCAAAAGTCGTGTTCTTGATTTTGGTCGGCGCTTTAAACCAATCCAAGCGCTTGGCCTGCTTGCCCCAGAATTTGGCAGGGTTCTTCACTGACTCCGCATAAGTTTTGTCATAGGCCGCCGCGTCAACCAGCGCGCGCTTTTTCCAAGCCGCAGGCACAGCATAAATTTTATCTGACATGACGTAATTCTCTCCCGAACTGACTGCTTCTTGCAGTCTCTATTGCTTGGCATCAATATAGTTCGCAATACGACTTTAATCAAAGACTCAAAATGAAATCATCCAGTCATTTCCTCAATTTCATGCTGCTTGGCTTATTCTGGGGAATCTCGCCCAGTTTCTATAAACACCTGACCGAAATCAAAATGCCCGAAATGCATACGATTTTCTGGACAGGCATGGGTGTGGGTTTGATTATGCTGTGCGCATCATTCTACCGAACAGGCCTCAAAGGCATTGATAAGCGCCTGGTCATCTATGGTTTTGGTTGCGCTGCGCTGATGAACATTCCGTTTGGTCTGAACCTTTATCTGGCTGGCTTTGTGCCGCCAACAGAATTGGCCATTATCATCACCATGTCGCCGTTCTTCAATTACATCGTGTCCGTTATCGCGCGGCATGAAAGCACTTCGCCCCGAAAACTATTGGCGATATTTTTAGGGTTCCTGTCAACTCTGGTGTTGATCCTTTCGCGCCAAGGCACATTAAGCGGCAGCATTTCTTGGCCGCTGATATTTTCGATTTCGATTCCACTGCTCTATTGCGCCTACAATGCCTTTGCTGCCCGCGCGTGGCCTAAAGGCGCTGATACGATCCAGGCTGGTGCATTTGAAAGCTTATGGTCTGGCTTGATCATTTTGCCATTTCTGTTGTGGTTCCAACCTTTTGCGGCACCCGGCACGCCGACGTTCACGGAGCATTGGCCGCTGCTCTTGATCACGCTGATGTGGGTGGTAGAGCGCGTTGTCTACTTTGCACTGATTACGCAGAAAGGTGCAGTCTATACAGTGCAGGCAACTTATGTTTCAACACCGGCTGCGGTTATCGTCGGTGCTCTTTTCTTTGGTGGTGGCACGGATATATGGCTATGGGTTTCACTTGCGATCTTGATGGTGGCCCTGTGGTTTAACAATACCGAGCACAAGGAAATCATATCACCAGCCGTGAATCCGGAGTCGCATCCGCTTTAGGCCAAGCGCCACACTGCGGTTTGCTTGATTTCTGAGTCTTCCAAATCGCGCGACACAGGTACTGAATATTCGGCCACCTTCACGAGACGGTCTTTTGGCAAATAGCTGCGGCCTGGATCGCCGATCAGAATTTCGATACCTTTGGCTTGGGCTTTTTCCAACCAAGCAAAGCAGAGGCCTGCCACACCTTTCTCGTAGAAAAGATCGCCGACTAAAATAACGTTGGTGTTGGGTGGATCAACGATTAACAAATTTTCCGACGTAATCTCAAATTCTTTATCCCCGCGCAGGCGGAGATCTGCGTTTAGGCTGAAACAGAGATTCCCGCTGTCGCGCGAATGACGGGAAACTTGTTTGTTGTTGAGAAGGAAATTCAATTCAATCGCTGCAATCGAAAACTGGTCAATGTCTGCTGCTAAAACAGAAGCGGCGCCCGCCTGCATTGCGGCAATACCAACCATTCCTGAACCTGATGCCATGTCGATAACGCTTTTGCCTTTTACGATTACCGGATTGTCCAGAATGTAACGCGAGAGGGCTTGGCCGCCCGCCCAGGCGAAGGCCCAAAAGGGCGGTGGCAGGCCGATTTCGTTGAGCTGATCTTCGGTTTTTTGCCAGATGGGCAATGCCTCATGTGCCAAGTGTAGTTTTAATTCAGGCACCAGAGGCGGAGAGAGGATGGCGGTATTTTCAAATATGAATGCGGTGTGATTCACGTGAGCTTCAAGCCGCCGAGATCACAAATCAACTTCCATTCGGCCGGCAGAACAGGTTGCACGGAAAGTCTGGAATTTTTTACAAGTACCATCTCACCTAATGCAGCTACGGTTTTGATCTCATCAAGTGTAATGTGACGGGGCATCGCGGCAATGCCCTTGATATCAACGCATTCCCAAGCTGGAATATCAGCAGTGGAATCCGGATGAACCAATGCACAAACTTCTGCGATGCCGACCACGGCCTTGCCGATGTTTGAATGATAAAAAAAGCCACGGTCACCTATCTTCATCGTGCGCATGTTGTTGCGTGCTTGATAGTTGCGAATGCCTGTCCATTCTTCGCCCTTGGTACCCTTGGCCATCAATTGGTCGAATGAGAAAACATCGGGCTCGGATTTGAAAAGCCAATAGGCCATTATGCAGCGTCCGGATTTTTCAATGCCCAGCGCCACGCTTTGATTTCAACAGACGCAAAAAGGCCGCCCAAAGCATATGGGTCGTTTGCTGCAATTTTCTCGGCTTCGGCGCGGGTCTCAACGTCAAGCATAACAAGTGAACCGCACATATTGCCTTCATCATCCAAAAACGGCCCGGCGAATTTCGCTTTCTCTCCCAGTTCCCGCAGATAGGCAACATGGTTGGGACGAATTTTCATGCGCAGTTCAAGGCTGTTTGGTTTATCGGTGCACATCAGAGCATAGAGCATTTCATCAATCCTGTTTCAGTTCAGCGCCCAGCGGGCAGTTTAAAAATCTGGTTATCTCATTGCGTGGATTTGAGCGTCCGTCAATGATTTATGCCTTTGCACCTAGACGGCCCGAGCCATACACTGGAGGTGAAACCGTATCGAGCGGCCAACGCGGCCTTGCGGCAAAGTCGATACTGTCGGTCAGGCCAAGCGCCAATCTCTCTGCACCCGCCCACGCGATCATCGCAGCATTGTCCGTACACAGATTAAAAGGTGGAACATCGAGTTTAAAGCCATGCTTGGCGGTTACTTGTTCAAACACACCGCGTAAGGTTTGATTTGCAGCCACACCACCGGCCACGACGAGTGTTGGGTTATCCACACCGGGATGCTTTTCGCGGAATTGCTGGAAGGCGCGTTTCAATCGGTCTGCGAGGGTTTCAGCGACGGCCAGTTCGAATGATGCACATACGTCGGCAACATCTTGCTCAGACAATGTTCCGAGCCCATGCACCACTTCGCGTACCGCAGTCTTCAAACCTGAAAACGAAAAATTGCAGTCCGCCCTGCCCTTTAACGGACGCGGAAAATCAAAACGCTGATTATTGCCGCGCTTGGCATAGGATTCAACGCGCGGACCGCCGGGATAACCCAAACCTAAAAGCTTGGCCACTTTATCAAAGGCTTCGCCCAATGCATCATCAATCGTTGTGCCAAGACGCTTATAGCGCCCCACACCCTCGACCAATTGAAACTGTGTGTGGCCACCTGAAATGAGCAATAATAAATATGGGAATTCACAAGGTGCCAATAAGCGTGGCGTGAGAGCGTGACCTTCAAGATGATTGATCGCCAGAAATGGAACATCCCACGCCATCGATATGGCCTTGCCAGCCGTTAAGCCCACCAGCAGTCCGCCCAGAAGACCTGGCCCTGCTGTAGCAGCCACAGCATCCAAATCTTCAAACCGCAATTTTGCTTCAGCCATGGCCTTGCTGATCAAACCATCCAGATGGGTTACGTGGACCCTGGCGGCGATTTCAGGCACCACGCCACCAAAAGGCGCATGATCTTTGAGTTGCGATAAAACCACATTGCTCAGCAGCGCGCCCCGGCCACTGGCATGTCGGCACACAACAGCGGCCGCTGTTTCGTCGCAAGACGTTTCAATTCCTAAAATAAATGTGTTTTGTTCGGTCATTCGTCAGCAGATTATGTGGATTAAATGTGTTAGAGACTTGCCGCTCTAGCACCCTATCCCTAAAGTTGGCAAATTATGACGGTTATCCCCAAAATTAGAATCGGCACACGCGGCTCGCCGCTGGCATTGGCGCAGGCATACGAAACGCGAGAACGGCTGATGGCCGCACATGGTTTAGAAAGTGATGCTTTCATGATTATGACTTTTACCACAACGGGGGATGCCATTCGAGACCGGCCTCTAAGCGAGATCGGCGGCAAAGGTTTGTTCACCAAAGAGCTCGAAGAAGCATTGTTTGCTGGCACGATTGATCTGGCCGTTCACTCTATGAAAGATATGCCCGCAAAGTTGCCGCTGGGGCTCGATCTTGTGTCCTTGCTTCCACGGGAAGACCCGCGCGATGCGTTTATCAGTTTGACCTCGAAAAGTTTGATGGATCTCCCGCAAGGCGCAATCCTGGGTTCATCATCGGTGCGGCGCACCGCTCAGGCTTTGCATGTGCGCCCTGATCTTAAGTCCGTACAGTTTCGCGGCAATGTGCAAACGAGATTGAAAAAACTTCAGGACGGCGTTGCCGATGCCACTTTCCTTGCTGTCGCTGGCCTAAACCGTCTAGGGCTTTCCGATAAAATTACCAGCATCATGTCGATGGACGAGATGCTGCCATCAGTGGCGCAAGGTGCCATCGGCATTCAAACCAACTCTCATGATGAAGCAACGCGTAAATTGGTTTTGCCACTTGACCATGCGCCGACATCAACAACAGTAATCTGCGAGCGCGCATTCATGGCGGCACTCGATGGTTCGTGCCGCACACCCATTGCAGGCCATGCCATTATTGAGGATGGTCGCTTGAAATTTCGCGGCCAAGCCCTCACCTTGGATGGGAAGCACATATTCGAGGTTTCGCGCGAGGGGGCATTATCAGATGGATTTAAAATGGGGCAAGACGCTGGCGAGGATGTCAAAGCGCGCGGCGGAATATTGATCGCTTATTGATGCGGATCATTCTTACGCGCCCTGTCGAAGATGCTGCACCGCTGGCTACAAAATTGCGCGCAGTTGGGCATGTGCCGATTGTTACGCCGCTTCTCAAAATTGAAGCGCGGCCAGATGTATTGATTCCAGCGAAACGCTATCAAGCCATTTGTTTGACCAGTGCGAATGCCATCCGCGTTTTAGGCAACATCGACGCAATTCAAGATGTTCCGCTTTTTGCGGTTGGTCAGCAATCAGAGCAGATGGCAAAAGTCAAAGGCTTCGAACACGTATCAGCGCATGGAGGTCATGTGATTGGTTTGCACAAATTTTTGACTGGCCACCTCGACCTCAATGCTGGGCCTGTGCTTTATCTATCTGGTTCAGAAACATCTGGCGACATGCAAGGCCTGTTGCAGAGCTCTGGCTTTGAAGTTGACCGCATCATTACTTATGACGCGGTTAAGTCTTCATTGGCCGATTACAAAACCGAAATTGAAAGTGCCGAAGCTGTGCTTTTGTATTCGCCTAGAACGGCAAAACTTTGGGCATCCGAAATTGAAAGTTTGAAGCTAACGCAAGCGGCCATGCGCATTAAACATATTTGCTTGTCGGCCAATGTTGCAGCAAATCTGCCACAAAGCTGGCCCAGAGCCATCGCCGCAGCGCCAAGAGAACAAGATTTGTTGGCGTTGCTTGATTGAATCAGCAAAGCAGAATAGGTGAGTTGGGCATGACCCAGGACGATAAAATTTCTGATATTATCGACATTGATCCATCAGCAGTTGTTGAGAATGATGTAAAAGATGTACCTCATGTGAAGCCGCGCAAAAAACGTCCTTACGGCATTTTTGGTTTGGGCGCTGGCGCAGTTTTGCTGAGCGCCATTGCTGGGGCATGGTTGTACAAAGATGTTCTGGCCACATATTTTCCATCTGACCAAATACACATGTTGCAAGCGCGCATCGACGCAGTTGAACAAGGCGATAAGCAGCTTGCGCAGAAGCTGAATGCTGTTGTAGGGCTAACTGATGAGCTCAAGTCTCAACTGGGTGCGGCTCAAGCGGCCGCCGAAGATGCGCGCAAGCAAGCAGGCGATGCCAATGCTGGTGCAAGCGGCAGCCAAACGAAAATTGCTGGGCTCGAAAGATCAATAGGCCTTGCTCTGAGTTCGGTTGATGAACTTAAAAATAAAATCGCCAGTGGCGTGCCAGTTGCTGGGACTGTCGATACATCAGGCCTCGCAGCGCGGCTGGATACGCTTGAGAAGGGTATCAGCGATCTGAACATCGCAAAGTCTGATGCGCAAACGCAAAACTCGAAACTGTCTCAGACATATGCCGACTTGAAAGCCAAAATTGCTGCAGGATCAGAATATGACTCAGAACTGAAATCAATATCTGCGATCATCCCGGCTGCTGAGGGATTGGATATTTTGATCAATGATGCGCCCAAAGGTATTCCCACTCTGATAGCATTGAGTGGCGCTTTGAAAACTTTTGCAGGGCAAGCAACTAAGCCGGCGGAGACCGCACCTGCTCAAGACGATAGCTTATGGGGTAAAACGACGTCGATTTTTTCGGGCTTGATCACCATTCGGAATACTGGCGAAGTTGATTGGGCGCCTGCGGCTTTGCAGGGTGCTGCTTTAGTGGATGATGGCAAGCTTGTTGATGCTGTGAAACTGCTTGAGCAAAATCTAAATGTGATGCCACAAGCTTTGCAGGATTGGCGCATTGCTGCCAATAAACGCATTGCAGCTGATCAGGCGGTCGAGCAATTGGGCCGTGCAGTCACGCGCCAGATTGCGGCTCGGGGATAAGCGGCATGATCAAACTCATCTGGCGATTTCTATTATTGGTGGCTGCCGCTGTTGCCTTTGCGTGGCTCGCTGATCGCCCTGAAAAAATTGTCATTCAATCGCCATTGCACGAGATACAGGTTTCGCTTCTGGTCGGTATGGTTCTTCTGAGTTTGGCATTGGTTGCTGCATATATCGTGTGGCGGTTGTTCCACAGAATTTGGAGCAGCCCCAAAACGGTGCGAGAATCCATGCGCTTCAGGAAACACCGCAAAGCATATGAATCCTTATCGCGCGGCATTATTGCGGCGGGTGCTGGAGATGCACAAGTTGCGGCCAAACATGCGGCCATTGCCAGTGATACATTGAAGAACGAGCCGCTAATCACCTTACTCACTGCGCAAGCGGCTCAGCTGAAGGGTGACCGCGCTGGCGTTAAACGTGCTTTTCAAGACATGGCCAAATCGCCCGATACCGAGCTTTTGGGATTGCGCGGATTGTTTGGTGAGGCAAAGCAGGCTGGTGATTGGGTGGAGGCACGGAAAATTGCGGAGCGTGCTTTGGCTAAAAACCCGCGTTTGCCTTGGGCGTCCAGTGCAACGCTGCAAGTGCAAACAACAGCGAAAGATTGGGCTGCGGCGGCTGCAACGATTGCACAACAGGCTAAGGCAGGTTTAACCCCGCGCGATGAAGCTGCAACCAAACAGGCAATTTTGCTCACCGCCCAAGCGCTAGAGCTTGAAGATAAAGACCGTGACCGCGCGCTAATTATTGCTCAAAATGCTTTAGCCCAAGATGCCAGTTTGGTTCCTGCAGCTTTGGTAGCTGCACGGTGTTTTGTGGCCAGCGGCAATCATCGCAAGGCGCTGAAAACTTTGCGCAGCAGTTGGGCATTATCGCCTCATCCGGAATTGGCTGAGGTTGCAGCTAATGCAAAGCCGGACGATGGTGCTGAGCTTCGCTTCGAAAGGGTGCGAGATCTGGTTGGAAAGCCTGAAGACAATATTGAATCCGCGTTTGCATTGGCGCGCGCCGCCATTTCCGCCAAGCGCTGGGATGTGGCCAAGTCCGCATTGGAAGCTCATGTGAATTCTCAGCCGCAAGCTCGCATTTGTGGTTTGATGGCGCAAATTGAAGATGCGCAAGGCGATGTTGGCCGCTCACGCGAATGGTTGGCCCGCGCCCTTCATGCGCCTCGTGATCCGATCTGGGTTTGCGACGGTGTTGCATCTGCCCGGTGGACGGCTTTGTCGCCCGTTACAGGTGAAATTGTGCCTTGTGTGTGGAAGCCGCCATTTGAACAACCCAGCGGCGTGGAATGGCAACTTGAAAGCCGTTCGGAAGCTGCACTTTTAGATAAACCAGTTGCAAAAGCCATCAACACCGAGACCCACCGCGCGCCTGATGATCCCGGCATCGACGAAGAGTGATTGAAAAAATCCCAGATTTCGTCTATCAGCAAAAAAACCATCTCAGGCCGCTTTAGCTCAGTTGGTAGAGCACCGCATTCGTAATGCGGGGGTCAGGTGTTCGAGTCACCTAAGCGGCACCATGTTTTCAAAGGGTTAGCTTTAAAAGTGTGGTGTACTTCCGCATTTTTTTGCACTGTTTTGCACTGACTTTAGCGTGCTGGAAAAATCGACGAAAAACCGCCGCGTATCTTGAGCTATTCCGAATTGAGTGCGTCCGTGCTAAGCACGTGAACGTTGAACAATTGAAGGAAAAACGTAGATGTCATTTAAAGTTGGTGATGTGGTGCAGCTTAAATCCGGCGGACCTGATATGACAGTATCGCGAATTGATATGAGCGATAAAAACACACTCTACTGCGCCTGGTTTGGTGGTCGGAAGCTCGAACACGGCAATTTCAAATTTGAGATGCTTGTAGCTGTTGAGAGCACTCCTAAAATTGGATGAAAACAACAAAACAGCAAATGATGTTGCGCAGTGGATGATGGACTTGATTGCAGCTAAAGGTTCTTTGTACCAAGAGCAGGCTGCATGGGACATAAGGAAGAGTTTTGGACCCCAGTTCGTATACGACAACAGCAACGGAAATCCTGCAATAGAAAAATCGGTTCTTGAAGCTTTCAAAAAGGTTTCAGGCGACGATATTGTTTGGTCACGCGGTGAGCGTTGCTGGCGCAAACGTGTGCCGTCCGACGTTAAGGGACGCCAGCAAGAGTAACTAGCCCTTTGTTTAAGAGGTAGATGCATACCTTCGTCAAAAAAGGCACCCCATTTCTGGGGTGCCTCTTCACATCAAAGTAAACCGAGTATTCGAAGCGCCATCATTACAAGTGCAAAGGGGATTGTTAGCCCGATGCCCAAACGAAAGTTTCTTCCGCCCGGTTCACTGGTTTCGATAGCGAAGGTGAGCTGCATGAGCGTCTCCGTACCTTGCGCGTGCCTCTTGATGAGCCGAACACCGCGCACAAGACCAGTTGGAAACTTTTCAGACACTTTAAGGAGCGTGTGCGGTGTTCCCAAACCTTCGGCTCCTAACTAACAGCTAGGATGCAAGCTTCTTGTTTTCAAGGTACTTATCCACGAAAGCGAGAAATATTTTCTCTGCTTCAACCCTGCCTTCGTGAGTTGAACACATTCCCGCCCCTCGCTCTGATGGCTCATAGGCGCTAGCCAGAAGAGCAACCTCAATTTCATTGAGACACTCTTCAATCGCCTCCGCACGTTCAGCAGACTTATTAAATTCCTCTAGCGAAGCATCATACCATTCCCAGCTTTGAACTCCACCCGCTTCCAGGGCGGCCAATTTTGCTGCGGCTTGTTCAAGTTCTTTGAGACGGCCGTGTGTAATTTTTATTTCCATATTTATTATCGCTCGAACCTACACCACGCTAATAACGAAGGTGCAGGCGCGAACGTATTAGCTAGTACCTATTCATTGAATCACACCCAAGAAATCGCGCAAGCATGCGGGTGTGGATAGCGAAGATTTTGCACTTTTTTGCACTGAGAATGGTTTACTGCATGTGTCGGAGTGTGCCGAGAAACCGCAGAAAAATAAGTGAAATCAACGATTATGTGCTGAGTGTTACAGCATGTCCCTCCCCCCAAACGGATTCGTAATGCGGGGGTCAGGTGTTCGAGTCACCTAAGCGGCACCATTTCAAGCTAATGGATTTCGGGGAATACCGATTCTGGTTTATAAGTGTTGAAGCTTGAAAGGCTTTGCGCGTTGCATTCTTTCTGCCACCTAGAGCCTCTGACAACGCCGGAGACGCAGGTGTATTTTTCGCGGTAGGCGTTGGTTGCTTCTTTTTCTTCTATGGCCACAGCTGCAAGAGCTACAACTTTTCCGCCCTGGCGTTCGACGAGGCGGATGGCACCATCCATGGTTCCTCCGGTTTCGACCCACTGATCAGCGAGCAAAACTCTGGTGCCAGCTGCGTATGCAGGCAAGCGCATTTCCATATCTTGGGTGCGGCCAGAGTAATTGCCGAAAGACACTTTGTCGGTTTCCACACAGAGCTTGCCCGCTTTGCGAATGGGCAAGAAGCCGATGCCGAGCCTGGTGGCAAGAGCCGCACCTAAAACAAAGCCCATGGCATCGAGGCCACCAACGACATCAGCTTTAACGCCTTTGAGATCAGCTACAAGATCGTCAAGCAGATCGTGGAAGGCTTCGCCGTTGATGTAGATCGAGGTTGGATCAAGCCATGCAAATTTGGGCCCTTTGGTGTTAGGAGCCATCAGGTTCAAATACCAGCGGTCGTCGCGGGGGCCTTTGTTGCGTGTCATGATCTTGCTCCAGTGTTGCGCGTGAATTTCAAAAGCTGTGCCAATCGGGCAGCATCAATATTATAGAAGTCATTTGGCTTGTTGATGCCGGTTGCTACCATGAAGCCATCAACATCAGCACCGTAGCCTGCAGCATTCTCTGGTGTGATGCCTGAAGCCAGCATCAATGTGCCATCGCCAATTGCTTTGCGAAAGGTTGCGATTTTTCCGAGGTCGGCGGCATGGCCTGTGGCAATGCCCGATGTGCATACGGCATCCATAAACTGTGCCGCAGTGCATGCTGCGACTTCGTGATGCCGCGGCTCTACTTCGCGCTGTTTTTTGAAACAGGTGCCGCCCGTATAAAATCCGTCCCAACCACTAAGTTTTTTTATCGCAATTATTTCCGAGGCTTCAGTTTGGTGCTGTGCATCGTTCAATTCGTCAATACGGGCATCATCGGCCCAATAGCCGTCGACTTGAATACCCTCGCGTGCCATTTGCCCTAATACTGGAAATGCTTCCTTGCCCGTTACCGCTAGAAAATTCACGCCCAGCCAGAGTGCTGGAAACTTATTGCGTACGTGGCGAATGATCGGCAGGAAATCTGGGTAAGCGAAATCATGATTGATCAGAAAAACGCCTGGTGCGCCTTCGCCAATGGCAACACTCACATTGCGCGTGGCCTGAGCGTTATCCTGTACATGAATGACAGGTAACACAACGGGGCCAACCGCTTTGAAAAATTTGCGAAATTCAGTTCGATGCATTCAGGTAACTAAAACCATTAATTGGTGGCTGGCAAGTCTCGTATGCTCATACTGAATTCCAGACGCCATCCCAACCACATAGAATTTGTGACATGTCGACCTTTGACAAAAGCGTTTCACACAGGGCAAATTGAAACCAAATCAAGGGAATCATCCATGTCTGCCAGTGCTCGCCCCAGTATTGTCGATTATCGCAATAACGGCAAACCGCCCAAACCAACTTTTACCGCACCAGAAATGCAACGTCGCCAGGACAACATTCGCGGATGGATGGCTAAGGCAAATGTGGATGCGTGTTTGTTTACGTCTTATCATAACATTTGTTATCTCTCGGATTTTCTCTACTGCTATTTCGGGCGCAAATATGGTTTGGTCATCACACAAAAATCCGCAACCAGTGTGACTGCCGCCATTGATGGTGGCCAACCGGCTAGGCGTACGTTTGGTGATAATGTTACTTATACGGACTGGAATAAAGATAATTTCTATATCGCAGTTCAGGGCTTGATCAAAAATGCCAAACGCATTGGTATCGAATTTGATCATGTCAATCTGGATTTCAGAACGGCATTGCAAGCAGCTTTTCCAAGTGTTGAATTTGTCGATGTGGCATCCCCTTCCATGCGCATGCGCATGATTAAGTCTGCCGAAGAAATCAGCCATATCACCAAGTTGACGCGCATTGCTGATATCGGCGGTGCTGCTTGTGTCGAAGCGATTGCCATTGGCGTTCCTGAACATGAAGTGGCGCTGCATTCAACCCAAACCATGATCCGTGAGATTGCCAAGGTTTGGCCTCATGGCGAATTGATGGATACATGGACATGGTTCCAATCTGGCGTGAACACTGATGGTGCGCATAATCCTGTCACTTCGCGGAAGATCAGGAAAGGCGACATTTTATCGCTCAACTGTTTTCCGATGGTTGCTGGATATTATGTGGCTTTAGAACGCACGCTGTTTGCTGATACGGCTTCCAAAGAACATCTCAAAATGTGGGAGCTCAATTGCCATGTGCATGATGTGGGAAAGAAGCTTCTGGTTCCTGGTGCCAAATGTTCAGACGTCGCAAAATCGCTCAATGATATTTATGCGCAGCATGATGCCTTGAAGTATCGCACGTTTGGCTATGGCCATTCATTCGGTGTGCTGTGCCATTACTATGGCCGTGAAGGTGGACTGGAACTGCGTGAGGATTGCGATACGGTCTTGGAACCCGGCATGGTGGTTTCCATGGAACCTATGATCATGATCCCCGAAGGACAAAAGGGTGCAGGCGGATACCGCGAGCACGATATTTTGGTTATCACTGAAAAGGGCAACAAGAACATCACCGCGTTTCCTTATGGCCCTGAGCATCTGATTGTGAAGTCGAAAACGAAAGCAGTCAAAAAGACGGCAAAGAAGAACAAGCGGTAGATTTTGATGTGGCGCGGCATTGGACAATGTCTTTGATGTGTGCGATTGACCCGCTCTCTTCAATAGATGGAAAAATGCATGGCTCTCGGCATTGAATCAGCGGCTGTCGCTTCGGCGTTTTTGGCTTCCTTGGTTGAGGTTGTTGAAGCTTTTACAATTGTTTTGGCAGTCGGCACTTTACGGGGCTGGCGGCCAGCTGCGACAGGCACAATTGTTGCGCTGATTATTCTGGCCCTGATCGTTGCGATTTTTGGGCCCTTGCTTGAGTTTATACCAATACATGCATTGCAACTCAGCATCGGTGTTTTGCTTTTGTTGTTTGGTATGGGCTGGTTGCGCAAAGCGATATTACGCTTGGCTGGCATCATTCCATTGCATGATGAAAATTTGATTTTTGCAAAAGAGTCAAAACTTCTGGAAGAGGAAATTCGCAAGAAGCAAACATCGCAACAGTGGATTGCCGGGATCACAGCTTTTAAAGCGGTGCTTCTGGAAGGCCTTGAGGTCGTATTTATTGTGATCGCAGTAAGTGCCGGGCGTGGGTTGATATGGCCTGCTTCAATGGGCGCATTGGCTGCCTGTGCTGTCGTTCTTGTTATGGGTGTTATCGTTCACAAGCCTTTGTCTCGCGTGCCAGAAAACAATTTGAAACTTGCTGTGGGTGTGATGCTTTCGTCCTTCGGTGTATTCTGGACCGGTGAAGGATTGGGCATTGAATGGCCGGGTGCTGATCTCATTTTGGTTGCATTTGCAGGATTATTCTTGGCAGTTTCGGTTCTGACTGCAAATGTGTTGCGCGTCCGTTTTGCAATTTTGCGAAAGGCATAGAGTTTCAATGGAAATTATCAGAGACGTTCTCGCTGAATTGTTGAGTATGTTCGTGACTGACGCACGGCTTACAATTGTCACGCTGTTGTTGATTGTGGTTGTGGCGGGGCTTGTGTCAGTGCTTCATGTGGCTGCTATTGTTGCAGGGCTAGTTCTGTTGCTTGGTTGTTGCGCAATTATTATTGAAGCCACTTTCCGCGAAATGAAATTGCGCGTGAAACGCTAGTCCAGCTTTGAATAAAAATGCCGTCATCACTCGGGGGTGATGACGGCATGCGTGTTGTCAATTTATTATGCTGGCAATGTGAAGAACCAGTTGGCCCAGAGCACTACGACTGCGCCTGCAACCAATGTTAAGTATGGCAACATGCCAGCTTTTTTCTGACCCATGTCTCCGTCTTTCAAGCCCAGTGCCGCAAGAGCGCCAGCTGGGAACTTGCCACCGTCTTGAACATAATGACGATAGTAAAACACGGGGATGATGAGGGCTGCGAAAATTAGACCAGCCCACAGTGCATTGGAATAGCCCCACACTTTTGCACCTGCGCCCAGGAACAGAGCATTTACAAAAGCGAGGAATGTGTTGAAGCCAATCAACGCTGTTGGTGCTTTCCATGGGCGCGCGATGTGACCTGAGTCCACACGGTGGATCCAACCTGCATTCAAATTCAAGAAATTGAATATGATGTAGCCGACATTGGAGATGGCCAATACGTAGAAGTATCCGGCCGCATCCGATGCCAGTGCCAACAAGAACAAGTTGAACACAAAGTCAGTCCACATGGCTTTGCTTGGCGCACCATTGGCATTTACGCCGCTGAGATAGCGTGGCAACCAACCATCTTTTGAGCCTTGATACAACGTGCGAGATGAACCAGCCATGGCTGTCATGATGGCCAAGAACAAGGCCAAGATCATCAAGATCACAAATATCTGTGTGACGACGGGATGACCACCAACCATGTTCCCAAGCGCTTCAGCAACGCCTGTTCCATCTACAATTCCGCCAGCGAGCAAGCCTGATTGGCCGAGCACGCCTTGGAAAGAGAATGGTACGAGGAAGAAGAATACGCAGCACAGCAAGCCAGAATAGAAAATAGCTTTAAAGGTATCAGTTTTTGGGTTCTTCAATTCGCTGGTGTAGCAAACAGCGGTTTCAAACCCGTATGTTGACCATGCAGCGATATAGAGTGAACCAAGAATGAGCGTCCAGCCACCAATGCTCCATGTTCCATCAACGCCTGAGTAGGCAGCTGTTGGAGGAAGAAGGCCCGTGATGTTTGCGCTTGAAATGGCACCAGTTAAGATTGGCACGAGGCCAACCAGCAACAATGGAACAAGCACGATGATCGCAAGAAGCTTTTGGGCTTTTGCTGTGGATGCAATGCCGCGATGCTGAATGGCAAGCATTACTAACATCAATGCTGTGCCGATCAGGAATTTGGCATTGAAATGTAGTCCGCCGAGACCAGGAATATTAAGCGTGAAAAATTCCCAGTTGCGAATTGCTGGTGTTGCAGCGGTTGTGACTGCAGCAATAGCATCAGCCGCAACTTTGCCCGCATTCGCAGGATCAGCCAGCCATGCGATAACTTGCGCTGATTGCTCGGTGAAAACAGGAATCGGGAAGAATGAGTTTAGAATATAGCCCGCTGCAATGACGCAACCGAGCGATAATACCGGGCTCCAGGCAAACCAATTGCACCACACTGAAAGTGGGGCGATGAACTTCGAGTAACGGAGCCATGCCGTTGCGCCATAGACTGACGCGCCGCCAGATTTGTTGCCGAACATGCCGGCCATTTCTGCATAGGTGAAGGATTGCAAAAAGCCCATGATCATTGAAATGATCCAGACGACGAAGGCGACTTTACCTGCCGTTCCGGCAATGCCACCGATTGAGAATAGTACCAAGGGCGGAACGCCCGCGGCGACCCAGAAGGCGCCTTTCCAGTCTAAAGAACGGACGAGTTCGCCCGAGCTTTTTTCTCCGGCGATTTCGCCAGCAGTTATTGTTGACATAATTGTCCCCTCTTCTTGTTGCATTTTCCCAGTAGCTGACCCTGTTCTTTGCAAGGCCTGGCCAAGAAGACAACGAACCGGGGCCTGTTCACGACTGCCACGTGTTGAAGAAATCAGGAATGGAAAGCAGTTTCCTGGTTTATCGTCTCAGGAAACATTTTTGAATGACATTATATCGACCGTCAAGTGAAACTGTGAGATAGTGAGGCGGAGAATGAGAATTTAACAATGAATCAGATACAACTTTCACGTTCGATTGCCCCTTCGGCCAGCCGCATTTTGCGCCCCGGAATTAGACAATTGCCACGCGGCGTGGAACGGCATGTGATCAAGGGGCAAGGCTCTTTGGTGGTGCCTGTGGTTGTTGGCGATGTTTTACAGTTGACAGATATTGAAGGCGGGCAAGCTGCTGAGATTTTGTTTTCCGATGCGGCTGGAAAATTTGATACTGGATCGCTGGGTCAGAAGCCAGATGGCACTGGCGAGGGACTGAAATCCATTTTAGCTTCCGCTGCTTTGGACGCATCGCGTTCGCGCAAGGCACTGCAAAGCCGCGGGATTGACTTGGGCTTGGCCTCATCAATTAATTTATTTGGGCATTCGGGGCGGGCGGGTGGTCATGCTTCATTCACTGTGGGCCGCGATGGGTTTTTGATTGTGGTGGCCCCTGCCCCTGTGATGACAGTGGACAGCCATGATACGGCCACAAATATTGAACTGAAAATAACGCGGGCTAATCCCAAATATAAAAATATCGAGGCCTTGCCTGATCCGCTGGCTGATCCGTTGCAAGACATTCGCATTCGCGCCGCCACGGCCAATGCCTACATGGTGAAGGCTGGCGAGTATATTCAGGTGATTGATGTGTCGGGTCGGCAGATGA
>CAXTKH010000009.1:0-63651 GCA_964244815.1 uncultured Aestuariivirga sp. | reverse complement strand
GGTAACGCCCTTCCTTCCGAAGTGCGTCGAGCTGGGATGCAAATTGGTTGTCAAAACTGTTCAACTGAAAACTCCGATAATATGGCCGACTTATCGACTAAATAGCCGCTTGGCGAAACGGACAAAACCGCGCAGCTTCATTCTGGCTAGCGAAGAAATTCTAATGCGTTATATATGCAAAATCTCAATTTGGAAATGACAATGGCGGCCAAGATCAACTTTCACGAATTAAGCAAACTGAGTGCAGCCCAGCGCCAGAGATTATGCGCACGCACTGAAGCTGATCTCGCTGCTTTCGAGGCTAAAGTTAAACCTATTCTAAAGGCGGTTGCCGATGAAGGCGATGTGGCATTGGCCCGCTTCGCGCGTCAGTTTGATAAGGCCCCGGTTGAGGCCAGCGACATTGCAGCAACCAACGCAGATTTTGCGGCAGCAGAAAAATCCCTGGCACCGGACGTTCGCGCAGCTCTGGAATTTGCGGCCAAAAACATTCGCAAATTTCACGAAGATCAGAAGCCTGAGGAAATGTGGCTCCATGAAATCAGCCCCGGCTCTTTCGCTGGTGATCGCACAACGCCAATTACGTCCGTTGCCTGCTACGTGCCGCGAGGCAAGGGCGCCTTTCCCTCATCAGTGTTGATGCTTGCCATTCCTGCAAAAGTTGCAGGCGTTGAAAATATTTGCGTCATCACACCGCCTGGCCCCGACGGCAAAATAGATGATGCCACATTGGTTGCAGCCAGTATGGCGGGCGTGACACAAGTTTTCAAAGCTGGTGGTGCACAAGCCATCGCCGCCGTAGCTTACGGCACCCAGACAATCCCCCGCATGAGCAAGGTTGTTGGTCCAGGCAGCCCATGGGTTGCGGCGGCAAAACGCCTGCTGTCACATGTGCTCGACACGGGCTCACCCGCAGGTCCAAGCGAAGTTATCGTACTGGCTGATTCAACATCAAACGGCAGGCTTGCAGCGCTTGATCTTTTGATTGAATGCGAACACGGATCCGATAGTTCTGGATATTTGGTGACTTGGGATCGACAGGTAGCAGAAGATGCATTAGCCGCCCTGCCCGAGCTGATGAAAGACTTGAGCAAACAGCGAGCCGCATATGTGAGTGATGTGCTGAGCGGAAATATGGGAGGCGTGATTTTAGCGGCAGACGAAGCAGACGCTATCGCCTTCTGCAATGAGTATGCACCAGAGCATTTACAGATATTATCGAAAGAGCCGTTTCAATATTTAGGCCTGATTAAAAACGCCGGTGAAATTTTGCTGGGTGAACACACACCGTCGGTGCTTGGCAACTATGTGATCGGTGCGAACCATGTGCTTCCCACTTCAGGCTGGGCGCGCACTGCTTCGGCAATTTCAGTTCATGATTTTATGAAGCGCACATCAATCGCGTATGTAACGGCGAAGGGTTATCCTGAGCTGGCAAAACACGCCTCAGTATTAGCAAAATACGAAGGCTTCGGTGGCCACGCCAATGCCGTATCGGCGAAGCGTGACCAGTTTTTGAAGACGTAATCAGGCTGCTTTAGGAACTTTCCAACCTGCGAATAATCCGGCAGTCAATCCTGCGGCCTGGAGCATGATTGTAGCTATTGTAAACCCAGCGCCATATTCAAATCCGTTCAGATTGTGTGGGATTTCTGCGCCATGGGCGAAACCATGAAACACAGCAAAAAATCCACATAGCCCCATCGCCAAGCTAATCGAAGCGTTCCAGCGAAGTGCAATAGCTGATGAAAGAACAATCATTGAAGCGACAATTCCGGTTTCCACGAAGGGTAGTACGAAACCATTGAAGGCCATGGCCGAACCAGCAACCATCATAACAATGAAGCTCATAGGAACGAAATAGCGCGATTTACCGCCCAACATCGCGGCGAACAAGCCAACTGCAAGCATCGTGGCAATATGATCAATGCCTGAGAAAGGATGGGCAAAGCCATAGGCAAAGCCCGCAGCGCTGTGCCCTGCATGAGCCTCAGCCAAACCGGTCGTTGCAATTAATGCTGCTGCGCTAAAGAATAATTTCTGTTTCATGTGCCGCTCCTTTGCTCTTGCCCACTTGCTGTTGCATCAGTGGTGGCCAATGCTTACCACGATGAATGCGAGCGGTAAAACCAAATCCGCCAACTAAACCAATGAATACGACTTACTTCAAGTTTTGAAGTTGTGGAACATAAGCCGGCGTATTTGGATCCATGAGAGGCTTGGATGGCAGCGTATCCTGATCAACATCCGATACAAATTGCTTCTTGATCTCGTCAAGTTGCACACCTTTTTCATCTACCGCCAAAATTGAAACGTGTAGTGGAACGCCTTTCCTGATCCCGGTCAGCGCCTTGCTCTCAAACTTAAAATCCAATGCATCAGGGTTGTTTGCAACTTCAATTCTCTGCGGCGTTGCTTCGCCCGGAATTTCAAACAGGCATACAAATTTGCTACCCTGGTTCATAGGCGAGACGCGCCTGATCACAATCACAATCGAAGCCTTCGAATATCGATAATTAAATGTAAGTCCACCGCCTATGAATTGCACATAACTTTTTGGCTTTTGGCTATCACCGCATCCAAAAAGAAAAAACAGACTAAAAGCCAGACTGATGAACTTCATGCAGCTTCACTCTCTCTTGTCGTGTCAATTCCGGCCAGCCCTTCTGGTCGCAATATCAAACACAGCGTTATAATTCCAAATATTGCAACATCTCGGTAAGTAGTGCCAAATACTGTAGACCAGCCAACTTCCAGAACGGCAAACACACAAGCACCAATAACGGCACCACGTATCGTTCCAAATCCGCCAATCACTGAAGCAAACATTGCTTTGAAACCGATCATCATGCCGATCGAGAAACTGGCCCCACCGTAGGATATGGCGGATGCCCAGCCCGTCACACCTGCAAGTGCACCCGCAATTCCGAAACTTTGACTGGCAATCGTCTCAGGATTGATACCGCAAAGTGCAGTAAGCTTGAGTGATTGCGCGCACGCCCTCCAGTTCAATCCAAAACGGGTAAATCGCAACATCAATACCACGGCGATCACCGACCCGAGACCTACGAGAATGGCCATAAAGGTGATGCCCGAAAGCTTGACCACATATTGCCCATGCATTTCAAAAATGGATTGCCCAGAGAATAAAGGCGGAATCCAAATATCCCGACCGGAAGTCTGGATGCGCATAACCTCTTCTATAAAGATCGATAGCCCGATGGAGGCAATCATGAATGCCAATGGATATTGCAACAGTTTTTTGCCCATGAAAATTTTTGCGATGACTGCACCTAATGCGCCACCACATGCAATTGCCGCCGCAAGAGACCACAGTCCGCCGGATAGATCACTTTCTCCATTTATCTGAGATGAAAAACAAATGTAGATCGCTGCAAAACTGCCAAACATCGCAAGATCGCCAAACGATAAAAATATCCGTCGCGTAATAGCCTGTATCATCGCAAACGCAACAGCAAGGGGCAGATAAAAGCTGAGAAGTTGTATCGTATTGATAAATTGCTGAAGCCAGAATTCAAACATTGTAGCGCGTTCAGACCTTTACCGAATTTCAGAATGGCAAGTGCTCACCCACCACCATGATTGCGCACGCGGCGCCAATTTGCAATCACTTGCAAAACCAGCGCGTGCATGGCTGCGAACGCCAAAAACCACAGTTTTGCCATTAGGTTGAATGCCAGATGAACAGCGCATTCAGGCCCGGTTCTGTCTGACTGATGCATAAGTGGTTTCAAGTTCAACGCATACCCGTGAACGGGAGTGAGAAAATGAAAACATTGACCAGCGTCTTGATCCTTACAGCCTTGTTTCTGTCCGCTGGCGCATTTGCGGGCAACTCACCTCCAAGCGGCAAGAAGCAGAGCAACGTCACTGTAATCTACAAAAACCAAACCAGCCCAACGGCAGCTCAAATAGCTAACCGTAACTGCAAAGTGAATTTCTGCCGCGAGGTTTAAACCCAATTCGCCCGGACGGGGGCGAATGCAGAGAGTGCGACCAGGCCAAGAATAACGCCCCCTTTCAAGGTCAGGTCGCACTCCTGCGAATTTCAATAGCACTTCTCAGCGCCGCGCCGGCACCTGCATTTCGAAATAATTAAGAGCGCGCGTGAACAAGAATGTAAGGGCCATATAGATGACCATGACCATGATGAGCGGTGGATAGATGATATAGGTTTCCTGGCGCACTTTATCGGCCACACTGAAAATATCTGCCACGGTAACCAAAGCTGCGAGTGGTGTGGCTTTCAGCGTTAAAATCACTTCCCCGCCGAGAGCTGGCAAAGCATTGCGCAATGCCCGCGGCAACCACACGCGGCGTAAAACTTGAAACGGCGACATGCCACATGCCCTTGCGGCTTCAAGTTCACCCTTGGGCACAGAAAGAAAAGCACCGCGCAAAATCTCGCCGAGATATGCCGCTTCATTCAAGACAAAGGCCAATATGGCGTAGTAATATCCTTCTTTCAGAATGAACCAATACCAGCCCTGCCTAAGCTCCGGATAGCTTGAGAACACGCTGCCGAGACCGTAATACAAAATATAAAGTTGGATCAGCAGCGGTGTGCCACGCATGAACGTGCAATATTCGCGCGCCATAGCACCCAACCATTTTGGCCCTATAACTTGCGCAAGGCCAAGTGGCACCGCCAACAACAACCCAAAAAACATCGTGAAGGCGACCAGTTGCAAAGTGATGAAAATTGCATACGGCAACAGCGGCAGATATTCTGGAAGCCAAGACCAATCCAATTTATGTCACGCCAATTTGGGTTGGCCGCGGCGAACGTATCGTTCCAAGCGGTCAATGAAGAAGTTCGAAATTTTCGTGAGCGTGTAATAGATCATCAGTGCAACAAAATAGAACAAGAAATACTGCTTCGTGAAACCGGCAGCAGCGCGCGTGGTGCCGCCGAGTTCTGCACTCGCACCTGTGACCATAATAAGTGCCGTGTCTTTGATCACCGAGAGCCAAAGATTGGCGAGGCCTGGTATGGCATTGGGCAGCATAGCCGGGAAAATGACACGCTTCAAAGTTTGAAATGGCGACATACCATAAGCACGGGCAGCCTCAATTTGGCCGATCGGAATAGCTTGAATGGCACCCCGCAGAACTTCTGTCGAATAAGCCCCTTGCACAAATCCCAAAACTAAGATGGCAGCAAATGTGCCATTCACTTCAACGGGGCCGTAACCCACAAGCTCACCGATAGTGCTGATGCCGCGTGTGCCCGCAAAGAACAAGAACAGGATCAACACAAGTTCAGGAATCGAGCGAATTACAGTAGTGTAAAAATTTGCGATGAGACGCGAAACAATGCCGCCGTAGAGTTTAGCCACTGCACCGATGAGACCAAGAACAAGCCCGAGAATGAAAGCAAGAGCAGCGATATAAACAGTAACGAAAACACCGCGCAGAAGCTCATCACCAAAACCGTTTCGTCCGAAATTAAGAACTTCTGGAAACATGCAGCACCGCCGAAAATGAAAGGCGGCCACCCATATTTTGGATGACCGCCATTTGTCGTTACATCTTAGGCGCCGTTAACATCAGACCTTCGAGTTTGTATTTGGCATTCAATGCCTCGAACCCACCCTTGGCGGCGAAAGCCTTGATGCCGGCATTCACCTTTTCAAGCAGTGCTGTATCTTCCTTGCGCAAACCGACACCCACGCCATTTCCTAAAACGGCCATATCCATGGGCACCATGCCGTAAACTTCGCAGCATGCACCAGGTGCGGTTGCCAAGAATGACATCAGGCTCACACCATCAGCAACCATGTAATCAATGCGGCCAGCTGCCAAATCGGCATTCACTTCATCTTGGCCCTTATAGGCTTTGAGTGTTGCACCTGCTGGCACATAATATTTCTCAGCATAATTGGCATTGGAACTTGCGGCCTGCACACCAATGGTTTTGCCTTTGAATGTTTCTGGCTTGAAGGCTTTGTCAGCAGTCTTAGGCCCGATCAAAACCGTGTTGGAATCATAATACATGTCAGAAAAATTGATCTGCAACTTGCGCTTGTCATTCATGGCCATTGAGCCAAAAATGCCGTCCATCTTTTTTTCCAAGAGCGCCGGAATGATGCCATCCCAGGCAATCGGGATCATGGTGCATTTTTCTTTCATTTCAGCACACACACCAAGCATGGCCTCATATTCCCAGCCTTCCCATTCACCAGCTGCATTTTGCGAGGTGAAGGGTGGATAGGGTGCAGCGTCCGTGCCGAATACGAGATCGGCCTTTGCGGCTGAGCTGACAGCAGCCAAAGCGGCCGTTGCAATGAGTAGTGTTTTGAATTTTTTCATTGGGTAGAATCTCCCTTTTAGTTTTATCCGCTCCGACCTATTTTAAATCGGATACGAATGCTTTGCAGTGCACAGTTTTGAGCGCGCTGATAACGGACACAACTTCACCATCGCATTCCGAAACAGATCGGCTTTTAAGGCTTGGTACAGTTCAGATTTTTTGCGTAAAAATGCGGTTACGACCGCGTTGGGTGTATCAGCCTTGCTCAGATGCGTGCTTCGGCTCAACGTAACCCATTACTCATTTCCGAAGCTAACGCCTATTCTGAGGGATATAC
This sequence comes from uncultured Aestuariivirga sp., assembly GCA_964244815.1. Taxonomy (GTDB): domain Bacteria; phylum Pseudomonadota; class Alphaproteobacteria; order Rhizobiales; family Aestuariivirgaceae; genus Aestuariivirga. The sequence goes on along the minus strand of CAXTKH010000009.1, from coordinate 57,040 downwards.
AAGCTACATATGCGGAGATATGATTTAGTAATTAAAACACTACTTTTTCCGCACTGCACAAAAATCTATCCACAGGGGTTGGAATCGTGTGTCCCTTCCGCTAGGAAACGCCAAATCAGGGTTCCCCGCACATGCCAAAACGCACCGACATTAAATCCATCCTCATTATCGGGGCGGGACCGATTATTATCGGCCAAGCGTGCGAGTTTGATTATTCCGGCACCCAAGCCTGCAAGGCGCTGAAAGCTGAGGGTTACCGCATTATTCTGGTGAACTCGAACCCCGCCACAATCATGACCGACCCTGATTTGGCCGACGCCACTTATATCGAGCCGATCACGCCTGAAGTCGTCGCCAAGATTATCGAGAAAGAACGCCCTGACGCGCTGTTGCCCACCATGGGCGGGCAGACGGCTTTGAACACGGCCTTATCGCTCAACAAAATGGGCGTTCTCGAAAAATTCGGCGTGGAGTTGATCGGTGCCAAAGCTGAAGCTATCGACATGGCTGAAGACCGCGAGCTGTTCCGCGAAGCCATGAAGCGGATTGGCTTGGAGACCCCGCGCTCACGTTTGGCCAATGCTTCAAACGCCAAGGATGCCGATAAGGAAGCCTATGCCGCTGGCAAGGCCGCCGCTGCTGATGCCGCAGCCTTTGACAAGCTTTGGGCTGAGGGTGAGGCTGAACGCCTGAAGAAATATCGCAACCGCGCCATGGTTGAAGCCTTTGAGGCCATGCTTGAAATCGGCCTGCCCTGCATTATCCGCCCTTCTTTCACACTTGGCGGCACGGGCGGCGGCATTGCTTACAACCGCGACGAGTTCCTCGACATCGTCGAAAAGGGATTGGACGCCTCGCCCACCGCAGAAGTGTTGATCGAAGAATCCGTGCTCGGCTGGAAAGAATATGAGATGGAAGTTGTGCGCGATAAGGCGGATAACTGCATTATTGTTTGCTCCATTGAAAATATCGATCCGATGGGCGTGCACACGGGCGACTCCATCACCGTGGCTCCGGCCCTCACACTGACTGATAAAGAATATCAAATCATGCGCAACGCCTCAATTGCAGTGCTGCGCGAGATTGGCATTGAAACCGGCGGTTCCAACGTGCAGTTCGGTGTGAACCCAGCTGATGGCCGCTTGGTCGTGATCGAGATGAACCCGCGCGTGTCGCGATCATCAGCGTTGGCATCCAAGGCCACGGGCTTTCCGATCGCTAAAATCGCGGCAAAGCTCGCCGTGGGTTATACGCTTGATGAATTGGCCAATGACATCACGGGGGGCGCTACACCTGCTTCGTTTGAACCAACGATCGATTATGTGGTCGTAAAAATTCCGCGCTTCGCTTTTGAAAAATTCCCGGGCTCCAAACCCTATCTCACTACGGCGATGAAATCGGTCGGTGAAGTCATGGCAATTGGCCGCACCTTCCAAGAGTCGATGCAAAAAGCCTTGCGCGGATTGGAAACGGGCCTGTCAGGTTTTGATGAAGTTGAGATCGAAGGCATTGGCGAAGGCGATGATAAAAACGCCATTCGCGCTGCACTGGGCCAACCCACGCCAGACCGCTTGTTGAAAATTGCGCAGTCTTTCAGACATGGTGCAACCGTTGAACAAATCTTTGCGTCTTGCAAATATGAGCCTTGGTTCCTGCGCCAAATTCAGGAGATTGTGGAGACTGAAAAACGAATCCAAAACAAAGGCTTGCCCAAGGATGCTCAGAACTTACGCAAGCTGAAAGCCATGGGCTTTTCGGATAAGCGCTTGGGCAAATTGGCACGGCTTTCCGAAGACAAGGTTCACAAATATCGCACCAAACTGAAGGTGCATCCAGTGTTCAAACGCATCGACACCTGCGCCGCAGAATTCGCATCGCCGACCGCTTATATGTATTCGACTTATGAGATCGGTTTAGCCGGTCACGATGGCAATGAAGCGCGACCATCAGATAAGCAAAAGATCATCATCTTGGGTGGTGGGCCAAACCGCATCGGTCAAGGCATCGAGTTTGACTATTGCTGCTGCCATGCCTGCTTTGCGCTGCATGACGCAGGCTATGAATCGATCATGGTCAATTGCAATCCTGAAACGGTATCTACCGACTATGACACATCAGACCGCCTCTATTTCGAATCTCTCACGGCTGAAGATGTTTTAGAAATTATCCGTATCGAACAAACCAACGGCACGCTCAAAGGCGTGATCGTTCAGTTCGGCGGGCAGACACCGTTGAAACTGGCTGCAGCACTTGAAGCTGCTGGCGTTCCCATTCTCGGCACCACGCCTGATGCGATTGATTTGGCAGAGGACCGTGAGCGGTTTTCGAAGCTCGTCAAAAAGTTAAAACTGAAACAGCCTGAAAACGGCATGGCTTATTCAGGCGCTGAGGCCAAGAAAATTGCCAAGCGCATTGGCTTCCCCGTGGTCATCCGCCCATCATACGTGCTGGGTGGCCGCGCCATGGAAATCGTCAAAGACGATGCAGGCCTGCAACGCTACATCACCGAAGCTGTGGTGGTGTCGGGCGACTCGCCCGTATTGATCGACTCGTATTTAAGCAATGCCATTGAAGTTGATGTCGATGCGATCTGCGATGGCAAAGATGTTTTCATCGCAGGTGTGATGGAACACATTGAGGAAGCAGGCATACACTCAGGTGACTCTGCATGCTCTCTGCCGCCCTATTCGCTCAAAGCGCCAATCATCGCCGAGCTTGAAGTGCAAGCCAAAAAGCTCGCACTTGCGCTCAATGTGGTGGGATTGATGAACGTGCAGTTTGCCGTGAAGGACGACGAGATTTATATTCTCGAGGTGAACCCACGCGCCTCGCGCACAGTGCCGTTCGTGGCCAAAGTGATTGGCGAACCCGTGGCCAAAATCGCCTCGCGCGTTATGGCAGGCGAGAAGCTGGCGAGCTTCAAGTTGAAGAATAAGAAGTTCTCGCATATCGCTGTTAAAGAAGCGGTTTTCCCCTTCAACCGCTTCCCTGGCGTTGATGTTTTATTGGGCCCAGAAATGCGCTCCACAGGCGAAGTGATGGGCCTCGATAAAACCTACGACATGGCATTCGCCAAAGCCCAATTGGGCGCTGGCATGCGCATGCCTTTGAGCGGCACTGTGTTTGTCTCCGTCAAGGAACCAGACCGCGCCAAGGTTTTATCATCTGTCAAAAAACTCGTCGAGCTTGGCTTCCACATCAAATCATCAGGCGGCAACCATGCCTATTTTGAGAGCAAAGGCGTGGCCACCACCAAGATCAACAAAGTGCTGGAAGGCCGCCCCCACATCGTGGACGCGATAAAAAACGGCGACATTCAATTGGTGTTGAACACCACGGAAACCCGCTCATCCGAGTCCGATTCAAAATCAATCCGCCAAACCGCAGTGATGCAGAAAGTGCCCTACTACACCACCCTGCCCGGCATCATCAGTGCCACCAAAGCGATTGCCGCGATGAAGGCTGATAAGATCGAGGTGCGGCCATTGCAGGATTATTTCAAGTAGGTCTCCCTCCATGCTTGAAGCCGCCAAACACGCCGTCGCCGCTTTACCCAAGGGCAAGCGGCTGATCGGCCTTGACCTTGGCACCAAGACAATCGGCATCGCCACGTCCGACCTGACGCGCCAAATCGCCACCCCGCGCTATACGATAGAGCGCAGCAAGTTCACACTGGAAGCAAAAGAGCTGATCGCCTTTTGCGCCGCCGAAGACATTGGCCTCATCGTGTTGGGCCTGCCCATAAACATGGACTCAACCGAAGGCCCCCGCGCGCAATCCACCAGAGCCTTCGCGCGCAACTTAGGCAAACTCACCCCCCTGCCCATCATATTCTGGGACGAACGCTGGTCCACCGTGGTGGTGACGCGCACGATGATAGAGGCGGATATATCTCGCGCGAAACGGGCAGCGAATGTGGATAAACTGGCGGCGACGTATATTTTGCAGTCGTTGCTGGATGCGGTGGGGTGAAATTCGCGTAACTTGCGCTTTTCACGCAAAATACGTATATTGCGTGAAAAGGAAGTCACATGGAAAAATCAACTGCTATCCCCGCAGCCGAATTCACCCGCAACTTTGGGCGATACAGAATGCTCGCCCAAAAAGCTGCGGTGCCCGTCAGCAGCCACGGCCACATAACAGGATATTTCGTGCCCGCCGACGAATACGAAGCCTTCGCCCGCTTCAAAGCCCAGAGGCGCAGCTTCGCGACCGCCGAGTTGCCGGACGAAAAAATCAAGGCCATCGCCGCCACCAAAATGCACGGCCGCCACGATCATCTCAATAAACTGCTTGATGTGAAGTAATCTTGGCCATCCCGCCGCCGGAGCCGGGCCTTGTGTTGAACTATGCCTATCTCTGGCACGAAGAATTTCGTGCTGGCCAAGAGGAAGGCCGCAAGAACCGTCCAACGGTTATTGTGCTGTGCTCCACGCAAGCCGAAGACCAAGCAACCATCGTAACGGTTTTGCCAATCACGCATTCTGTACCGAAAAATGTAAATGAAGCCGTCGAGATTCCGCAGGTCATAAAAAAGCATTTAGGTTTAGACGATGAACGTTCTTGGATCATCATTGCCGAAGGCAATGAATTCATTTGGCCAGGATTTGATTTGCGCAAAGTTCCTAACAAAGATGCCTATGATTACGGTTACTTGCCGCCAAGGTTTTTCGAGAAAGTAAGGGATGCGTTTGTGGAGTTTGCACGGCCTGGGAAGGCAAAGATAGCCGGAAGGAGTTGAGTGGAGTGTCACCGTAATTCTCTTGGCGCGGGCATATGTGAGTGGGGTTGGCTCCATGTGTTTATGATATTGGAATTCGAGCGTGTGGCCAAGGGACCTCATCAGTCGCTCCGCGACAGCTTCTCCAGAGGAGAAGCGTGAAGTTGGACACCGAGCGAAACCTCGCACCTTTTTTTTGCAAAAAATATAAATTTAGACCCTCTGCCAAACCTCTCGCTTCTCCTCTGGAGAAGCTGTCGCAACGCGACTGATGAGGTCCCTAGCCACAAGCTCCAAAGCTTCCCTCAATGAGGATCAGTCAGAGAGCATTAGTCTGCCCAGATATTAAACTATAAATTAAAAAAAGATAGCAAAGCTGCAGAAAAAAATTTGTAATTAAAAAATCCAAGCACCAGTATCATAAAGGGATACCCGCGAAAAAGCGCGTCACGGTTTGACATCGGTTGCCTAATGTATCTGTGGTGTAACTTTCTTCGACCACTATCTTTCGTAAAGTTCCATTTGTTAACTTGGTAGAATCGAATTTCGAGCAACCAGTTCACCAGAAAATACAAAAATCCTAAGGACAGAGCGAGTGCAATTAAGATGGACAAAATATCAGGCATACTAAAACTCAGTTAAATTTGGAAATTTTCTACATTCGTACGTATAAGTGTTTTTGTTAACTTATACCTGCAAATACTGATTGCAACTCCCCTTGCCCCCCATCCCCTTTTCCCCTATCACGCCCCTTTAATGACATCGCGCATCGCCCGCCCTCTGCTCTTCAAGTCCCCTCACCTTCTGGGGATACGCGATCTTTCTCCTTTGGAAATTCCGGCACTGCTTGATTTGGCTGAGACTTATGTTGAGGTGAACCGCGCGGCGGATAAGCGAAAGCCTGTGCTCGCTGGCCTCACGCAAGTGAACCTGTTCTTCGAAGCTTCCACCCGCACGCAAAGTTCGTTTGAAATTGCGGGCAAGCGCCTTGGTGCTGACGTGATGAATATGGCGGTTTCAACCTCGGCCATTTCCAAGGGCGAAACTGTGCTGGATACGGCCATGACGATCAATGCCATGCATCCTGATTTTCTGGTGGTGCGGCATCAATCTTCGGGCTCGGTTGAATTGCTGGCGCAGAAAGTTTCCTGCGCCGTGATCAATGCGGGTGACGGGCAACATGAGCACCCCACGCAGGCACTGCTTGATGCGCTGACCATTCGTCGGCATTTCGGCAAGCTGCAAGGACTTACAGTTGCGATTTGTGGCGATGTGCTGCATTCGCGCGTGGCGCGTTCGAATATTCAGCTGCTGGGCAAAATGGGTGTGCGGGTGCGGGTGGTGGCGCCCTCCACGTTGCTACCATCCGGCATCGCCAATTTTGGCGTTGAGGTTTTCAACGACATGAAGCGTGGGCTTGATGGCGCTGATGTGGTGATGATGCTGCGCTTGCAGCTGGAACGCATGAGCGGTGCCTTTGTGCCGTCGCAACGCGAATATTATCATTTCTATGGTTTGACGGAAGAGAAACTGGCTTACGCCAAGCCTGGGGCATTGGTGATGCATCCAGGCCCCATGAACCGTGGCGTGGAGATTGATTCCAATGTGGCTGATGGCGCTCAGTCTGTGATCCGCGAACAGGTTGAAATGGGTGTGGCCGTGCGCATGGCCGTGTTGGATGCGTTGTCGCGCCATGGCCATAACCGAGGCCCGCAATGATCAACCGCAATGCCCATAAACGCCGCGCTTGGATTAACGCGCAAATCATGGCCCCTGCTCAAGGCCTGAGCGGCAAAGGCGGCATTCTGGTTGAAGATGGTTGGATCTTGGCCGTGGGCGCATCCGTAACCCGCGAAATGGTGGGCGCTGGAACTGAGGTTACCGATTGCAAAGGCAAGCTGCTGATCCCGGGCTTGATCGACATGCACGTTTCAACCGGCGAACCCGGAACCGAGTACCGCGAAACTCTAGCGTCCGCGTCTGAAGCAGCGGCAGCAGGTGGCGTGACCACTATGATCGTCATGCCCAACACCCAACCGGTGATCGATGATGCCGCGATTGTGGATTATGTTTTACGCCGCGCAAGGGACACAGCTTTGGTGCGCGTGGCCCCCATGGCAGCGATCACCAAAGGCCTCAATGGCGAATTGATGAGCGAGATTGGGCTTGTAAAATCGGCAGGTGCCGTGGCGGTGACCGATGCCACCAAGGCTGTGGCCAACGCCAATATGTTCCGCCGCGCGCTGATGTATGCGCGTGATTTTGATATGTTGGTCGTGCAGCATGTGGAAGAGCCCACACTTTCGTCTGGTGTGATGAACTCTGGTGAGGCTGCGTCACGCTTGGGGCTTTCCGGCAATTCGGCAATGTCGGAAGTGATTATGTTGGAGCGTGACATGCGCCTCGTCGAGATGACCGGAGCGCGTTATCACGCAGCTCAAATCTCTTGCGCACAATCTGTTGACGTTATTCGCGCTGCAAAAGCCAAGGGCTTGGCGGTCACATGTGGTGTTTCGATCAATCATCTCGTTCTCAATGAAAATGATATCGGCGCATATCGCACCTTCTTCAAACTCTCGCCACCCTTGCGCGACGAGGAAACCAGACGCGCATTGGTCGCCGCTGTGATCGATGGCACGATCGATGTGATCGTGTCGGGCCATAATCCGCAAAGTGACGATACAAAGCGCCTGCCCTTCGCCGAGGCCGCATTTGGTGCCATCGGTTTGGAGACGATGCTGAGCGCTACATTACAACTTTATCACAGTGAAAACATGCCTTTAGGGCGATTGGTTGAATCAATGTCTCAAAAGCCAGCAGCGCTGTTGGGATTGGAAACAGGCCGCCTAGCTGCTGGCGCGCCAGCGGATTTTGTTATTGTCGATCTCAATCTCAATTGGAAAGTTGAAGCAGCCAAGCTTTGCTCACGCTCCAAAAATACAACATTTGAAGACCGCACACTCGAAGGCCGTGCCGTGGAAACTGTGGTTGCAGGAAACAGCGTTTACAATTACGCTTCGTAATTGGGGAGCGACGTGATGCAATATTTTCTGTCGGCAATTTTGGGATATGTGTTGGGATCAGTGCCCTTTGGGTTGCTGCTGACCAAAGCCGCAGGCCTTGGCGATGTGCGCAGCATTGGCTCGGGCAATATCGGCGCGACGAATGTTTTGCGCACAGGCAACCAGCCCGTTGCGATTGCCACGCTTGCTTGCGATATGCTGAAGGGCACCATCCCAGTGCTCATCGCCGCCCATTATTTTGATTTCAACGCATCACTTGTGGCCGGCTTCGCCGCAATGGCTGGCCACATTTTTCCGGTGTGGTTGGGATTCAAAGGCGGCAAGGGTGTTGCCACTCTGATCGGCGTTTTGTTTGGATTGCATTGGCCCATCGCTTTGATTTTTCTTGCCGTGTGGCTGGCCTTTGCATTTGCCTTCAAGTTTTCATCTCTGGCCGCATTGGCATCATCGATGCTGCTGCCGATTTGGGCGCTGCTGCTAGGCCATTTGGAATTGGCTTTGCCATTAACAGTTCTGGCAGTCATCGTTTGGATCACGCACCGCGCCAACATCAGCCGCTTGATGAACAAAACCGAATCCAAAATATCGCTGAGCGCAAAGAAGTGAGCCCATCACGCCAGCTCTCAGACAGCCAGCGCTTGGACTGGCTCCGCTTGAGCCAAACAGAAAATGTTGGGCCAGTCACATTCCAGCAATTGATCTCCGCTTACAAAACAGCCTCTGCCGCTATCGAAGCCCTGCCAGAACTTTCCAATCGCGGTGGCAGACGAAAGCCTCTGAAACTATATCCAATTGAAGCCGCCGAGCAAGATATCGCGCGCGCCAAAAATATCGGTGCACGCTTCGTGGCCATGGGCGAATTGGGTTACCCTCCAGATTTGGCACATGTGCCATCACCGCCACCAATGCTTTGCGTGAGTGGAAAAATCGAACTAGCCGAAACCACCAGCGTGGCCATCGTCGGTGCACGCAACGCTTCCGCTTCCGGAATGAAGTTCGCCAGACAATTGGCACACGGCTTATGCGAGGCAGGCTTGCTTGTTGTCTCTGGCTTGGCGCGCGGCATTGATACGGCTGCGCATGAAGCATCATTGAACGCGAAAACGGCCGCTGTTTTGGCGGGTGGCCTTGATCACTATTATCCACCCGAAAATGAAAAACTACAGCGTGCAATTTCCGAACGCGGTTTGCTTATCAGCGAAATGCTGCCGGGCACCGCCCCCAAAGCAGAACACTTCCCGCGCCGCAACCGCATCATCTCAGGCATGGCAAAAGCTGTGATCATTGTCGAAGCTGCCATGAGATCTGGTTCCCTCATCACCGCACGCTTTGCCGCCGAACAAGGCCGCGAGGTTTTTGCGGTGCCTGGTTCTCCTCTTGATCCTCGCTGCGAAGGTACCAACAAATTGATCAAGGATGGTGCCAATATTTTGACATCGCTTGACGATGTTTTGCAGGCGCTCAATACGCCGCGTTACATTCAAAATGGCCAGCTGTTTGAAACCGAAGCAGCAAGCCCAACACTGCACACACCAATTGGCAACACGGAGCGCGAACACGTGGCGCAACTTTTATCACCCTCACCGATTGAAACAGATGATCTCATCCGCGAGAGTGGTTTACCCGCTGCTCAGATCGTTACAATTTTGCTCGAACTCGAATTGGCTGGGCGTGCCATACGCCACGCGGGTGGGCGCATTTCATCTGGGTTATGATGGATTGACAGATATGAGAATCTCTGTGCAATCTGAAGTTTGGCATAAGTAATTGATTTGCCTAACAAAGGGGACGGGCCAAGATGAAAAAGATTTTAACGCCATTTCTAATTGCCGCATGTGTCGTTTCAATGCCGCTATTGACAGCCGAGATAGCAACGGCAAAAACCAAAGCCAAGGTAAGCAAAATCAGCAATTATAATCCAGAACAGCGCAAGAAGCTTTTTGAGTGGGCTTTGAAGGAATGTGCTAAACAATACGGCGGTGCTGGCTATCATAGGCCGGACATAAACTATGTAACTGGCCGTATTTTCTGCTTCGGCTGATCAATCTAGCGTAATCTGTTTATACCGAAACTAAACGTCATTCCTGCCCCCGCCTGCGCGAGGATGACGGCAATGGCTTCGATTATTTCATGTTGCTCGTAGCTCACATCAATCAACTTCGTCTTCGGGATAAACCCATTTCTCTTTCAGAGCGTCCGCTTTCCAATCATGGAATGCAACCGTTGCCATTACTGCATTCATATAATGCTGCGTATCACTAGATACCTTGATGTCATAGGTTTCAAACCGCGTAACGACTGGCGTAAACATCGCATCAGCAATTGAGAACTTGCCAAACAAGAATGGCCCGCCGCGTCCATAAACAGTTCGACATTCTTTCCAAAGCGCCTCTATCCGAGCAACGTCAGCACGAATGCCATCATTCATTGGCACTGACTTTATCGGCCTGCGCAAATTCATAGGGCATGCATTTCGCAGATTACGAAATCCTGAATGCATCTCCGCACTCACTGATCGCGCCATCGCACGGGCGGCCTTGTTCTTTGGCCATAAGTTCCGGTTGGGCCACGTCTCAGCCGCATATTCCATAATTGCCAGAGAATCCCAAACCGTATTCTTGCCATGCACCAAGATCGGAACGAGACCCGCTTTGGATATTTTCTTTACAGCTTTGCCAAATGCTGGCTCACCGAATTTGACCAGCTTTTCCTCAAAATCAATGCCAGCCATGGCAAGCGCCATAAAGGGCCGCAGCGACCACGATGAATAATTTTTATTGCCGATGACGAGTATAGGTTTGCTCATGTTTTCTTCTCAAAATTTTCCACTGTTCCGCCAGCCTCTTTCCAAGCCGCAAATCCACCTTCTAGGTTAAGGACGGGCTTTAATCCCATATCCTGCAAGAGTTCAGTCGCCAAAAGCGAACGCCATCCGCTTGCGCAATGGATGATGAAAGTCTTGTCCTGAGCAAATATCGGTTTGTGGTAGGGGCTCATGGGATCAACCCAAAATTCAAGCATACCGCGCGGCGCATGAAAAGAACCCGGGATGCGCCCATCACGCTCAAGCTCTCGAACATCGCGTATATCAACGACGACAATATCAGCGTCGACCAGCAATTTCAAAGTTTGTGCCGCAGAAACACTTTTCACTTTGGCACGCGCGCGTTCCATCAAAGCTTCATGGCCGAGTATTATGTTTTGTACCATTCACCCCTCCTACATTGATTTCGGCAGATAGCGCCACACTAAAACAGCAAGCACACTCAAACACGCCCCTAAAATTACAAACACAATTGATACATCAAAGAATGAAAGTGCAATTGCAAAGATGAAACCGGGTATAAGTTCTGAAAAATCGATGAATGTCCGGTAAACTGCGGTCATGCGCTGCCGTTCATTGGGTCGCACGGATCTGAGAAATGGAATGCCACCAACACTATCTATGCCCGATGCAAAAAGTGCTGCTAACAATAAAAATGCAGCAGCCGCATAAGGCGATTGTGTTCCAAGCAAACCAGCGGCAATACAGCTGACAGATATAACTGCAAAGCACAGCGCAACGACACCTCGGACCCCAATTCGATGAGCCAATGGACCAAAGCCAAAAGCCGACAGCAAAAACAGCTGACTGATCGAAATAATCAAACTTCCAGATAATTTACTAAGCCCACTCTCAATCATTAGCAGCGGGCCATAGGTAAAAAAAGTCGCCCAGTAGCATGACCGACCAAAAGCAATCGCCCATGCCAATCGCAACCGCGGCTGCGCTACAAACCGTCCCACATTCGCAATCGGATTAAAGGGTGCGAGTGTGCCAGATGGCATGGCAGTGCTTTCATGTAAGCGCAAATACCAGAACACGCATAACACCAACACACCAACTGCCATCGCCGCTAACTGTGGCGCCACAGGCCCATAGTTGGTGTAAAGCAATCCGCCAGCAAGCGGCCCTGCAACCCACGAAAAAGTTGATACCGCAAGGCGTAATGGTTCCGACCGAGTTAGTTCCGTCTTGCGAATATGATCCATGATATAAAGTTGCAAGGTCACATTCATGATTGAAGCGCCAGAGTTCCTAAGGATCACGCCTGCCACTTGCCCCGGCAAGGTATAGGTTGCAAGCGCCACACTGCCGCCGATCAACATCAAACCTCCGATCGTATAAGCCCAGCGCCTTCTCACACGCCCAAACAAATATGGCATGCATAACGTGATCACGAGTACGGTTATTGAAACACAAGTTCCAAGAATACTCACAGCGCGGCTGGAGCCCAATAAATCATATGCCTGGATAGCCAGAATGCCCGAGTTAAAAGCGCGCACCAAAGACTCGAGTAGAAACAATATCCCGAATGTGGCAGCCCCTGCCCGTCGAAAATTACTTTCGGGAATCAGTTGTTCTGAAATTGCACTCATCTCACTACCTAAGCGCGGCCAATCAACTGTTTACAAGGGTTAGCAACAGTTGCTTAAAGCCAGTGATGGACAATACAACGAACCACAGCGAAAAACAGCGTGTTGCAATCATCTCGATGGCTTCTAGTGCTGTACTTGCAATCATCAAACTTTTAGCGGCTATTTTTTCAGGCTCGCTTGGCGTACTTTCAGAAGCCATTCACGGCCTGATCGATTTTGGCGCAACCATTGTAACGGTATTTGCGATACGCTGGTCCAGCCAACCTGCCGATGATGACCACCAATTCGGCCACGCCAAGATCGAAAGTGTTGCAGCGCTTCTTGAAACGGTGTTGCTGTTCGGCACAGCGATTTACATCGCCTACGAAGCCGTGTTGCGCTTGATAAGTCCACATGAGCCCCTCACAATCGCCTGGTGGGCCTTTGCCATCATGTTGGTATCAATTGCAGTCGATTTTAACAGATCGAAAGCGTTACGCAAAATCGCTGAAGCAACCTCGAGCGAAGCATTGAAAGCTGACGCCACGCATTTTGAATCCGATATGTGGAGTTCGCTTGCGGTGCTCATCGGACTGGGCGGCGTTTGGATTGGCTTCCAATGGGCAGACTCTCTGGCGGCCTTGTTGGTTTCTGCATATATTTGCAAAATCGCTTGGGATTTGACCAGCACCACTCTGAACACGCTGCTCGACGCTGCACCTGCCGGCGTTTCGGCGCAAATTAATGATATTGCAGATCAACAAAATGGCATTCTAAGTGTCAACAGCTTGCGCGTGAGACCTGCTGGAGCAACTTTATTTGTAAATCTTGATGTGAATGTGCCAAGATTGCTGAACTTGGTTGCTATAACGGATTTAAAAAAGAACCTTGTTACTGCAATTCAGGCCAAGCTACCGCACGCCGATATCTCAATCACCACTAACCCAGTGGCGCTTGATAATGAAACTGCCTTTGACAAAATTGGTTTGATCGCCACACACTACAGCGCATCAATCCATCACATTACCGTTCAACAAGTGCAAGGACGCATGGCTGTAAGTTTTGATTTAGAGGTCGACGGCGCAACACATCTTGCCGATGCGCACGACCAGGCAACGAAGTTAGAAGAGGCAATTCGAAATGGTTTAGGCGGTGATGTTGAGGTAGAAAGCCATATCGAACCTCAGCCTGCCAGAATGCTTATAGGTGAACCTGCCTCACAGGCTGAAACCAAAAAAATCGAAAAATTTTTACAGCAACTTGCAAAAACTGAAAAGTCACTCAGCGACTTGCACAATGTACGCGTGCGTTACGCTGATGGCGGCCTTTATGTTCACTATCATTGCCGTTTCGCACGAACAGAAACCATCGTTGCCGTACACGATGCGGTTGACCGAATTGAAATCGCACTCACCACCAGAATCAAGAACATCAACCGCGTCATCGCTCATGCCGAACCGCTGGGGGAGGCCAGGCACAAGCTTTGACGGTAGATTAGCCGTTTGACGCCTTACTCAACTCACGTAGATGTTCGATTTCGCCTTCAGGAATGATGGTTTTATTAGCCACAGAAAACGCCTCATAGAAACTCACTTCCAGCAAGCCTTGCAGTGTTTTCATCTCCAAAGATTTAGCCATGTTGCGCAGCTCAAGCACCATATCCGCAATGTACTGAGCCGTCTCGCGCGCATCTGCCGTTGTCTTTTGGTTCGAAATAGATCTATCTGAAGTCGTCGAATATTCTTTTTGTGCCGTGCCAAATTCCATTATGCCCGACCCTAAAGTTCGAATTGCTCCGTGGAGTTTGATCTTTATACTCTTTTTAGTTGCAGTACATAGATCATAAGTTGCTTTAAGGTTGCATTTTCGTATTTATTTTCTAAAAAATAGGTTTTCTTGCCTCCAGCCCCATATACGCCTATGAGCATCCGCCAACTTGAACCCGGAAAATTGCATGACTGTCGTCGTCGTTGAATCGCCTTCCAAGGCGAAAACCATCAATAAATATCTAGGCCGTGACTTCACGGTGCTGGCATCTTTCGGCCATGTGCGCGATTTGCCAGCCAAAGACGGCTCGGTAAAACCTGATGAAGACTTCGCGATGGACTGGGAAGTCGACAGCAAATCAGCAAAGCGTTTGTCTGATATCGCCACTGCACTCAAAGGTAGCGACCGCCTCGTACTGGCAACCGACCCTGACCGCGAGGGCGAAGCCATTTCGTGGCATGTGTTTGAAGTTCTAAAAAAGAAGGGCGCACTGAAAGGCAAGACCGTTCAGCGTGTGGCTTTCAATGCCATTACCAAAACATCCGTGCTCGAAGCCATGTCGCATCCTCGTGAAGTCGATGGTGCATTGGTTGATGCCTATTTGGCCCGGCGCGCATTAGATTATCTGGTTGGCTTCACGCTTTCACCCGTTCTGTGGCGCAAATTGCCGGGCTCGCGTTCGGCTGGCCGGGTGCAATCAGTAGCACTGCGCTTGCTTTGCGATCGCGAACTGGAAATTGAAGCTTTCAAGAGCCAAGAATATTGGACGATTGACGGCACTTTTGTCACCTCCAAGGGTCAAGAATTCTCGGCTGGCCTCGCCAGCATCAACGGCAAGCGCCTTGAAAAGCTGGAACTGAAAGATCAAGCATCGGCACAAGCCATTGAAGCCGCAGTCAAAGGCCAACGCTTCACCGTTGAAAGCCTCGAAAGCAAACCAGCCAAGCGCCACCCCTATGCGCCTTTCCGGACGTCAACTTTGCAACAGGAAGCCTCGCGCAAACTTGGCTTCTCATCATCAAAGACCATGCAGATTGCCCAACGCCTTTATGAAGGCATGGATATTGGCGGCGAAACCGTTGGTCTCATCACTTATATGCGAACCGACGGCATCGACATGGCGCCTGAAGCCATTGCTGCAACGCGCAACGCAATTTTGAAAAGCTTTGGCGAACCTTATTTGCCTTCGGCTCCGCGTATCTACACATCCAAAGCCAAGAACGCCCAAGAAGCCCATGAAGCCATTCGCCCCACTGATCCAGGCCGTTTGCCTGATGAAGTGAAAGGCGTGCTCGATGGTGAGCAATTGGCACTCTACGATCTGATCTGGAAACGCACCATCGCCAGCCAAATGGAAAGCGCTGAAATGGAGCGCACCACCGCCGACATTGGCACCACGGGCAATGACGGCAAACATTATTCATTCCGAGCTAATGGCTCGGTTGTGAAATTCGACGGCTTCCTCCGCGCCTACACCGAAGGTTTGGATGACGAAGAAGATGAAGATGCAAAGCGCCTGCCCTCCATGGCACGTGGCGATACATCCGGCGTCAAGAAAATTGAAGGCGTGCAACATTTCACTGAGCCGCCACCACGTTATTCCGAAGCTTCACTGATCAAGAAAATGGAAGAGCTAGGCATTGGCCGCCCTTCCACTTACGTCAGCATCATGAAAACGTTGAGTGATCGCGGATACATGCGCATTGAAAAGAAGCGCCTGATCCCAGACGATAAAGGCCGCATTGTGACGGCATTCTTGGAAAGCTTTTTCAGACGCTATGTAGAGTTTGATTTCACCGCTAATCTCGAAGAACAGCTGGACCGGATTTCAGCTGGCGAAATTGATTACAAACAAGTGCTGCGCGATTTCTGGAAAGATTTCACGGCGGCTTTGGCCGAAGTCAAAGACCTGCGCATCACGCAAGTAATCGACTCGCTCAATGATATGCTAGAGCCGCACATATTTCCGGCCAAAGCTGATGGCAGCGATGCGAGGGCCTGCCCATCATGTGCCGATGGAAAAATGTCGATCAAACTTGGCCGCTTTGGTTCTTTTGTGGGCTGCACCAATTATCCAACATGCAACTACACCCGCCCGCTTTCAACGAACTCCGCAGATGCCGCATCCGCCATTCCGGCCGGTGGCATTCTGCTGGGCAAAGATCCAGAAACGCAAATGCCAGTCACCAGGCGGATGGGCCGCTTTGGTCCTTATGTACAATTGGGCGAAGCCGTTGAAGGCGAAAAACCACAGCGTGCTTCAATTCCAAAGCGTGTGGATTTGAACACGCTCGATCTTGAGCAAGCATTAAAGCTGCTCTCGCTTCCACGCGAAGTAGGCATTCACCCTGAAACGAAAACACCAATCACCGCAAACTTTGGCCGCTTCGGCCCCTATATTTTGCATGATGGTGTTTATGCGAACTTGGAGTCCGAAGACGATGTGTTCACCATCGGCTTGAACCACGCTGTTGATCGCTTGGCCGAGAAGCGTTTGAAGGGCCCATCGACCCGTGCGCGTCCGGGCGCCTTGCGCAATCTGGGTGTGCACCCTGATGATAATGAAAAAGTTGAAGTGTTTGGCGGGCGCTATGGCGCTTACGTAAAACATGGCAAAACCAACGCCACCATCCCACCAGAAATGATGACAGAAACCATCACTCTGGAACAAGCGTTGGGCCTCATCGCCGAGCGTGAAACCAAGGGCGGCGGTAAAAAGAAAAAGGCTGCAAAGAAAGCTCCGGCCAAAAAAGCTGCTGCCAAAAAGAAACCTGCAAAAAAAGCGCCTAAGAAAGTAGCTAAGAAGGCCGTGAAAAAAGCTGCAAAGATTCCAAGTGTCGAAGCCGCCTAAAGCACCAGCCAAACCGTCAAAACATCCAGGTGTCCCCTCGCCTGAGGACATCTTGAAATTTGTGGCAAGCTCGCCAGGCCTAGTGGGCAAGCGCGAGATTGGCCGCGCCTTTGGCATCAAAGGCAACGACAAGATCAAGCTGAAGCAAGTCCTGAAAGACATGCAGGACAAAGGCACATTGGGCGGCAAGAAACGCCGCATGACTGTCAAGGGCCACCTGCCACCCGTCACCATCATTCAAGTTGAAGGCCTTGATCATGATGGCGAAGCCTGGGGCATACCCGTTGAGTGGGAAGAATCTGCGGGCAAACCTCCAAAACTATTGATCGAACTGGCCTCAGGCAAAGCGCCCGCAGTGGGTGACCGTGTGCTCGCCAAAATCGAAGCGCTTTCAGGCAAGGGCCCCTACGCGCATAAAGCCAAAGTAATGCGCGTGTTGTCGGATCGCGCTGGCCGCGTGCTTGCTATTTTCCGCATCGTCAAAGGCGAAGGTGCACGGCTTGTGCCAGTCGACAAGAAAGCACGCTACGATCTGCAAGTGTTACAAGGAGATGAAGGCGGCGCGCTCAATGGCGAGCTTGTAGCTGCAGAGATTGTTAAAGATCATGGCCGCGGCATGCCCATTGCCCGCGTGCGCGAACGCTTGGGCGATATGGCCGACCCGCGCAACATCTCGCTGATCGCCATTCATCAACACGCCATTCCAAATGCGTTTTCTGAAAAAGTGTTGGAAGAATCTGAAGCGCTTAAAACTTTCAGCGAAGCAGGCCGCATGGATTTGCGCAATGTGCCATTGATCACAATAGATCCGCCAGATGCGCGCGATCATGATGATGCTGTTTGGGCTGAGTATGATGATAGCGCTGGAAACTCCGGCGGCTTTAATCTGATTGTGGCAATTGCCGATGTATCTGCTTACGTCCGCCCCGGTTCAGCGCTGGATAAAGAAGCCCGCATCAGAGGCAACTCCGTTTATTTCCCAGACCGTGTTGTGCCGATGTTGCCTGAACGCATTTCAAATGACCTGTGTTCACTTCGCGAAAAAGAACTTCGCCCCGCCCTAGCCTGCTTTATGACCTTTGATAAATCAGGCCGCAAGAAATCGCACCATTTCAAACGTGTTACCATGCGCTCTGCCGCAAAGCTCTCGTATGAGGAAGCACAAGCCGCAATTGATGGACGTCCATCACCTAAAGCAGAAACATTAGTTGAGCCCGTATTGAAGCCACTCTATGCCGCCTATGCTGCTTTGAAAAAGGCGCAGGATGCCCGCAGCCCGTTGAATTTGGATTTGCCTGAACGCAAGATTATTCTCGATACAACGGGCGCTGTAGCGCGCGTGACTGTGCCGATGCGTTTAGATGCACATAAGTTGATTGAAGAATTTATGATCCAGGCCAATGTGGCAGCAGCTGAGGAATTAGAGAATAAAAAAACACCCCTGCTCTACCGCGTGCACGAGCAGCCAACTCAAGAAAAAATCAAAGCACTCGCAACATTCCTAAAAACTGTGAACCGCGAATTGCCACTTGGCCAAATCATCAAGCCATCGCATTTCAATAAACTTCTTGCCTCAGTGAAGGGTGAAGATTTCGAACAGCTGGTGCACCAAATTGTTTTGCGCACCCAAGCTCAAGCCGTTTATCGCTCAGAAAACGCTGGCCACTTCGGCCTCACCTTGCGCCGCTATGCGCATTTCACTTCGCCCATCAGGCGATATGCCGATTTGATCGTGCACCGCGCATTGATCAGTGCACTGAATATACGAAGTGATGGCCTGTCAGAATTCGATATCGCCAATCTCGATGAAACCGCAGAAATGATCAGCACTGCCGAACGCCGCGCCATGGTGGCCGAGCGCGAGACCAATGACCGCCTGATTGCCTCATACCTCGCCCCGCAAGTAGGGGCAGTGTTCAACGGTAGGATCGGCGGCGTGGTGGGCGCTGGGTTATTTGTGAATTTGGAGGAAACCGGTGCCGACGGCTTCGTGCCCGCCGCCACTCTTGGCCGCGACTATTATGTTTACGACGAAGTGCGCCACGCCTTGATCGGAGAGCGTACTGGCGAAACGTTCCAGATGGGCGACATCGTAAAAGTGAAGCTCGTCGAAGCAGCGCCCGTCAAAGGTGGCCTGAAATTTGAAATAGTCGGCGAAGGCCGCAAAGGCGAGAAGCCAAAAATGCGTGAAAGAGGCAACAAAACGCGTAAGGGCCGCCGTTAGTTCAAGACAGAATTTTATTCATTTTTTTCAAGCAATGCTTTCGCACCGCCCGAATCAGCACTAAAGTAACGTCGCTATTTTATTTTTGTATTCAAACACATCGGGAGGAAATATACATGAGCAAGCGTGACGATCTAATTGAAAAATATGCAGGCGATCTAAAAACAAAATGCAACATGACAGCTGACATGGATTTGTTGACAAAGATCACCATTGGCTGCGGACCAAGCATTTATAATGCCGATGCAGAAACTGTTTCAGGTTCAGATCAATCTGAACTCGACACAGTAAAGAAAAACTTTTTGGTAAAGAAGTTGGGCCTTGCCGACAACGCAAAGCTTGATGAAGCACTCGCCAAGGTTATGGAAATCTACGGCAAATCAAACCGCAACAAATATCGCGCCGTGGTTTATTACATGCTCACAAAACATTTTGGCAAAGAAGCCGTTTACAAGTAACTGCTTTTAAGTCTGATCATCAATGCTGCGTACAGCAATGTGGCGCAGCATTTTTTTGCGCTGCAACAATGCGGCCAAAATGTGAAATTTTAGGGGTCATTCCACGCCGGAAATAATAAAAAATATGATGGCATTTTGTCAGTAAATTGACAGCCCCCACGTCACAAAAAGCATTTCATAAACCTAGGGACGGCGAAAACTTTTGAACATATTGTTCATGTCTCTAAGAGGATTAGTTCAATGCATCTATTGACGTTTATAAAGATCTTCCATCTTGTCGGCCTAATCATGGGCCTGGGTGGTGCCGTTCTACTCGACCTCACAATATTCAAACACGGCGTGCTGCGACCCATTAGCAAATATACAATTCATCAAACTGAATTGCTCTCGCGTTTCGTAACATGGGGATTGATTTTATTATGGGGTACAGGTTTTGGTCTGATTGTAATTAATCTCATGGACAAGCCGGAATATTTGACCAATCAAAAACTTTGGGCAAAGATGGCAATCGTTGTGTTGCTGACGGTAAATGGTGTTTTCGTACACAATAAGGTTCTGCCAATACTGAGACAAAAAGTTGGAGAACGCATATTTGAAATGGCAAATAGGCGCGAAACACTTCTTTTAACTCTGGTCGGCAGCATCTCCTTTGTGTCTTGGACGGTACCGTTCGTGTTGGGCAAAGCGAGCGAATTAAATTACGTAACACCAATGTGGGTTATAATGTCCGCTTATATTTGTGCGGTTATCTCTGCTTGGGCAATTATGTTTGTGATCATGAGCAGCGTTTCAAAACTTCAAAACTTTGCCATCAAGGCAGCAAACGCGACAGTTCAGAACTCCGCGAACTGGGAGAACATGGCACCGGCCAATTTGCACAGAGTGAAAAAATCAAATGTGGAAGCCAAAGCCGCTTGAAAAATATGGCCGGGGTTTCCTCGGCCACTCTCCCAATCTTTAAACTTTAATCCTGGTCCGGCGCCGTCCAAATAAACTGACCAACCCTAAACCTGATATCAACAACGGTAATGATGTTGGAACAGGAACTGTAGACACTGCGTTCACAATAATATCATCAATCCGCACATTGCCCCCGCGCACAGAACTGAACACAACCTTCGTTAAATTGAGCTGAGGCGCATTGCCGAGTGCGCTGAAAAGATAAGCTTGGCTGCTATGGAGGTTTCGTGTTGCAAACACAAAATGGTTGAGATGGACACCTCCTAGTCCAAATGTATCAACCATTAGTGAGTTCGAAGAACCCGCGCCAAGAAGTTTAAACCAAAAATTCGACAGCGTAAAAAACGGTGTGCTGACGGATGTAACATCCGTATGTTGAACGTTATTCAATGACAGGCAAGGATTGTTATTGCAGTTCCCATTTACGACACGTGTCGGCGCAACCTTGAATCCCGCTTCAACAACGCTCGTGTCAATCAAGTGAGCAGCGTTGAAGGTAATTGTTACCGCCTGCGCAGCACATGCTCCTGGAATCATCAAAGCGAATGCAAGTCCAGCTCGCAGAGACCATTCCTTGACCTTAAAATATGATTTCAAAAACTTCGAAACGTGTATTTCCATCATAAGCCATCCTCAATTTATCGTATTCAGTGACTTCCTCACTCGAATCGAGTATGTACACCTAAGATTGCATATATGCAAATAAATCAATTTTAAGTAATTTAAGATGAATTCAGCCGCAGCTATGCGGCCATATAAAAAAACTCTGCAGTTTCCTGCAGAGTTTAATTTAACCCAATAGACTTGGATTAGACCGAGCGCTTACGCCTGCGGCTTAAAACACCAATTCCGGCCATAGCTGTAAACAACAACGGCAAAGCACCTGGAACTGGCACTGCGCTGGGATTAGCGCCATTGGAAGTAATCAACTTGATATTATCAATACGAGCACTTCCATGGTCATCAAATTTAAATGCCACTTTGGTGAGGTTATTCCAGACGTGATACCCAGGCAAAAGACTAAACAGATGCACTAAAGATTGGCTGTTTGTGTGTTGCCCATCGCTGGAATTGGACTGGATGACAATATGATTGGTAATTGAATTACCATTGTAACCATACACATCAAGTGATGCTTCCTCGCCAAGAAGATTAAACCAGAAATCTGTAAGCTTGAACGTGCCACCGCTGATTAAACTCAGTGTTGAACTCTTTTCTTTGTTCAAAACGAGGCATTTGTTACTCTCACAATTACCGCTGGAAACTATTGCCTTAGTTAATTGAAAAGATGCCTCACTATAAATTTTTGTCGGATTATTTAGCGTGCCAGTATCAAATGTTATTGTTACCGCAGTGGCAGCACCCGAGGTAGCCACCGAGACAGCAACGCCTGTCAATGCAGCTAAAGCCAATTTTCGAATTGATTTCACGCCATCGTCCCTTTTTCAAACATAAAAATCCATGCCCCCATATTACTTTTAATTTACAATAACTTTACTGTCTCTCACAAGACATAAATAACCTTAATTTCCAATACTTCAGTTTTGCAACTAGAGCGAGAGCTAAGAGTAATTTAAATTGCGACGGGTTGACGCTGCGGCGGTAAGTGGATTTGCGAACCGACAGTTCAGCGCTCAAACTGCAAAAATGCTTAAAAATCGATCATGGCAGCAAGCTTTATGGCGGGGTTTTGGTTGTAAATGCCCATCCTGCGGCG
This sequence comes from uncultured Aestuariivirga sp., assembly GCA_964244815.1. Taxonomy (GTDB): domain Bacteria; phylum Pseudomonadota; class Alphaproteobacteria; order Rhizobiales; family Aestuariivirgaceae; genus Aestuariivirga. Next base: position 34,922 of record CAXTKH010000009.1, on the reverse strand, counting down.
AAGCGAAGCTTTTCTACAAGTATCTGAAGGTTGTCGACCAATGCCCGGTCTGCGGTGAGGATTTACATTACCAGCGCGCCGACGATGCTCCACCTTATTTGACGATATTGACTGTAGGGCACATCATTGTGCCAGGCCTGTTCATCGTCGAAAAGCTCTATAAGCCCGCCATCTGGGTGCATATGGTAACGTGGCTGCCCTTGACCCTTATCTTGAGCTTGGCGCTATTGCCGATGTTCAAAGGTGCCGTCATTGGCCTGCAATGGGCACTGCGCATGCACGGCTTTGGATTGTCGGGCTCTTTCCACTCAGATCAATAGGCCGCGCTTGACTTTCTCAGCCTTTTGGGGTCTATCCGCGCCAACAGACATTCGGAGACCATTATGGCTAAAGGTAACGTGATCAAGATCAAGCTGGCATCAACTGCCGATACAGGCTTTTTCTATGTGACCAAAAAAAATTCGCGCACCAAGACCGAGAAGTTCTCGTTCATGAAATATGATCCAGTTGTGCGCAAGCATGTTGAATTCAAGGAAACCAAAATCAAGTAATTGATTTTGTGATTTGGTTTTTAAAAGCGCCGGGAAACTGGCGCTTTTTTATTTGGGTTTGCGGAGCGCAATACCAAACGAAGCCCGCAATCCCCCAGCATCCGCCCGCCCAAGCTCCAGCTTGCTGCCATAATTTTCCAGCAGAGCTTCAACAATTGATAACCCAAGCCCACTGCCCTGCACTTTCTCATCAAGCCTAACACCTCGTGCCAGCGCCTCGACCTGCTGATCATCGCGAATGCCCGGACCATCATCATCCACGCTCACCACAGCTTTGCTGCCTCTAACAGCGATTGAAACCATAACCGAACTGCTGGCCCACTTGCGCGCATTGTCGATCAGGTTCCCGACAATCTCCGCAAAGTCCTCGGGGTTCATGGCCAACAACAAATCTGCGGGGCCATCAACTTGATAGTTTAACGCGGCTCTCTGCGGAAGTTTTTTCAGCGTACCAATCACCGAACGAATTTCTGTAACCGGGTTCACCCCTGCTCCGATCACAGCGCCATCACCCTGTGCACGAGCCCGTGCCAATTCACGCTCCACATGACGGTGCATGACACGCAAATGACCGCGTATGGCCTCAGCACCTCGGCTCTGCCCACCACGCGCCAAAAGATCAGCTTGGCCAGCAAGTGCTGCAATTGGTGTCTTCAAACCATGTGCCAAATCACCAGCCTGCCTCCGCGCTCGCTCAAGATTACGGCGCTGCACTTCTAATGTTGCGTTGATTTCTTCTACCAACGGCATAACTTCAGACGGAACGCCCGACGTATCAACATGATCGCTCAATCCTCCCCGCACCTGCTCAATATCGCGGCGCATCGCTTCAAGTGGTTTCAAGCCAAAATAAATTTGCGCGGCCGCTGCAGCAACGATGGCAACAAACGCCAACCCTAAAGCAATTGCCAAAGTACGCAGCAAATCAGCATGGTCAGCGGCCACCACGCGTGTGTCTTGCGACACCGTCAAAAGATAATGATGTTTCACATCTGCCTTATCGCGCTTGGTCACGGCACGGCTCATGCCCACCAGTTCAACACCCTTCGGTCCATTAATAGGTGTCAATGCAAAATTCGTAACAGCGTGATTTTCAGAAAGATCAAAACTCTGATCCCACATGGAACGCGAACGAAGCGGTGTTTTGCCTTCTTCATCAACCTCCCAGTAAAGCCCTGAAAGCGGGCGCTCATAGCGCGGGTCTGAGAGATCAGCGTCAAGCCCTGCCGTATTATCATCGTTCACAATCAGATGTGCTGCCAACTGATCAAGTTGCAGCGAAAGATTCTCGCGCAAGCGGCTTTCAACTTGGCGTTCAAACAGATTAGCAATCAGAAATCCAATAAAGGCCAATGTCAACAACGCGGAAAGCGCCGCCGCAGCCATCAATCGCAACCGCAGGGAGTGCGAATTCAAGCGGGCCTATCTGGAATAAAATAACCAGCTCCCTTGCGGGTTTCGATGAGGCGAGCACCCAAGCGCTTGCGCACCCGGCCAATCAAAGTCTCAAGCGTGTTCGAGTAAGATTCGCCCGCCCCATAAACATGTTCATAAAGCTCGCGAAACCCAACAACATTTCCCCTGTGATGCAACAGATAACTCGTCGCACGATATTCCAATGGCGAAAGCTTGGCCGGAACGCCGTCCACCGTCACTTGCATCGTTCGCGTATCAAGGCGCAATCCACCCACAATAATCTCAGGCGCTGCATGGCCACTGCTCCGGCGCAAAACTGCTCGCAACCGCGCTACCAATTCTTCAGCTTCAAAAGGCTTGCCGATGTAATCATCAGCACCAATGTTTATACCTTCAACACGGTCCCGCCAACTGTCGCGCGCTGTAAGGGCAATCACTGGCATGGTTTTACCAACCTCACGCCACGACCGCAGCACACTTAATCCGTCAAGCTTAGGCAAGCCCAAATCCAAAATCACTGCTGCAAAATCTTCTGTTTCGCCCAAGAATTGCGCTTTTTCACCATCGTTTACAATTTCAGTCAGAAATCCTGCAGCAGTTAAAACTCGGCCAATATGCTCAGCCACGTCTGGCTCATCTTCAACAACCAAAACTCGCATTTATCGATCCTCAACGCTAACGATACTCTTGTTCTTCGCGTTGACTGTTACAACACTATAGGTGCCGTCTTTGGACAAGAGTGATAAAACATAGACCACGATACCATGCCGTTTTTTAAGCCGCGCTTCCAGTAAATCACCCGGTATGGTTTTTTGCACTTCGACTAAGATATCAGCCAACGGTAATGCGCCGCCATTCTTGACAAGCCCTAATGCATATTCATGTTCACCAGCCTCGTCATGGCCGGGATTTTCATCGGCTTCATCGCTATCGGCTTTGGCAGGCTGAGCAACTGCAAACAGCATTAGCGCGCCCAAAAGGGAACGGCGCGAGAGTGCTGCTCGTGAACTTGTTTTCATCATAATTACCTAACTTGCAGAAACTCAGCTGACAAGCTGCTGAAACGCTCTGTCAGCCAGCGCCCATCACATATCGTTTAGCTTGAGCTGGTCGGCAAAGCAAAAGCCGACTTGATATTTAGGGAAAACAAAATGAATCAAATAACATCACGCCGAAAATTGAGCCTTATGGCTTTAGGCTTAGCAACTGGTGGATTGGCCATCGCAACCGTTGCCTCACCCGCCATGGCCTTTAAAGTGAACGTACCTGGTGGCAAAGGCAATGAAGGTGCAGAAGGCCTAGAACATGAAGATTCAGAAGGCGTTGAAAATGGCGAACACAAATCCCGCCGCCGCCGTCGCAAGCACAAGAAAAACTAAACCGCAGTAAACCCGTTATCCACAAACAAATGCGTGCCGTTCACAAAGCTGGCTTCATCAGACGCCAGAAACAAAGCGGCGCGCGCCACTTCCTCGGGTTCGCAAATGCGCCCCTGTTGTGTTGCAATTGCAGCTTCCGACACATCTACACCAAGTGCAATCAAGTCTTTCACCTCACGAATCCCGTGCGGTGTTTTCACAAACCCTGGGCAAACTGCATTGCAACGAATGCCACGGTCTCTAAACTCAACAGCAATAGCCCGCGCAAATTGATGGCATGCACCCTTCGTGGTGCAATACAAAACTTCCATCGGCGTTGCCGCAATGGCCGAGATTGAAGAGGTACAAACAATTGATCCACCACCTGCAGCAATCATTTGCGGCAACACGGCCTTGGTCATCAGATACATGCTTTTCACATTCACATCCGTCAGCCAATCCCATTCTTCTTCAGTCGTTTCAAGAAACGGCTTGATCACAATTGTGCCTGCATGGTTGAACAGAACATTGATCACGCCAAAAGCCGCTTGAACTTCCGCCACCGCGCGGTTCACCTCAACGGCAGACGAAGCATCAGCCACGGCAAACATCGCTTGCCCGCCTGCTTTTCGAATTTCAGCAACTGTAACTGCAGCCGCCTCGGGATTGCGGTCAACAATCCCCACTCTTGCGCCCTCGGCCGCAAACAACTTTGATGCGGCCCCACCCATGCCTGTGGCACCCCCAGAAATCAGCGCCACCTTTCCTTGCAAACGTCCTGCCATCGCTAATTCTCCCTGATTTGTCAGATATATGACAACGCCAAGCCCCGCCTAGCAACAAAAAACGTAAGAAAATTACACCTCTTATCGTCACACTTGAAATTTTGCCTTGTTTGGGGCATCTTATGTATCTGCCCGGCCTCGATTGCTTCACAGCGATTGCCGGGTGTTATTTTTCCTTAATTTGGAAGCTAAAGGACTATTCGAAAAGCCATGGAAAAAGTGCCAATGACCGAACAAGGCTACGCCACGATGTTGGAGAACGTAAAGTTCATGAAATCAGTGGAACGCCCGCGCATCATCAAAGCGATTGAGGAAGCTCGCGCTCATGGCGACTTGTCGGAAAACGCAGAATATCATGCAGCCAAAGAAGCACAGGGCTGGAATGAAACCAAGGTACAAGAACTTGAAGACCGTTTGTCTCGCGCCGAAGTCATCGACCCGACAAAACTGTCAGGTGAAACGGTCATGTTCGGTGCAAAGCTGACCCTGATTGATGAAGACACCGAAGCCGAAGTGAAATACCAGATCGTTGGTGACTTTGAAGCAGACGTGAAGCAAGGCCGCATTTCAATTTCCTCTCCAATCGCACGCGCGCTGATCGGCAAGAAAAAAGGTGACAGCATTGAAGTGAATACACCCGGTGGCGGTAAGTCTTACGAAATCGTCAAGGTCCAGTGGAAATAAGGTCTAATCTTTTTCCAACTCTGACTAATTTATCATTCCCGCCCATGCGCGGGAATGTTCGTATTGGAGAGCACATATGAAACTGCATCATATTTTACTGTTGACTCTCTTTCTCTCAAACTCTGCACAAGCTACTGTTTTCATTGAAGATAAAACTTGGACAGAATTGCGTGACGAGGTTAAATCTGGTGCCACAACAATCATCGTTCCAATCGGTGGCACGGAACAAAACGGCCCTGCCATGGCACTCGGCAAACATAATTTTCGCGTAAAATTTCTTGCCGAAAAAATCGCTGCAAAACTTGGAAACACTATGGTCGCTCCGACCATTGCATATGTGCCCGAAGGCAATATTGATCCCGCGCAAGCGCATATGAAGTTTCCTGGTACGATTTCTATTTCAGATAAAACTTTTGAAGACTTGCTCAGTTCAGCAGCGCTCAGCTTCAAACATGCTGGCTTCAAAACCATCGTATTGATTGGTGATCACGGCAGTTATCAAAACAGCCTTACAGTCGTTGCCAACAAACTCAATGCCGAATGGAAAGGCAGCGCAAAAGTTTTTGCAGATCGCGACTACTACAACATCAGCCAACACCAATATGTGGATGCACTGAAAGCAAACGGCGCAAAAGAAACTGAAATCGGAACTCATGCCGCATTGGCAGATACGTCTCTGATGCTGGCCATAGATCCAAGTAAAGTGCGCAGCGACAAGATTGCCAATGGCCCAAAACTTGGAAATGCCGATGGCGTTTATAATGGTGACCCGAAAAACGCATCCGCCAAATTTGGACAACTGGGGATTGACCTAATCGTTAATGGAACGGTAGAGGCAATTCAGAAATTTACGGCAACACATCAGTAGAATCGAAAATCATGACCAAGTTCTTGGCCACCGCCATTTTTTTATTGACCACAAGCATTGCTGCGCAGCCCACATTTGCAATCGACAAGCACAAGCACCAAACGAAAAAACAGTTTGTGATAGAGATGCTTGTCAAAAAACATCTTTCCGTCAAAAAACTTGCACCGATCAAGAAACATCACGATAGAAACATTTTCGCAAAACCACGCGTTAAGATGCGAAAGATGAAGCATATTCTGCCAGTGATTGAATTGCCTGTGCATCAACCAAGCATTCTGCCAGCATCAGCTGAAACACCTAAATCCCACTCCGAAACAACGAATGTCTATGCCGAGACTGGTGCAAACAAATTAGATTTCGCACTCGTCAACGCCCTGCCCCGCGTCTATGTGCCAAACCACGCATCAGATACCGTAACAGTAATCAACGCCACCACAAAGCAAGTCATTGAAACCTACAAGGCAGGTCGCGGCCCACAACACATCATCCCTTCATGGGATAAGAAAACCTTGTGGGTGGCCAATAACGCTGATCATTCCACCAAAGGCTCGATGACACCAATTGATCCATGGACAGGAAAAGCCGGCGCACAAATCGTTGTCGATGATCCCTACAATATGTATTTCATGCCTGATGGTTCATCGGCTGTGATTGTTGATGAAGCATATCGTCAGCTTGATTTCCGTGATCCTCATACCATGCAACTCCAAACAAAATTACCATTGCCCGAATGCCAAGGCGTCAACCACGCAGATTTCGCAGCAGATAACTCATATGCAATATTCACCTGCGAATTCGGCGGTGGCAGCCTGGCAAAAGTTGACATGAAAAACAAAAAGCTCCTTGGTATTTTGAAGCTTTCAAAGAAAGGCATGCCGCAGGATATTCGCCTCTCTGCCGACGGAAAAGTTTTCTACGTAGCCGATATGATGAACGACGGCGTGTTCACAATCGACGGTGATAAATTTGTTGAAACCGGATTCTTCGAAACCGGCAAAGGCACACATGGCTTCACAGTCAGCCGCGATGGCAAGAAGCTTTATATTTCCAACCGTGGCTCACATAACATGACCAGCGGCCCAAAAGGACCGGGCTCCGTTTCAGTAATGGATTTTGCAACTCAAAAAATTGAAACCACTTGGCCCATCCCCGGCGGCGGCAGCCCCGATATGGGCAACGTCAGCGCCGATGGAAAAACGCTTTGGCTCGCAGGCCGCTTTGACCATGAAGTTTATGCGATCAACACTACTGATGGTTCGGTAGTAAAAGTGCCCGTACAGTTGGAACCACATGGTCTAACTGTGTGGCCACAGCCTGGCCGTTATTCACAAGGCCACACCGGAAACATGCGCTAAATCCCGCATTAACTTTTGATTAACGAATAGACTTGCATCAAGATCGCATGCAATTGCGATTCCCAATATCCATTTTGCTACTCGCCTTTTTCGTGAGTGAAGCAGCAGCTGCGGGTAAGCCAAAGCCCAGCTGCACCCCGACTGACCCAATCACCACAGGTGCAATTGACACCGCCTCCGACAGCATAAAAACCAAGCTCTCGCGCGTTCCCGCAACCGGCACAATTGAAATTGCCTTTGCACCTTACCCACAACGATCCGCCGAACGTTTGGTCAAAAAAATTATCGACACCGCCCAAACCAGTGTCGTCATCGCCGCTTATCAAATGACATCCAAACCAATAGCAGATTCATTATGCAAAGCTGCAGCCCGCGGCATCGCAGTCACTGCCGTCCTCGACAACAAATCCAACCCGCATAGCAAAGGCTATTCCAAACGCGATTACTTGTCAGAATGCGGCGTCTATGTCCGCACCACCTCACGCTATCCCATCATGCACGATAAATTTATCGTCGTAGACGGCATTCATGTTGAAACAGGGTCGTTCAACTACTCCTATGCCGCGGCCGAGCGTAACGCAGAAAACGCCATCGTCATGTGGAACAACCCATTAATGGCAGAGCAATATCAAAACGAATTCGACCGCCTGTTCAACGAGGCGAAAGATTGATGTGCTTCACACCCCAAAGAGCAAGCCCTGCACACAATCCCCAAAACGCAGCACCAACGCCATAAAGACTAAAGCCTGATGCCGTAACCAGAAACGTCACCAATGCCGCCTCGATATCCTTGGGCTCCTTCATCATCGCGGTCATGCCGCCCATCAGTGGGCCAAACAGCGCTAAGCCAGCAATCGCCGCAACTAATTCTTTTGGCAATGCACCAAGAATTTGCACAAAGCTCGCTGCAGTCAGTCCAATCAACCCATACATCACAAAATATGGAAACATAATCTTCCAGCGTTGCTTTGGATCAGGATGCGCATCGGGGCCCGTTGCCAACGACGCAGTGATTGCTGCCATGTTTACCGCATGGCCACCAAACGGAGTCATGAGAATTGACGCAACACCAGTGGTTATCAGCGCTCCACTTACCGGCGGTTGATAACCCGCCGCACGCACCACTGCAAAGCCCGGCAAATTCTGCGACGCCATGGTTACCAGATAAAGCGGCACCCCCATGCCAATCATTGCGTGCCATTCAAATTTCGGGATATCAAACGTAAGTGGCGTAATGCCTAATGCGCAACACGCTTCCCCCATGCCCCCGCCCAAAAAAGCCAAAGCCAAACCAAGCACAGTAATCACCGGCACAGCATAAAGCGGCAGAAAAATCCGCAAGGCAAAAAACGCCAAAACCAAAGGCAGCACTAACCAAGGTGCAGCAATACTGGCCGCAGGCACTTTCAAAACATAAGTCACCAAAACACCAGCCAACATCGCCGCAGCAATAGCAGGCGGCATTTTTTCAATGGCCCGTTCCAGAGGCTTCACCAATCCCGTGATCACCATCAAAACGCCAGACACTACAAATGCACCTAATGCGGTTTGATAAGTAATGCCCGCCGCACCGCTGGCAATCAACACCGCACCCGGTGTCGACCACGCCACGATGATCGGCGTTTTATAGCGCCAGCACAAAATCGCCGTCGTAATCGCCATCACATAACACAACACCGAAGCCATCGACGCCTGTTGTTCAGGCGTGGCCCCAATCGCCTCCGCCGCTTGCATCAAAATCAAAATGGTGGAAGCAAATCCAATAATAACCGCCGCAGCTGCCGCAGCGGTTAGTGTAGCCCAGCCCCCACCTCCACGCGGAATGCTATTCACAGTAGAGGCACCGCTGGCTCATCCTTGGCCACATGCAGCACCAATGATGTCTTCACACTTTCAACATTCGGCGCTTTTGATAATGCACCCATCACGAAGCTTTGAATTGATTGCAAATCGCGCGCCGTGCATTTCATCACATAATCAGCAACGCCCGAAACCGCATAGCATTCCCGCACAATGGGCCAGCCAGCAACCCGCCGCTCAAAATCGCGCATCTCATGTTCAGCCTGGCTTTTAAGGCCCACCAGAACCATCATCTGTACGCCATAACCCAGTTTCGCACCATCTAGCTGCGCCCGGTATCCGGTGATAAAGCCGTCTTTCTCTAAGGCCTGCACCCGCCGCAAAGTGGGTGGCGGCGAAAGGCCCACACGGTCGGAAAGCTCAACATTGGTAATCCGCCCCGCCTTCTGAAGCTCCTTCAGAATTTTCCAATCAATCGTATCAAGATCATCTGCCGTGTTCATGGATGATACTTATAGCAATAATATTTCGTGATTCCAGAACACATAAAACGACGGGCGGAATTTAATTTCCGCCCGCCGCCAGTTCACTTTTTCATCGCATCCAAATAGCCACTCACACTATTGGCCAGATGGATGATATCCGATGGCATCAACACAATGGTTGTGGTGTTATTCTCCGCACCCACTTCCTGCACCATCTGCATCCGCCGCAGTTCCAAAGCCAAAGGATTTGCGGCTATAACGCGTGAGGCTTTGGCGAGTTTCATCGAAGCTTCCTGCTCTGCATCAGCTTTAATCAAGCGTGCACGCTTTTCGCGTGTTGCTTCAGCTTCTCGAGCCATGGCACGTTGCATGGTTGGAGGAATTTCCACGTCTTTCATCTCAACGATTTCGACATGGATGCCCCATGCAGCCGTAACTTCGTCAACAATCTTGGCTAAGCTGGCGTTGATCTTGTCGCGATCACGCAACACTTCATCCAAAGCATGCTGGCCGATAATGTTGCGAAGGCTTGTCAGCGCCACTTGATAAACGGCATCAGGATAACTGCCAACCGAAATGATAGCCTTTTTCGGATCAACGATTTTATACCACAACACGGCATTGACTTTGATGGTCACGCTATCTTTGGTAATCGTCTCCTGCTGTTCAACGGCCACAGTTGATGTGCGAATATCAACCATCTTCTGCCAATCAATCACCGGGATAATCCAATAGAGGCCAGGCCCCTTCAGCGATGAGTAACGCCCAAGGCGAAACACCACTGCGCGCTGATATTCCTGCGCAATACGAAAGCCAGCAAATACAAATATAACTGCAAAAGCAGCAACAAGATAATAGGTCATGATTTACTCCAAAGCATAGCGAAGCCGCCACCCGTTCAAATAAATGGGCGCTAAAGCTGGTCTGATTTTTTAAAATGTGTCAGGTGAACCTGAGGCTCAGCCAATCTCCGCTGTAACGACAACACAAGGAATATGGTCCCTAACTGCGCCGCCTTCAATGCCCTGATTTTACTTCCAGTTGCATTAACCAATCTAGTTCTCAATCCATTGTGGCCCAATACGGTTGTTCACAACAGCTTGTATTCCCCTTGTCCCCAGCACCATATAAGATATGCTAAATTCACATAGCTATTGGAGTCTCGATATGTCTTCTCGTCATGCCCGCGTTATCGTTTTAGGTTCTGGCCCTGCTGGATATACAGCGGCCATCTATGCCGCGCGCGCCATGTTGGAGCCATTGGTCATCCAAGGCATTCAACCCGGCGGGCAGTTGACGATAACCACCGATGTTGAAAACTACCCAGGTTTTGCCAAAACCATTCAGGGCCCTTTCCTGATGGAAGAAATGAAAGCCCAGGCTGAACATATGGGAACTCAGATTGTATCGGACACAATCACATCTGTGAAATTGAAAAATCAACCCATCGAATTGGTCGGCGACAGCGGCACAGTCTACACCTGCGATGCATTGATCATTGCTACAGGCGCTCAAGCCAAATGGCTGGGCCTTCCCTCCGAACAACACTTCCAGGGCTTTGGCGTGTCAGCATGTGCCACATGCGATGGATTTTTCTATCGTGGTAAAAAAGTAATGGTTGTTGGTGGCGGCAATACTGCAGTTGAGGAAGCTTTGTTCCTCACAAATTTTGCGTCGGAAGTTATTGTCGTGCATCGCCGCAATGAATTCAAAGCTGAGCGCATTTTACAAAATCGTTTGTTCACGCATCCTAAGATCACGGTGATTTGGGATTCTGCTTTGGAAGACGTCATTGGAACCACCGAACCGCGCAGTGTCACAACGGCGCGCATCAAGAACGTAAAAACCGGCGTGACCACAGATATTGCAGTCGACGGCATCTTCATTGCCATCGGCCACAAGCCCGCAACAGAGTTGTTCGAAGGCCAACTGCCATTCAAGAATGGCAATTACCTGGTCACAGCCCCTTGGAGCACAGCCACTGTGATCCCCGGCGTATTCGCAGCAGGCGACGTGACCGACGATATTTATCGCCAAGCCGTAACTGCGGCAGGCATGGGCTGCATGGCCGCCCTCGAATCCGAAAAATATTTACATGCAACAGCCGAAATGAGACAGGCAGCGGAGTAAACGCATATGGATTGGGACAAGCTGCGGATTTTCCATGCGGTGGCTGAAGCCGGAAGCTTCACTCACGCTGGCCACGAATTGCTGCTCTCACAATCAGCCGTCAGCCGTCAGATTTCAGCATTGGAAGAAGATCTGAAGGTCGCCCTCTTCCACCGCCATGCACGTGGCCTCATCCTTACTGAACAAGGCGAAGTGCTGCACCGTGCCGCGCACGAAGTATTCACAAAACTTGAAGCCACCAAAACCCGCCTGATGGATTCAAAAGAAAAGCCCTCCGGTGAACTCCGTATCACCACCACAGTAGGCCTAGGTTCCGTCTGGCTCACGCCGCGCATCAAAGAATTTATGGAGCTTTATCCCGATATCTTCGTAACCTTAAATCTCGACGATACCGAGCTTGATCTTTCGATGCGCGAAGCCGACGTTGCCATACGCCTTAGACGACCAACCCAGCCCGATTTGATCCAGCGTAAACTCTTCACCGTGCATCATCATGTCTATGCTTCACCTGATTACATCAAGCGCTACGGCATTCCAAAATCCGTCGACGATCTGGACAAACACCGCATCGTCACCTTCGGCACCACAGAAGGCTATCTCACCAATCTCAACTGGCTCGAAACCGTAGGCCGCCCCGACAACAATCCACGACGCTCCGCGTTGCGCGTAAACAACGCCTATGGCTTGCGCCGCGCCGTGCAAGAAGGCGCAGGCATTGGCTCACTGCAAGACTATATCGTGCCCGCTGACAGCAAGAATTTGGTGCAAATCGATTTGCCATTGGAAGCCCCACAGTTTGACACCTACTTCGTCTATCCTGAAGAACTGAAAGACACCAAACGCGTAACAGCATTCCGAGATTTCATCGTCGGCAAAGCGAAAGAATGGGGTTTCTAACTCTTCGTCTTCCTTAACGTCTTCCACCGCTTGCGGGGGAAGAAAGGGGCCCATCTGGCGAAGCCACTTGGCGTAGGCGGATGGGATAGATGAGGGACTCTTTCAACAATCTCACCCTCGCGCTAACCACTCCTTCAAAGCTTCATTAATTCGTGATTGCCAACGCGGGCCCTTTTGTTTGAAGGCTTCAATAACATCTGCATCGAGCCTGATTGTTGTTGAACGCTTTGTTACCGTTAGTTTTGGTCGCCCACGTGTAACTTGCGTTTTTGCAATGATCTCTTGCCAATAGGGCGAAGAAAGATCAGGCGCATCGTCAGGGTCTTCCCAATCTTTCAAGATAGAGCGCTTGTTCTCTGTCATTTGCTTTCCTCATACTGATAATACGCCGGACTTCTCCGCGTAATGTCCAAACTAAAACAACCATCCTGCGCTCTAAATATCCAAAGGTGATCATTCTCGTTTCATCATATTCTTTTCGACGATCTTCAAAAGTTACATTGTCTAACTCAAAGACTTTACTCGCGTCAGCCATATCCAGTCCGCGCGTCTCGAGCGTGAATGCGCGTTTTTCTGGATCAAACTCGTCCTTCATATTTATTGTTACTACAATAATTAGTTTTTGTCAATGCCACAACATCGGCACCAGCGAAGCCACCAGTAACAGTGCCAGTGCCAAATTGATGATCCTGAAATATCTTGGATCATTCAGCAAATGCCGCAGCCCCACACCAAACATCGCCCAAGTCGAGGCGCTGCTTAAGCCCATAACGACGAAAGTGCCGACGACAAAAGCCACGCCCACATAATAATTTGAAGCAACAGTATATGCTGAAAGCGCTGTCACCGCCATAATCCACGCTTTCGGGTTAATCCACTGGAAGGCTGCACCTTGAATGAAACTTAAAGGCTGCCCCACCGCTGTCTCGCCCTCAATCGCAGGCTTCGAATTTGCAATCTTCCACGCCAACCACAGCATGTAGGCGGCACCCGCATATTTCAAAATCACATAGAGAATAGGATAGATGTCGAATATTTTGCCGAGGCCCAGCCCCACACAACCAATCATGAACGGAAAGCCAATGGCCACGCCAAATATCAAAGGTAACGTGCGACGGAATCCAAAATTGATGCCTTGCGCCATCAACAGTGTATTGTTCGGCCCCGGCGTAAACGCCGTGATAAAGCCGAACAATGCAAGCGCTAAAAAAATATCAAACGTCATGAGGCTAACGCCCCATGAAATCGCCCTTGCCCAATTCAATGCCAATGCTGCGCAAAATATTATACGCTGTTGTCATATGAAAATAGACGTTGGGCAAAGCCATGCCATTAAAATAAGTAATGCCATCCATGGTCATGTCATTGCCCTGCACCTTCATGGTGATGTCCCGCTTGTCAGCGCCATCAAAAGATTTAACATCCAGGCTCTTCAAAAAATCTACAGTCTTGGCCAGACGCGCGTAAAGCTCTTCAAATGTTTTTTCATCATCAGCATAGCTTGGCACCGCCACGCCAGATAAACGTGCACCAGCACCCTTGCAGAAATCAGTAACCAGTTGCACCTGGCGCATCAGCGGGAACATGTCGGGATAAGTGCGCAGGTTCAGAACAACAGCTTTGTCGATCTTCTTCGCTTCAATCTGTGCTTCCGCCTTTTTCAAAAACTTGGTTGTCGCTTCAAGATTGCGAATGAGAAATGGAACTGATTGTGCGTACATTTTTTCTTCCTTGTTATTTTAAGTTGCCACAAAACCGCTGAATGCGGGTGCATGCGTCTTCGAGAATGGTAGTTGCTGTAGCATAGCTGATGCGAAAATAAGGTGACGAGCCAAACGCGCCACCATGTACGGCAGCAACACCTTCCGCCGCCAACAACTCACTTACAAAATCTTCATCCGTCGCAATCACTTTGCCCGATGGCGCAGTCTTGCCAATCGTACCTGCGCAAGATGGATAAACATAAAATGCACCTTCAGGCATTGCACAGCTCAATCCCTTGGTTTGATTAAGCATCGAAACGACAAGATCGCGCCGTTCTTTAAATATCTTGTTGTGAGCGGCAATAAAATCTTGCGGACCATTCAACGCTTCAACTGAAGCCCATTGCGCAATGCTTGATGGGTTCGATGTTGATTGCGACTGCAACTTGGCCATAGCCTTGATCAAAACTTCAGGCCCCGCCGCATAACCAATACGCCAACCTGTCATGCAATAAGATTTGGAAACACCGTTCATGGTCAGCGTGCGCTCATAAAGCCTAGGCTCGATTTGAGCAGGCGTTACAAATTTGAAATCATCATAAACCAGATGCTCATACATATCGTCAGTCAAAATCCAGACATGTGGATGCTTCACCAGCACATCGGTCAATGCCTTCATTTCAGAATGTGAATAAGCAGCACCTGATGGGTTCGACGGCGAGTTCAAAATCAGCCACTTGGTTTTAGGTGTAATCACCTTTTCCAAATCCACGGCTTGCAGCTTGAAGCCCTTGGCCGCATCACCCTGCACAATCACCGGCGTGCCATTAGCCAACATCACGATATCAGGATAGCTTACCCAATAAGGCGCGGGCACAATCACTTCATCACCAGCGTTCACAGTGGCCATTAACGCGTTAAACAAAACCTGCTTACCGCCCGTGCCCACGGAAATTTGCGATGGTTTATAGTCCAGATCATTATCGCGCTTGAATTTGGCGCAAATTGCTTTCTTTAATTCAGGAATGCCGTCCACAGCCGTATAGCGCGTCTTGCCATCGTTGATTGCCTTGATAGCCGCATCCTTGATGTTGCGCGGGGTTTCAAAGTCAGGCTCGCCTGCTGCCAATCCAATTACGTTTTTGCCCTCGGCCTGCAAAACCTGCGCCTTGGTGCTGATTGCAATCGTGGCCGATGGCTGAATGCGGTTGAGCGAGTCTGAAATAAAGCCCATAAATCTCTCCTAATGCATATTTTTGTCAATCAGGTGAAATCACCTGATTGACAAAAATATGCCTCCAACTATCAAGTTGCGTCGAGCGATTTGACAACGTCAAATCGCAAACTGTTATGAATATGGGCGATCTACTAGGGCTTGGCAGCGTTTCTCGCAAGCATCAATCCGCCACATGAACAGAATGAATTTTCGTGGCATGCTGAAACAATGGATACAATGAACTTCAAAATCATCGGCGGCGGTATTGCAGGGCTGGCCAGCGCCTTGGCTGTAGCCAATGCGGGCGGGCAAGCCGTAGTTTTTGAAAAAGCCGCAAAATTTGAGCCTTTAGGTGCCGGCCTCCAACTCGGCCCAAATGCAGCGCGCGCTTTGCAAAAACTTGGCGCGTGGGATGCCGTAAAGTCCATTACTTATGCTCCCCCTGAAATCCACATGCGCGACGGCCGCAGCGGCAAAGTTCTGAAACGACTGATGCTGGGCAAATCATTCGAACAAAAATTTGGACACCCTTATCTCACAGCGCACCGCGCCGATCTGCACAGCGGATTGATTCAAGTTGCAAATTCATACTCAAGCATCGCAATCAAAACCAATAGTGACGTGCCAGATCTTGCAATGACAGGCTATGGCGGCCTCATCGCCGCAGACGGTGTGCGGTCCAAAACCCGCGAAATGCTTTTCCCCGGAACCGCGGCCAACACAACCAAAGACACTTATTTCCGCAGCCTGCTGCCAATGCCGTCATCAACTCGTGATGTAAATTTTGAATGCGTAAACCTTTGGCTCTTTCCCGGCGGCCACGTCGTGCATTACCCAGTTGGAAATCCCGCTCAACTCAATATGATTGCCATCACCAAAGGCGAAGAACCAAATTGCTTTTTCAAAAATGCGAGCGAAAACTTGCAAAGCATTCTCGCATTGCCAACTCACTTCACAAAATGGCAATCCGCTTATGTGCGCCCACTCAAAAAATGGCACCAAGGTAACATCACATTAATCGGCGACGCCGCTCATGCTACCGTGCCCTATCTTGCCCAAGGTGCAGCGATGGCGCTGGAAGATGCGGCTCTCTTGCAACAAGAACTTCAATCAAATCCAAAAACAGCAATTGAAATGCTGAGTGCAAAACGAATTAGCCGCACCACAAAATTGCACCAAAATTCTGTGCGTGCCAGAAACATATATCATTCATCGGGCGTAACAGCTCTATTACGCAACATCTTTTTGAACGTGGCTCCGTCTGCAATAATTCAAAGCCAACTTGATTGGATCTACAATTACAAAAAGTGAGGCTGACAATTCGCCAGTCAAGACTCAAAGCTACCACTCAACAGATCCAAAACCTGTACAAACCGTAATGGAATACAGGCTACAAAAACATCGTAACTGTGCTAAGCTGACAAATGAGTTAGACACAATCTGGAGGTTCCTCATGAGAATAGTTTCTGCAACACTCTTCGCGCTGGCTTTAAGTTCAGCTGTGGTATTGGCGGCGGGAACCACACCGCCCGCAGCACCAGCTGCTCCAACAACTGTGCCAACCCAGTTGAAGTGCAAAGTCGGTGAAGTTGTAAAAACCATGAAAAAGAAGGGTAAAATGACCAAGTCGTGTGTCAAAGCCACAGCCGGAATCATCCCCGATAACGAACTTTATGCGCAAGGCTATCTGCTCGCCAAAACGGGCCAATATGATTGGGCTTTGAGCGCTTTCAACGCCATGAGAGATAAGCAGACCCCGGAAACATTGACGATGATTGGCTATAGCAACCGCAAAGCTGGCCGTCTTGAAATCGCAGTTTCATATTACGATCAAGCCCTGGCCATGCAGCCAGATTATGTAAAAGCCCGCGAATATCTCGGTGAAGGTTATGTCGCTGCCGGTCGCATTGATCTTGCAAAATTGCAGCTTGCCGAAATTGCCAAGCGTGCAGGAACATCATCAGAAGAATATATTGATCTGTCAAAAACCATCGAAGGCAAATCAGTAAACCTGTAATTATTTCGGGGGCGCAATCCAGGCAACCTGGCCGCGCCCCCAGTCTCCAAGTCCCAATCTCTCTGCCAATGCTGGCAGCAAAATCCGCAAATCATTTTCAAGTGTCCACGGCGGGTTCACAATAATCAATCCCGAACCTGAAAGTCCGCCTTGCGCAAATGCAGCTTTTATGCGCAGCTCGCACCATAACATATTAGGTATGTTTAAAGATTTGATTGTATCAACAAACTGCGCAGCAAATTCATCTGTCGTCACCGGATACCAAATCATGAATGTAGCCGTGGCCATGCGCCGATATCCAAATTGCAAAGCCTGCGTGGCGCGCAAGGTCTCATCAAGAACTTCAAACGGTGGATCAATCAACACAAGTCCGCGCCGCTCGCGAAATGGCAATTCAGATTTTATCGCCTGCAGATAATCCAGTTGTTTAACAAAAACATTTTTATGCGCTGCATAATTGGCGCCAAGTTCTACAGCATCAATGGGATGCAGCTCATTGGCAATCAACCGGTCATCGCCACGCATTAATCGCGAAACAATTTCAGGCGACCCCGGATAATATGTCCCCTCCCCGTCTGGATTAATCGCAGCCAGCACATCACGGTAAGGCCCAAGCACCGCTTCAACATCTGGCGCAAAATCATCATCCAGCTTGGCAATGCCACCCAACCATTCACCAGTCTTGGTGGCTTGAACCCCGGTTAAATCATATATGCCAACACCCGCATGCGCATCAAGCACAGCAAACGGCTTGTCCTTTGCTTCCATCAATTGCAGCGCGCGCGCCAGCACAATATGTTTTAAAACATCACCATGATTGCCAGCATGAAAACTGTGGCGGTAATTCACGCGCGAAACACCACAGCTGCGCCTGCAATAATCAGTGCAAACCCAATAACATGTAGCAACGTAATCGACTGCCCCAACCAGAATATGGAAAACCCGATAAACACCGTAAACGTGATCACTTCCTGCATCGTTTTCAGTTCAGCTGTTGAATAAAAGCTGCTGCCAATTCGGTTTGCAGGCACAGCAAAACAATATTCCAGAAGCGCAATACCCCAACTCGCCAATATAACAATCCACAACGGCTTGGTTTTATAAGCCAGATGCCCATACCAGGCAAAAGTCATAAAAACGTTAGAAGCCACAAGCAACACGATTGGCAACACAGAAGCGTATGACAAATTGGGCATTCAAAACTTTCACTGAACGGAAAAACTAAGCCTTACCTACCGGTGCAAAGACTCGTCAAGTGTGCAGGCGTGGTTAATGTTCCTTAAACCATTTCTCGCCAAAACCTTTTTTTGTTTGCGTGAGAAGGAAGTTACGGTGTTCAAATTTAGTTCTATTCTCGGTCTCGTTTTGGCAACTTCAGCAGCCCATTCCGAAGCTAAGGCGCCGTGGTTTGGAAGCGAAGCAGCCGCGGCAGAACAGGTCGCAGCAGAAACCTTACCGCTTAAAACACTGAATTTCGTAGTAAATCGGGATTGCACAATTTACAGTTGCTCCTCTTTGGTAAAAATTGCTATGCCATCCAAGAATAGCGTCACCAATCCTTAATCCTGACACAAGTTTGGTTTGTTTACGCTATTCCAAACTGGGGAATCGAATAATGAATATGAAAACACAAAAAATTATCCTGATCGCTGCGGCAGCTGCACTCAGTGCATGCACAAACATGAACTTGTTTAAGGATTCGGCTTCAACTCCGTCATCTTCAATTGCCACCCCTCCCCCATTGGCCGATGTAGAAGCGCCTATAACAACAACGCCGACAGCGTTGAGCGCAGTACAAATTAAGTCGCTTTTGACGGGCAAAAGCTGGGCCTGGAATGGACCAAAGAACAGCGGCGTAACGCTTTATGCGTCTGACGGAACGTCGCTCGTCCAGGTCACAGGCAAAGGCACCACAAGCGGCAAGTGGATCGCCAAAGACGGTCAATTGTGCGAAAGCTTCTCGCCAGCATCATTCTTGCCACAAGGCGTTCCAATGGCCTGCCAGACTTTCACGGGCAATGCAGGTATGTATAAAGTTGGTCAGGCAACTTTCAAAGTAGCCTCATAACACCTAACACACTGGCCCAACACAGTTCGCCCAACACAATCTCGCCATGAACGAGCCACTGTGCTGCCGTGTGGCCCGTTCATCATGTTGTGTCTTGGAGTACAAACATGGCGACAAATTTCACTCGCAGAGGATTATTACTCGGCGCAATATCTCTTATTGCATCAGCGGCGGTCGCGCGCGCTGAACATCCTTTTTACGGCGGTGCTGATTTTATAGGCGATCCCAATTTGTTGCCTCCACCCGAATCCCCTGAGGATTTTCCGATCGAAAGCTTCGCCAGCAAAATTCCCGAAAAATTCCGCAAACAGATGGTTACTTATGGCAATTCAGAAAAGCCAGGCACTCTGATTGTCGATCCAGAGCATCGCTATCTCTATTACATCATGGGGCCAGACCAAGCCATCAGATATGGCGTGGGGGTTGGCCGCGAAGGGTTTGCCTGGTCTGGCAATGCAATCATCGGATTAAAGCGGCGTTGGCCGCGGTGGTTGCCCCCGCAATCGATGGTAGAACGTGATGCTCATGCAGCAGAATGGGCGAACGGCATGCCCGGTGGCCCCACAAATCCACTTGGCGCGCGCGCACTTTATCTTTATGCAAATGGTGAAGACACATTATACCGCATTCACGGCACGAATGAGCCGTTGTCAATTGGCAAGGCCATGTCGTCAGGCTGCGTGCGAATGTTGAATGAAGATGTTGCTGATCTATTCGAGAGAGTTGAAAAAGGAACTCGCGTTGTTGTCCTCGCAGCCGGATCACTTTAAGTCTACTTGCGAGCTAAATCAGCTTGTGGCACATCCCTCCGAAAGACGGCGAAGTTGAAAACATGATTCCAAAACTCATACTGGCCAGCGCCAGCCTCATAATTTTGACTGCGTGCGCAAGCACACCCAATGGTATTCGTGTAACCAACGGCGGCACGTCTGCAACTTCATCCAAAGAAGGTGCAACGATCCGTAACTTCACGGCCGCCGAAATCGGTAAAACCGTTACTGGCAAAAATTTTCAATTCACGCGAAAAGACGGAACTGGCTTTGTAATGTACAATGCTGATGGCTCGCTATCGATTACTGACGATCAGAAGGGTGAATCTAAAGGCACCTGGAGCGCCAGTGGCGCTGAATATTGTGAGAGCTATGGCACCAGCCCCAAAGAATGCGGCGTATTCAAATACACAGGTGACGCCTATTTCGCAGCGAACTCGCGCCTGGTAGAAATGAAGATATAAGCCAGCGGAAGTTTCCACCCGCTGGCATTGAATCAATTATGACTGCGACGGCAGATGGCCCTTTGGTGTCAAACCATCAACTACCTGTGGTAAGGTTTTTGCCAGGCGTTGCATCAACTCATCTGGTGTTAAACCAGTTTGCTTGGTCAACATTTCAACCATGCTCGGTGGCAACATGTTGGCGATTTGGTCACCACTAATCGGTGAATTTGCACCCGTGCCCACCCAGCTCTTTGCAATATCAGCAAGGCCGCCTTGGTTCATGTGTGTAACCAATCCGCCCAATCCACCGACAACTCCGCCTGGCACTTGTTCAGCAGTCGTACCTCCAGAAAGGCCCTTCACAAATTCCCCTATCTTGTCGCGGTTTTGAAAACCAGCAACAGCTACTAAACCCAATAAAGCACCCCAAGAAGGCATTCCGGCCATGATATTTCCCTTTCAAAAGTCCAAGCCCTAATTATGGGCATTATTACGCCAATTTCAAGAACAAGCTGTTGATGAAATCACATTTTGGATGTTAAAGTTACCCTACCGTAACAAAAGGAGCGGACAAAAATGGGTATTATCACAACTATAATCGTCGGCATTATCGTTGGCACAATCGCCAAATTTCTGATGCCTGGCAAAAATGAACCACAAGGCTTCATCTTGACGGCCATTCTCGGCATCGTCGGTTCTTTCGTGGCCAGCTATGCTGGTCAAGCAATGGGTTGGTATTCTGAAGGTCAAAGCGCTGGTTGGATCATGTCAATCTTGGGCGCAATTGTCGTACTCGCCATTTACGGCATGGTTACCAGAAAAAATGCCGTCTAATTAATCTTGCAAAAACGGGTTGTTCAGCCGCTCAATTCCAATGCGGCTGGCAGCCCCATGCCCCGGCAAAAATGTAACGTCATCGCCCAGCGGCAAAACTTTTTCCCTGATTGATTTGAGCAGCGTTTCATGACTGCCGCCCGGCAAATCGGTGCGGCCAACTGAATTTTGAAACAATACATCGCCCATCAATGCAAATTTGTTATCGTCGTTGTAAAAAACCACTGAACCCGGGGAATGGCCTGGCGCTTCATGCACACTGAACGTCAATCCACCGACCACAATCTCATCCCCATCCTTTAACCAGCGATCTGGTGTTACCGCGCGCGCACCATGAATTCCAAAATCAGCACCGCGCTGTGGCAAATTATCAAGAAACATTTTATCGCCAATATGCGGGCCTTCAACTTTAACGCCCAGCTTCTCAGCCAACTCTGCTGCACCGCCCGCATGATCAATATGACCATGCGTCAAGAGAATGCGCTCAACCTTCACACCAGCCTGCTTGATTGAATCTTCAATGCGATTGAGATCACCACCAGGGTCAACCACAGCAGCCGTGTTGGTGGCTTCGTCAATCATCAGCGAGCAATTCTGCTGAAATGCAGTAACCGGAATAATCATAATTTTGAGTTTTGCCATGATGCCCTTCAATTAGCTGCACTATCAATTGCGTGCAACCTTGCTGTTATCACTGCCGCCAGCTAAGCCCACACTATGTCGAGCAGAGTATCACCGTATGGAAATCTAATTGCCGCCATCGCTACAGTGGTCAGCTGTGATATTGCTTTTGGACTAACCTATCAATTACTGCCACTCCTCCTGCATGCCCAAGGCGTTCCAGCTTGGCTCATCGGCGTCAATGCAGCCATGGGCCCTTTGGGCTTGCTCATGGCTGGCCCTTTCCTGCCAGGCATGATTCACAAATTTGGCGCAAAGCCTTTAGTGTTTGCTGCAATCACAACAATCATTCTCGTGTTGGTCGGCTTCGCTGCGCACCTGCCTTTTGTCTTTTGGTTTCCCTTGCGCTTCTGTCTCGGCATATCAATCGGAATGCTATTTACTGTCAGCGAAGTGTGGATCATCAATGCCTCCAGCGATAGCAATCGCGGCTTGGTCATGGGGCTCTATACATCTGCACTTTCAATCAGCTTTGCAGTTGGCCCATTGATTGTGCCCTACACTGGTATTGATGGTTGGTTGCCATGGGCTATTGGCATGGTTTGCGTGGCTTGTGCAGCATTACCATTGATGACCATCAATGTAAGTGGCGATAGCACCGAAAAGCCCCATGGTTTTGTCGAAGCTTTCAGACGCGCACCCATTCTTTATGCCGCCATCGCCACCGCAGCAATATTCGATAACATCATCATTTCATTCTTCACAATCTACGGCATGGGACGTGGTCTAAGCCTGAGTAATGCCAGCGAAATATTAGGCCTTGCGATCATCAGCGGCTCATTGCTGTTCTTTCTGCTTGGCATGTTAGGCGATAGATTTGGCCGTAACCGTGTAACGGTAATCTGCGTTGCCCTCACAATTCTCACGGCCGCATTGCTCACAGTATTCATCACAACACCACTGGCTTTAGTCAATACAATCATACTGATAACAGTTGCTTTCGGCATTTATGTCTTAAGCCTTGCCATCGTTGGCGATGTGTTTAAAGGCCCAGATGTTGTAGCAGGTTCTGCTGGCGTTGCCGCAATGTGGGGATTTGGCGGATTGATCGGCCCACCCGCCGCAGGGGCCGCAATTGATACTTTTGGCTTCAACGCCATGCCCGTAACCATCATTGTGCTTTATGCAATTTTATTTGCCACCCTTATGTTAAACGGCGGCAAGCTAGTGCACCAAACCGAGATCGACCGACCATGACAATAGACACATCACCACTCATCACAATTCGCGATTTTCTGCGCTACGCTATGACCCGTTTCCGCTCCGCAGGCCTGTCCCACGGCCATGGCGCAACCAACGCATTGGATGAAGCAGCTTTCATCATTCTTGAATCGCTTAAGCTACCCGTCGATGACATTAACCCGTGGCTTGATGCGCATCTGCTTGAAACTGAAACAGCCACACTCGCGAAACTAATCGACGACCGCGTAACCACGCGCAAACCCGCCGCCTATTTGTTGAAGCGCACGTACATGCACGGCGTTCCATTTTACGTTGATGAGCGCGTCATCATCCCCCGCTCCTACATTGGTGAGATGTTGGTGAAAGGTCTGTTCGATGAAACAGGTTTAGGCTTCGGCATTGAACCTGAAAACATCACCTCTGTTTTAGATCTTTGCACCGGTTCAGGCTGCCTCGCCATTCTTGCTGCCAACACATTTCACAACGCTGAAATCGCCGCCGCAGACATCTCAACCGATGCCTTAAATGTGGCCCGCATCAATTTGAAAGAACACGATTTATCAGACCGGATCACACTCCACCAAGGTAATTTGCTTGATGCCGTTAAAGACCAAAAATTCGACCTCATAATTACCAACCCACCTTATGTGGCCACAGAAGAAGTCAACGCCTTCCCACCTGAATACGCCCATGAACCGCGCCTCGCCCATGAAGGCGGCGAAGATGGTTTTGATCTCGTGCGCGCGATCATCAAACAAGCACCAAAACATTTAAACAAAGGTGGCGGCCTTCTCTGCGAAATCGGCATCGGACGTGAAACACTTGACGCTGAATTTCCAAAACTGAATTTCTTCTGGTTAGATTCAGAAGAGTCAGAAGGAGAAGTGTTCTTTCTTAAGTTTTAAGCCCAGAAACCCTTTTAAAATTCTCATACATCGCCCGCGTGTTGCGCGCCATCTCAGGCATCAATGGATAGCATTGTTCTTTGAGCCGCTGATAGCCATCCTCACCCAACTCACGTTCCAGCACATTGCGATAACCCGGCAACGAAGACCAAGTGGCAACCGTCTGCGGGCTGAACTCACAATGAAACTGTGTGCTCAGTGCATGATTATCAATCGCGAGTGTTTGCACTAAAGCCAAAGGCGATGCGGCCAAAACTTTTGCTCCCTGTGGAGCCCGCTTTACTTCAGCATGATGCCATTGCATCACCTTTTGACTGTCAGCAATGCCTGCAAAAAATGGATGAGACTTCCCATCATCGGAAAGCGAAACTTCACAAACACCCAACTCTTGTTTTTCAGCACGGCCAACTTCACCGCCTAAAGCTGTCGCTAAAAGTTGATGACCCAAGCACACACCAAGATATGGCTTTGCCTTGTCCCAAACCCATTCGCGGATTGCGGCTTTCTCCTCAGCCAAATACGGATATTGATCTTCCTGCCACGTATCCTGCGCACCACCCAGAACAAACATCAAATCATAGTTTGCAAAAGATGGAATAGCCTGGCCATCAAACACCCGCACCAAATCAGGGATAATCCCGTCTTCGGCAAAATAATCCAAAAACCGACCGGGATGGTCATGATCCATATGTTGCAAAACCAAAGCGCGTTTCATCTAAATCTCACAATAATTGTAAATTAATCGCTTGCGGCCCACGCCCACGCGTATCGTCTTCCACGGCATAAGAAATAGGCATGCCCTCGTCCAAATGCGGTACGCCGGCCCTTTGCACCGCTGAAACATGTACAAAAACATCCCTTCCACCCAAATCGGGCGTGACAAAACCAAAGCCGCGATCTTTATCGAAAAACTTGATTTTACCGCTAAAGCGCTTTGTCGGAGGAATGGCGTTCATTCCCTCAAATACTCTGAGGCGACAACCGAAATCAACTGGCCTTCGTCACCCGTGCCAAAATGGCATCGAGTTTCTGAACCAACGCCGGGTCGCGCTTTTCAGGCGCTGTCATAATGGCAAAATCAAGCGCCCGGTCAGAACCGATTGGGCAAGCTTGGTGTTCACGGGGCAAATTCTTCGCCAGCCGCAATACAAATCGCTTGGCCATTTCGCTGTTGTTCTTCATAACCCGAACAACCTGCCCCACATCCACAGCATCATGGTGTGGGTGCCAAGAGTCAAAATCGGTAACCATTGAAACTTGTGCAAAACCAAGCTCCGCCTCGCGCGCCAGCTTGGCTTCAGGCATCGCCGTCATCCCAATCAGACTAGCACCCCAAGATCGATGAAGCTCAGATTCAGCACGTGATGAAAACTGCGGCCCCTCCATAACTACCAGAGTTCCATCACGTTGATAGTCAATCTTCTCGGCCTGCAAAGCCTGCTCAGCTGCATCAACCAATAACGGCGAAACCGGATCGCCAAACGGAACATGGCCCACCACACCAGTTCCAAAAAAGCTGCTTTCTCGTTTGAATGTCTTGTCGATAAACTGGTCAACCAAAACAAACTTTCCTGGCGGCAATTCAGCCTTGAGCGAACCAACAGCCGAAAGCGAAACCAGATCTGTGACCCCTGCTCGCTTCAAGCAATCAATGTTGGCGCGGTAATTGATTGTGCTCGGCGAATAGATATGTCCCCGGCCATGGCGCGGCATAAACACAACGCGAAGACCGTCAATCTCGCCCATACGCAAAGCGTCCGAGGCTTCACCCCAAGGGCTCTCAACGTGGTGCCAGCGCGCGTTATCCATGGCAATGTCATAAACGCCTGAACCTCCAATTATACCGAGAACTGTTTTGGTCATGCCGCCTCCTGAGCCAAACCCATCAGGCCGCAGAAAAAGCCTTTTCGTCAAGCGTTTTTTCCATGCAGTAACGATCGCGCCCCTGGGACTTGGCGAGATAAAGTAATTGATCAGCACGGCGCAGCAGCGACGCCACAGATACGTTACCGTGATCAACTACAATACCCATGCTCATCGAAACTTTAATTTTAATGCCGTTGTAATCCATCGTGTTGTTGCGCAAATAGGCACCCAGTGTGGCCATCAAGAGCGCAGCTTGTTGTCGATCAGTTTTTGGCAAGAAAATCGCAAACTCTTCACCACCCAAGCGGCCCAAAAAACCATGACTTCCAACCATTTGAGTCATCGCGTTCGAAATGTATTTCAGAGCAGAGTCGCCTGCTTCATGGCCATGAGTGTCATTGATTTTCTTGAAGTGGTCAGCATCAAGCAAAATCAGGGTGCCCCCTTTTTTACGAACGTCCGCGACGTTGTGTAAAAAATTAGTCCGGCTCAGAAGTCCGGTCATGGCGTCAAATTTTATGAGATCGTCAAGCCTGCCTACCGTCACGTTTATGAGCTTGAACATATGCATCGAAAAAATTGAAATTGGAATAGTAATGAAAAGTGGGATTGCTCCCGATATAGCAAGAATGGGCAGCTTCACAAAAAACGGATAACGCCATAGCGCTATCGAAACTACCACTAAGGGAACAGCAACGGCCAGCGCCGTTATCAAGGCACTTTAAATAAAAACATCCCGCCAGTTGGTCACACGAAATATCATCACAACTCCAGGCGACATGCTTAACGCCCGAAGCTTTCAAGACTAGCAATGAAAAATCTAAAAATTAGATCAATAAAAAAGCCCGGCATAAACCGGGCTTTAATCATACTAAGCATTTGAAATTAGTGTTCAACCTTTGCCCAAATTTTCTTTTTCACAAAATACATGAGACCAGCAAGAATTGCCAAATAGATTAGCACTTCAAATCCGGTCTGCTTGCGCTCTTCCATCTTTGGCTCTGCCGTCCATGTTAAGAATGCGGCAACATCCTTTGCCATATCATCAACAGTGTTTGGTGCACCATCATCAAAAGTCACTAACCCATCAGCGAGTGGAGGTGGCATTGAAATCCAGCTGCCAGCTTGAAAGTAAGGATTGTAGTATTTGCCCTCAACCTTCTCTTTTGCAGCTTCAGCCGATGGCTCTTCATAGCCAGTCAGCAACGAATAAACATATTGCGGGCCGCCAATACCGTTCCACAATTGATTAAACGTGCCGTGCCAACCTTCGCGGGCCTTGGTAATCAAGCTGAGGTCTGGTGGATTTGCACCGTTGGCAGCGATAGCTGCTTCGGGGTTTTTATAGGGCGAAGGAAAGCGATCAGAAGGCAAACCGTCGCGGTCAACAATATCGCCACTTGAATTGGGCTCGGCAGGCACCTTGAAGGTCGCAGCCAAGGCCTTCACTTGCTCTTCCGTAAAACCCGGTCCGCCTTTGTCCGCCAAATTGCGGAACGACAAAAGATTCATCGAATGGCAGTTAGAGCAAACCTCTTTGTAAACCTTGTAACCACGCTGCAGTTGCGCGCGATCAAAAGTTCCAAATGGCCCTTCAAATGAGAAGTTAATACCCTTGGCCGGTGCCGCACCTTCTTCAGCCAAAGCCGCAGCACCAAACATGGTCATGCCAGCAATCAGGAGTGTCGCAAATTTTTTCATCATTATCTCCAGATCACTCAGCAGGTGCCAACATTGGCTTCTTTTTAGCCAGCACATCATCAGCAATAGAAGCAGGCATCGGGTTTGGCGTTTCCAACAAGCCCAGCAACGGCAAGATCACCAAGAAGTGGATGAAATAATAGGCAGTCAAAATACGTCCCCATACAACATAGGAACCTTCAGGCGGCTTGGAACCGATAAAGCCCAAAGCCACGCAAACAATTGCGAACACAACAAAGAAGCCTTTGAAAATCGGGCGATAGTTACCTGAACGCACGCGTGATGTATCGAGCCAAGGCAAAGCCAGCAAGATCAAGATTGATGAGAACATCGCAATCACACCAAGCAGCTTATCAGGCACCGAGCGCAAAATTGCGTAGAATGGCAGATAATACCACTCAGGCTTGATATGTGCTGGTGTTGAAAGAGGGTTGGCCGGAACATAATTCACAGCATCGCCCATATAGTTTGGACCATAAAACACAAACAATGCATAGAACATAAAGAACACAACAACCGCGAAGCCATCTTTCATGGTGTAGTAAGGATGGAACGGAACCGTATCCTGCGGGCCCTTAATGCTGATGCCGGTAGGATTGGTATTGCCAGGAACATGCAGCGCCCAAATATGCAGCGCCACCAAACCAGCAAGAACGAATGGCAAAAGGTAATGTAGCGAGAAGAAGCGATTCAAAGTTGGGTTATCAACTGAATAGCCGCCCCACAACCAAGTGGTCACTGAATCGCCCACAAATGGAATGGCGGAAAACAAATTGGTAATTACCTTGGCACCCCAGAAGCTCATTTGGCCCCATGGCAAAACATAGCCCATGAATGCCGTGGCCATCATCACCAGATAAATGATCACACCTATCATCCACAAAACTTCGCGCGGCGCTTTGTAAGAACCATAATACATGCCACGGAACATATGTATGTAGACTGCAATGAAGAACATTGAAGCGCCATTCATGTGCATGTAACGCAGCAACCAACCATAATTCACGTCGCGCATGATGTGCTCGACAGAGTTGAAAGCCATATCCACATGAGGGGTGTAGTGCATTACCAGAACAATACCGGTGATGATCTGCACAACAAGCATAACGGCCAGTATGCCGCCGAATGTATACCAATAATTCAAATTCTTTGGAGTTGGAAAATCCAACATGTGATCTTTAGCGAATGCTACAATTGGCAAGCGCTCATGAAACCATTTTCCAACAGCGGAGGTAGGTTGATATTTTGTGGGGCCGCTCATTTTTGTTTCCTATTAGCCTACGCGGATTTTTGTATCAGAGAGATACGCATATTGTGGAACTGCCAAATTCTCAGGCGCTGGGCCTTTGCGAATACGGCCAGCGGTATCATATTGCGAGCCATGGCACGGGCAGAACCAGCCTCCAGTTTTAGCCGCACCTTCAATCACGGCATATTCACGAGAAGGATTGGCACCATCGGGCACACAGCCCAAATGGGTGCACACGCCAAGCATGACCAGATACTGGGCCTTGCCGCCCACAACACGGTTTTCATCTGTTGCTAAATCTGCACTCTTGGCATTCGCATTGCGCGCAACGTTATCTTTCAGATCTTCCATTTTGACAGCTTTCGCTGCTTCAATTTCTGGCTTGGTGCGGTGACGCACGATCAAAGGGTTACCACGCCATTTAAATGTAACAGCTTGTCCTTCAGCAATAGGCGCCAAATCAACATCAATCGAAGCGAGCGCCAAAACGGCAGCATCTGGGTTCATTTGATTGACAAAGGGCCAAGCCACCATGGCAGCGCCAACACCAGCCACTGCACCTGTGGCTATAAATAGAAAATCGCGCCGATTAACATCTGCATGTGTATGATCTGCTGTGGACACTTGGCCAAATTCCTCGTCATAAATTGCGTGACTCTGATGAATCTCCGCCGCCCCGAACGGTCGGTTTTTGGCACCGCCGCTGCAATAAGTCTAGCCACGGGATGTCGCACATGCACAGGCTTGTTGCGTTTACTAAAAACCAGCTTAAAACGCTGTTATAATGATTGAAATTGCGCTTTACCAGCCAGACATCGCACCCAATGCTGCAACTATTGCCAGGCTTTGCGCGTGTTTTGGATTGAAACTGACAATTATTGAACCTGCAGGCTTTGTTTTCACCGATTCTGCATTCAAGCGCGCCGGCATGGATTATTTGCGCGATGTTCAACTGGAACACGCCATATCCTGGGATGTATTCAGGCAAACCAATGACCGTAAAAGGCTGGTGCTCTTGACTACAAAAGCTAGCAAAACCCACGTCAGCTTCAAATTTCAAAACGATGATATTTTATTGCTTGGTCGCGAAAGCGCTGGCGTGCCCGAGGATGTCCATGCCGCAGTGCCTGACCGAATCCGCATTCCAATGCAGCCGGGCATGCGCTCTCTGAACATAGCTGTTGCCGCAGGCCTCGTTGCAGGCGAAGCGCTGCGGCAGCTAAATGGTTACGCTATTTAGCCACCCGAATTTGCGCCAGCGAAGCACCAATCTGGTCAAATGCAGCTGTAAGTGCTGCATTGTCATCGGCGGTAAGCGCTTGGCTAGAATTTGAAGCGCACGCGGACAACATGGCCAAAGACGAAGGCTTGTGAACTTTAAAGCCCACTGTAAAAATCGAAATGCCGTCAGCTTTCATATTGGTACAAAGCTGCGCAGTCTTGGCATCTGCTGCGGCAGCATCTGAACCATTATGGGTGGGATAAGTAGCTGAAATCGTATTATCACCATCAGTCATCAGCACCATAGCCTTCACGCCCTTGAGTGTGGCCATCTGAGCTGCAGTTTTTGCACCCGTCAACGGTTGTTGGGAATCCAACATGTTCCAACCCCACAAAACGCCAGAGGGAATATAAGTATCCCCAACAGCAACCATCGCATCAATTTGTGAATCCAAAGTAGATTTACTGTCTGTCAATTCTGTTAAAGCAAGCGGACAAATTGCATCCAAAATTCCTGGATATTTCACATTTGGTGATCCAATACTTACATCCAGTGGATTATTGCGCGAACCGACGCACCCGTTCCAAGTATGCGATTGATAATAACTTCCAGTGGCAGGTGCACCGGGATTTGAACACACGGGCTCCTTCCAAATAGCTGGAACGCCATCTAGCAGATAAGGGTGTTCGACGTCATGACAGCCCTGAGGATTTGGATAATATGTATAAGTAGTGAGGTTCGGATCGTTGTAATCAGCCGGAACGTTAATCCAGCTTTTGTTGCGATTGCTCATTCCCACATTGACATAATTTGAAAATGGCACGATGCCAATTTTGACATAAGCACCAGCTGGCTTGGTTGTCATGATTGTATCAACGAGTTTTTTCGCCGAAACCTTCAAAGCATCCAATCGGCCTTCGCTGTTCATCGAACCTGTGTTGTCTAGCACCATCGCAATCTCAAGAGCTTGACCACCTTTTTCAACTTCAGAATATGCCCCTAATCCCATTTCTGGAATACCAACCAACGACATAAAGTCAGTTTTAATCTTTCCATTTACCCTGACGAAAAAATTATTGGTTACAGGCGTGTTGCCAAATTCAATTGTGTCAGCAGTCCCGATTGAAAAATTAGCGTTATTTTCAGCCAGATATTTATTCACGAGCGCAGAAAGTTCGGCGTTATTGCTAAGACCTGAAGTTCCACCCGCCAGTGCGGCGGCATCTACAGCACTCTGTAGAGCGGTTTGCGCATTATTGGCATGAACCATATCAATAGCAGCACCCGCTGCAGCCAACAACGGCACGGCAGCCACGGCCATCATGATGGACACGTTACCTTTAATATCGCCAAATAACGACTTGCGAACCATTACCGAAAACTCCACCAGATCCTTGCCTTGAGCAATAATTAGCTAGTTCCAATTAAATATCGCTGAGCAAGCGTGGTTAAGGATTACTTTTTAAAGAAGCTCAAATTGTCTTCGGTTTCGCCTCGAATATCGCTAGAAACAGGTTTTAAACAGGCTGAGAACAAGAAATTGAAAACTGCAGAAATTGAAATCTTGCAATCGCAAACCAGAGAATGGTTTCAAACATTGCGCGATATGATCATCGTCGAACTTGAAAAGCTTGAAGACGAATGCAGCACCGACGCACCGGCTGGCCGCTTTGTCAAAACCCCATGGTCACGGGCCAATGATGGCGGTGGCGGTGTCATGTCGATGCTACATGGCCGCCTGTTCGAAAAAGCAGGCGTTCATTGCTCAACTGTGCATGGTGAATTTTCACCTGAGTTCAGAAAGCAAATGCCAGGTGCAGATATTGATCCTCGCTTCTGGGCATCCGGCATTTCACTGATTGCCCATCCGCGCAATCCAAATGTTCCAGCGGTGCATATGAACACACGCTTTGTGGTCACCACGAAATCCTGGTTTGGTGGCGGCGCAGACTTGACCCCAGTGCTGAATGCAAGGCGCAATCAGGAAGACCCCGATACATTGGCATTTCACGCTGCGATGAAATCAGCCTGTAATGCGCATGCAGTGGCTGACTATGATCGCTATAAAAAATGGTGCGAAGAATATTTTCACCTGCCCCACCGCAATGAACCAAGAGGCATTGGCGGCATATTTTTTGATAATTTAAATAGCGGGGAATTGGAAACTGATTTTGCATTCGTACGCGAAGTGGGCATTGCTTTCAAAAACATCTATCCACAAATCGTTCGCGCCAATATGCACAAGCCTTGGTCAGAGACGCAGCGCGAAGAACAGCTTATCCGCCGTGGCCGCTATGTCGAATTTAATTTGCTCTATGATCGCGGAACAATTTTCGGTTTGAAAACCGGCGGCAATGTGGAAAGTATATTATCATCTATGCCTCCTGAGGTGAAATGGCCATAAAATGGATTTAAGAAACGGTTTCGACATCAGTCGCTATATCAGAAACATTCCGGATTATCCCAAACCCGGAATCATGTTCCGCGACATAACTACCTTGCTCTCTGACATGCATGGCTTTCGCGCTGCTGTGGATGAACTGGCTTGGCCGTTCCTGCATGGAAAGTTTGACTATGTGGCAGGCATTGAAGCACGCGGTTTTATTCTGGGCGGTGCAGTGGCGCACACATTAGGTCGCGGCTTTATCCCCATCCGAAAAAAGGGTAAGCTCCCAGCCCGTGTGATCGGTCAAGAATACACTCTTGAGTATGGCGTAGACACCATCGAAATCCACGCCGATGCAATCAAGAAAGGCGACCGCATTCTGCTGATCGACGATCTCATCGCCACGGGCGGAACCGCAGGTGCAGCCATCGACCTCATCCACAAAACCGGCGGCGAAGTTTTGGCTGCTGCATTTGTGATTGACCTGCCCGATTTAGGTGGGGCGGATAAACTTCGGGCCAAAGGTGTGAAGGTGCATACGCTGGTGGGATATGAGGGGCATTAGCTATCGTGTTCTACCGCCAAACGGGAGAGCACGCTTAAGTCCAATCACGCCGCCCTAGGTTTGATTGCGTCCAACTTCTTCCCCAACACGCGGCGCTCCACGCGAATATCATGCTCCATCTGCAAACGTAGAAAGAATCCAGCAGACATTCTGAAATAGCGAGTGAGGCGTAAATCTGTATCCGCAGTCACACTGCGCTTACCTAACACAATTTCATTAATCCGGCGTGGCGGAACATCAACCGCACGAGCCAGCGCATTTTGCGAAAGCTGCAGTGGTTTCAGAAATTCTTCGAGCAGAATTTCACCCACGCTAGGAATGGGCAATAGGTCTGCCTTCTTAATGGTAGTCGATGATTTCAATTTCTTCAGCATGTCCATTTTTCCATTTAAAGCAGATGCGCCATTGCTGGTTTATTCTAATTGACCACCAACCCTTGCGGTCACCTTTAAGCGTTTCCAATCGATTGCCGGGCGGCTCTTTCAAATCTTCAATTGATTCAGCTGCTTCAATCATAAAGAGTTTTCGTAACGCCGCGTTTTGAATATCATTCGGAATACGACGAGATCTTCGACCCTGCCAAATCGACTTAGTCTCGCGATCTCCGAAGCTGCCAATCATAAGATTACTATAACGCAACGCATCATATAACGCAATACGTTAAGCTTAAGCTGTTTAGTTAAGTATTAAATCTGAAATGCATCACGTCACCATCAGCAACTACATACTCTTTGCCCTCTAACCTAAACTTGCCTGCTAGCTTCGAACCCGCTTCGCCCTTGCCCGCCACATAATCATCATAGGCAATCGTTTCAGAGCGGATGAAACCTTTTTCGAAGTCCGTGTGGATCACGCCAGCTGCAGCGGGGGCTTTGGTTCCTTGGGTGATTGTCCAGGCGCGCGCTTCTTTTGGCCCAACTGTGAAGTAAGTGAAAAGCCCCAGCAGTTCATAACCAGCGCGGATCACGCGGTTGAGGCCAGGCTCTTCCAAACCAACGGCATCAAGAAAATCTTTTTGGTCGGCTTGCGCCATGATCGCAATTTCGCTTTCGATCTTGGCCGAAACTACAACCGCTACGTTGCCTTCTTTTTTGGCAAATGCTTTGACGCGTTCGGAAAATTCATTACCTTTATCAGCAGCTGCTTCTTCTACGTTGCAAACATAAAGCACGGGCTTTGAGGATAGCAATCCGAGGCCAGCAAAAGTTTTTTCTTCATCAGCAGTGCGTTCAGTCAGTCGCGCAGGCTTGCCTTCACGGAGCAGCACAAGCGCGCGCATCATCAGCTCGGCCAATTCCTTTTGCTCTTTGTCGCCCTGCTTGCCTTTTTTCTCGGCTGCTGGTTGGCGCTTTTCGAGCGCATCTAAATCCGCCAGCATCAATTCAGTTTCGATGGTTTCAATATCAGCTAGCGGATCAATCTTGCCGGACACATGCGTGATGTCGCCATCTTCAAAACAGCGCACCACATGCGCAATCGCATCGGTCTCACGAATGTTGGCGAGGAATTGGTTACCCAAACCTTCGCCCTTGGATGCACCCTTCACCAGGCCCGCAATATCCACAAAGGTGAGACGCGTTGGAATAATTTGCGCACTATTCGCAATCTTCGCCAAAATATCCAGCCGTGGATCAGGAACGCCCACATCACCGACATTAGGCTCAATGGTGCAGAACGGATAGTTCGCAGCCTGCGCCGCCGATGTTTGCGTGAGCGCATTGAACAATGTCGATTTCCCAACATTCGGCAAACCCACAATGCCACATTTAAAACCCATTTATT
>CAXTKH010000008.1:0-72765 GCA_964244815.1 uncultured Aestuariivirga sp. | reverse complement strand
AACTTCCGGCGGAGCCTTGCCCCGCCGGAAAAGATCAAGCTTTCGCCCAATTACAACTTTGGCGCAGCCTTGATGATTTCAACAAACTTCGCTTGCACGTCAGCTGTTGTCATTTCGGGCTTTGAGAAGAAGTTGGTCATCAAGTCGTTGATCTGGTTGATCGAGTCGCGATCAATCATCTGAATTTGACCAGGGAAAACCGCCGTTGAGTGGTCGAGAATTTCCAAGCCCTTCTTCATGCAGTCATTAGCAGCAGACAAATCAACGTCTGGACGCATCGGCAATGAACCCTTCTTCAGGTTAAATGCAACTTGCACAGCTGGCGTGATCAAGGTTGATGCCATTTTCAACTGGGCTGCATGCAATGCTGGATCCTTTACGAGTGGGAAGTAGAACACATCGCCACCAGTATCAAGAACGGGATTCATGCCAAGTCCTGGCAAACAATCATAATCCTTGCCTGGTACCATCTTGGCCACCTGAAATTCACCGCCCGCCCAGTCACCCATGATGTTAGCAGCAGCCTTGCCGTTGATCACGAGACCCACAGCTTCATTCCATTGCTTGGTAATCTGCTTCGGGTCTGTCATCTTACGTGCGGCGTCCACTGACTCGAATACCTTACCGAACTCAGGCCCACTTGCCACAGCGAGATCACGATCCTTGAACACTTTAATGTAATTGTCCGTGCCAGCCACAGCCACCATCAAGTCAGGGATCAAGATGTTACCGATAGGCCAGCCTTGAGCGAGCGAGAGCGCCTGAATGCCTTTTTCCTTAAGCTTCGGCGCCGCGGCAACCAGATCGGTCCAAGACTTTGGTGGTTCCAGACCTGCGTCTGTGAACACCTTGCGGTTTGTCCACATCCATTGTGCTGAATGCAGATTTACTGGAACGCAGTAAACTTTACCATCAACTGTGCATGATGCCATTTGGCTCTTTGGACGAAGAATGTCGTTCCACTTTTCTTTGGTCGCGAGCTCTGTGAGATCGGTCATCAAACCAGCCTTAATCAGCTCATCAGCGTCATGGCCTGGGTTCAACTGAGTAGCACCCATTGGGTTGCCACCGAGAATACGCGAAATGATGATTGGACGAGCAACGTCGCCCGAACCAGCGATAGCACCATCAACCCAATGATCGCCCGAGGCATCAACAGCCTTGGCGAATTCGGCAACAGCAGCAGCTTCGCCGCCAGATGTCCACCAATGCGTAACTTCGATATCTGTAGCGCGCGCTGCACCAGCTGCGAACAGCGATACAGACAGAGCCAAAGCAGCAGTTAGTTTTTTAAAACCCATGACAATTTCCTCCCATGTCTTTTTAAGGTCAAGCTGAGGCTATGTTAAAAAAAACTGTTTTGCAACGTTTCAGATATTGATTCATCAAATATTCTTTTGCTGCGTTGCAACAAGAATTATTGGGGGTTGTAACGTTTCAAACATGGGCTAGTGTCTCGCCCACTATGGCAAAAATTGATGAAGCACCAACCAGGCCAACATTGCGCACGCTTGCGGAAGTGACTGGCCTTGGTGTGTCGACTGTCAGCCAGGCTTTGCGTGATAATCCTGAAATTGCTGAGGAAACCAGAAAGCGTGTCAAGCTTGCCGCCCAACAAGCGGGC
This sequence comes from uncultured Aestuariivirga sp., assembly GCA_964244815.1. GTDB lineage: Bacteria > Pseudomonadota > Alphaproteobacteria > Rhizobiales > Aestuariivirgaceae > Aestuariivirga. Next base: position 71,141 of record CAXTKH010000008.1, on the reverse strand, counting down.
TACCGCCCAGACCGCGCAGGCGTGCGACTTCGCACTGGCAAGACCAATGTGATCACGTTGATCTTGAATACTGACGGCACATCGATGGGCCTTGTCGAACAGATGGTTTACGGAATTTCCGAGGTCCTTGCGGCAACGCAATATCATCTTGTCGTCACACCATATGAATTGAACGATCCGATGGCACCTGTGCGCTATGTTGTCGAGAACCGACTTGCTGATGGCGTAATCATCTCACGCACCCAGCCTGATGATCAACGCGTTCGTTACATGCTCGATAATCATGTGCCCTTCACAACCCATGGCCGCACCAATTGCGGCATTGAACATGCCTATCATGATTATGATAACGAGATTTTTGCGAAACTGGCTGTTGAGAAATTAGCAGGGCGTGGACGCAAACATATCGCGCACTTAAAGCCGCCACCGGGGCTTTCATATTATGATCATTCGATGCTCGGCTTTGCCAACGCCATTCACGCACTGGGCCTCACCGAATTTCCGACCGCACAGCTAAACATCGATACGTCTTACGACGACGTGCGGAGTTTCACGCAGTCAATCATTGAAGCCAATGATGCGCCTGACGGTTATGTATCGCAAAGCGAACTGACCACGATGGCACTGGTTTCGGGCCTCGAAGAAATGGGCCAGACTGTTGGCAAAGATTTTGACGTTGTAACCAAACAATGCTCGCCATTCATGCCGTGGTTCAGGCCAGAAATTATAATGATCAACGAAGACCACAAGCTGGCAGGCCGCGCATTGGCCACGGCGGTTCTGGGCGCGATTGCGGGCCAAGATGTGAAAACACTTCAGACACTGGTTGCGCCTTAAACTCCTTTGCGCGTGGCTGCGAACAATGCCATAAATCTTGCAACGAAAGCAAAAAGGCAAATCATGTCTCAAACCTATTATGCCCCGCAAGGCGGGCATCCAAAGCAAACAGAGTTGCTAACGGGGCGCGCTGTATTTACCAACTCCTATGCGGTGATCCCCAAAGGCGTGATGAACGATATCGTGACCAGTGCTTTGCCCTTCTGGGAAAAAACCAGAGCATGGATCATCGCAAGGCCGCTCTCTGGTTTTGCTGAAACATTTTCGCAATACATCATGGAAGTGGCACCCGGTGGCGGTAGCATTTCACCAGAGCCTGATGCATCAGCCGAAGCCGTGCTGTTTTGTGTGAGCGGTGAATTCCTGCTCACCATCGAGTCCAAGCAGCACAACATGGTTGCAGGAAGCTACGCTTTCATTCCACCGGCTTGCAAATGGATTTTAAAGAATAATTCCAATTCCAATGCCACTTTCCATTGGATCAGAAAATCATACGAAGCCCTGCAAGGCATCGAGCCTCCAGAAGCGTTCGTGGTAAATGAGAAAGACGTGAAACCAAACGTCATGCCAGACACCAATGGCGCATGGGGCACCACGCGATTTGTTGATCCTGCGGATCTTCGTTACGACATGCATGTATCAATCGTGAACTTCGAACCGGGCGGCGTTATCCCGTTCGCTGAAACGCACGTGATGGAACACGGGCTTTATGTGTTGGAAGGCAAAGCCGTGTACCGCCTTAACCAGGATTGGGTGGAAGTGGAAGCAGGCGATTTCATGTGGCTCCGCGCCTTCTGCCCGCAAGCCTGTTATGCTGGTGGGCCCGGCCGCTTCCGTTATCTGCTTTACAAAGATGTAAACCGCCACGCGAAACTCAGCTTCAAATGAAAATCGAAAAGCTCACAAAAGAAAGTTTCTCGCTTTTTGGTGATGTTGTGGAGATTGAAGGCGCGCAATACTACGCAATCAATCAGGGTTTTGCAGAACGCTTCAACAATCTCGCTAACATCGATGTGAGCACTGAAGGCGGCGAAGTGAATGTTTCGATCTTTACGGCCATCCCGCGACCCAAACCTATCTCTATAAAATTAATGGAACGTCATCCACTGGGCACGCAATTATTTTACCCATTGCAGAACGAAGACTGGTTGGTTCTTGTGTGCGCTGATCCATTAATTGAGAGCAGTTACAAATTATTTCAGGCATCAGGCTCGCAGGGTGTAAATTACGCGCGCAATGTTTGGCATCACCCGTTGCTGGTTCAAAACAACAGCCGCTTCATTATTGTAGATCGCAAAGGTGCAGGAAATAATTTGGAAGAAGTTATGTTAACAAATTTCCTCCATCTCTAGAGCATGTTCGCAATCTATCGAACTAATCCTCTACCGTCATCCCCGCGAAGGCGGGGATCCAACTTCAACAAAGATATATGCTGTCAAGTTGGTTTCCCGCCTTCGCGGGAATGACGTGCTTTTTGTAAACGGATTCAATAAAACTGCCGAAGTTTCAAGTTTGTTTTTACAACGATGATCATATCGAGAACATTTCATGGTGGAAATGATCACAGAAAATTCACATTATCAACAAACAACATCGTTCTATTCGTGATCAGCAAAGGCAGTGATTGTCTTTGTGTTAACACTCAAAACTTGGAGGTATAATATGATCCGCAAGATGATGATTGCTGGTGTGGCCGTGGCTACATTCGCAGCTCCCGCCTTGGCTGCAACGGAGTTCTTTGTTGCTAAAGATGCAGCAACACAGAAGTGCGCTGTCATGGACACAAAACCAGACGAGAAGGCCGCAATGGCGGTTGGTACTGTCAGTTACACAACCAAGGAAGATGCTGATGCTGCGATGAAAGCTGCACCAGAATGTAAAGCTTAAACTGCGGGGCGCCGGTGGTGTAAGCTTTGCATCACCGGCATTTATAGTGTGCCAAATTGCTTCAACCAGTGCCGGGCAATATCTTCACGCTTTGCCACCCACACTTTGTCATGGATCAAAACATAATCAATAAATTTGGCCAGCCCTAAAGCGCGGCCTGGCCGACCGACCAAGCGGCAATGTAGTCCTATGCTCATCATCTTTGGGGAGCCGCGCTTGCCTTCCTCATAAAGACAATCAAACGAGTCTTTGAGATACTGATAGAAATGCTCGCCCGTGTTGAAACCTTGTGGCGTTGCAAAACGCATGTCATTGGCATCAAGCGTATAAGGCACAATCAAATGCTTGCCGCCTTGTGGACGATCAAGAAAATATGGTAGATCATCTGAATAATCATCCGATGAATAAAGAAAACCGCCCTCTTCCATAACAAGTTTCGTCGTGTTCATCGAGCAACGGCCTGTATACCAACCCAGTGGCCTGGAACCCGTAACCTCAGTGTGGATTTTGATAGCTTCCATAATAGAAGCACGCTCCACCTCTTCGTGCATATCCTTGTGTTCAACCCATCTCAAACCATGCGAAGCAATTTCCCAATCCGCTTCCTTCATCGCCTGAACCTGATCTGGTGAGCGTTGCAATGCCGTGGCCACGCCATAAATCGTCAATGGAACTTGTCGCCCCGTAAAGATGCGCCACAGTCGCCAAAAACCTGCACGTGCGCCATATTCATAAATCGATTCCATATTCCAGTGGCGCTGCCCCACCCAAGGGGCGGCCCCCACAATCTCGCTCAAAAAAGCTTCAGATGCCGCATCACCATGCAGAACATTATTCTCGCCACCCTCTTCATAATTGAGAACAAACTGCACGGCCACATGAGCCCCGCCCGGCCACTTCGGATCAGGAATGGCGCGGCCATAGCCCTTCATGTCGCGGGGGTATGGCACCATATTATTCTCCATAAGGGATCCAGATGTTTTTCACTTGGCATGCACGGCGCAAATATTCATGGCCCTGCCCCTGCTCAGCGCTAAACCAATCAATCCGCTTGCCGTCATTCACCCATGCAGGCTTCACATTGCCAGCTGAAGCTTTTTCGACCATCACTGATCCAGTCGCATCACCGTGATACCAGATCGCTGCCACTTCATCATGATCAGCCAATGTCTTGGCAAGCTCATCGCGAGCACCGGTCACAATGTTCACCACACCATCTGGCACATCAGACGTGTCCAGCACTTGATAAAAGTCCGTTGCAATCAGCGGCATTGATTGCGAAGCCACAAGAACGACACGGTTACCCATCGCAAGCGCGGGCATCATCAACGAGATCATCGATAGCAACGAATTTTCATTTGGGCACACAAGTCCCATGACTCCGAAGGGTTCGTTCATCGCCAATGTGGTTTGCTTTTTCGAATTGGTTGAATGAATGCGGCCGTCATATTTATCAGCATGCGCCGCATAAAAGAAAATTCGTTCGAGAGATGCATCGACTTCGCGCTTTGCATCTCGCGCAGATGCACCAGCTTGCATCAATCTTTTTGCAAACTCTTCAGCTCGCGCTGCCAAATTTTCTGCAATGAAATATAAAACCTGTGCTCGACCATGCGCCGATCCACCGGACCAAGCAGATGCCTTCAGCGCCGCCTCGACGGCGTTGCGCACATCCTTACGATTTCCCAAGCCTGCAAGCCCAAGCGCCTTGCCCTTAGGTGATACAACTTCATAGCTATATCCTGAGTCAGGCCGCGATTGCTTGCCACCAATGTAAAGCTTAGCCGTGCGGTCGATCAAATCAGCTGCATTGTGACGCAACTCTGAACTGGGCGATGCAATTGGCTTTGCCGACAATGTTTTTTCAACCTTCAGCGCTTTCATCCAATCCGCAACGAGATATTCATACATCCCCTCGCGCCCGCCTTCGCGGCCAAAGCCAGATTCTTTGTAACCGCCAAACCCCGCCGCAGCATCAAACAAATTGGTAGAATTAATCCACACAATGCCAGCCTTGACCCGCGCCGCCAGATCCAGCGCCACATTGATATTTTCCGACCAGATTGAGGCGGCCAAGCCATATGCCGTATGATTGGCCAATGCCACGGCCTCGTCCAGCGTGCGGAATGTCATTGCTGAAATCACGGGCCCAAATATTTCCTCACTCATCACCGATGAAGACGTATCAACATCGACAAATAATGACGGCGCAAAATAATTACCCTTTGCTGGCAAATCGCATTGCGCTTGAATCAACGTGCCGCCATCTGCTTGTCCTTTCTTGACCATCGCGGAAACCCGCGCCAACTGGATAGGATCAACCAATGGCCCCATGTCATTTGATTTATCGAGTGGATCGCCCACCCGAAGCGACCCAATGCGGTGTTTCAGCTTGGCATAAAACTTTTGCGCAATGCCCTCTTGCACGAGAAGCCTAGTGCCAGCACAACACACTTGGCCTTGGTTAAACCACACAGCATCAACCACACCCTCAACGGCTGCATCTAAATCAGCATCATCATAAACGATGAAGGGAGACTTACCGCCCAACTCAAGCGAAAGCTTCATACCTGAACCTGCCGTCTGTACACGGATCAATTTTCCAACTTCGGTTGATCCCGTAAAAGCAATTTTATCTACACCGGCATGAGCAACCAAAGCAGCGCCCGTTTCGCCAGCACCTGTAACCACATTGACCACGCCATCAGGAATGCCGGCTTCCGAACAAATCTCGGCAAACGCCAAAGCCGTAAGTGGCGTAAACTCCGCAGGCTTCAACACCACTGTATTTCCCGCTGCCAATGCGGGAGCAATTTTCCAGGCCAACATCAGCAGCGGAAAGTTCCACGGGATAATCTGGCCGCACACGCCCACAGGGCCGTAACCCTTAAATTCCGTATCGCGCAACTGCGCCCAACCCGCGTGATGATAGAAATGCCGCGCTACGAGAGGAATATCAATGTCGCGCGATTCACGAATGGTCTTGCCATTATCCATTGTTTCGAGAACGCTGAGGAAACGTTCGCGCTTTTGAATGTGCCGCGCCAGTGCATAAAGATGTTTAGACCGCTCAAAGCCCGATAGTTTTGACCAAGACCCAAATGCCTTGCGCGCCGCTTTAACAGCTTGGTCAACATCTGCCGCATTGCCCTGCCCCACCCGGCCCAGCACCGAGCCATCATGCGGATTGAAAACCTCAATCCATTTTTTTGAGGATGACTGAACAAAATTGCCGCCGATAAAATGGCCAAAGCCATCTTTATGAACGCCCAACCAATCTTTCACGATCGTGTTTGATTCAGGCGCTGGCCCATAATCCATGGTGTCGAGAATTTCCGTAATAGTTGCCATGATATGCCTTTAAGCCAATGCGTGATGTGAAAGTGCGGAATAGCGCCCGGTGAGATAATGTTCGAGCTGCCGCTCAATATCAGCCAGGAGAGAGCTTGCACCAATGCGAAACAAATCAGGCTCCAGCCAGCGCCTGCCCAATTCTTCCTTCATCAAAATCTGCCACGCCATCGCATCCTTGGATGTTTTCAATCCGCCAGCTGGTTTGAAACCAATATTGAACCCAGTCATCTCGCCATAATCACGCAGTGCCCGCACCATGGTCAGGCTTACAGGCAGTGTGGCATTCACATCTTCTTTGCCTGTTGAGGTCTTGATGAAATCCGCCCCCGCCTGCATTGCCACCATTGATGCTTTATATACATTGCGGAGTGTTTTGAGTTCACCCGTCGCCAAAATCGCTTTCAAATGTGCCTGTCCACACGCCTCGCGCATAGCTGCAATTTCATCATAAAGTGCAACCCAATCCTGAATCAAAACCAATTCGCGGTTGATCACGATATCAATTTCTTCGGCACCTTGCTCAACGGCATATTTGATTTCAGCCAAGCGAATTGGCAGCGGAGTTAAGCCAGCCGGAAAACCTGTGGCCACCGATGCCACGGGAATACCTGAACCACGCAAGGCCTTTACAGCATGCGGCACCATCGTAGGATAAACGCATATCGCGCCCACTTTTGGCGGCAAAGCTTCAAGACCCAATCGCTCAACCAGATCATCACGCAATGGTCGCTTGGCCTTCTCGCAAAGCCTATGCACACGCCCCGCCGTGTCGTCACCCGCCAGTGTGGTCAGGTCAATGCATTGCAAAGCCTTCACAAGCCATGCAGCTTGATATTCTTTCTTCACGCTACGCCGCGTGGTTAGCGTCGCGGCACGGCGCTCTGCTGCCGACGTGTTGACTTGAATTTTGTCAAACCAAGCCGTGTTCAGCGCGACGCCAACATTGCGTGCCAATGAATTTGAAAGATGGGGAGATTTGATATCCATAACCTAGTTTCCGCAACGAACCATGATTGATCAAGAAGATAGTGCGGAACGGCCAGGATGCCAACTGCTGCGATCAAAAATGCGGAAAGATAAAGTTGGCTGGGGCGGGAGGGATCGAACCTCCGAATGCCGGAATCAAAATCCGGTGCCTTACCGCTTGGCGACGCCCCAACAACGAGGCGGTCTATAGCTGCTTCGGTTCGAGAGAGCAATAATTAGCTTCGCGGCGTTTTGTCTTTTTGAAAACCAGTTAATTTCCTTGGATTTCAAGCCGTTTTCTCGCCCAAACGCTGGCCAGAATAGTTTTTTTCCCTGATAGTCTGCCACCAAGCAGCATTTTCGAGATACCAGGCCACGGTTTTTTCCAGCCCGCTTTCAAAACTTTCAACCGGAGCCCAACCCAATTCGCGCTTGATTTTACTGGCATCGATGGCATATCGAAGATCATGGCCGGGGCGATCTTTGACAAATGTGATTAAAGAACGACGGCCACCGACAGCGGGCTGCAAAGCATCAAGACGGTCGATAATCGCATGCACCACTTCTAAATTTGTGCGCTCGCTGTTTCCACCAACATTATAATTCTCGCCAGACTTTCCATGCAGCAAAACCAATGCCAAGGCGCGCGCGTGGTCTTCGACATAAAGCCAGTCACGCACATTGTTACCGGTGCCATATACCGGCAATGGCTTTCCTTCAATTGCATTGATGATCATAAGTGGAATAAGTTTTTCCGGGAAATGAAACGGCCCATAATTGTTGGAGCAATTGGTCACAACGACAGGCAAGCCATATGTCTCGTGCCAAGCACGCACCAGATGGTCCGATGCAGCTTTGGAGGCGGAATATGGTGATTTGGGCGCATAGGCCGTTTCTTCAGTAAACAAGCTGCCATCGAGCGGCAGCTCGCCAAACACCTCATCTGTTGAAATATGGTGAAAGCGGAAGGTTTTTTGTTTTGCGGTGTTCAGCTTCGAAAAATAATTCCGCGCAGCTTGCAGCAATGAAAAAGTGCCCACAATATTTGTTTGCACAAATTCACCAGGCCCATCGATGGAACGGTCAACATGACTTTCAGCGGCAAGATGCATGATGGCATCAACGCCCTCTTTTTCCAGAATGGCCTCAACGCCAGCGCGATCACATATGTCTTGCTTGTAAAAGCTATACTTTTCAGAACCAGCGATGCTGCCAACCGAAGCAGGCGATGCTGCATAGGTAAGCTTGTCGACATTGACCACCGCATGACCAAGATCGTTGACCAGATGGCGGCAAACGGCCGAACCAATAAATCCTGATCCACCAGTGACCATAATTTTCATGAATGCGTCCCCCCAAATTTAAAACCCGTATCGTGATCCTGCAGCGGCTTTGCAACCAGATCTTTGGCAGAAAGCACAGGCTCTTGACCCTGAAGCGGCCAATCAATTCCAATTGCAGGATCATTCCATTGAATGCCACGATCGCACTCGGGTGCGTAAAATTCGCTGACCTTGTAGATAACTTCGGTTTCAGGTTCCAATGTCAAAAAGCCATGCGCAAAACCTTTGGGCACAAGAATTTGATTCCAGGCTACAGCCGAAACAATCAGCGAAACCCATTTTCCGAAAGTGGGAGATCCAACACGAATATCGACCGCAACATCCAATATGCTTCCGCGCACCACGCGCACCAACTTATCTTGCGCCTTGGGCGACATTTGATAATGCAGCCCTCGCAACACATATTGTTGTTTTGAATATGATTGGTTGTCTTGCACCCAATGCGTCGGCAAATCATGTTTTGCCATTGCTGCATTGGAATAGGTCTCAGAAAAAAAGCCCCGGTCATCACCAAATTTTTTCGGCTTTATCTCAAAGACACCCGGCAAGGCAAGTTCACGAATTTCCATTTAATGTGACTGCCGTTCAGCCACACAGCGGCGCAAATAAACCGCATAGTCACTTTTGCCCAACTGATCAGCACGCGCCAACACTTGTGCACCGCTCATAAAACCATTTTCCAATGCAATTTCTTCGGGACAGCAAATTTTGAAACCTTGCCGCGCCTCAATCGTACGCACAAAATTATTGGCATCCTGCAAGCTGTCATGCGTGCCCGTATCAAGCCAGGCAAATCCACGACCCATGAGTTCGACACGCAACTTGCCACGCCGCAAATATTCGGCATTCAAATCAGTAATCTCAAGTTCGCCTCGCGTCGACGGGATAAGATTTTCCGCGATGCTCACGACATCCCTGTCATAAAAATAAAGCCCAGTGACCGCCCAATTTGATTTCGGCTTTGAAGGTTTTTCGTCAAGGCTCTTAGCTTTATGGAGTTCATCAAATTCGACAACGCCGTAACGCTCTGGATCATGGACACGATATGCAAAAACTGTCGCACCGTCTTCATGCGCGTTGGCTCTGCGGCACATTTGACCAAGTCCAGCGCCATAGAAAATATTATCACCAAGAACGAGCGCTGCACCTTCGCCATTGAGAAATTTTTTGCCAATTACAAATGCCTTGGCAATTCCGTCAGGCTTGGCCTGCTCAGCATAGGTAAACTTCACTCCAAATGAAGATCCATCACCCAGCAGGCGCTCAAATAACGGCAAATCCTGCGGTGTAGAAATGATCAAGATATCTGTGATGCCGGCAAGCATCAACACCGAGATCGGATAATATATCATCGGCTTGTCATAAATCGGCAGAAGCTGTTTTGAGATCGCAAGTGTGAGAGGGTAAAGCCTTGTTCCACTTCCGCCCGCTAGAACAATTCCCTTTTTAATGTTACTCATTCTCAAATGTCCTAGTGTTAACATTCTTAACCAATGCTAAATTCTCCCGATCGCTGCTAGGGATAAAATAACTCGAACGTTCTGCAATAACTTGTTCGACAATATCACGGTCAACTATCTGGGCCTGCATCGAAAAGCCATAGACGAGCGAAGTATCGCATATCAAGTTTATCAAGCGTGGAATGCCCCGCGAAGCATGTGCGATGAGAGCAGCAGCTTCAGGCGTGAAAAGCGGATTGGGAGCACCAGCTGTTTGAGTGCGGTGTTCGACATAATGCTCAACTTCTTCGCGCGACAATGATGAAATATGGAAATCTGATCCAATGCGCTGTGCAAATTGTGCAAGCTGTGGGGCTTGCAACAAATGTCTCAATTGAGGTTGCCCAACCAAAACAACTTGCAAAAGCTGATGTGTCTCCGTGTTGATATTGGACAGCATTCTGATCTGCTCAAGAACATCAGCACTTAGATTTTGGGCTTCATCTACAACTAAAATTACTCGCCGATTTTGCGAATATTGCTCGATCAGGAAATCTTGAAAATTTCGAAAAAGAGCAACGTTCGAAAGATTTTCAAATTTCTGGCCGAACGCCATCATGATCCACTGTAGCAATTCATGTTCTTGAAAGCTCGTGCTATTGAGCAAACCTACGACAGTAGTTTGATCCATGTGTGCGAGAAGACACCGCAAAAGGGTTGTTTTCCCACTGCCTATTTCACCCGTAATAACTGTGAAGCCAATAGCATTGAGAATTCCATACTCTAACATGGAATAAGCCATCCGGTGGCCATAACTCCAATAGATGAAGTAAGGATCAGGCTGCATGACAAAAGGTTTCTCATGCAATCCGTAAAACGATTCATACATGATTATGCTGCAACCAATTGTGATAAACAGCTGGTAGCGTGAAACATCGCTGTCTGAGATATCTTCATATATGATGTAATCCAGATCATATTATGCACATGAATCAATTTATTCCCCTGCCCGGCAAAGCATCCATACACTTAATAGTAATAGCTTTCAGTCTGCTCGCTAGATTTAGTTAAGACCAGCCCCAAGTAATTAGCGCTTTGCAATAGCCTTTCACAAGATGTGACATCTGCCGAAGTCGATTGTCGTTCCGCCACAGCCAAAACAATACAATCAAGCCGAGGCAAAAGTGCAAGCACGTCATCACAAGCCAACATCGGCGAAGTATCAACTACTAAAATAGGTCTTCGTGGATCAGACTTTATACGCATCAGAAGATTTTTCATTTCCTTCGACCCAATTACTTCAGCAGGATTGGAAACCGGACTTTGATTTGCCAGAACGCTCAGTTGACTACTTGCAATGCTGATATGAGTCATGCAGGCATTGAGCGGGGCTTGACCCGACAACACCTCAAAAAGCCCATTAGGCTGGTTAAGACCAAGATAAGACGCAACCCGAGGCCTTCGCAAATCCAGATCAATCAAGATGACTGTGCGGTCGGGAACACGCGCCATGCTCAAAGCTAAATTCACCGCCAGCACAGTTTTTCCGCAGCTTGCTGTGGGCGATGAGATGGCAAGTGTTTGCCAACTATTAGTATCCATTTCTTGTAGCAAAGATGTGCGCAAAACATCAAAAGCGGCCACAGTGGGATGTGCGGCCTGATGTGCAATAATGCGCTGCGCCTCCAAATGCTTTTCATCAAGCTGAGCATTTGCGAGTTGCGTAAGAATGTGCGACTCAGTAGGGCGGTCCAATGGAATCGGACGCCTGAATTTTGGCTCAGGGTTTCCCAAAGACGCACCTTTGGCCTTCGCCAGCTCTATGGCCTTACTTATACGGTCCATTCAAAGTCCATCTCAATTTAAACTCACTCATTTATTCAAGTTCAGAATCTCAAGCATGCGGTAAAAAAGTTCATCAATTGGTCGGTAGAATTGATTTATCGCAAGTAGGATCACGACGATCAAAAGCAACCACGCCAAAAGAATAAGTAACAATTTTAACCAACGACGCCGCGTTTCTGATTTAGTTTTTATGTATGGAATGATAACGATAGGGCGTTGCTTCAACTGACTGATAATATCAGCTTCGCGTCTAATCGTTTTGTCGAGCAACTCTGCACCCCCCGATACTGCCCCGCCAGCAGCGAGGGCCAAGCCGAACACTGCGGCCAATAGTGGCAGTCGTTTTGGTTTTGACGGCGAAGTTGGTTGAACCGGTTGTTCAATGACTTGAAATTTTTCAGCCTGCTGATCTTGTTCCAAGCGCTCGCCGAGCTGGGCTTGAGAATATTTATCGGCCATTACATCTGCATCTTTCTGCAATGCCGCTTCTCTGCGTTCCAATACCGAGAGTACAGCTCCGCTTTCCGGCGTCTTGATAATAACGGATCGCAGCTTTTCAACATCTTGCAAACTTTTTGCCAACTGCGCTTCGCTGACTTTACGGGCCTCAGCAAGGGAAACAAGTTTAGCTTGATAGAGCTGTGCATCGGCACTCTGCGGCACGTTACTGGCAGCAGTCTTATCAGACTCAGGTGGTGCTTCATTAAGTTGTTTTTCAAGAACGCTGATAGCATTTTTAAGCATCCGAATTTCTGGATGAGTTGGGGCCAACGTAGTTCTACGCAAACTGTATTCAAGCTTTGCATCAGCGAGTTTTTTGGCAACCGACTTATCAGCATCGGCCAATCCAAGACCCCCATTTGAGGCTTTAAAGTCAGCTTCCAATTTTACCAGACGCTGCTGTTCATCATTGCTCGCCAATTCTTTCTGTAGATCACCGATCGTCCGTTCAGTGCGTTCGAGGAGACTCATGTTGAATGCCAATTTCTCAGGCAGAGTTTCAGTATTTTGAAGTTTAAAATCAGAAATCTGATTTTGAATCAAGCTGAGCTCATTTGAAAGACGCTGAGATTCTCTTTGCAAAAACTTTGTGGTATCTGAAGCTCTGCTGGACCGGGCCCGCACATCTTCTTCTAGAATAAATTTTACCAGTTCATTCGTCACTTTTTCGACGAGCGCTGGATCTTCATAATCGAATTGAATTGCGAAAGCAGTTGTAAGTTTATCATTGCGCTTAGCCGATGGTAATTGAAAATCTATCGGCTGAAATAAAATGCGATTGCGCATAAGATCCACGATGTCGGTGCGAGATAAATTTTTACGATTTGAAAACAGTGAAAACTTATCGACCATTGTCAATAAGTTATCCCGCGTTAGAACGCGTTGTTGAATAACCTGAAGTCTTTCAGATGCCAGCGCGGTGACCGTGGACTTTACAAGACTGTCTGGAATTTGCTGTGATTCCACCAGAATTTTTGCGTCAGCAGAATAGATTGCAGGCAACGACATAACGACAGCAGTTCCAACTGCTGATAACAAAATAAACGGCAAAAAGAACTGATAAAATCGCCGACGTAGCACACGAAATACATATTTAAAATCGATTCCTTGGCTCATTTTACGATCACCATTCATAATTCGCCAAGACTGCAAATGCTATTGATTCGCAGCACCGCCTAGAAACAGAAAAATCTGTAAAAACATATAACATGACTTTACCACACGTCAACGAAGTCAATCACATTTTGTATTGATGCAACTTCAGATTAAAAGTGATTGTATCAATGAGCATTCCTCGGCCACAAAAATACCAATAATGTTTTAACCAAAATTTTCGCATCAAGCATGATAGACCAATTGTCTGTGTAGATTATGTCATACTTCACGCGATTTTCCATTTTGTCTAACGTATCCGTTAGCCCACGATAACCTTTGACTTGCGCTAGACCGGTAATCCCTGGCTTCAAACGATGACGTCCAAAATAACCGCGGATTGATTTTGCGTAATCTTCATTGTGATCTACCGCATGTGGCCGTGGGCCTACTAATGACATTGTGCCATTCAGCACATTAAACAACTGAGGTAATTCGTCCAAACTTGTTTTACGTAAAATAGCACCCAATTTTGTTATGCGGTCATCTCCAATCACGGCTTGACGGGTCTTGCCGTCAAGATGAGTTTGAACTTTCATGCTTCTAAATTTGTAGATATCAAATGTTTTGTTATTAAAACCATTGCGCTTTTGTTTGAATAATACAGGGCCAGGGCCATCAAGTTTTATGAGCAAAGCAATAACAGCAAAAACTGGGAGCATGATAAGAATAATAAGAGTTGCCAATACATAGTCTTCAATCAACTTGAATAGATAATCCCAGCCGGAAATTGGCTTGCCGACCATTTCAAACATAGGCATTCCGGCAAAGTATTCTGGCGCCGGCCTGAGATCTCTTTTAAACCCGATTAGGTCTGCTCCCAAATAAACATTCGTGGGCAACTCTCTCAACCGCTCCAGCACCGCCGAAATTTCGTCGACAGCCGATAATGGCAAGGCAATTATGATATCGTCGATGAGATGACTGCGGCAGAATTTAATCAGCTCTTCCAACTTGGCGTTAAGCTGTTCGGTTTTTATTTTGTTGTCGGTGTTTGTGAAATCAGATTCAAACACTCCTTTTACTGCTAAAAACCGCGGCTTGTTTTCACTAATGTACTGCAATGTAGCACCGACATAACGCCGATCACCAAACAACAGCACACTTCGTTCAATTAGATTCCGGCCTTCCAAAAGAGAAAGTGTATAGGCCACCAATGATTTTGTAATTGTAAGACTTACAATACTGGAAATGAAAAACACAACCACCCAGATCCGCGATATATCTTCGGAAATTTTTACAGAAAATGCTGCCGCAAGCATGAGTGCAAAGGATGTGACAACTGCAATAATCGCTTTATTAAAATTATGAAACGGACGTACGACCAACTCCACGTGATACAAACCTGCAAAATACTGCAAGCCAATCGTTACAAGACAGTTGAATACAATTGCAGAATTATAAGTGTCGGCTGTCCGGAAGCTGTAAAACACCAAAGACGAATAACTAAGTATGCCCATGGCGATGAGACCGATTGTGTCCGCCATCACCGCTAAACCAGGAATGAACTTTGCCAAAAACCTTAAAGGGGCTGGAGAGGCCTGCCCCGCTTTTAAATCCATTCTATTGCTCACATTAATTGTCAAAACGCACAAAATTCCTGCTGAAATTGGGCAATTACAAACTCGGTTTGACCTTTAACAAAAAATTGTCAACCGACATAAAGTCTATGATTAACAGCAATGAACATTTACAAATGCAAAGAGATCAACTCCACCAAAACATTAGGGGCCAAACCAAGGTTCAGCCCCTAATAAAATTTTTAAGCGGCAAAAATTAGACCGATACTTTCCCCGAACGCTTGCGGCCCAATGCCCCGATACCCAACAAGCCAGACAATAACAGAATAGCAGCAGGTGGCACTGGAACAGCCGAAGGTGTAACAGTGAAGCTGGACTGAACTGACGTGCCTGTGCCTGTTGAAGGAAGATGTGATACATTGAAGACCAGATCATAGGTGTGGCCAGCGGTCACCGTAAGTATATTTGGCACTATATTAGATAAAGTTTGCGGCAAGGTAGCAGCGGTAACATCCGTCCATGTTCCAGAAGTCACAGCGAATGGCGAAACTGATGGAGAGAACGTGATATCAACCGTCGGATAACCAAGTGCTGCTACAAAATGGAAAATCTTGGATACCGTAATAGCGGCATTGGTTTTAATAGTCTTTACCAGCGCATCATACTGTCCATCGGGCGAAGAAGCTACATCATTCAGAATGCTCGTGCTTCCAGGAAGAATTGTTACTGCCGAAGCAGTCGCAGCGAGGAATCCGGAACTTAAAACCGCTCCCAATGCCAAAATCGCTATTTTATTTTTCATAATACTCTCCACTAGATTACAGTTAAAAAAGTTTGTCCAACCGCGAGTCCAATGCCGTCGCGCATTAATAGTTCCGTAAGCCTACCGAAGTCAACCCAAAATAGATAAAACTTATATATTTCTGTTTTTTAAAATTGATCAAAATCATTCTAAAACAAGTATTTATGATTTTATTAACCATGTCTTGAGAGGACAATTTTTAGGCAATACGTCCTAGATTAATCACATCATAACCAGCGCTGCGCAAATCGGCCGGTGGTAATAAATTACGGAAATCTGCAATTGCTTTGGTTTTCAAAAGCTTGGGTCCAGATTCGACCCAATCAAACGTAGCGAACTCCTGCCATTCAGTCATAATTATGACTCCCTCAGCACCATGTAGTGCATCAACCATGGAACTCGCCAAATGCAATTCTGCAACTTCACGTTTCGCATTGGCGCCAGCCTCAGGATCATAAGCAATCACATCAGCACCCTCGCGCAAAAGCTGCCGCAATATCGTAAGCGATGCCGAATCTCGCACATCATCAGTATTCGCTTTGAATGCTAACCCTAATACTGCAATACGACGCCCTGCAAACACGCTCTGCCCCAGTCTTTCATCAGCCCATGTTTTGGCAAAAAATGCGCCTGCAAGGCTCATAAGCCGCCGAACGTGATGAGCATTGGCTGAAGCCACTGATTCAATAAGTCGCAGTGGTGTATTTGCTTCTTGTCCTAAGGCAGAAAGGCCCAGAACATCCTTTGGAAAACACGATCCACCATATCCCGGCCCCGGCTTTAAAAATGCTGGTCCAATTCGCGGATCAAGGCCGATGCCCTTAGCAAGATCAATAACGTCGCTGCCCAATACCGAACAAAGATGCGCCATTTCATTGATG
Source organism: uncultured Aestuariivirga sp. (assembly GCA_964244815.1). Lineage (GTDB taxonomy): Bacteria > Pseudomonadota > Alphaproteobacteria > Rhizobiales > Aestuariivirgaceae > Aestuariivirga. Next base: position 54,614 of record CAXTKH010000008.1, on the reverse strand, counting down.
AAGGTAATTTTCATCGCAAGAAATCCATTAGCAGCATATTTGATGAGCTCAGATGTTGTGGAATCGGTATAAAGAAATGGTACGTCTTTTGCTGAAAACCAGTTGTAGAGCGTGGATAATTTTTTACGGGCTGCTAGATCCTTTGTACCTATTACAATCCGGTCCGGCGCAAAAAAATCTGCCACCGCGGAACCTTCTCGCAAAAATTCCGGATTGGAGACCACGCTCAGATCAGCAACACCGCGCTGCATAGCTAATTTTCGCTCTATTCTCTCACAGGTGCCGGCTGGCACAGTTGACTTGACGACAACAACAGTCCCCGCTTTTGCAAGCCCACCTATGCGTGTTGCAACAGCCTCTACCGCGCTAATATCAAGTTGACCATCTGGTAAGCTTGGTGTGCCAACTGAAATCATAACTATTTCAGATGACCCGATATCAGCTGTCATATCAGTTGCAAAAGTAAGGTTACCAGATTTAGATTGAGCAATAACAATATCCGTCAATCCCTGCTCCGAAATTGGAATTTCACCATTTCTGAGTTTGGCAATTTTAGAACTGTTATTATCGACATTTACAACTTGAATCCCAAGCTCAGCTAAACAAGCGCCCGTAACCAAACCGACGTAACCGGTACCAACAATTAAAACTTTCACAAAGACCTCAAGTTGATTTAAAAAATCATCAGCAGTTTAATTTTTCTTCACTGGCACAGCATCAATATCTTTCAGCCCCTGCTCAGCCAAAACTTTTTCTTTATCGTTTTGGGCCAATTTAAGGGCTTTTTCGAAGCTGACTTTCGCTGCTTCTTTCTCACCTGTCGCTAGATACGCTTTTCCCAAATGATAATTTGTAAAAGCCATATCAGGCAGATCAGCCGTGGACTGCTTTAGAATCTCGAGAGAATCTTTATATTGTCCCCTCAAGAACAATATCCAACCAAGAGTATCTTTAAATTGTGAAATAGGTGATCCGCGCAATATGGCTGCCGCCGCCGCGGCTTTATCAATGCTTGCGGCATCGGTGCGGTAATCTGAAACAAGGCTTGCATAGTTATTTGCAGCAATCATTGAACCTGGTTGATCCGCGAGCATTTCCTCATAGATTTTTATTGCGCCATCAATGTCATTCTTGCCTTGATAAATACTCGCTAATACAAACCGCAAATCCATATCTTTTGGAACTTGAGTCAGCCCGTTTTTCAACGCTGCAATAGCCTCATCTGATTTTCCGCTCTGAGCATAAAATTGCGAGAGTGCCTTGTAACTCGATGGATTTTTCGGATCAGCCTTCATCGCTGCATTGAAACTTGTAAGCGCCTCGTCTGGACGTTTAGTGAGCGATTGTACGACACCGAGAAAAACTCGCGCATCAACATTATTGGGTTCAGCCTTCAGCAAGGTATTTAAATACTCCTCGGCTTCTACGTATTTGCTGCCCTTCAAATACGCTTGAACCAAAGCAAATTTTGTCTGCTGTTGATTTGGATTTGCAGCATTAGCTTCCAGCAATACATGAATACTGTCTTCAATTTTATTCTGTCCAGATAGTGAAGCTGCCAAAACTTGACCTGAAAGAGCTTCATTGCCCGGCGTATTTTTGATAACTTCCGCAAGGTCTTGTGCCCCACGCCAATCCTGCCTGCGGAGCTTCAAATCTGCCAACATCGATAGTACTTCTATATTGTTTGGCGCACTTTGTACAAGATCAGTCAAAATTGATTCTGCGCGTTCTGCTTTGCCATGACGCAGTAAAAATCGCGAAAGATCTAACCCAATTTTTGGGTCATAACGGCCAACGCGAAAAGCATCGGACATGCTCTTTTCAGCAAGTTCAATTGAGCCGCCTCTCTCGTTAACCGCCGCCATCATTTGATATAGCAACGGATTTCCAGGAGCATCATTGAGCGCCGCACGCAAATCATTAGCAGCATCATCTAATTTGCCTTGTTCAATTTCAACAGCAGCGCGCAAACGTAGCCCTTCAATATTGCGCGTGTCATTTTTTAAAACCTCCGCAACAATGGGTTCGGCATCTGCAATTCTGCGCATACCGATAAATTTTGCAGCCAAGTCGAGCCGCGCCTTCATCCCTATTTCGGTGATGCCTTCCTTATCGATAACTTCCTTCAGCAGAGCAAAGGAATCTTCGTTACGTCCCATTTCAAAATAAAGTTGTGCCAAAGCAGATTTATATGTCGCCACATTTTCGTCCGCAGCAATCAACTTGGCAAGTTCTTTGGCCGCTTCATCAGGGCCTTTGCCAGGGTAGGAAGCCAAGAAGCTGACCACATCCAGATTTGCCTGGATGTTTTTGGAATCGGACTTAACAATCGCACGAAGTTCAGCTTCAGCTTCATCAAAACGCTTTTGCGAGATCAGGAATGTCACAAGAGCTTTTCGGTAGTTTGGTAAATTAGGTTCGATAGCAACTATATTACGAAGCGTTGCTTCTTGTGCTTTTAAATTGGCGGTCTTTTGATAATAGTTCAGGGCAAACAACTGCATCCCAACAGATTTTGGAGAAATTTTTAGTCCTTTGTCAATCAGACTTTGAACTGCGGCATTGTCATTTGCTGTAAGTCGCTCAGCAGCCAAAACCATAAGTGCATCGGCACTCGTAGGATCAGTCGCGAGCACATTATTTGCTTCGTTAACAGCATCAGCAGCTTTTCCGAGTTTGAGCAGTATCGCCGCTTTCATAGCATGGACGGAAGCATCTTTCGGATCCTGCTCCAATGCAGTGTTCACATTTTTTAGGGCTTCTTCAAAATTGCCACCAAGCATTAATAGCCGTGCCAAAGCAAGGCGTGCTTTGTTATACTTGGGATCAAGTTCAAGAACCTTATGCAAGTCACCTGCGACCAAGTTCCAATTCTTATCGTTCTCTTCAACTTGGGCCATCCCAAACCATGCGTCGGGATAATCCTGCTTCACTTTAAGTGCATTACGGAATTCAAGCGCAGCCTTCACATAATCCTTTTGCTCAAGATATTTTTGCCCACTTTCATAATAAGCTTTTGCTTTTTGTTCCGGCGGAGTACAGCCCGCTAAAGCAGATAACGCGACTGCTGAAACCACCAGCGTGGTTGTAAAAAAAGACATTCTAATATTGCTCTTCATGGTGCAGTCTCACTCATATAGTTCAAATATGCGTTTTAAATATTACGAAGATACCGGTGATCAAGGTGGTACAAAGCTTGGCAATTCCTTGATTGCAAATCTTAGAAAATCATTCAACCTGGAATCTGCCGCCTCAACACCAGCGCTATCGATAGGCGTGACGACGCGCACAAGCGCGCCATCACTGCGACCCCGGTTGATGGAGTCCCAAACAGTATAAGCCTTTGCCCAATAATCACTGGTAACATGTCGCCCACGCTGCTCAAACCAATAATAAACCAGTTGTTTGCTCTGCCCTTTTTGAATGATGGCTCGGTTGACTGACAACGGTCCAAATGTTGCATTTTCAAGGTCGATGTTAAATTGGCCCCAACGCGAGACTTCCCAACCGCCAGCTGGAATACACACTTCGGGGGAATGCATTCCGCTTCCATTTGTCTGAGAGGCATAATAGGAAACTAAAAAATTAACTGGCGGCGTCCCATGAGCTGAACTGTAATCCACCAATAAATACTCGTCAGCCCCCAAAACTTTTTTAACATCGGTTTCGAGAACATTTGATTTACCAACCCAGTCTGCAGTCGACATTGGAAATTCAGCTAAATTTTTACGAGGTGCCACTTCTGGCTGCCGACCGCCGAGCCCCGATATCAGTGCAAGTCCCAAGATAATTGCAGCGGTTGATGCAATGAAATATGGCGTAATTCGAATATCCTTCAAACGACCAAACTGTTTTTTAGCTGTATCAATATCAAGATCAAATAACGGTTGGCCTTCTAGGGCCGCGGGGGCAATTACTCTTAAAAGTTTTGCCTCTGCCAGCAACAGAGCCACGCAAACAACGAAAATAATCCACCCTTCAAAAAGATGTAAAAACCCTTCAGCCTGGCTGATTCCAAAGCTGTTGACCAGAACACCAATAACCCCGATGCGAAAGCTGTTCATACCAATCGTAATCGGTATTGTTGACAACATCAAAATTAGTTTTTTCCACCAGCTACCTTTGTAAATAACTGCAAACAAAAACCCAAAACTCATCAATGGGAAAAGATAACGCAAACCATTGCAGGCTTCAGCCACCTGTAATTTATAAACTCCAAGATCAATAATGTTTCCATCCAGATAAACTGGAATATTGAGAAACTGGATAATCCGGACTCCAATGTCCGATGACAAAAATTGCAGCTTTATGGATAGTGGCCAATAAATAAAATTTGGCAACGGCAACATGAAAATCAAGTAGATCCAGGCAGGCCATAGTATCAGTCCACGACGCAATCCAGTTACAGATAAAATTAGACCAGCAATTGTAACCAACATTCCATAAGTTGTGATATCAGGGATGCTTGCTAAGTTTCCCAACACCGTCGTCAAAACACCAACGACAGAGACGCCGAACCCAAAAAGTTTGCCGTTGTTAGTTTTTGTCTCTACTGTTTTAATGCTGGAACGTTGCAGAAAAAGAAATAGCGCAATGAGGGGGATAATATAACCATGGCTATATTCAGGCCGGGTCCAGGCATTTAGCAAAGACGAAATTCCGTCTCTGGATAATGCTGTCAAACCAAAGAGAGCAAGCAAAACTGCTGCAAAGGTTGTGAACCCTGCGTTGAAACCAAACTTGTCATTATTGATTACGCGTACCGAAGCATTACTCATTCTGTGCCTAAAAATACAATTTGAACATAACACCCCGGTTAGCACTTCTGCCATTTTTACTGGAATCGGGCAAGCAACCTGATGCATCAAATAATATTAAAACAAATATGTTGATTAACAGCATAGCCTTAGCAAAGTTTGACGGGGCGAGTGTGACTTGTTTGAATTATTCCAAAATCTATGGAACTAGAACAAATGACCTTGAAAGCGATAGAAACAAATCGTCAGACCTTCCCGACCCCGCACCGCCATCTGTCCATGTAAATGTATAACCCGCAGCCATCGACCATTCCCGAGCCAGTCTGTATCTATAAACTGGGGCAAAAATAAATGTTTTCTGATCAATCGGCGTTACGTTTGTAGAAACGCGGTACTGTGCCGAAACATCAAACTGCGATTCTTCATTTATCGCTTGAGTTGCTGCCAAACTGAACGTGTCTCGGCTTTGCAAATTTCCTAAAACATCAGGATCAATCGAGTGCGAAGCAGATGCAGAAATTGAACCAGATTTAAAGGCGTATTTTACGTTTGCGTCCGCAACCCACCCAATTGAATTGGATGAAATTCGAGGAGCGAGCGGTGCAAATACATTATCAAAATAATCTATACCAATGCGAGGGCCAGCGCCAAGCGATACACTCAGGTTTTTTTCAAGTTGACTGGAAATATCACCGCGGAGGTAATACGAGCTGTTCAATGAATTCTGTAAGTCATCAATGGATTGCCATTGTCCACCCAAAGTGGCTTTAACATCAGTTGTCTTGGTGAGGCGATACTTCACATATGTCGATAGGTTGGTCGACGTATATGGATTTATACCAATGCCAGTATCAGAGAAAAAAACATCCTGAAATGAAGCGGCGCTGCCAACGGTTAGTCGCGGGCTCAGCGTTTTACCATATGCCGCATTAGCAGAAAATGTATTTTGGGTCAGGTTTCTATTTATGCCCAGACCAATAGGATCGAGCGGATCTATGGAGTTTATATCACTGAAAGAATAACCGGCTCCCAAGTCAATACTATCCGTCTTACCGCTTAAATGATATCTTGCAGATAGTTTTGGCAGCAGTTTATTCTGACTATTTGATTGCACAGCCCCAAAATAAGTTTGATATCCCAAATCGCCAGTTAAATCGAAGCGATCAATGGCCGATTTATGGACAAGATCAACATTGACATTGCTGAAGCTTCCAAAAACAAAACCATCGCTAACCGGCTTCAAATAGTAATTATCGTTTAAATCAACTTTGGACGTCGTTCTTGCTTCAAGTGACCAATCTCCGGCTTGAACACCAGACATACCAAAGCCGATGCACAACGATACAGAGCCAGAAATCATGCACGTTAAGAATATCTGCGATGCCAGACTTTTCGTCATGGTCAGCTTACTCGAAAAGCTTCTTCTCCGGCACGATAATAACGTCACCGTGGTGTAATCTGATGTTTCCGCTCGCATCTACGCCAGCGATGAAGTCTGCATAATCGAAATCGAACAATTGCTCATGATCGCCCATCTTGCGGCGCACTTTCACACGGTGCCCAGCAGCAAAGGGTCCAAGCCCACCAGCCATTGCAATGCCCTGCAAGACATCAGTCGGTCGATTAAACGAGTATTGTCCGGGCTTCGGAACTTCGCCAGTCACATAGAAAGAAGGGTCAATTGGCTTCTCCTTTGGCTCAGGTGGCAAAGGCGGAAAAACTGGTTTTTCCTTAACTTCAAACAAAGCAACGGTAACATCAACTCCTGCTGGATATTGTTCGCGAAGCTTTGCTGTAATTTTCTGTTCAACGGATTCTACCGTCGTGCCGCCAACACTTAAGTGCCCTACCAGCGGAAACGCGATGCGACCATCAGGCCCCACTGTAACCTGGCGGTTCAGCTTGGGCTCTTGAAAAACCGATATTTCCAATTTGTCGCCAGCTTTAAGGCCATAAGCGGCTAAAGCAGAATTAGAAAACAGCACCCCTAAAAAGACACAGACAATTACGCGGATTAATGCATTCATAAGATTGCTCTCTATCTAAAATTTCCCTAGTCCCCCAATTTAACGACTTTAGCGAGGTCAGAAGAGTATGTCACGAAAATCTACTCAAGTTCATAAAATATTTACGACTTATTAACCATACTGCGCGTTCAAGCTTAAGTTGCTTCGAGCTGCATTGATTCGAGAAGCGATTTACTTCAGAAATTGGCATAAAAACGCCATAAAAATAAATCTTAGATTGCATCACGATCATAGCACTAACAATCTAAAGATGCGTATGCTACCAGTAAATGGATGCAGCATATTAACCATGTTTGCATTCTATCGCTGCGATCTACCCAAAAACAATTTTGCAAGCTTTTGGAGCATTCGGGCTTCAATTATTTTGACGTGATACCATCCTAGTCAACCCGAGCCATGCCGCAAATCGGACTCAAAATGAAGACAAAAGAAAAGTTCCTGAAGCAATTTCGATTTAAACAATTCAATTTTCGCAAGTTCGTTTTTGCTTGAATTAAACCATGTCGAAACAAAACCTGATGCTACCGACTTGCGGTTCAATTTTTACTTTGGCAGAAGAGATTTAACGTGGGGCCAAGAATGCCAAAGAATGTTGAAACTGACTTGATCGCGACACCGATTCATTCTCGTCTAAGGCGTGGCATATTAATTATTGTTGAGAATTTACCTGTCCCGTTTGATCGCCGCGTATGGCAAGAAGCAAATGCCTTGCGAGAGGCTGGCTATTTAGTGTCAGTAATTTGCCCCAAAGGCAAAGGCCACACATTGTCTTACGAGGAGTTGCAAGGCATCCATATTTATCGCCACAAACTCCCCATTGAAGCATCCGGAGCCGCAGGATATTTGCTTGAGTATTCAGCAGCATTGTTTTGGGAGTTTGTACTTTCAGTCAAAGTTCTCCGCAAACATGGTTTCGATGCAATACATGCTTGTAATCCGCCCGATCTGATTTTTTTAATTGGTGGATTTTACAAATTTTTCTTTGGCAAAAAATTTGTTTTCGATCAACACGATTTAAACCCCGAACTCTACGAAATAAAATTTGGACACAAGATCGGTGTGTTTTATAAACTTCTCTGTCTGTTCGAACGCCTCACTTTCAAGTGCGCAGATATCAGCATCGCAACAAACGAAACATTTAAAACAATAGCTATTGAACGTGGTGGAATGCAGCCGGACAAGGTTGCAATCGTAAAAAGTTATCCGGATCTCGCCCGGTTTCGCGCAGTGCCACCTGATCCTGAACTGCGTAAGCCATTCAAATTTTTAATTGGCTACATTGGCATCATGGGCCAACAAGACGGCGTAGACATTCTCATCCGAGCAATGGCATGTATTGTTAACGAACTAAAACGCACCGACATCGGATGTACGATAATTGGTTCTGGATCAGAACTCGAAAATCTTCGCACGCTGGCGAGTGAGTTGGGCATGAATGAACATGTTAAATTCAGTGGCTATCTAAGTGGCGAAACCTTGTTGACCAATCTTTGCAGCTTGGACATTGGCGTTATTCCTGATCCGCCAAGTGCGTGCAACGATAAACTCTCGATGAACAAGGTTTTTGAATACATGGCGTTGGGCTTGCCTTTTGTTCAATTTGATCTGAAACAAAGTAGACTTGAAGCTGGCGATGCAGGGTTTGTCGCAACAGCGCCAACACCGCAGGCAATGGCTGAAGCAATTATTTCACTTTTAAACAATGAAAGATTGCGTCATCAAATGAGTAAAATTGGCAAAGAACGTGCAAACCGTGAGTTCAAATGGGAAACTGAAAAAGAAACATTAATTGAGCATTATCGGAAACTCTTCCAGTGAATATGCCCCGCGTAACCGTTATTATTCCGCATCTCAATCAACCAGATTTTTTGTTGCGCTGTTTGCAGTCAATCTCTGTCCAATCTTATGAACAGAGTCTAGTGGATATAATCGTCGTTGATAACGGTTCAAATCACTTGCCTCACGAAATTTGCAACCAATTTCCTAACGTGAAATTACTGACGGAAGCAACACCGGGGCCTGGTCCTGCACGCAACACAGGCATTAATGCAGCACAAACAGAAATTTTGTCATTTATCGATGCCGATTGCATTGCTGATCCAAACTGGCTGACAGCGCTCACCATTGCGTTGCAAAATCCAGCCATTGATATTGTCGGTGGTGATGTCCGCATAGCCTACGAAGACCCAAACAACCTCACGGCACTGGAAGCATATGAATCAGTGTTCGCTTACCGCCAAAAAGAATACATCGAGAAAAAAGGTTTTTCCGGAACAGGCAATTTGGCCACCACTTTGAAAGTGATGCGCGAAGTCGGTCCCTTTCGCGGCATAGAAGTGGCCGAAGACCGCGACTGGGGCAACCGCGCTTTAATGCAGACAAAAAACATAGTTTACGTATCAGATATGATCGTTAGTCACCCGGCAAGAAAAAATTTCGACGAGCTCGTCCGCAAGTGGGATCGTCACACGAGCCACGACTTTGAAGAAATATCGAGAACTATGATGGGCAAATTTAATTGGCTGTTGCGCACTGCAATGGTTGCGGCCTCTTCAGTAATAGACTGCTATAGGATATTTAAGAGCAACCGAATTAGCGACGTGCAATCCAGATTGAAAGCATGCACCATACTGTTTCGTATCAGAATGTATCGCGCGCGGCACATGTTTGCTCTATTATTGGCAGGAAATACAACTAGCACTTCACACAAATGGAATAGAAATTAAATTCAGAAAATTCTCGTTTTATTTGGAATGTATTGAAACGTGAAATTATCATTACTGACATCAGGCAAATTGATTTATTGAAAAGACAATGAGCAACATTCATACACCGCAAACTCAGACAAAAGGTTATGCACGAAAACGCATTTCATCTACTTATATTGGAGAACTTCCTGATAAAAGCTCAAGCCTTCAAGCCGATCAGTCGAAGCAGGCTCCCATTCAGGAAGAAATTGATGAGGCAACTTTCGCCTGGCCATTTGTAATATTTCAATTTTCGATTTGCTTGCCAATTTTCTTATACATTGGCGGATCGCGCATTGCGCCTTATAAAGTTTTTCTGCTCTTGGCGTTGCTACCCAGCATTCTAAAACTTATAACATCCAGGCGCACTTCTTTCAATTTTGGCGATGCCATGATCATTGGTTACACAACCTTGGCAGCCGCTAGCATTATCAACAGACCGTGGTCCGACAGCACTCTTGAACCAGTTTTATCAATCATTTTAGAAACGTCAGGGAGCTATTTCTTGGCGCGTGCTTTTGTGACTTCTGCCGCTGCCTTCAAAATACTTATTAAAACCCAGCTATTTCTTGTCATTACCATCGGATTACTTTCAGTCTATGAATCGATAAGCGGCACTAACATAATATTTAAGTTTTTTGGCACAGCGTTTCAAACCTTTGCCGTCAGCGATATGCCTGCAAGATTAGGTTTGCACCGGGCTCAAGGTACGTTCGAACACCCAATTTTATATGGCGTATATAGTTCGTTGATTTTTGGTCTTTGTTTTATGGGGTTGAAAATCAGCCACACAAATTTCCAAAGATACTTGCGTCTAACATTAGTACTTCTCGCCACGTTTGTTTCACTGTCTACTGGAGCCTATATTTCGATAATTGGTCAATTAGCGTTCATCGGCTGGGAAAAATACGTTAACTTCACAAAACATCGATGGCGACTTTTGATTGCACTCTGTGTAGCGGCCTTTTTTGTTGTTGATGGTTTATCCAATCGTTCGCCCTTTGAAGTTTTCATATCGTATCTGACTTTTGATACCAACAGCGCATACAACCGAGTTTTGATTTGGACTTATGGCATTGCCGAGGTTTGGCGCAACCCGCTTATTGGAATGGGGTTGTTTGAAGATTGGGTAAGACCACCGTGGATGATCGTTAGCATTGACAATTTTTTCCTATTGCGCGTCATGCGCCACGGTTTGATTGCGTTACTACTCCTCATTGGTTTAATAATCTGGATTGTAACTAAACTATCAAACCTGAAAATCGAGAGTCAATTAATTCAAAACTATCGAATGGGTTTTCTGGTGACGATCGGGGGCCTTTGCATTTCTCTTATTACAGTAGATCTTTGGAGCGGCCTCCACAGCTACTTCTTTTTCTTATTGGGCTCGTCAGTCTGGATGATTGACCGTTTTAAAAAACTGAACAATGATCGCACCAAACCGGCATCTGCACTTTCCAAAGGGCAGGATAACTAAACAATGAAAGTGACTGCCTCGGGAAATCCTGAAATCACTATTATCATCGTAAGCTACAATACACACGAGATGACTTTAGCTTGCTTGAAGTCTGTATTCGAGCAGAGAGGAACTACAAATATCCAGGTTATCGTAGTCGACAATGCCTCATCTGATGGTTCAGCGGAGTTGATACAAAATGCGTTTGATGATGTTGAACTGATTAAATCACCTGAAAACTTGGGATTTGCGAAAGCCAATAATTTGGCGGCTCGACATGCCAACGGAAAATATATACTCCTTCTCAATCCGGACACCGTGATCCTCAACTATGCAATTGGGCGGCTGTTGCAATTTGCAAAAGAGAATCCAGAGGCGGGAATTTGGGGCGGACGAACCGAATTTGCTGATCGGCAATTAAATCCTGCTTCAAGTTGGGGCTTTATGTCTCTAAATTCGTTGTTGTTCCAAGCGATTGGCCTTTCAGCAGTATTCAGATCCAACAGTTTTTTTAATCCCGAAGCATATGGTGGCTGGAAGCGCGATAGCGTTCGACCTGTCGATATTGTCACCGGTTGTTTCTTGTTGATTACAAAAAAATTATGGGACAGCTTGGAAGGGCTCGACGAAACATTTTTTATGTATGCAGAAGAAGCTGATTTATGCTACCGCGCAAAAGCTCTAGGGGCACGCCCATTAGCAACGCCAAATGCAACGATAATACATTATGGTGGTGCATCTGAAACAGTGCGCTCGGGCAAGGTCATCAAATTATTGAAAGGCAAAGTCACATTTATTCGAAAGCATTGGAACATGACCTCTGCAATACTTGGAATTTTCTTGCTTAAAATTGCAACATTGATCCGACTGATTGGATACTCAACAGTCAGTTTTTTCAAGCGTGATGAAAAATATAGAAAGGCAGCAGACGAGTGGCGGCATATTTGGGCTGAACGCAAGACCTGGTCTTCAGGTTACGATTCATTCGAAATCAACGAATAATATCAGTCCAGTGAATAGCAATGAATTTTAAAACTAAATTCCTGAAGGGTGCCGCAATGGTAGGCTTTGGCCAAATTGGCCTTCAGGCGTTGCTACTGATCCGAAACATTTTTGTTGCGCGGCTGTTGCCTCCTGAACAGTTCGGTGTTGCCGTAACTTTCGTCACAATTTTGGCAGCACTTGATGCAATGAGTGAAATGGGGATTGAGCTTTTTCTCATTAGATCTCCTGAGAGTGAAAATATTCAGCTGCAATCAACCCTGCATACGATAATGATAAGCCGTGCGATATTTTCTGCGATTATCCTATTTCTTCTGGCAACTCCAATTGCAAATTTGTTTCATACGACAGAAGTAATTTGGGCTTATCGCGCACTGGCAATTATTCCACTTCTCAAGGGATTTGCACATCTGGACTACAGACGCTTTGAGCGCAATTTACATTTTTTTCCAGGCCTGTTGGTAAATTTGAGCGCAACCCTGATCGGAACATTGGCAGCAATATTTCTGGCTCTTGAAACCGCAAGCTTCTCTGCAATGCTTTATGGCAACATTATTCAAACTGCCGGGATTGTGTTGGGAACGCACATTGTAGCACGACGATTATATCGTTTAAGTTTTAATGCGCCCTACATCAAACAGTTGGGATCGTTCGGAACTCCCCTCATTTTGAACGGTATGGTTCTTTTTCTGGCGTCCCAAGGTGACAGGGTCATCGTTGGTTCAAAATTAGGAGTGCGCGCACTGGCAATTTACGGAATTGCATCGATATTGACGGGTGGTGTAACGTTGCTTTTTGCAAAAGTGATGGGCGGTATTTTTCTACCTGCTTTTGCAAGTGTCATAAACTCGACACAAGATTTTTCGCGACGGTATGAAATATGCGGTGCGTTAACGAGCAGTGCAGCATTCACCACCACTATATTTTTTGGATTATTAGGCGCGCCCTTTGCCAGCTTACTTTACGGCAGCAACTACACCTACTCACCAACATTGTTTGCTGCACTTGGAGCATTGGCAGGATTCAAAATAATGCGCAATCAACAGCAAATCGCATTCATCGCGCTTGGAGATACCAGACACGCGCTCACCGCCAACATCATAGCTGTCTGCGGAATCTTGGCATCATTCTTTATCATAATACAATCTGCCTCTATCGAAGCGATGGTATTGATAATGACAGCTGCTGAGGCCATTGCTTTGATTTACTCGGTGGATAAATTAAAATTCAAACTGGCTGACACGAGGGAATACAAGCTCGTATTTGGTTTTGCTTTGATCGCTGCATCTGTTCTATCAGCACAATATTTTGGATGGCTTACAAACTCTATTCAACTGTTGACGATCTACAGCGCGCTTCTGATTTTATCAGCACTGGCAGTAAACCTGTATACCTCCACAAAGACGATGGATTTAGTATTCAATTTTTGGAGCAAGTTACGTAATTCAGACAAGCAATAATTCGATCATCCAAGAAGGTAATCAACGAATGGATATCAACTACGAATCTAAGCCCACAAGCTATTTTAATGGTGCTCGTGTAGATTTTGTGAACCTTTTGCCACCTGATTCGAAGGCCAAGGTTCTTGAAATCGGTTGTGGTTTTGGCATCACCGGCGCTCTGGCGCTGTCGGAAAAAAGATGTGGCGAATATATCGGCATCGAAATTTCCGATAAAGCCGCAGCTGAAGCTGAAAAATTATTATCCAGAGTGATAAAGGGCAACGTCGAAACGATGGACCTTCCCTTTCCAGATGCTAATTTTGACGCAGCCATTTTAAGCGAAGTTTTGGAACACCTCGTTGATCCATGGAAAGTTGTGCTACGAATTTCACCGCTTATCCGCAGCGGCGGACTTGTTATGGCCAGCTCACCGAACATCAGTCACTACAGAGTTATTTTGAGGCTGCTGCGGGGCGATTGGAGTTTGGCAAATTCTGGTGTTATGGACCGCACCCATCTGCGCTGGTTCACGCCTGAAAGTTTCAAGCAGATGTTTGAAGCAGCAGGCTTTAGAATAATTTCGCTAGGACAAGTTGCGCCCATAACCCGGAAGTCCAAAATCATTAATGCACTCACATTGAACTTATTGAAGCATTTATTCGTTGTACAAATTAAACTTGTCGCCGAAAAACTCTAGATAATGCAGCGAAGGTAAAAATTGAATAAGCCATTGAACCATAATTACGTAGCAGTTGCAGCCATCAACGACGACGACGTCTTGCAGCGCAATTTGCTGGCCTCGCCAGATGTCAAATCAGGTCAGTTGCAACTGGTAGAGTGCCGCGGCTTTAAATCTGCTTCACTTGCCTATAATCATGGCCTGGCAGCCAGCCAGGAAGATATTGTTCTTTTCGTTCACCAAGATGTTTATTTGCCAAAGGGCTGGCTAGCCAAGGTTGATCAGAAAATATCTGACCTCGAGCAATTGGATCCAGATTGGGCGGTACTGGGAGTGTTTGGTCTGAAGCCCAACGGTGAAGAAGTAGGGCATGTTTGGTGCACGGGACTGAACTTGGAATTAAAATCAGATCTGGATAGAATCGAGGAAGTGCGAAGTGTGGATGAACTTGCCTTTCTGTTTCGAAGATCGACGAACTGCAAATTTGATCCCAAACTTCCCGACTGGCATCTCTACGGAACAGACATCATTTTGGAAGCATACGCCAAAGGGTTGAAGTCTTACGTCGCAAAAGTACCAGTTATCCATAACAGCAGACGAATTTACTCTCTTTATGGCGGTTACGTAAAAGCATACCTATACATGATGAAAAAATGGCGAAATTATTTGCCTGTCTACACAACCATCGCTCCTCTTGGGCAATTTGGGTATGTGCTCTGGAAACGGATAATAAGAATGTATTTGAAGAGAAAAATTACTGAACGCCCAAAAGCCTCAGTTTTGGATCCTCGCCAAATTGCAATACGTCTGAATTTTGAACATGAATAACGCTTAACGTGGCTCAATCGGCGTCAATTTCCCCAACCCCAAAACCTCCTCCACAAATTTCGCCCCCGCCAATAATTTCGCCTCGCCGCGATTTGGCCCAATGATTTGCAGACCAATAGGCATTTGCGCTTTTGTAAATCCACACGGAATTGAAATAGCCGGACATGCGCACACTGTAGCCACGGCCACGATCAACAACCAATCAACATAAGTTTCAAATTCAACGCCGTTGCAATGCGTAGGATAGCGCTGCTCTACAGGAAACGGTTGCACAATAGTAGCGGGGCACAAAAGCAAATCATATTCGCCAAGAAACTTGGCCATTCGGTGAAACAGCATCCCCCGCTGCGCCTCGGCCTTGGCAATTTCATCAACCGATAAAGCCAGTCCCTTTTCAATATTCCATATAACTTCGGGCTTCAGCAGCTCACGGTGATCAATCAATAACTGTCGCATCCCCACCGCAAACCCCAGCGCCCGCAAAGTTTGAAAACATAACATCATCTCAGATAAATCAGGATGTGCCTCTTCAACAATAATTCCTGCAGCCTGAAGCTTTGCGCTAGCCGCCATCACAATTTCGGCCACTTCCGGGTCAACAGGTGTGATCCCCAAATCACGACTGATCGCCACCTTCTTTGGCTTCCAGCCTTTGGAAATGGCATATGAATAATTGTCCTCGCGGGGCATTGAAAGTGGATCGCCCGGCTCCGCCCCAACCATCGCATCAAACAGCAATGCCAAATCAGATACATTGCGCGCCATCGGCCCTTCAAGCCCAAGCGTGCCGTCAATCTTTCCGTACACGGATGATGCAACACGTCCAGGCGATGGCCGCATACCCACCACGCCACAAAAACTCGCCGGATTGCGAAGCGATCCCCCCATATCAGATCCATGCGCCAACCACGCCATGCCACTGGCAAGCGCCGTCGCAGCTCCGCCTGATGATCCCGCCGCCGATAATTTCAAATTCCAGGGATTGCGCGTAACACCGAATACTTCGTTGAACGTATGTGCCCCCGCACCAAATTCCGGCGTGTTCGACATCGCATAGATGAGGCCGCCCTCGCCTTCCAAATGGGTAACCAGCAAATCAGACTCAGTTGCAATGTTGTTTACAAAAATCGGCGACCCTTGCGTAGAACGAACCCCAGCAACATCGGTCAAATCTTTGATTGGAACCGGAAGCCCAGTCAGCATTCCGCGCTCCGCCATAGGCTTGTTCATCAACTGTCTTGCATGCGCCCTCGCCCGGTCAAAACACAAGGTGGGCAAAGCGTTGATGGCGGGATTAACTTCAGCAATGCGCGCTTCAAGCACATCCAGCAATTCCAATGGTGAAACCGCGCCGCTTTTCAGTTTTGAAACGACATCAACCGCCGTCATATGAATGAGATCGCTCAAAATTTAACTCCCCATGTTCTGGCTCCACTGAATCCGTTTGCGGGGCAAAGGTCAACAGGGCTATGATGCAACAGGATTCAAATTCGGAGATGTCTCATGAACGCACCCATAAAACACCAACCCGCTGGCTCTAACAAAGCCTGGGTAGAACGCCGCGCCAAAGCCGTTTCGCGCGGCATTGGCATGGGCGCTGCGGTTATGGCGGCCAAAGCCGAAAACTCCGAAATCTGGGATATCGAAGGCCATCGCTATGTTGATTTCGGCGGCGGCATCGCCGTGGTCAACACCGGCCACCGCCACCCATTGGTGATGAAGCGGGTATACGAACAACTCGAAGCCTTCACCCACACCTGCGCCATGGTCATGCCCTATGCGCCTTTCATTGAAGTGTGCGAAAAGCTGAATGAGAAAGCGCCAATCTCCGGCGAGGTTAAATCAGCCTTGGTTACCACTGGCGCTGAAGCCGTCGAAAACGCCGTCAAATTTGCACGCTGCTATACGGGCCGTTCCGACGTCATCGCCTTCCACGGCGGTTTCCATGGCCGCACATTGTTAGGGATGGCCCTCACGGGAAAAGTTCTCCCCTATAAAGCCAAATTCGGCCCTATGCCTGCGGGCATTTGGCATGTGCCATTCCCGGTGGAGCACAAAGGCATCAGCGTTGAAGATTCAATCCACGCCATCGAGCTTTTGTTCAAAGCCGACGTAGAGCCACAGCGCGTGGCCGCCATCATTATCGAGCCTGTGCAAGGCGAAGGCGGTTTTTACATCGCACCAAAAGAACTGATGGTGCGCCTCCGCCAGCTTTGCGATGAGCATGGCATTTTGCTGATCGCCGATGAAATTCAATCAGGCTTCGGCCGCACCGGAAAATTCTTCGCCATGGAACACTATGGTGTGGAGCCAGACTTGATGACCAGTGCAAAATCCCTCGCAGGCGGTTTCCCGCTTGCTGCCGTCACAGGCCGCGCCAAAATTATGGATTCGCCCGACCCAGGCGGCATTGGCGGCACTTACGCTGGCAACGCCGTGGCCTGCGCCGCAGCACTTGGTGTTTTCGAAGCTTTCGAAACCGAAAACCTACTCGAAAAATCTGTGGCCCAAGGCGAAATGATCATGAAGCGCATGCATGCCATCAAAGCAAAAAAGAAAGGCATGCCAATAGGCGACATCCGCGGCCTCGGCGCCATGTGCGCCTTCGAAATGGTGACAGAACACGGCGGTAATAAACCAGACGCAGGCGGTGCCAAAGCTCTGGCCGCAAAATGCTTGGAACGCGGTCTGCTCATTCTAACATGCGGCGTCTACGGCGACGTCGTACGCCTGCTCACACCGCTGACGGCATCTGAGATGATTATGAAGGAAGGTCTGGATATTCTGGAAGCGGCGATCATCGGGAATTGATTGCATGGCGGAAAACCTCTTTTCAAAGCTGATTGCCACCCATGGCATCATCTTAGAAACGGAGCGTTTCGAAGAATGCGTAAAATTCTATCGCGACGTGCTTGAACTTCCCCTCTGGTATGAGAAACCCGGACTTGTCTGCTTACGATTTGGTACGGGCTACCTCATGATCGAAACTGGCGGAACGGCGAGCGACAAGCGCAAACCCAGTAGTGAGAACCCGACCACACTGCGCTTCAATGTCACCAATGTTGAAGCAGCCGCGAAGCTTTTGAGAACCCGCAACGTAGCAATTGAGGTCACAGTGTTTTCCTGGGGCACAGTTGGCACCTTCCTCGATCCAGATGGTAACACGTGTGATCTTAAAAATGCCGATGATCCATTTTTCAAAAACTGACCTCTTCAATTGTAGAAAGGGCTGAACCATGGTTCTATTGGCGGCCCTCGGGTTGATTGCTTTGATGGCGCTCATCTTCGGTCCGCAGTTCTGGATCAATTGGACAATGAAAACCTACGCAACCGAACGCGCCGATTTCCCCGGCACAGGCGGCGAGATGGCGCGCCAGCTTTTAGATGATGCTGGATTACAGAACGTGAAAATTGAAATCGTGGAACCTATGCGCGATCACTATGCGCCGGACGAAAAAACCATACGGCTTTCAAAAGCAAACTTCGAAGGAAAATCCATAACAGCCGTCGCCGTAGCCGCACACGAAGTGGGCCACGCCATTCAAGACCGCGACGGTTATTGGCCGCTAACAATGCGCCAAAAACTGGCCAAGAATGTCGTGGTCTTTGAGAAAGTCGGCAGCATCATATTGATGGCATCACCTCTGGTTTTCGCCCTCACAAGATCACCCGTGATCTTGCTTCTCGAATTGGCCGCAGCGCTGGGCATCTTGGCCCTATCAATCGTAATTCACATCTTCACATTGCCCACTGAATATGATGCCAGCTTCAAAAAAGCTTTACCACTGTTGCAACAATATCTGCCTGAGCCAGAAATGAGAGGAGCAAGAAAAGTCTTGCGCGCCGCCGCTTACACTTATGTGGCCGGAGCACTGGTCAGCTTAATCAGTGTTGGAAGATGGCTTAGGATTTTGAGATTTTGAAAAACGGTTTTCAATTCTGGCTTGTTTGTCGAAATCACCACCCAAACACCGTCACCCCTGCGAAAGCAGGGGTCCAGCTTTCTTTGCGCTTCTAAATCCCGGTAAATACCAAATCAATTGCGGCTACAAACTCGCCGTGTTGATCATCAACATTGGCGACAACTTCGCCCAGCTGTTTGCGTAGAACACTTGCCAATTCAGCCATTGAAACACGATAAGTTTTGCCTAGCACCTTCACCTGTGGGTTTAGCCTAGCAATCTTTGTCGCAGCAGTTTCAGCCATCAAAGGCGCTACCACCACAGTCACGAAGTCGTTGAGTAAATCAGCTTGTAACACCACTACAAAGGGCACCTGCTTGCGGGAAGAAGGGTTGTTGTTGCGACAAATATCGTATTGCCGCATCACCAGCTCCGCATGTTTTCAGACCAAATCCCACGTTTCTCAATCTCTTCGTTGAATGCTGCGATGCTCTCACGATTTTCCTCCACCCAACGCCGGGCGATAAATTCTTTAAGAGCAAGTGTAACGACAGCTTTCTTCGTGCGCTCACCACTTAACTGAAGCGCTCTATCGAGAAGTTCAGGATCAAGTGCTAAGTTGGTTGCCATGTGTGAAACTCCACACAGCAACTTACACACAATTTCAAAATTTTCAAGAGTGACCATGCAATGTCAAGAATATGCCTTTTAGCCCCATCCATCCACATTGCTTTAACACCACACTCTCGATTAAACCCACCACCATGTCCTCCCCCACCCAACGCACCAACCTCATCGGCATCCTCTCGCTCATCCTCGGCATCTTCGTATTTTCAATTCAAGATGCAATCATTAAGGCGATCAGTGGCGAACATGCCGTAACCCTCGCAATCTTCATCCGCGCCATCGTCGCGTTTCCGGTGCTGCTCGCCATGGTGCATTTCGAGTGTGGTTTGAAAGGCCTGATCACAAACCAGTGGCGTGTTTTGGTTTTGCGCGGCTGCATTTTGCTCTGCGCCTACACCACTTATTTTATGGCGTTCCCGGCTTTGCCTTTGGCCGAAGCAATCGCTTTATTCTTCATGGTGCCCTTGCTCGTCACCATCATGTCTGGCCCCATGCTTGGCGAAAGAGTAACCACCCTCGCCTGGGGTGCAGTCGCCATAGGCCTTGTCGGCGTATTCATAATTTTACAACCCGGCAGCGCCTTGTTTAATCCAGCAGCCTTACTCAGCCTCATCAGCGCTGGAACATACGCCCTCTCAATGATCTTGGCCCGTAAATATGGTGGAGAAACCCCATCATCCGTCATGTCGTTCTATCAGAACATTGTTTATCTCATCGGCGCATCTGCCTTCGCAGGCATCGCAGCAGTGCTCGGCATTAAACCACCCGGCCATCCCAGTTTTGATTTTCTGTTTCGCAATTGGGATATACCCAACACTCACGATCTTTTGCTGATGGGCGCGTGTGGCGTGATTGCCGCCGTGGGCATGACATTGCTCACCCACGCTTACCGCAAAGGCCAAGCCAACATCATCACGCCATTCGAATATACCGGAATGATCTGGGCCGTGGTATTTGGCTTTGCGTTTTTCGACGAAATACCTCGCGCCACAACGTTCATCGGCATGGCTCTTATCGCAGCCGCAGGTGTTTTGGCGTTAAAAGCCGGTACGAAAACCATCGAACCTGCAACGGTCGGCAACTGATCAGCAAGATGAACGTCAGATGAATTACCCATTCTGAAAGCGTTCAAATAAATTCGTGCAGTTTGATCCTCACAAATGGCCTTGTGGCCGTTTTCAAAAACAAAATTCAGGAGACGACCATGTTTAAAAAATCAATATTAATCACTGCAATGCTTATCGTATCATCTGCAGCATTCAATTCAGCAAATGCTGAACGCCGCGTAATCGGTTGCGATCCGACCAACGCGCCAGGCGGCGTTTGTGTCGTCGACCATCAACCAGCCGGTCCAATCCGCGACCACCGTTGCCCAGCTTCCCAAGGCGGCAATTGCGTTGGCCCTGAACCAGCCGTGATCCAATGCTTGGTTGCACCCTGCCCCGTTATTCCACCACCCCCTCGTCAACCAACCCAATGCAACGATCCACGTCTTTGCGACAATTTTGGCCATCCGCGCCCACCGCGCCATCCACCAGTCGTCATCATTGATCCGATTGATATGGGGCCCGCCCACTACCGCATCTCTTGCCGCGAAGGCCGCAACATCGTGCGTCACCGTGGCTTCCGCCGCGTTCTTCCTATCGATTGCAGCGGCGGTGAGTTTACCTATGAAGGCCAACGTCGCGGACGCCTTTACGAGATTAGCGTGAACCTGAATGGCGATATTGTCTCAGTTGATAGAGCCTATTAATAGAACTCAAAACGGCGACAAGCTTTCCAACCGCTTGTCGCCTTTTTCTAAAACACTACGACACTCCGAATTGATTCACCCTTGTGCATCAAATCAAACGCATCATTAATTTTCTCAAGCGGCAAAATATGCGTGATCATCGGATCAATCTCAATCTTGCCGTCCATGTACCAATCCACAATCTTCGGCACATCCGTGCGCCCGCGTGCACCACCAAACGCCGTGCCACGCCATGAACGGCCAGTGACCAATTGGAAAGGCCGCGTGGAAATTTCCTGTCCAGCACCAGCAACACCAATAATGATCGATTGCCCCCAACCCTTATGCGCGGCTTCAAGTGCAATGCGCATCACTTTAACGTTGCCGATGCATTCGAAAGTATAATCAGCACCACCACCCGTCAGTTCCACCAGATGCGCCACCATATCGCCTGAGACTTTGGACGGATTCACAAAATGCGTCATGCCAAATTTGCGGCCCCACGTTTCCTTGTCATCATTCATATCCACGCCAACAATCTGCCGCGCACCAGCAAGGCGCAAACCTTGAATCACGTTCAGACCAATCCCGCCCAAACCAAATACAATGGCCGTCGAACCAACTTCAACCTTGGCCGTATTGATCACAGCGCCAACCCCCGTGGTTACACCGCAACCAATATAACAAATCTTGTCAAAGGGAGCATCGCTGCGAACCTTCGCCAAAGCGATTTCAGGAAGCACTGTGTAATTCGAAAATGTCGAACAACCCATGTAGTGGTGGATCATCTGACCCTTGTATGAAAAGCGCGACGTTCCATCCGGCATCATGCCCTTGCCTTGTGTGGTGCGGATTTTTTGGCAGAGATTGGTTTTAGGATTGAGGCAATATTCGCACTCGCGGCATTCTGGCGTATAAAGCGGAATAACGTGATCACCTTTTTTGAGGGACTTAACACCGGGGCCCACTTCAACCACCACTCCAGCACCTTCATGGCCCATAATCGCTGGGAACAAGCCTTCAGGATCAGAACCCGAAATTGTAAACTCATCGGTGTGGCAAACACCCGTAGCTTTGATTTCCACAAGAACTTCACCCTCGCGCGGCCCTTCCAAATCGACTTCAACGATTTCCAGTGGTTTACCAGCTTCAAAGGCAACAGCAGCACGCGTTTTCAAGTTTTAATACTCCAAATTCAATAGCTTAAGCGCATATCCTGATCGGACACAAAGGTCAATTCATGCTTACACATAAGCACTTAAAGTGACACTTGAAAACCAATTCGCCCACACTTTATTCATAATTTCGATCTAGCAGCAGTCCCATGAGATCAATCTTTCTAACGGCCGCGACATTCGTCGTCTTGTCTTTTTCCAATGCCCTTGCCCAACCTTTGCTAGAGCCAGAGTTGAGATTAACCACTCAGCCAAATTCTCCGCCCCGCGTGGCACTCACTTTTGATGCATGTAGCGGCAAAACCGACGAGCGCATTTTGCAAACATTGATCGACAATAAAATCAGCGCAACGATTTTTGTGACGGCCCGTTGGATCAGACGCAATCCAATCGCCATTGCACAGATCAAAGCCAATGCTGATTTGTTCGAGATCGAAAACCACGGCGCCAAACATGTGCCGCTTGTTGATGTCCCGGTCAAAGTTTTTGGACTGGAGGCGGCAGGTTCACCCGAAGCAGTTCGCGCCGAAATCGAAGGTGGCGCAACCGCCATTGAAACTGCGTTTGCAATCCAACCGAAATGGGTTCGTGGCGCAACGGGACTCTATTCAAACTCAGCCGAAAAAACTATTGCCGATTTAGGTTATAAACTTGCTGGATACTCGGTGCATGGTGATGGCGGCGCCAGCTTCTCATCACGAAGAACAGCAAATACGATCAGCGCCGCCAAAGATGGTGACGTGATTATCGCTCACATCAACCAACCATCAAAACCCGCAGGCGCAGGCGTGGTTGAAGCTATTCTCAAGTTAAAAGCCGATGGATTTGTGTTTGTAAAATTACAGGATAGATTTATGCAGCCCCTGCCGCAAATCAATATCTGCAATCGTTGTGCAGATAGCGCGCACTAACCCAACCTTCATTGTTCGCATCGGTGGTTGAGGCAATCTTATACCATTTGCCGCGTCGGGTAAAAACTTCCACCGTATCGCCATTAAACAATTCACCCACCTGCGAAGCTGAAGCTTTTGGCCCAGCTCGAACCGCCAGAAAGCCAGAACCCGTGCGCGGATTATAACGGCCTGAAAGCCCATGCACCGTGCCCTCGCAATACTGGGCAAGGGCCGCATTGAAATTGAACACAGCCAAACTGGCCACTGCAGAAAATAGAAGTAAGATTTTGCGCATAATTTGACGTCCTCAAAATATGCCCCCAGCGCAATATGCTGGAAGTTAAATCATTTGTCAGCAGATTTTTGAGGAGGGATTAGAGCCCACCCACTTGCCCACGGTGCCGCAAAAACTGATCAGCCAACACGCACGCCATCATTGCCTCGCCTACAGGCACAGCACGAATCCCAACACAAGGATCATGCCGCCCTTTGGTGATAACATCAGCATCAGCACCTTGGGCCGTAACAGTTTTGCGCGATTGCAAAATTGAAGACGTTGGCTTCACAGCAAACCGCACCACAATATCTTGCCCCGTCGAAATTCCGCCTAAAATGCCACCGGCATGGTTCGACATGAATTCTGGCTTGCCATGGCGCATACGAATTTCATCAGCATTATCTTCGCCGTGCAAAGCCGCTGACTCAAAACCAGCACCAATCTCCACACCTTTAACGGCATTGATCGTCATCATCGCTGAAGCAAGCTCTGAATCAAGTTTCGCATAAAGCGGCGCACCCCAACCCGCGGGAACACCAGAAGCTGTCACTTCAATAATAGCCCCAATCGATGAGCCCGATTTGCGAATACCGTCGAGGTAGCTTTCCCAATGTTTGGCAGCTTTCGCATCAGGGCAGAAAAATGGATTGCGCTCAACTTCAGCCCAATCCCAATTCCTATTATCAATCTTTTGGTCTCCCATCTGAATCATGCAGCCCCGAATGCTAACACCCGGAATGATCTTCCGCGCCACAGCACCAGCCGCCACACGTGACGCCGTTTCACGCGCCGACGAACGCCCGCCACCGCGATAATCGCGAATGCCATATTTCGCCTGATAGGTCAGATCAGCATGGCCCGGTCGAAACGTATCGCGAATTTCGGAATAATCTTTTGAGCGCTGATCAGTATTTTCAATCTGCAACATGATTGGCGCGCCCGTGGTGCGCGGGCCATTGGTGCGCTCATCCTCAAACACGCCAGATAGAATTTTGACCAGATCAGCTTCCTGCCGCTGCGTGGTAAACCGCGATGTGCCAGGTTTGCGCTTGTCAAGAAATCCTTGAATATCTTCCGGCGTCAGTGCAATGCCGGGCGGGCAACCATCCACCACACAGCCAATGGCTGGCCCATGGCTTTCGCCAAAAGTCGTAACGCGAAAAAGATGGCCGAATGTGTTGTGTGACATGAGACTCTAATTAAGCCGCATTATGATTTGCGTCAAACCAATCAATCTGGCCGTCTTGAAGGCGGCAATAACAGCCTTGTGGCGTTCTCAAACCAACAATGTCCGCAGGCTTCATGCCCGCTACATATCCCATCAAACAGCGGCCCACAGCACCATGTGCAACCACCAATGTTGGCAAAACCAAAGTCGACAACCAATCATGAACCCGAGCCACACCATCGGCATAACTTTCGCCGCCTTTTGGCCGCCAACCATAGCGTGTCTCAGCATCAGCAGGATAAACGGGCGAATCCTTCAACTCCCAAAAGGGTTTCCCCTCCCAAATGCCAAAGCCCAGCTCACGAACACGAACGTCAGTTTTAACAACGTCCATCGAAATCCCAAGTCCTGTCGTAATATAGCCCATGGTCTGCTGCGCGCGCCGTTGCGGCGAACATACATATTGAAATCCAGCCAGCTCTTGGTGCTTTTCCGATAACGCCCGCGCCACATCTTGCGCCTGCTGTTGGCCGTGTGCGTTCAAATCAGTTTCAATTGAACCTTGCACCAAACCCATGCGGTTCCAATCGGTCTCGCCATGGCGAATAAAATAAATAACCGGAAGATTTTTATTCAGGGGCATTATCAACTGACATATCAGGCGCATCAGGGTTCTTCATGCCAACCACATGATAGCCTGAATCAACATGATGAATTTCACCAGTCACACCGCGCGATAGATCCGACAAGAAATACATGCCAGCATCGCCCACTTCTTCCGTAGTCACGGTGCGGCGCAGCGGCGAATTATACTCATTCCATTTCAGAATATAACGGAAGTCGCTGATGCCCGAAGCCGCAAGGGTTTTAATCGGGCCTGCAGAAATTGCATTCACACGGATATTTTTAACACCCAAATCTGCCGCCATATAGCGCACCGATGCTTCAAGACCAGCCTTGGCGACACCCATCACATTGTAATGTGGCATCCATTTTTCAGCGCCGTAGTAGGTGAGCGTTAGAAGCGAACCACCATTCGGCATCATCTTCTCAGCGCGCTGTGCAACAGCCGTGAAACTATAAACACTGATGAACATCGTATTGGTAAAATTGGCAGCAGACGTATCAACATAACGCCCGCTCAATTCGTTCTTGTCAGAAAACCCGATGGCATGAACCACGAAATCCAGCGAACCCCATTTTTCCTTGATCGCATCAAACGTCGCATCAATGGAGGCCATGTCGCTCACATCGCAAGGCAAAACCAAAGGGGAATTCACTTCGGCGGCCAATGGTTCCACGCGCTTTTTCAAGGCATCGCCTTGGTAAGTGAACGCCAATTCCGCGCCGTGTTGAGCACAAGATTTCGCAATGCCCCAGGCAATCGACCGGTTATTGGCAACACCCATGATCAGGCCGCGTTTGCCAGCCATTATGCCCTTGTTTTCGCTCATGTTTTAATAACACCCAAATTTATGGCAGAATCTGCCCAAGCCCTCTTTGGCTAATGGCACAGTTAATTTCTGAAATAAAGGGAAGGTTACTTGACAATTTGTTACTGATTATGTATTTTACTGATAGGTTAATTAACCTGAAAAGAAAATAATGGAGTTCATGATGGAAACTGTAACTTGGACCTGGAAAATCTTTGCACTACTTTTAGCGCGTTTGATAATGGCTGCAATGTTTGCAATGGCGTGCATTTTCAAGTTCGTTGATATCAACGCAACGGCAACCTACATCTCTTCTGCAGGTTTTCCTTTTTCACAAGGTCTCGCATGGCTTGCAGCCTTATTTGAGTTGGCCTTGGTTTTAAGTTTCTTGACCGGAGCGTTTTTTCGAGAGGCTTCGTTATTGGCAGCAGTATATGTCGTTTTTTTGGGCTTTGCATTCCACGGATCCAGTCATTGGACTGATCCAGAAGGATTAAATATTGGGGCCTTTATCAGCCACTTTCCTTTCGCTGCTGGCTTGCTCTTTGCAGCCGTCAATGGGCCCGGCCAAAAACTTTCCCTGCACAGCGGCGTTCTAAAATAAAATGGATAGCTTGAGCCTGAAACTTCAAGCTCTTTCAGACCCAACGCGCCGCAGTATTATAGCTCGGTTGAAAGAGGGAGAAGCAACGGTAAATGAGATAGCCGAGCCCTTCGCCATAACCCTTCCCGGAATTTCAAAACACATCAAAGTTTTGGAAACCGCAGGCCTCATCACCCGCAGCCGCAACGCGCAGCAGCGCCCCTGTAAACTTTCCACCGATGGTTTGAAAGAAGTCAATGATTGGATGAACAACTATCGTGAGATGTGGGAGCAAAGGCTCAATCGTCTTGGAGCTTACATTGAAACAATCAAGGAGTAAAAAATCATGTCTGTTCTCGCTCAATCAATTCTTCCAAAAGACAAACCGCAAATCATTACCACACGGGTGATCGCAGCACCTCGTGAACTTGTTTGGAAAGTGTTGACGTCTCCGGAGCACTTGAAACATTTCTGGGGGCCGGATGGCTTCACCAATACATTTACAAAATATGATCTGCGCGTTGGTGGGGAAGCGCTGTTCACCATGCACGGCCCAGATGGTAAGGATTGGCCTAATCGCTTTAGATTCCTTACCATTGATCCACCCAATCTTTTGGTATGGAATCATGATGGTGGCGATGATGATGGTCATCGCTTCAAAGGTGAACTCGAACTTTTTGAAGAGGCTGGTAAAACCCGCATCGAGCTGCGCTTGAACGAAGCAAGTATCGCCGCACGTGATGCCATCGGAAAATATGCTGTTGAAGGCGGAATCCAAAATGTCGAGCGCCTCGCTGCCTATGTGGCACCAATGGCTGATCCAATGAACAAATTTGAAATTGAGCGGGTTTTTCCGGTTTCTCAGAAGCGCCTGTTTGAAGTGTGCAGCCAAGTGGAGCACTTAAAGCAATGGATGTCTCCCGCGGGAATGACTGTAATCAAAGCTGAACAGGATTTGAAACCCGGCGGTCACTATCACTACGGCCTTGCAACACCCGATGGTCATGAAATGTGGGGCATGGTCAACTACAAGGAAATCACACCGCATTCGCGTTTAGTCTACGCACAAAATTTCTCCGACAAAGACGGTGGTGTCACCGCTCACCCTATGGCACCAAATTGGCCCATGGAAATGATAACGATATTTGACTTCATCGCTGAAGGTGCAAATCAGACCCGTTTGAAGATCACCTGGATCAATGCCCGTATTTCCGATGAAGAAGCCAAGACCTTTGCTGGTGCCCACACCGGCATGAATCAAGGCTGGACGGGCAGCCTGGATAAGCTCTATGAATATCTGAACAAAAGCTGAGGAAACGCCGCCATGTTCACCGCTCTCATCTTCATCGCAATTCTAATTATCGCATTTTTAGTCATTGCCAACACGCGGCCAAACACATTCAGCTTGAACCGCAGCGTTGATATAAAAGCTTCGCCAGAAGAAGTTTTCCCGCATCTCAATGATTTCAAAAACTGGGGCGCTTGGTCGCCTTGGGAGAAAATGGATCCGGATCTGAAGCGCAATTTTTCCGGTTTAGCGTCTGGCAAGGGCGCTCAATATTCTTGGATTGGCAACAAGAAAGTGGGTGAAGGCAATATGGAAATCACCCGCTCGGTGCCATCATCTAACATTGAACTTAATCTCAATTTTCTAAAACCATTCAAAGCCAGCAACGTGACTGAATTCAAAATCACAAAAAATGGTGACACCACTAACGTGAATTGGGAAATGCGTGGACCTTTGAACCTGATGATGAAAATTATGCACATGTTTATGAACATGGATAAAATGGTGGGCAAAGATTTTGAAGCGGGCCTCGCTAATCTAAAATCAATTGTCGAGCGTTAAAGCTCCACCATGGCATTTAAAGATATGAGCATCCTCACTGCGTCTGCAGGTTTCACCGAGCGCGATGATCCTTTTAACTTGTTCGCTGAATGGCTCAAGGAAGCCGAGGCGAAGGAAATCAACGATCCAAACGCCATGTCGCTAGCCACGGTGGATGAAGAGGGCCTGCCCAATGTGCGCATGGTCTTACTGAAGGGTTTTGATGATCGCGGATTTGTATTCTACACAAATTTCGAGAGCCAAAAAGGCCAAGAAGTTCAAAGCGCCATGAAAGCCGCAATCAATTTCCATTGGAAGTCACTGCGCCGCCAGGTGCGCGTGCGCGGTTTGGTTGAAAAAGTAACATCCGCCGAAGCTGATGAGTATTTCCAGTCCCGCCCACGTGACAGCCGCATTGGTGCTTGGGCATCCCAACAATCGCGCCCGCTCGAAGGTCCATTCGCGTTAACCGCAGCCGTGGCCACATACGCTGCAAAATTCGCAATTGGCGAAGTGCCCCGCCCGCCCCATTGGAGCGGCTTTCGCATTCTGCCCTTAAGCATCGAATTCTGGCACGACCGCCCATTTCGATTGCACGACCGGGTAGTATTCCGCCGCGCCGATCCGAAAGCGGCATGGACAAAGGCAAAGCTTTACCCTTAAACAATGGACATCATGTCCAACCGCACGCTTCGCCCCGAAACCATCGCCGCCCACGCCCTTCGCGCTACCGACGCCGCAACAGGCGCCGTCGTACCGCCGATCTATCTCTCCACCACCTATGCCCGCGACGAAAATTATGCGCCGCTGCTGAAGGAAAATTACGTCCGCTCCGGCAGCCCCAATGTGTGGCAAGCCGAAGACACAATCGCGGCACTTGAAAAAGGTGCAGCCGCCTTGCTCTTCGTCTCGGGCATGTCGGCAATCACCATGTTGCTCGAAACAGTTCCCATGGGCGGCCATGTGGCGGCCCAACAATCCATGTATTACGGCACGCGCAACTGGCTTGAACGTCTGCGTGATACAGGCCGCATCACTCTCACCTTGTTTGATGCCAGTGATCGCGCAGCGCTTGCCAATGCGCTCCGCCCTGACACTGATCTCGTTTGGATAGAAACCCCGTCGAACCCGTTGTGGGATGTGGTCGATATCGAAGCCGCAGCAAAAGCTGCGCATAAAGTCGGTGCAATTCTCGCCGTTGATGCCACGAGTACAGCCGCCGTCACCACATTGCCCCTATCGCTTGGCGCTGATATCGTATTCCACTCCGTCACCAAATACCTCAATGGCCACTCTGATGTTTTGGGTGGCGCATTAGTGACACGCGAAATCAGTCCACGTTGGACCGAGATCGCTTCCCTGCGCAGCAAAACCTCATCGCCACTTCCACCCTTTGAATGTTTCCTGTTGATGCGCGGCATGCGCACGCTTCATGTGCGCTATGCCCAAGCCTCGGCCAATGCCCTGGCCATAGCACGGCATTTTTCCAATGACCCAAAAGTCGAAAAAGCCTTATACCCCGGCCTCGGCACACACCCCAGCCACGATGTTGCAAAACGCCAGATGACTAATGGCTATGGCGGCATGATATCTCTTTTGTTGAAAGCTGATTTCGCAGCGTCGCAAAAATTCTGCACCAGATTGGAAGTGATCACCGCCGCAACATCTCTGGGCGGCGTTGAATCCTTGGCCGAACACCGCAAAACCGTTGAGGGCCCCGCAAGCCCTACGCCAGACAATTTAGTGAGATTTTCCATCGGCATTGAAAACGTGAACGATCTCATCAAAGACATCGAACAAGCTTTAGCTGGTTTATAGATGCAAATTATTGATCTTCACAGAATTGATCTAATTCATCTCTATCTCGTCGAGTGTGAACATGAATTTTGACAATGCGCAGCTGGTCTCTTTGGTCAGCGCCCTCCCCGATCCCGCAATTGTAGTTGCTGAAAACGGCGAGGTCGTTAGCGCAAATGATCCGGCCTGCCTTCTGCTTGAGGTTTCTCCAATTGGCAAACATCTCACATTTTCCCTGCGTGCACCAAATGTGCTGCAGGCCGTAAGCGATGCAATCCTAGAACAAACGTCTTCGCAAGTTGAACACATCATACGTGCCGCAGTTCCACGCACGATTGAAGTCTATGTCTCACCGCTGGGTCAACAAAACCGGAATGACCGCATCGCACTCATCATTTTGCGTGATCTGACTTATGAACAGCAGCTCGAACGCATGCGTGCTGATTTCGTCGCGAATGCAAGCCATGAATTGCGAACACCGCTCGCTTCAATCTCGGGCTTCATCGAAACCATGCAGGGCGCAGCAAAAAACGATCCAAAAGCCCAAGCAAAATTTTTGGATGTAATGAAAGCTCAAGCTGACCGCATGTCCAGTTTGATTGATGATCTTTTGTCGCTCAGCCGCATCGAAATCAACGAGCACCTCACACCTTTAGGCCAAGTCAATCTGGTCGATGTGGTCAAAAAAGCCAAAGATCTTCTAGCTCCTATTGCAAAAGAGCAAAACTGCGAAGTTCGCATGAATATGCCTGACTCGCTCAACGTTACGGGCGACGAAGGCCAGCTTTCTCAAGTAGTGATCAACCTCATCGAAAATGCTCTGAAATACGCAGCCTCTGGCAAGTTTATCGATGTTGAAGGATCCGAACATAATGGTGCTGTACACCTCACAGTGCGCGACCACGGCCCTGGCATTGCCTCCCAACATGTGCCGCGTTTGACCGAACGCTTCTACCGCGTGAATGTGCAAGACAGCCGGATGCGCGGAGGCACGGGCCTTGGCCTTGCAATCGCCAAACACATTATCAACAGGCACCGTGGCAAACTGTTAATTGAATCAGTTGTTGGTCAGGGAAGTCAGTTTTCGATCCATCTTCCAAGTCTATAATATGTAATATTTTCAATATTTTAGATTGTCATATAATCGTAACAAACCTGTCGCAATGTTGTAATGGTGAAAACCTAGACACCATTCAATAAAAGCACGACAGGAGAACTATTCAATGAACCGCATTTTGATGACCGCAAGCGTTTTGGCCTTGATCGCAAGCCCAGCATTTGCTGCCCGCGACCAAATTCGCATCGTTGGCTCGTCCACCGTTTATCCTTTTACCACTGCCGTTGCTGAAGCATTCGGCAAAGCCACAAAGATGAAAACACCGGTCGTTGAATCAACGGGCACAGGTGGCGGTATGAAATTGTTCTGCGCGGGCGTTGGTGAAGATAAACCAGATTTTGAAAACGCATCACGCCGCATCAAGAAATCCGAATTTGATGATTGCGCCAAAAATGGCGTAACCGAAATCATCGAAATTAAAGTTGGCTTCGACGGCCTTTCAATCGCCCAATCAAACAAGGGCAAGCCCTTTGCTTTGACCAAGCAACAGATTTTCTTGGCCTTGGCTAAAATGGTTCCAAACAAGGATGGCAATCTGGTTGCCAACCCCTACAAGATGTGGAGCGATATTGACCCTGCTTTGCCAGCAACAAAGATTGAAGTTCTTGGCCCTCCACCAACCTCAGGCACACGTGACAGCTTTGCTGAGCTCGCAATGGGAGCAGGCGCTGAAACCATTCCGGCGATGAAAGCCATGAAAGAAAAAGATGCAAAAGCATTTGACGCGGTTTGGAAAACCATGCGCGAAGATGGCGCTTATGTTGAAGCTGGCGAGAACGACAATTTGATCGTTCAAAAGCTTGAAGCAAATCCAGATGCTGTTGGTGTGTTCGGCTATTCATTCCTTGAACAAAACAGCAAAGCTTTAAACGACATTAAAGTTGATGGTGTTGGCGCGACATATGAAACCATCGCTGATGGTTCCTACAAAATGTCACGTCCACTCTTCATTTATGCCAAGAAGCAGCACATCGATGTTATCCCCGGCATGAAGGAATTCATCGCGGAATACACTTCGGAAAAAGCTTTGGGCGAAGACGGATATTTGGCTGCCAAGGGACTTATCACTTTGCCAAAAGATCAAGCCGAAAAATCCATTGAGGCTGCTAAAACTCTAGCGGTTATTTCTGCCGATGGTTTGAAGTAAACGAGAGTGGAACAGGGGGAAAGTCCGCGGATGAACCGGCTTTCCCTTTTGCTTCCAAAAGTAAATTGCGTTATTTGTTTATATGCACTGAGAGGAAGCGATTGACGTGATTTTGTGGAGCCTTCTCATAATACTAATCGCCGCAGTGTGCGCGTTTATGTTTGCAAAATCGCAAGCAACCGCACTGCAGTCTGCAACCACAGGAAGATTAGCTTCACTGCCCGGCCAACACGGATTGCTCGCTGGTGCCGTCGCAATACTTGCAGGATTGGCGGGAGTGCTCGTCTCAATCCCATTTGCATATTCCTATGTCTGGATGATGCCAGCGCTCGGTGCAGCAGCAGCAATTATTGCAGCATTTTTCGTCATCTCCCGAGTCACGCCCAAGTGGCATGCACGTAATAAATTTGAAGCAATTGTGATGGGCATTCTGATCGCCTGTTCAGTTGTTGCAGTTTTAACAACAGTCGGAATTTTTGCTTCAGTCGTATTTGAATCAGTTGCCTTCTTCCGACAGGTCAGCATTTTTGAATTCCTTTTCACAACCAAATGGTCACCCACCGGAACGCCGCCGACATTCGGCTTCATTCCATTGTTGGTCGGCACTCTTCTCATAACAGCAATCGCAATTACAGTGGCCACACCACTTGGTATTTTTTCCGCAATATTTCTAGCGGAATACGCCTCACCACATTTGCGCCGCTGGATGAAGCCAGTGCTCGAAATGTTGGCGGGCATCCCAACTGTTGTGCTGGGCTTCTTTGCAGCCCTCACTGTAGCGCCGCTGATAAAACATGCTGGCAATGCCATAGGCCTTGATGTTGCGTCTGAGTCCGCACTCGCCGCTGGATTGGTCATGGGCATGATGATTGTGCCATTGATATCCTCACTGTCCGACGACATCATCAACGCCGTACCGCAATCTTTGCGCGATGGTTCATATGCAATGGGTGCTACAAAATCCGAAACTGTTAAGCGCGTCGTTCTGCCCGCGGCATTGCCCGGCATCATGTCGGCCGTGATGTTGGCAATCTCGCGCGCCATTGGTGAAACCATGATTGTAGTGATGGCCGCTGGTCTTGCGGCCAATCTCACTTTCAATCCGCTTGCCGCAGTTTCAACAATAACAGTGCAAATCGCCACATTGCTGGTGGGCGATCAGGAATTCGACTCCCCCAAAACTCTATCCGCATTCGCTTTGGGCATCGTTCTTTTCTTCATCACACTTGCACTCAACTATATCGCATTGCGCATCGTCAAAAAATATAGGCAAGCTTATGATTGAACTTTCAGCCAAAGGCTCAAACGGTTTGCTCGCAAAACGCTATGCCTCTGAAAAACGCTTCAGAGCTTATGGTGCAGTTGCATTGGCACTCACCATCCTTTTTCTCGGCTTCCTCTTGTTTGATATTGTCGGCAAAGGATGGCCCGCATTCTTCGAAAGCCACGCCACGCTCGACATCAAAATTGATCCAGGCAAAGTAACTGCAGATGATATTGCCAATGGTGATTTCGCCAGCATCATCAAACAATCTGTACGTGAGCAATTTCCGGATGTTGAATCTCGTGCAGATAAAAAGACTTTAGCAAGTTTTGTTTCGCAAGCCGCAGGCGATGATCTGCGCGATATGGTTTTGGCAAAGCCTGAGCTGATCGGCCAAACGGTCAAAGCAGATTTGTTGCTTTCTGCTGACGCTGATCTTTATTTCAAAGGCCTGATCGAAACTGACGATAAACCATTGCTTGATAAGTTCAGAGAAAAAATGCCCGTCACGGAATCGATTGCTTGGCGCTTTTGGACCAACGGCGACTCTCGTGAACCTGAATTGGCGGGCCTTCTGGGCGCGATCAAAGGTTCGATCTTCACAGTGGGCATAGCCATATTATTGGGCCTACCACTGGGCGTGTTAGCCGCTATTTATCTCGAACAATTTGCCAGAAAAAACCGCTGGACGGATTTGATTGAAGTTAACATCAACAATTTGGCCGCCGTGCCATCAATCATCTTTGGTTTGTTGGGCCTGGCCATGTTCCTCAATTTCTTTGGCTTGCCCCGTTCTGCGCCCTTGGTCGGTGGTCTTGTGTTAGCATTGCTCGTGTTGCCCACAATTATCATTGCCGCCCGCGCTGCCTTGCGCGCCGTGCCACCGTCAATCAAGGAAGCAGCCTTGGGTGTAGGCGCATCAAAGCAACAGGCCGTGTTCCATCATGTGCTGCCACTTGCACTGCCTGGCATTTTGACCGGCACAATTCTGGCCCTCGCGCGGGCCTTTGGCGAAACGGCACCTTTGCTGATGATCGGCATGGTGGCCTTCATTGCCGACGTGCCAGCCAGTCCGACGGATGCTGCCACCGTGTTGCCAGTTCAAATATTTCTATGGTCAGATTTGCCAGAGCTTGCATTCAAATCAAAAACCTCCGCTGCCATCATGGTGCTCATTTGCATATTGATGGTGGCAAACGCCCTCGCAATCTATTTGCGCCGCAAATTTGAGCGCCGCTGGTAAGGAAAATCATGAACCAGATGTCAACAGCCAGAGCAACGTCTTCAAACTCTCAAATGGTGGGTGAAAGACAGACACGTATCTCAGCGCGTAAGGTCAATATCTATTACGGCGAAAAACACGCCATAAAAGATTTGTCGATCGAGATTCCAGATCGCTCAGTTTCTGCTTTCATTGGACCATCAGGTTGCGGCAAATCAACATTCCTGCGCTCCATCAACCGCATGAACGACACCATTGAAGGTTGCCGCCTGACGGGTGAAGTGCGGCTTGATGATAAGAACATCTATGAT
The DNA here is from genome assembly GCA_964244815.1 of uncultured Aestuariivirga sp. Classification (GTDB taxonomy): domain Bacteria; phylum Pseudomonadota; class Alphaproteobacteria; order Rhizobiales; family Aestuariivirgaceae; genus Aestuariivirga. Next base: position 19,197 of record CAXTKH010000008.1, on the reverse strand, counting down.
GCTGATGTGGACGTGGTGCAGCTCCGCTCGCATGTGGGTATGGTGTTTCAAAAGCCAAATCCATTTCCAAAATCGATTTTTGAAAACGTAGCTTATGGCCCGCGCATTCATGGCCTCGCCAAAAACAAAACTGATTTGGAAGAAATGGTGGTGAACAGCCTCAAAAAAGCTGGGCTTTTTGAAGAAGTGAAAGACCGCATGAGTGCCTCAGGCACCAGCCTTTCTGGCGGCCAACAACAACGCCTATGCATTGCACGCGCCATCGCTGTAAATCCCGAAGTTATTTTGATGGACGAACCATGTTCCGCACTCGATCCCATCGCCACAGCGCGCATCGAAGAATTGATCGATGATTTGCGCCAAAATTATTGCATCATCATCGTCACGCATTCGATGCAACAAGCCGCGCGCGTTTCGCAACTTACAGCATTTTTCCACTTGGGCACTTTGGTTGAAACTGGCGACACCAACACCATGTTCACCAACCCGCGCGATAAACGAACCCAAGATTATATCACTGGCCGCTTCGGCTAACTTGAACACAGGAGGCCAAAATGCCTGATCACATCGCCAAAGCTTATGACCTTGATATTCAATCTCTCAAAACCATGCTCGCTGAAATGGGCGGTATCGCTGAAGAACAATTGCACAATGCTATTATTGCCTTAACCAAGCGCGATACTTCATTGGCCGATCTTGTGATTGCCCGCGACGATCAACTTGATCAACTGGAACGCCTGATTGAAGAAAAAGCCATCCTCACAATAGCCAAGCGCCAGCCAATGGCTTTGGACTTGCGCGAAATCATGGTGGCCATTCGCGTGGCCGGAGATATTGAGCGTATCGGCGACCTGGCTAAAAATACCGCCAAGCGCACCCACGCCATCACCGAACCATTGCCACGCAGGCTGTCCCCCGGCCTCACCCGCATGGGCCAGATGGCACAGGCACAATTGAAAAATATCCTCGATGCTTACAGCCATGGCGACCATGTAAAGGCCTTGGCCGTATGGCGCGCTGATGAAGATTTGGATGCGCTCTATAATTCGATTTTCCGCGAACTCCTCACCTATATGATGGAAGATCCACGCAACATCGGCCTCTGCACACATTTGTTATTCGGTGCAAAAAATCTCGAGCGCATTGGTGATCACACCACCAACATTGCTGAGAACACCTATTACCTGGTTCATGGAACTACCATTGCGGAAGATCGTCCGAAAAAGGACGTAACCGCCATGATGTCAACAACGGATATGAAATGAGCGCATCAATTCTCGTCATCGAAGATGAAGAACCGCTGCAAGTTTTGTTGCGGTATAATTTGGAATCTGAGGGATATAAAGTGCGCCACTCTGCGCAAGGCGAGGAAGCGCTCTATCTCATCAGTGACGAAAAGCCAGATTTGATTTTGTTGGATTGGATGTTGCCCGGAATTTCAGGCATCGAGGTTTGCAGATTAATCCGCGCCAAACCAGAAGCACGCGACATTCCCATCATCATGCTCACGGCCAGAAGCGAAGAAGCCGAGCGCGTACGAGGCTTGGCCACAGGTGCTGATGATTATTTGGTAAAGCCATTTTCCGTTCCTGAACTTCTGGCGCGCATCAAAACAATTCTCCGCCGTGTAAATCCCGACGCTGTGGCTGAGCAACTGAAAGCCGGAGACTTGGTGCTTGACCGCAAGACCCGCCGCGTGAACCGTGGTGTGCGTGACATCAATTTGTCTCCTACCGAGTTTCGTCTTCTCGAACAGCTCATGAAAAACCCGGGCCGTGTTTATTCGCGCAGCCAGCTGCTCGACACGGTGTGGGGTCGCGATGCCTTTGTGGACGAGCGCACAGTTGATGTGCATGTCGGCCGCTTGCGTAAATCGCTATCGCGTGGCCGCGAGACTGATCCCGTGCGCACCATCCGCGCCATGGGCTATGCCTTCGATGAACGGTTTGGCCGAACGGCTTAAATTGTCACCAACTGGGCTTGCATGTGCCCCCGTAGCGCATTACATCTGCGTCAATCAAACTTGAAAGTTTATCATGCACGCTTTGGAATGGCTCCTTCTTACCCTTATTTCACTTTATAAGTGGGTTTTTATTATCATGATTGTGATGAGTTGGTTGTTTCAATTCAACATCATCAATTACAATAACCAAACTGTAAAGCAGATATACCGAGCGCTACTCGGTCTAACCGAACCTGTCTCTAGGCCTATCCGCAAACTGTTGCCTGATCTTGGCGGCATGGATATCTCGCCGATATTTGTCTTCATCGGTTTGCAATTTTTGGAAATCTTGATCCAGGAATATTGGCCAAAATTATTCTACTGATTTTTATTCTTCAGTATCAATGTGCCACCATTTCGGGCGGCAACCTTTATATGAATGATATTTTGGCCGAAGCTCTTTGCGGTTGGCACTGTCGAACACACCCAACACCAAGGCAACCACAGGGTTATCATCAATAGCCCCCAGCGTGCTGCCGCATTTTGAGCAAAAGGAACGGCTCGAATAATCCGATGACCGATAAGTTGCAGGCGCGCCGCCTGCCCCAACCCATTTGACTGAAGACTTGGGGAACTCTACCCATGTGGTCGTCAGAGCACCAGAATGCTGCTGACACATTTTGCATGAACACGTATGCGGCTTTTCGGGAGGGCCCAAAGCTTCAAACCGAATACTTCCACACAGGCAACCACCCAAATAGAATTTCGGCATTTATTCGCCCTTTTCTTTCTTGGTCGAGTTCATCACCCGGTCAATATAAGCCAGCAGCAAAGCCGAAATAACAAACGCCAGATGCACAATCGTCAGCCACATGATTTTGCTATCGGTATATTTATCCGCATTAAGGAACACCTGCAGAAGGTGAATTGATGAAATTGCTACAATTGTCGAAGCCACTTTGATCTTCAATGAACTCGCATCAATTTTACCCAGAAAAGCAAGTTCTCCACCCTCGGCGTTATCAAATTTGCTTACAAAATTTTCGTAGCCAGAAATAATCACCATCACCACGAGGCTGGCCACCAGGCTGGCATCAATCAAACTCAATATTTTCAGAATGGCTTCAGTTTCTTCGATATCCATGACATGGCTTAAATATTCCCACAGCTTGCGTACAAAAGAAATGGCATAAAGGCCAAGCGCCACTGTAAGCCCAAGGTAGAAGACCACCAGGATCCAGCGCGAGGCTAGAACTATTGCTTCAATTGCGTGCTCTAGTTTTTTCATGTGTGTCGCGCCGACTCATTATTACGGGTTTTCCAGAGAGAGTATAAAATACCGCCCACCAATATCACAACAGTAACAGTCAGCGAAACTGCGGTGTCAATTTTCAAACCCATTGGTACCAAGAATATCTTTATGCCCACCAGCGTGAGGATGATTGCCAACGACGTTTGCAGATATTTGAACCGATGAATGGCAGCAGCCAAAGCAAAATAGAGCGAACGTAAACCTAAAATCGCAAAGATATTAGAAGTATAGACAATGAACGGGTCTTGAGTGACGGCAAAAACCGCTGGCACTGAATCCACAGCAAATACCAGATCAATAATCTCAACAAGGATCAAAGCGACGAGAAGTGGCGTAAGATAAGTTCTCAGCTTGCCCGTTACCGGATCAATCTTCTTGGTCGTAAATTTTTCGCCATCCAATTCATCACTGATCGGAAAGCGCTTGCGCAGCCATTTCAGCGCAAAATTACTTTCCATATCCGGCACATGCTCTTGCTTGCGAAACATATTAATGCCGGTGAAAATCAAGAACGCACCAAACAACAACAGTATCCATGAGAATGACGTAACAAGGGCTGCCCCCACGCCGATCAATATGGCACGAAACACAATCACGCCCAAAATGCCCCAGAATAATACCCGGTGCTGATAGATGCGCGGAATAGCCAAGAACGTGAATATAGTGGCGATCACAAACACATTATCCATCGCCAGCGATTGTTCGATCAAATAGCCTGTATAGAACTCAAGCCCGCTTTGCGCACCCCTCGCCCACCACACCCAGCCACCAAACGCGGCGGCAATAGCGACATAGAAGGCATAGAGTCTGAAACTTTCTGCGGCGGCAATCTCGCCTGTCTTTTTATGCAAAACGCCAAGATCGAACACCAGCAGTACCACCACCACGGCCACGAACGCAAACCAGAAATAAAGCGGAGTTCCAAGAAATAGACTGGTTGTTACAGCTTCAATAAATGCCATGTTTGGCCCTCTGATTTGATGTTGCTCAAATCAGCTCCGACATCGCGCAACGCATAAAATGTTACGCCAGAGGGGCCCGGTGCTGATCCTTCCAATTTGGCAACCAAAGTGTAATGTTCAAGGGGGCGGGCCAAGAATTTTTGGAAAAAATATTGTGCCTCAGCTAATGACATAGAAAACAACGGAACATTTCATGCCCACCCCCATCACCTGCATCGCCAAATCAAATGACCGCCTCGGCGAAGGTTGCATGTGGGATGAGAAGGAACAGATGCTCTGGTGGCTCGATATCCCCCTGCCCTCGCGCATCCACAAACTTGACCCTGTCACAGGTGCGCATCGCAGCTGGCAATTCAATGTTATTTTGACGGCCATGGCCTTAAAGCCAGATGGCGCATTGTTGGTGGGCGGCGAGCACGGTCTATACCATTTCAATCCGGCCACAGGTGCATTGACCGAATTCATTCAACCAGAAAATGTGAAAGGTAACCGCGGCAATGATGGTGCAGCCGATGCCGCGGGTCGCTTTTGGTTCGGCACCATGCAGCAAAACATTGGCTCCAAAGGTGAAGACCTCGCCATCATCAGAAATTCAGGCGCCCTCTACCGCGTCGAAAAAGATGGTGCTTCGACAAAAATGTTCGACGAAATCGGCGTTTCCAATGGCCCGTGCTGGTCGCCTGACAACAAGGTTTTCTATTTCTCAGATTCGCGTGCTCAAATCATCTGGGCCTTCGATTTTGATTTAAGCACAGGTGCACTCTCCAACAAGCGCATCCACAACGACACAAAAGATCACGGCTACCCTGATGGCGCGACGGTTGATACTGGGGGCTTCCTCTGGTCGGCCCGTTGGGAAGGCTCCTGCGTGTTGCGGATCGATCCAAAAGGCCGCATCGACCGCATTGTCGAAATGCCTGCCTCGCGGCCAACTTGTGTATGCTTTGGTGGCGCAAACCTTGATACGCTCTATGTCACATCTTCCAAAGCCCATGTGGCGGATGATGTATTGCAGCGTTATCCCCTGCAAGGCGGGGTTTTCTGTTTTGACCCGCATGCAAAAGGTTTTGCCAAACACCGCTTCGGCGGCTAATTGTATGACAAATCAGGGAGCGAGTTAAAATGAACCTCATTCAATTTGTCGACGCCAAGAACAAACGCGCCGTCGGCCTCGTAAGCGGTGGCAGAATCATCAAATTGAAAACCATTGACCGCATGACAGCGCTCGCAACCCGCGCGCTCAAAGATGGCAAGTCACTCAACGCCACAGCCAAAACTTTGGCTACCTCAACCACTGAAGATTACGCTGCAGCGTTAAAAGAAAAACGTGTGCTGCCACCTCTCACCCACGATGATGCCGCGCATTGCATCATCACCGGCACGGGCCTCACCCATCTGGGCTCTGCGTCAGCGCGCGATTCAATGCACCAAAAACTGGAAGGCGGCGAAGCGGCCCTCACAGACTCGCTCAAGATGTTCAAACAGGGCCTCGAAGGCGGCAAGCCCGCCAAGGGAGAAGCTGGCGTTCAACCGGAATGGTTTTACAAAGGCGATGGCCGCTGGTTGGTGCCACCTGGCGGCGCACTACCCAAACCATCATTCGCATTGGATGGCGGCGAAGAACCAGAACTCGCAGGCCTCTATATGATCGACGCCAAAGGCCGCCCCTTGCGTCTGGGCTTTGCGATTGGCAATGAATATTCCGATCACATCACCGAACGCCAAAATTATCTTCTTCTAGCACATTCCAAATTGCGCCATTGCGCTATTGGTCCCGAAATGGTGTCAAGTGGAATCCCTTCAAGCATAGAAGGCACCAGCAAAATTCTCCGCAAAGGTGAAATCGTCTGGCAAAAGCCATTTCTAACGGGTGAAGCCAACATGTCTCACACCATAGCCAATCTCGAATATCATCATTTCAAATATGATAGCTTCCGTGTGCCCGGCGATGTGCATATCCATTTCTTCGGAACCGCCACACTCAGCATTGCTGATGGCTTCCAAACTCAGGATGGCGATGTATTCGAAATTGAAGCCAAGCCCTTTGGCGCGGCACTTCGCAATCCGCTGAAAGCCATGAAACAAACCTTCAAACCAAATGGTGTCAAAGCACTGTGACCAGACCTTTTATCGCGCTTGATTGGGGCACTACGTCCTTCCGCGCCTATCATGTGGACAGCGGCGGTAAAGTGATCAACCAGTTCGCTGATGCCGAAGGTATTTTGGCAGTCAAAGATGGCGGGTTTGAAGCCGTGCTCGAAAGCCATATCGGCAGTTGGGACAAATTGCTGCCCGTAATTGCATCAGGCATGATTACCTCGAGACAAGGCTGGATCGAACGGCCTTATGTTGATTGCCCGGCAAGTGCAGCAGATTTGGCCAGAGCCATCCACCTCCACAAAACCAGTTCCGGCCGCCTTATTCATTTTATTACGGGACTTCATCTCAAAAGCCCAAGCATTGGACATGATGTGATGCGCAGTGAAGAAGTGCAGGTGTTTGGCAGCTTGGATACAGGCGCGCATCATTTCGTAACCCCCGGCACGCACAGCAAATGGATCGATGTCGAAGATGGCCGCATCACCAATTTTGCAACATACATCACCGGCGAAACATTCTCCCTCATGCGCAACCACTCCATTCTAGGGCGCTTAATGAAGGAAGATGCTGATGATGAAGCAGCCTTCAACCAAGGCGTCGAAAAAGCCTCCGCTGATCCCGCAGGATTGTTGCACTCTCTGTTCTCAGTGCGCAGCCTCGGCCTATTTGATGCGCTGAAACCAGAGCAGCTTTCATCATATCTTTCAGGCATTGTGATCGGAACCGAAGTAGCCCATGCCACGTTGAGTAATGATCGTTCAGCCAAATATATTGTGCTGGCCTCGCCCAATATCGGCATGCGTTATATGCGTGCCATGAAGATTGCGGGGCTCGATGTGGATTATGGCAATCCACTCTCCATCGTAAAAGGCGAAGCACTGATCGCCAAACAAGCAGGGATTATTTGATGACACTGGAAGACGCATTGGCAACCTGCGGAATCGTAGCAATCCTTCGCGGTGTAACGCCAGATGAAGTGGTGGCCGTTTCACAAACACTTTATGATGCAGGCATTCGTGTGGTTGAAGTGCCGCTTAACTCTCCAGAGCCATTTGTCTCAATCGAAAAATTGTCCAAGACCTTTGCCGATAAAATGATCATTGGCGCAGGCACGGTGCTTTCAGTGCAAGATGTAAATCTCCTCAAAGCTCACGGCGGCCAGATTTCAGTTTCGCCCGACTGCAACGAAGTGGTCATTGTACGCGCAAGGGAACTGGGCATGGAACCTTTACCAGGTGTTTTCACGCCCACTGAAGCATTCAGCGCCATTCGCGCTGGTGCCAAGCATTTGAAACTGTTCCCCGCCGAAGTTTCCAGCCCCGCCACAATCAAAGCCTGGAAAGCTGTGCTGCCAAAACATGTAAAAATCTATGCCGTCGGTGGCGTGACCCCAGATAATATGGGCGATTGGCTTTTTGCTGGTGCATCTGGTTTTGGCATAGGTTCCAGCATTTTTAAGCCGGGCATGAGCATGGCCAAAATAAGTGAATCAGCGCATAGTCTGGTTTCAGCTTGGAAACGCGCAAAAGGATAATCATGAAAGTAGCATTGGTCACAGGTGCCGGATCAGGCATTGGCAAAGCATGCGCCATCGCCTTGGGTAAGGCTGGCTATGCTGTGGTGCTGGCAGGCCGACGTGCTGATGCAATAGAAGCCGTGGCAGCAACCATGAACGGTGAAACGCTCTGTGTCGCAACCGACATAACTAATCCTGATTCCGTAACTGCATTATTCACAGCGACCCACAAAAAATTCGGCCGTCTCGATGTGCTGTTCAACAATGCAGGCACTGGCGCACCTGGAACTATTCTGTTGGAAGATATCACATTCGCGCAATGGCAAAATGTGGTGAACACGAATCTCACTGGCGCATTCCTCTGCACCCAGCAAGCCTTCAAAATCATGAAGGCGCAAACCCCCATGGGGGGCCGCATCATCAATAATGGCTCAATCTCGGCGCATGCGCCAAGGCCCAACTCATCCCCCTATACTTCAACCAAACACGCCATCACTGGCCTCACCAAATCCACATCACTCGATGGCCGTAAATATGACATCGCCTGTGGCCAGATCGACATTGGCAATGCCGCATCTGACATGACTGCGCGCATGAACAGCGGGGTTCCTCAAGCCAATGGCACAATCATGCCAGAGCCAACCATGGATGTGGAAGATGTGGCACGTTCAGTGGTGTTCATGGCGTCACTGCCGCTTGATTCAAATGTTCTCACCATGACAGTAATGGCCACCAAGATGCCGTTTGTAGGCCGTGGCTAATCTTGCTTAAACTAACCCCACGACTCACGATCCTCATCGTCTTTGCCGCTTTTGGCACATTGGTGGGCAGCAATGCGGGCTCGTTTCCTGTTCTGGTGAAGCAAGCAGCAGTATCTCGTGAAGCATTCGGTTTTATGGGCGGCCTTGGCATGCTTGCCAACATCACCGCACTATCACTAGGCGGTTTCATGAATCGCCATGCCGACCACCGAACAATGCTGTTGCTCATGCTCCCGCTGGGCCTCGTGTCGCTATGGTACACCCTGATCGTCGGCTCGCCATTGAGCTACGGCTTATCGGTTATCATTTTCAGCTTCATCTTGGGCACCACCGACATTTTCATGAATGCCGAAGCCTCTTTTGTTGAGCAAGAAGTGGGCATACCCATCTTCAGTTCGTTTCACGGCAGTGCCATGTATGGCATCGCTTTTGGCGGGCTGTGCAGCAGTCTGGTTTCAACTTGGGTTGCCCCTTGGGCTGCAGGCATCGTATCAATCCCCTGCGTATTATTTGCAATTTACGCCGTCTACAAAACCATCCCGCACCGCGTCGTAGCACGCCACCAGGAAAACCCAAAGAAAGTCGTGCTCCCGCGCAAAACTCTAACCTTCATCGGCATTGCCGCAGGTTTGAATGTAACCTGCGAAGTAGCGTCTATCCAATGGGCCGGCCAATTACTGGAATCCATCGCACCTCAACTTGCCGCCTATTCAGGACTAGGCTTGGCATTTTATGGCATTTGCAGCGGCTCCATGCGCTTTGCCGGAGATGGCCTGCGCGCCAGATTTGGCGATCAACTGACTATGGTCACATCACTTTCAATTGGGATTGCAGGCTTGGCAATTTTGAGTTTTGCTCCAGGCTTTTGGTTTTCCGTCATCGCCTTTGCTGCAGTGGGCGCTGGGCTTTCAATCGTATTCCCGTGTCTGTTTGCCTTAAGCGCTAAACTGGTTCCAGAAGCGCGCGCAGCAGCATTAGGATATGTGTCAATGGTCGGCGGCTTGCCGCGCATCGTACTGCCATGGGTATTAGGATTTCTGGCGCAAAATTATTCTTTAAGCGCAGTCTTTGGCGCGTGCGTTGTTGTGGCTTCAACAGCGTTGATTATTATCATCAGCACATTTGCGAAGGCTGATGCAGCAGTAATAAGATAAGGGCGCTGCCTTACGACAACGCCCTATGTTGTATTAAGCAGCCTTAACGTTATTGTTGTCGATCGTCTTCATGTTCACGCCTTTGCCAATCGGGATCTGGCGTGGCTTCATGGCCTCTGGCACTTCACGCTTCAAGGCGATATGAAGCAAACCATTGTCCATTTCAGCACCTTTTACCTCAACATGATCTGCGAGTTGGAAGCGCCGCTCAAAACCACGAGCTGCAATACCTTGGTGCAAAACTTCACCAGACTGTTGTTTGTCGGCTTTTCTGCCGCTCACCGTCAAGGTGTTGCCCTTTGCCTCAATGTTAACATCTTGAGGGCCAAAGCCTGCAATCGCAATTGTGATGCGGTATTCATCATCACCAACGCGCTCAATATTATAAGGTGGATAAGTGGTAGGCTCAACGCTGGCAGCCTCGTCTAACATACGGAAAAGGCGGTCAAAACCAACCGATGAACGATAAAGGGGGGTATAGTCAAACATGTCATATTCTCCTTAAAGCAATAGTGACTTTTACGTTTGTGGACCCAAATGGCATCCACAGAGCAATAGTTAGGAAGGGCTTTTAGGGTTTCAAGGGGCTCGAATATGAACGCCAGATGAACGAGCCCTTCCGGTTCCGTTCAACTTCACTCCGCTAAACCTGTTTTCAAGATGGCCAATCGGGGGCCGTTAAATTCAGAACGCTAAATCTTTTAGGAGTTTGCCATGTTAAAGAAATCACTCATCGCCGCTGCCGCTCTTGCCACAGTGGTAACCCTTGCTTCCACATCGGCAAAAGCCGAATCTGACATATTTTTCGGAATTGGATTTGGAACCCCAGGCTTGCATCACCCACATGGCGGCTATTTCCCACCTCCAGCACCAGTTTATGAACCAGTATATGACGCTGATCCATTCGCTGATGATTACGGCTATCGCCCACGTCATCGTCCTCATCACTTCGCTAGCACATACTCACGCGTAAGCTGCTCAGGTGGTGCAAACATTCTGCGCCGTGCAGGTTTCCGTGGTGTTGAAGCTGATGATTGCTCAGCTCCAACCTACAGCTATCAAGCTTGGCGTCATGGTGAGCAGTTCGACATCCAAGTGAGCAGCCGCGGCCGCATCATTTCAGTTGATCCAGCTTACTAATATTCAAAACAGGGCGGATGAGGATTAACCTCGTCCGCCCTGAATTTCATTTGCCGCATTGATGCCGCTTTTATGTTATGTTTAACGTATAATTGAATCGCGAAATCTGGAGCCTTGGGATGTTCACAAAACTTTTTGCAGCTGCAATGTTTTCAACAGTGATTGGCCTGACAATGGCCGCACCCGAGGCCCAAGCGCGCCGCCTGTTCTGGTGGCAAGAGGTCGCTCCTGAAGATGGTGGCGGCTATGATGTTTATGGCGATGGCCAAGACGTAAACGATGGCCAGGATGCGTTTGCACAGGACCTCTTTAATCAAGAACAATATGACAAATATATGCAAGAGATGAACCACCGCCGTCATCGCCGCATCTATGATCAATCTTATTATGATCCACAGTTTGAAAACCCAGACAACCCCATGCCGCATGCGCCAAAGCGCAAGGCTCTGAAGTACAAGAAATCTTCAAAAATGGTGGCCGCTCCAAAGCCATATACCGCTCCTAAATCCACCAATCAACAAGTCGCAAATGTAGCTCCGCCCCGCACCAAACCTGCAAGCGTGGAAAAAATCACGCCTGATGCACCTGCAAAATCAGCTTCAGTAAGCTGCACAAAAGGCGCTTCAATTGTAACCAGCTATGGCTTCAGCGCGGTAACCTCAAAAACCTGTTCCGGCGGCACCTATGTCTACGGCGCAACCCGCAGCGGCAAAAACTTTGAGATCCAAGTGAGCGCAAAAAGTGGCGAGCTGACGGCGGTCAAAAAACTCTAACCTTGTTATTGAGCGGGATTTGTGAATAAACCCCGCCCACCATGCAGCTTTACCCCACGCTCCAAAATCGCGAACCCGCAGGCAGTCAGTGCCATGAGGTGGTGACGGCTGATGGCATCCGTTTGCGTGCAATCACAATTACCCCTGAAAAAGCCAGTAAAGGCACGGTTGTTGTTCTCAACGGCCGCAGCGAATTTGTTGAGCGTTATTTTGAAACATTTAATGATCTCACCAAGCGCGGCTACGCCGTCGCCAGTTTTGATTGGCGCGGCCAAGGCGGATCGCAGCGTCTGCTGAAAAACCCGATGCGCGGGTTTGTAAATTCATTTGCCGCCTATGATAAAGATTTAAACGCGATCATGGAAACTTTGGTGCAGAAACAATGCCCCAAACCCTATTATGCACTGGCCCACTCAATGGGCGGGCAATTGTTGTTGCGGGCTTTGCGCGACCGTAGTTATTTTTCCCGCGCCGTGATGACTGGCCCTTTGCTTGGTTTCCACTATGGCCGCTGGCCACGCTGGGTTGTGCCTGTGCTCACCTTCATTGTGAAATATTGTGGCTTTGGTTGGGTCTATATTCCGGGATCAAGCACCAAACCGGTGGTGCAGAGAGACCAGTTTGTTGGCAATGTTCTCATGTCGGATAAAACCCGCTGGGACCGCGACATTGCTATTCTTGAAGCCCATCCCCAACTCGGGATCGGTGGCCCAACCTATAGCTGGCTGCGCGCTGCCATGGCCAGCATGAAACAGCTTCACCGCTGGCCGCGGAAAAAAGGCCCCAGCTGCCCGACCCTGATTGTGCTGGCTGGTAATGACCGTGTAGTCGATAACCGAGCAACACGTAATTTTGTGGCGCAAGCGCCTGGTTTTTCGTTAACCGTGCTCAATGGCTCTGAGCACGAGATTTTGAACGAAACCAATGATATTCGACAACGCTTCTGGGCGGCTTTCGACGCATTTATGACGCCTGAAAACAATTCTCAGCGATAAATTGCTTTGTTATATTGCACGTGCTAAGTGGCCGCCATTCCTCACGCTTACGGCGCATTCCGGCCAAGTTGCAGACTTGGCCGATCAGAATTCGCTTTAACATTTAAATGAAAGTTGGCGCCATTATGAATTTGCGCAATATTGCGATTATTGCCCACGTAGACCACGGCAAAACCACATTGATTGACCGTTTGCTGTCGCTCTCGGGCTCGTTCCGCGACAACCAGAAAGTGGCCGAACGCGCCATGGATTCAAACGATCTCGAACGCGAACGCGGCATTACGATTTTGGCCAAGGTGACCTCTCTCACCTGGAAAGACACCCGCATCAACATCGTGGATACACCAGGCCACGCCGATTTTGGCGGTGAAGTTGAACGTATTTTGAACATGGTAGACGGTGCCGTGCTTTTGGTAGACGCCGCTGAAGGCCCCATGCCGCAAACCAAGTTCGTTTTGCAAAAGGCTTTGAAGCTCGGCTTGAAGCCGATCGTTGTAATCAACAAGATTGACCGCCCCGATGAGCGCCATGTTGAAGTGGTCAACGAAGTGTTCGATCTTTTCGCTGCTCTCGATGCAACGGACGAGCAACTCGATTTCCCAATCGTCTATGGTTCAGCAAAAAACAGCTGGATGAGCCTTGATCCAAAAGGCCCACAAGAAAACATGGATGCTCTCTTCGATAAGATTGTCAGCCACTTCAAGCCACCCGTGATTGAAGAAGGCCCTTTCCGCATGTTGGTGACAACAATTGAAGCCAACCCATTCTTGGGACGAGTTTTGACAGGCCGCATTCGTTCAGGCTCGGTCAAAGCCAACCAGGCGATCAAATCGCTTGGTCGTGAAGGCAATGTGGTCGAAACCGGCCGCGTTTCAAAAGTGCTGTCGTTCCGTGGTCTAGAGCGTATTCCGGTCGATGAAGCTTTTGCAGGTGACATCATTGCAATCTCAGGTCTTACGACCACAACTGTTGCCGACACGATTTGTGATCCAACTGTCACCACACCCATCCACGCACAACCAATCGATCCACCAACGCTGACCATGACCTTCCGCATTAATGACGGCCCCTTGGCTGGCAAAGAAGGCGACAAGGTTCAATCACGCGTTATTCGTGAACGTTTGCTGCGCGAAGCCGAAGGCAACGTGGCGCTTAAAGTGTCTGCTTCTGAATCAGAAACCGATGCATTCGAAGTGGCTGGCCGCGGCGAATTGCAATTGGGCATTTTGATTGAAACCATGCGCCGTGAAGGCTTTGAACTCACAGTGGGTCGTCCCCGCGTTGTGTTTAAAACTGATCCGGAAACTGGCGAAAAACTCGAGCCGATCGAAGAAGTTATCGTCGACGTTGATGAAGAGCACACTGGCATCGTGGTGCAAAAGCTCTCAGAACGCCGCGCCGAAATGCGCGACATGCGCCCATCAGGTGTGGGCCGTCAACGCATCATGTTCCACGCACCAACACGTGGCCTCATCGGCTATCAAGGCGAGTTGATGTCAGACACACGCGGCACTGCAATCATGAACCGCATTTTCCACGCTTATGCACCACATGTGGGCGAGATTCCGGGCCGCTTTACAGGCGCGCTGCTATCGAACTCTGATGGTGACGCTGTTGCCTATGCAATTTTCAACCTTCAAGACCGTGGCCCAATGTTCATTGAACATGGCACCAAGGTTTATGCTGGGATGATCATCGGCGAACATACACGCGGCAACGACCTTGAACTCAACGTGATCAAGGGCAAGAAGCTCACCAACGTGCGTGCATCGGGCAAGGATGAAGCGGTTATTCTCACACCGCCAATCAAGATGTCGCTTGAAAAAGCGCTGGCCTATGTGGGCGAAGATGAGCTGGTTGAAATCACACCAAAATCCATCCGTCTCCGGAAGATCTATCTTGATCCAAACGAGCGCAAGCGCATGAGCCGCGCCAAGGATGCCGATAGCGCTGCATAACGCTAATCGATTTTGATACTCTGGCCGATTTCACTAACGATGAAATCGGCCTTTTTTATTTTATGCCGTGCCATCGCTTCGTCCAAGGCCAGAACAGGTGCATCCACCGCTTCATCGGTGAGTTGCACCGTCCCATGATGAATGGCCAAACTTTTAGCGCTACCCAAATCCAAATGAGCCTGCACAGCCTCGTCCGGATTCATGTGCTGCGGCTTCATGAACCAGCGTGGCTCATAAGCACCTATTGGCAGCAATGATAAACGCGGCGCTCCAAATTTTGATTTCACCTCGCGGAAAGTTTCACCGGTGCCATATCCTGTATCAGCTGCGAAATAGATAACACCGCCAGCACTCTCAATCACAAACGCGCCCCAGAGTGCCTTGTTGGTATCTGAGATACTACGCTTGGACCAGTGCAACGCTGGCATCAAAGTGATGCGCACTTCGCCGTGTTCAGTCGATTGCCGCCAGTCAAGCTCCGTACACGGATAGTTTTTGACATACGAACCATTGTTGAGCGTTGTGATTAACTTGGGATTATGGGTAGCCTTCAATGCTGCAAGTGCTGCTGCATCCAGATGGTCGTAATGATTATGACTAAGCAAAACCAAATCGACAGGTGGTAAATCCACAAGCGTAACTCCAGGATCCCGAATGCGCTTTGGACCGGCAAACTGAAACGGACTGGCGCGCTCTGAAAAAAATGGATCGGTCAGAATATTTAAGCCAGCGGTTTGAATGAGAACAGTTGAGTGGCCGATCCAAGTCGCGTTCAAATCCTTGCCCGCCACCCGTGCCGGCGGAGGCTCATAGTTTTTATTTTCAACGCGACGAGGCCATTTCTGGCGGCTCCCACTCAATTGCCACTTTAAAAGATCGGCAAATTTTGCGGTGGCCACATGACCAGGCAAAACAAATCGACCCTTATGTTTCTCATAATTCATGATTTATGGAAACGCCGACAAAAACAAAAAGACAAAAAATATGACCAAGTGGACTGAACCCTGCAAAATTGTCGTCCGCCCCGTGGCCAGAGTGATTGAGCTGACAAACACCGTCAACATCAGCATCACGGTGGCCTGCGGGCCTATGCCCAAAGCCAGCTTGGCATTTTGCCAGATCGAATAAATTGCAAGAACAGGAATTGTAAGGCCAATCGTCGCGATGGCTGAACCCAACGCCAAATTAAGGCTGGTCTGAAGTTGGTTCAACCTGGCAGCACGCACTGCGGCAAAGCCCTCCGGCAGCAACACCACCAGAGCAATAACAACACCAACAAATGCAATGGGCAATCCAGCAGCAGCAACCAGGTTGTTTATTGGCTCCGACAAAAACTTCGCTAACAAAACAACAACGACAAGTGCAATGGGCAAAAACACTGAACTCAAAACAACGGTTCGATTTGCAGGTCTCAAGGCATGGTGATCACCATCTTCCACGCTAACGAAATAATCATGATGCAAAACTGTTTGTACAAAAACAAAAATACAATAGAGCGCCAGACTCACAACACCAACAAACCCTAGCTGGAACGCGGTATAGTACGGCCCTGGAGACGAGATTGTATAAGTTGGCACGATAAGCGAAATCGCCGCTAGTGTGGTGAGAACACTCAACGCTGCGGCCGCCCCATCGAGTTTGAAAGTTTGTTCGTGATGCTTGGCACCGCCCACAACAAGACACAAACCCACAATGCCGTTGAGCACGATGATGAGAGCGGAAAATATCGTGTCGCGACCAATAAACTCAGCGCCCAATTTTCCCGATGACATTTGCGATATGATGAGACCAGATTCAATGATGGTAACAGCGAGCGCCAATATAATCGAACCTAAGGGTTCACCAACTTTAAGCGCTAAAATCTCTGCATGATGAACAGCCGAAAAAACTGCTGCTCCAAGTAGCAATGCAGCTATAATAATTGCTGCAATATGCGTTTCAGGAATGAGATGTAAAAACTTTAAACCAAGAAAAACAACACCAACAATCAAGCTTGAAGTAAGCAACCGCGGTAGTCTATCAATGTTTGCAGAGTCCGTTGACATGAATGAATTTCCAACAAAAAATAAAGCTAGCTAATCCACAACGATTTGACCAGCAGGGCATTCCGCTGGCCAAATCGGCACTCTGGCAAATTTTCGAAAACGCAAAGTGGACTTCAAGCAAAGATTCTTATCCCAATTTCAGAGTTGGAAAACCTTCATAAAATTGCGAGTGCGGGATATTTTGCTCTGAACCACCAGCCTTAGTCAGATTCCCTTTTGGATCAATATAACTATCAATTCTTTTCTCAGGTTCTTCCCGCCATTGTAAATTGAACGCGCATAGCTTTGGGAAAAAATAGAGCGAGGAATAAGGGAGGTAGTCATGAATCCACCAGGCCAGTGCCCGCCAATCAGCGCCATCGGCATATCGGTCAGAGAACCAGGGAATAACGATGCAAGCCGTGGCACCCATGCGCCCAAGCTTGTCACGCCTGTCCCAAATATGCCCAGCGTAGCTGGATTCATTTGAAGCGCACTTGTAGGCTCCCTTACCATCACGTTGTTGATTATTGCCAAATCCATTGACGGCCTCCGACCTATAGGCCGAACGAATTGCTATTCGGCCAAAGGTTGCGTTAAGGGGTTCGAGCAATTCCTCGCAAAGTCGCTTGCCTGCTGCGACAGCCAAATCAGGATGATCAGGGATATTTTTCAATCCATGTAAGTTTGCAATTTCGCTGTAAAGAAAATCTCGCATATAGAAATTTTTGGAGAGCCGTGTCCGACCAAAATCTTCAAGCGCTTGCACACTGATTATCTGTTTCATGTTCGGCTTTCCACTAGTGCCCCACCCGGCAATGCATCAGACCGTTCGCAAATACCACTCATAGTCGCGAAGCGTTGGTTCAGAGAAGAAGCGGTCGGCTTCAACTTCTTTCAATGTGCAGAATGTATCAACAAACTGTTTGCCGAAATATTCCTTCAAAACCGGAGCTCTGTAAAAAGCATCAATGGCTTCAAACCAGTTTCCCGGAATATGTTTGGAACGACGTTGATAACCGTTACCTTCAATAGGAGCACCGGGGTCAAGCTTCTCAATAATGCCGTGATGCATGCCAGCCAAGATGGCACCCATGACGAGATAGGGATTGGCATCAGCACCCGATGGCCTGTGTTCGATACGGCAAGATTTAGCGGGGCCTGCAGGAACGCGAAGTGCAACGGTGCGATTGTTGATGCCCCAACTTGCTGCGACTGGCGCGTAGGAACTGCGGCGGAAGCGGCGATAAGAATTGGCGTTGGGTGCGAAAATCAACATTGATTCCGCCATGGTCTGCTTGAGGCCGCCAATGGCATTGAGCAGCAATTCATTCTGCGTTGGATCATCCGCCGCAAACAAATTCACACCATGCTCATCTTCCAGGCTCACATGAATGTGCATGCCACTGCCTGTCCATTCCGCATAGGGCTTGGCCATGAAGGTGGCGCAGAGGCCATGTTTTTCAGCCGTGGCTTTAATGAGACGCTTCAACATAATGCCTTCATCGCAGGCATCGAGAATATCCGTGCGGTGGCGCAAAACGATTTCCATTTGCCCTGGCCCATATTCGGAAATGAGCGTCTTCGCAGGCAAGTCTTGAATTTCGCAATATGCATAGAGGTCTTTGAAGAATGGCGCGAAGTCATCAAGGTCGGCCATGTGGTAGGCTTGATAATGGCGCGGGTGCGCTTCATTCACCAATGAACGAGGCGGCTTGGGCACACCTTCGTACGCGGACTTACGGTCCATCAAATAGAATTCAAGCTCAACCGCACCGACGGGATTCATGCCCAGTTCTTCTTTGAAACGCTTGACCACGCTTTGCAGCGCGTTACGCGGATCAGCATAATGCGGAACCCCGTCAAGATCGCAAACATGCGCGGTATATTGCGCAGATGGCTCTTCAATCCATGGAATGCGAACAAAAGTTCCGGGGATCGGCCACAACACCACGTCGCGATCACCTTCATCAAACACCAAACCGGTTTCTGGAACATCTTGTCCCGTCATGTCAAGCACGAGCGCCGAGATTGGCAAGAAGCGACCGTCATTCCACGCTGGCACCACTTCATCACGGCGCAACATTTTTCCGCGGATCACACCGCACATATCAGTCCAGATGACGTGAACTGATGTAATATCCAGATTTGCATCTAAAAATCGTTGGGCCTCAGCACCAAGCTTCGGGGTTACGATAGGCATGTTTTTAACTCCAATAGCGGCTTTTTCAAGCAGCCTGTTTTAACAACTCATCCGTACACTGATCTAATGTTGAGATTAGTTTATCAACGTCACCTTGAGTGGTGGCAGGACAGATGAGCATCATATTATGAAACGGCGTGATCACCACGCCGCGGTTTAAAAGATAGTGATGCACCGCCGTATCAATCGGTTGGTGGATCACCTTGGAAGCATCGCGCCCACTTTGCGGTGGTGCTTCAACACACATAAATTCGACGCGGGAACCCACGCGATTAACGTGCCACGGCAATGAATATTTGATGATGACATCTGCAATGCCCCGTTCCAGCCTGCGCGCCAGAACGATAAGAGCAGCAA
>CAXTKH010000007.1:0-77238 GCA_964244815.1 uncultured Aestuariivirga sp. | reverse complement strand
CTTCGCCGGGATGACGATTATAGTAAGCATTGCTTGTTAATGCGTGCCGGTGGTCTTGCATCAGTGGCTCTCGAAAATCTTTACTCAAACTTCCGCAAATAACTCTCACACAAACCCATCGTCCCCTCCGAATAGGGCTGGCCCATGGATTTGGCTAATTCAGTTTCTGACCGCGAGCCAATCCAAGCCATAAGCAACAATCGCCGCAACATCACAAAGGTCGGGATTTCATCTTCATCTTCTTTCGCCAACACAGCAGATTTGCGGTAACCCACTTTCCAGGCTTCAATCAACTCAGGCACTTGTGGCTCATGCTCGTAAAATGAAACTGGCGTTGCGGCATCATACATCAACCATCCAAACCCGCAGTCATCAAAATCAATCACCTTCACGTTTGACCCATCAATCAACAAATTTGCCAAACGCAAATCACCGTGAATGAGTCCAAAACGTTCGCTGCTTTTTCCGTAAGTTTTCAACCGCGTCTGAATCACTTCTACGGTTCTGCCAAAAAGCTTTTGGCTCTCAGCATGAACACCAATGCCATCACGCCAACGCCCCCAGTGCGGCTTATCTTCCCCCAAACTCGTTTCAAAATCCCAAGTCAAACGCGTGAAATAATCAGGACGTTTCCAGTGCCGCGAATGCTTATGCATGCGCGCTGTCTGCTCACCCAAAATTTCAAATGGCTTTAACAAATCCTGCGCAATGTTAGGCTCGGCACCACTTTCCCATTCCGATAAAACCACAAAGCGCGAATGCTTTAACTCCGCATGCCCAACAATTTGAATAAACTCACTATTAATGCCCTTCACAGGTTTAGGCGTAACCACAACCCCAGTTTCACGCAGCGCCATCAACCAAGCAAGCTCAGATGCAATCGCTGCTTTGGATTGATAGCCTTCACGGTGAATGCGCAATGCCCAACACTGGCCATCAACCGCCTCAACTTTGTAAGTCGCGTTTTCTGAAAGATTGATCATCGTCAGATTGGCAACATGCGGCAAAGCGTATTGAGTAACAGCTTTTTCTGCAATCTCCAATAATATTTCCAATTGTCTAGAAACGATCATGCCTTATCAAGCAAGGACTTCGCCGTTTCTTCGTTTGTGATCAGCACATTGCAATTAATCAATTTGACAGCACCCAAGATCACCTCAACCTTATCAGCGCCTCCGGCTGAAATAACCCGTAATGGCACATCGCGCAATTGGGCCAGGGGAATAGACATGATGCGCTGGTTCACCGGATGGTCCACTAACTTTCCGCTAATATCAAAGAAATTATAGAGCAAATCCCCAACTGCTCCAGCCTTGATCAAAGCCAGTCTATCTTCTTCCGGAAGCATGTTAAACCGAAACGCTGTAGAGGAGGGGGCCATGTTACCAGCGCTCAACATCGCTATATCCAACTTTTCCGCGCGCGTAAAAACATCGCGAAGCCCGCAGCGTTCAATCAACGCTTCCCGCGTCTCAGCCGAATCCACAACTGCTGGCGCTTGCAACAAATAGCAATCAGCACCAACTGCGCGCGCAAACTGCCACGCAAATTCTGCCGGGTTAAATCTGCGCGCCTGAACAATGCCACCCAGCAGCGAGATGACCTGCACATTGTTAAGCTCGCGCGTCGTTAAAGTGGCCAGCGATTCATAGAGCGTTGCACCCCAGCCCACACCCACCGACATGCCGTCTTTCAAGATATCCGACATAAACATGCCAGCCGCATTGCCGATGGCCTTGGCTATATTCGCGGAATTATTCGGCTCCGGTACCACAATAGCGTCTCGCAAATTGAATGCTTTTTTCAAAGCATCTTCAATCTCGATGCACTCGGCAATTTCACCTTCAATGCGGATTTTCACTTCGCGTTGTTTGATTGCCTCATTGATATTGCGCACAACTGTCACTCGGCCAATGCCCAACTTCTCAGCGATTTCATTCTGTGTTAGACCTTCAACATAATACATCCACGCAATGCGCATCCTGTTGCGCGCGATGCGACCTGCACCGCGATCGATAGACGTTTGTTGGGGAATTGGGCTATCGGGCATATCGGCAGGGTGTTCCTGAAATTATGATTGCCGAACGATACAAAAATACTCAGCATGTTACAATTGTTACGTTTTTTACCTTCAAACGAAACATTTGCCTTTTCAAATGCAATTTAGTACTATAATTAGAAGAGATACAAAAACAGCGCCACGAAAACAAAACAGTGGCCATTAAGGGAGATTACCATGGGTGCGAACTGCACGAGACCTTGGCATTTTACCGGAATCGCTCTGTTAAAGCGAAGACAATCTAGAAATTTGTGATTTCAAATGTTGCACCGATTGGATGCAGCATTCCGAAAATTGTGCCATGCTTTGGCCTTAGGCGTTGCACAAAAATTTCTACCTAGGCTTTCGACCCAAAAAACTTGAGGAGGAAATACAATGTTACCAAACAAAAAACTATCTCGCCGCTCGCTTCTGAAAGCTACAGCTGCCACTGGTGCAGTTGCTGCTGTCGGTGGCGTTAACATGTTCAACATCAACAGCGCTTTTGCTGCGATGAAGAATCCAGCTGACGTGCTTGCTGGACTGAATGTTGGCAAGTTCGTCAAGAAAGAATATCGCGAGCAATATAAGCTGGGTGATAATGATGAACTCTGGGATCCAAAGAAGGACTGGATCCGCACCGCTGATTGGGAAGCCATCCGCAAAGAACACGCTGGCAAAACTGTTCGCTTCGCCGTGGGCGCTGCTGACCGTGAATCGGCTCAAGAACAAACAACACCTTTCGCCGAACTCTCTGGCATCAAGATCGACGTTGTGTCGATTCCAGACGATACAATGTATGATAAGGTTGTTGCTGAATTCTTGTCTGGCAACGCTGGCTTCGATGCCATTCAGTTCTTCTCGCCATGGCTCGGTGACTTTGCCGCCCAAGGCTTCTTGAAGCCGTTGGATGAGTATGTCGCCAAGTGGAAGCTTCCATTTGATGATTGGTATGAAACCTATCAAGCTAACTATGGCCATTGGGGCGACAAGGGCATACTCGGCATTCCATTCGACTGCGACATCCAACAAGTTCACGTGCGCCCATCGATCTTCAAAAAGATCGGCATCAACAGCATTGACAAGTGGAACACCATTCCGTCCTACGATGAAATGCTCAAGATCGCTCCTGAGCTGAACAAGGCCGAAAAGGGCGTTGCAGGCATGGGTCTCATGGCTGGCCGTGGCTTCTGGGCAACCTATGCTTGGGAACACATTGCCGCTCAATATGGCATGATGCTGTTCAACGACAAGTGGGAACCAATCTTCAACGGCGATGCCGGTGTGAAAGGCCTCGAAATGCTCGCAGCCCTCTCCAAGCATGCCATCGAAGGCGTTGCCGCTGCCGACTGGCCAACCAACCGCGCAGCCATGCTCGGCGGCCAAATTGCTTGCAACATTTCGTGGCAAGACACAGGCACACAAGCCACACGTCCTGACCAATCGAAGATCGGCGATGACATCGTAACTTTGTATGAACCACGCGTTGCTGGCGGCACCTATGCGCCACCAAACATCGCTGGCTCCACATCAGTTGTTGCATCCACATCACCAGAGCCAGAAGCAGCATTCTTGATGCTTGCCTTCTTGACCACATCTTCGATCATGGCGATGAACGAAGCCAACGCCAACGGCGTTGCTCCAGGCACCAAATCAGTATTGGCAAATGAAAAGCTCCGCAGCGTTTCACAGCCAGCGAAGGTTTGGGCGGAGTCTCTGGATTATGCATGGTGCGCACCACGCATTCCATCAGGCTTCCAAGTTGAGCAAGAAATTGGCTTCCTTGTAAACGACGTGATCGTTGGCAAGGCCAAGCCGAAGGAAGCGCTCGATGCCGCAGCCGCGAAGGTTAAGTCAATCATGGAAAAGAACGGCTTCTACAAAGGCAAAGATCCAATGAACTATGCCGCCACCGAACCAGGCCTCTGGATCGGCAAAGGCAAGAAGCTGCCATTCTAAGCTGAACACCAAAGTTATGGCCGGGGGTAACTCCGGCCATTATTTAACTCCAGAAAATACATTAAAGTCGTCATTCCCGCGCAGGCAGGAATCCAATTTAAAACGGGTGCGTATGGTGAAAGTTAGTTTCACGCCTGCGCGGGAATGACGATTAGTGTTTTGCGAATTGATCGCAATGCCAAGAGAACGACCCCCACATGACCACCACAACCATGCAACACACCTACCGCCGCCGCTCGCCTTTTATGCGCAAGGCATTTCCCTATTTTATGGTGGCACCTGCATGCATATATCTCCTCGGCATCACGCTCTGGCCAGGCATATTCGCTCTCTACCGTTCTTTTTTCGCCGGCAAATTTGGCTGGGAAAAAAACTATGTAGGCTTTGAAAATTACAACACGCTTTTCAACGATCAAGCTTTCTGGGATGCGCTGTGGAACACACTGCTGTTAGGCTCAATCACTCTGGTGATTGAATTTGCCATTGCGCTTTTCCTAGCCGCTCTGGTTTATCGTTCGCCATGGGTCAAAGGTTGGCGCATCCTATTCATGCTGCCCATGCTCTTCATGCCTTCGGCAGTTGGCTACCTCTGGAAACTTCTGTTCAACGATGGCCGCGTGATGGCAGATCTTTTGGCCCGCATTGGCTTGGTTGATGGCGGTGTAGATTGGATGGCCCATATTTTCACTGCGCGCTTTGTGCTGGTGCTGGTTGACGTTTGGGAGTGGACACCATTTCTGTTCATTATTCTGGTAGCTGGCCTGCAAGGCCAAGACAAAGAAATTGAAGAAGCCGCAACACTCGACGGTGCATCTTTCGGCAGCATGTTCTGGAATATTTCGTTGCCTCTGCTGCGCCCCATCATCGCCATTGCATTGGTTTTGCGCGGCATTGATTTGTTGAACAATATGTCAGCCGTCAACATCATCACCCAAGGCTCGCCCGGTGGTGCCACAGAAACCTTGAGCTATTTCATCTATCGCACAGCCTTCCGCAGCTTTGATCAAGGCTATGCTTCGGCAGCATCGGTGTTGCTGCTCATCGCCACGGTCATTCTCGCGCAAATCTTGGTGCGCAAATTCTTCAAGTCAGGAACGGAAGCATGAAAAAGCGTTTGGAAGGCCCGCGCTGGGGCTGGATCATTCTCACTATCTGGGCCTTGTTTGCGCTGCTTCCTATTTTGTATTTTGCATCGATCGCGCTGCGCTCGCGCAATGACATCATTGCAACCGTGCCTATCTATTTCCCAACATTGACAACGGAAACCTGGTTCAAAATTTGGACTGAATGGCCGATTGGACTCTATTTTTACAACACCATGGTGGCCGTTACTGGAAGCGTGCTGATCTGCCTTGTGCTGGGCATTCCCGCTGCATATGCGTTGGCGCGCTATAAATTCAAAGGCAATGCCGATATCGGCAATTATATTCTCTCCACCAAAATGATGGCACCAGCCGCCGTTGTGGTGCCAATGTTTTTCTTGTTCGGTAAAATGAAGATGATCGATTCTGTTTGGGCTCTGATGCTGGTTTATGCCGCCATGAATCTTTCCATCGTGGTTTGGATCATCCGCTCCTATATGATCGACATTCACCCCGAAATTGAAGATGCCGCCCGCACCGATGGCGCTTCAGACTTGCGCATCATGTGGTCTATCATCATCCCCATGTGTTTACCTGGCATCATCACAGCAGCAGTTATTGCAGCCATTTTTGCCATGAACGAATATTTGTTCACGCTGATCATCGCTTCGAAGAATGCTTATCCACTGTCAGTGGCGCTGGCCAATTTCTCTGGTGGCAGCGATGGCATTATTTACAACGCGATTGCTTTGGTAGGCTTCCTCGCCTTCTTCCCGGCATTGCTGTTGGTGATCCTGATCCAGAACCACCTGTCGCGTGGTCTAACGATGGGTGCTGTGAAGGGTTAGCTCCTTCTGCCGCAAGGCGGGAGAAGGAAGGGGCCCATTTTGCATCTTCGCAAAATGGGAAGGATGAGGGTGTTTGAAAATGAATCTTGAGAGTTTGGATTTCCCTCACCTATCCCACTTCGCTGCGCTAGCGGGGCCCTTTCCTCTCCCGCTAAAGCGGTAGAGGACGATCACTTTACTTTCGTCGTATTCATAAAATTCAACGTGTGTTCAAAGCTTTCCACACCCGCCTGTGATCCCAACCCCGTTGCATTCAGCGCCGAAGTCGCTTGCGCAAAACGCACGCGCATTTCTGGATCAAAATCTTTCACCAACCCAACAGCAAACCCAGCATTAAAAGCATCACCGCAACCGCATGTGCATTTCACTTTAATGTCGTAGGCCGGCACTTTGAATGTTGTACCGTCCCGGTCGTGATAATATGCGCCGTCGCCGCCAAGTGTAAGAACGCAAGCTTTCACGCCCATGTCCAAAAAGAACTTCGCGGTATCAGCATAATCGCTGCGGCCACATAGAGCCTGCGCTTCTTCAATCGATGGCATGAAATAGTCAGTGTACGGAAGAACTGACGCAATGGCCGGCAGGTCCTTAGGCGATCCTGCAAACACATCAACAGTCGTAATCGCACCGCCAGTCTTCGCAGCTTTCATCACAACGGCATTCTGGCCCTTGTCCATCGCATTCATCAAACCTACACCGCCGATGTGAAATATTTTCGCATCGACAACGCGCGGGATCATGGTCTCATCAACGAAGAAATCTTTGGTCGCGCCCAGCATATGCAGGGCAGGGCGCGAACCATCGGCGCGCGTTGTAACAATTGATGACGACGTGCGCCATTCGGGTTTGTGCTGCACACCCCAGGTATCAACGCCAACATGCTTGAGGCGTTGCAAAACCCAATCACCCATCAAATCTTCACCAACGCCCGCAACCGCCAATGTTTTGAGGCCCATCTTCGCCGCTGCAATGGCCGCAGTGCCGCCAGCGCCAGAAACTGCCAATGTCAAATCATCAATAAAAACTGTACCGCCGCCGGGTGGAATTTCAGTATAGGGCCAGCCCAAGCAGTCATAGGTGTAGAACCCCATGGATGTGTAATCGTAACGCGGCAATTTGGCCTCCGATAAAACTATAATGCTTTCAACATATCGTCTTGGCGTTTGCGCAACGTAACAATTTTGGCGGATGTATCAATGGCAATGTTTTCAGTGGTGAGCAATTCGCCCATCTTGATAGGCTTGGTCACTTTGCCATTCTCAATCAAACCACAGGGAACACCCTTGGCAGCCACGGCCTCGGCCACACTCATGATCCAGGCGCGATAAGTATATTCGCCAATGGCATCCAAACGCTCGCCCACTTTCAAATCTTTTTTGGCCACAGCGCACACTTCAGATGTTGGCACATCGCGTGGCTGCATATCTGGAATTCCGTAGAGCACAGCACGCGCGCAAGACAGCGGCACTTCGAGCGATGTCAAATGATAGGGGCGGAAGAAACGGTAATAGGGGCCTGCACCCAGCTTCAAATCATGCAAACGTTCGCGCACCCGGGGGTGAGACATTTCTGCGATAACAAACACGCCAGGAGCCACACCTTTGCCAATCGAAAAATCCACAACACCCTTCCGCGATAGAATGCCACCATCAGCAACAGGGCAGAGCACATGCTCAAGTTCGGTAATCGAGCATGAAGGCCCATGCATACCAGCCTTATCTGGAACGAGGCCAGTGGCATTTGAAATCGCCCCCATTTCCACCATGGTCTTGGAACCATCAACAAACTCAACCAACATACGCACGTTCATATTGCGGCGCTTAGCTTCCTCTGCATATTCATCCGGCGTGGCATCAATTTTGAGTGGATTATTTTTGCCCTTGCCCGCTGCCACAATCGGATAGCCCATGCCAGTCACAAAATTCACCAGCTCCATGCAGCTTGATGGTTCATCGCCTGCACCTAATGTATAAACCACGCCGAGCCGCGCAGCTTCGCGCTTCAGATATGCACCGATGGTTACATCAGCTTCTACATTCATCATCACCAGATGCTTGCCGTGTTCCATGGCGGTCAAACCAATTTCAGCACCCACGGCTGGTTTGCCGGTAGCGTCAATCACCACATCAATATGTTCGCTGTTGCACACAAGCTGCGCATCCTCCGTGGTGGCCGATTTGCCAGCGGCGATGGCCGCATCAAATTCTGACTTTTTATTACTGGCGAAAAAACTGCTCTCGTCATTGCCCGCGATTGTATAGGCTTTTTTGGCCGCACCTGGATTGATCTCAGCAATAGCAGCGACCTTGATCCCCGTCATCTGATTGCACTGGGTTACAATGTCGGTTCCCATTTCGCCTGAACCAATCAAACCCACACGAATCGGTTTGCCTGTTTCGGCAAAACGCCGCGCCAAGTCAGCGGCAAGGCCATGGGCAGGAGCTTGAGAATGGGCGGGCAAATAAGATTTTTTCGACATTTAGGCTTCCTATAAGGAAAAAGTGAAAAGATACATTTGATCTTCTAGAATACAAATAGTACTATAATCAACAGAAGGCCAATTGGCAAGAAATTGCTCACGGCTTTGAACCGAAAACCACCGTGTTTACAAGTGTGGTGGAATGAATATGGTATAGGGAAAGGCAACATATAAAATGGCTTCTATCAGTTTGCAAAAAGTGTCCAAGGCCTGGGGTGCAGTAGTCGGCGTGGATGCTATTGACCTTGAAATCAAAGACAAGGAATTCATGGTGCTGCTTGGACCTTCGGGCTGCGGCAAAACCACCACCATGCGTATGATTGCAGGCTTGGAAATGAATACCGGCGGCAATATCGATATTGCCGGCCAACGTATGACTGATGTGGATGCCAGAGACCGCGACGTGGCCATGGTGTTTCAAAGCTACGCACTCTATCCCAACATGTCGATTTACGAGAATATCCGTTTTCCACTGCGCATGCGCGGTGTGCCCAAGGAAGATCAAGATGGTCTGGTGCGCAAAGCAGCTGAAATGGTGGAGCTGGGCGATTTATTGGACCGCAAGCCCAAAGCGCTTTCTGGCGGACAACGCCAACGCGCTGCATTAGCCAGAGCTATCGTGCGCCAACCACAAGTGTTTTTGATGGATGAACCACTTTCAAATCTGGATGCCAAATTGCGCTTATCAATGCGCGCGCAATTGAAGCACATTCAAAAGCGCCTGCAGACCACAACTGTTTATGTGACGCATGATCAGATTGAGGCCATGACTTTGGCCGATCGCATTGCGATTATGAACAAAGGCAAAATCCAACAACTCGGCACGCCTGATGAGATTTATAATAATCCAACAAATATGTTTGTGGCAGGTTTTATTGGATCTACACCAATGAATTTGATCCATGGTTCTATCGCCAAAGGCACTTTCACAGGACCAGGCGTGAAGGTTTCTGGCTTGAGCTATGCCGACAATGCAAAAGTGGTTTTAGGTATTCGTCCCGAAGATGTTTCAATTGTAGCAAAACCCAAAGCGCATCTCACAGCACCGCTTTATTCTCTCGAGCCAACAGGTGATCAAACCTTGGTTGCCGTTAAAAATGGCGAGCAATTAATCGTGGCTCGGGCTGCGCGCGATTACCGTGCTGAGATTGATACGCCTCTATCAATGCAGTTTGATTTGGCGCGAGTCTTCATTTTTAACAGCGAGTCGGGTGCGCGAGTAGCAAAACGCTAGAACTTTCCACATATAAATTCATATATAATTCAATGACTTATAAATTTCATATCGCGTATGCGACCGACGCGTTGCATATACCCTCGAACATGTCTTGAAATCTGGTAATGGCTTTTGCAAATAAATCGCAAGCCAATTGGAACGAGATCAATGCCGAAAACAAAAACATCTTTGTCTGTCGCTGCTGCAAAACCAGACCTAACGCCAGACATCGCTTTGATCCGTGCCAACATTCTCGCCAAACTGAATTATTCTGTCGGCAAAGATATCACTGCCGCCAAAGATTATGACTGGCTGACGGCAACAATTTTAACATTGCGCGACCAAATTATTGACCGCTGGATGGAATCGACGCGTGAAGCTTATCGCGCAAAAGCCAAGCGGGTTTATTATTTGTCGCTTGAGTTTCTCATTGGCCGTTTGCTGCGCGATGCGCTGAGTAATCTCGAACTCACATCAAGTTTTGAACAAGCATTAGCAAGCCTGGATGTGAAACTCGATTTCACCGAATTGCTGGAACCCGATGCCGCCTTGGGTAATGGTGGCTTGGGCCGCTTGGCCGCTTGTTTCATGGAAAGCATGGCAAGTTTGGGGATCCCTGCTTATGGCTATGGCATTCGGTACAAGCATGGTCTGTTCCGGCAGCTGATCAACAATGGTTGGCAGATTGAGATTCCAGAAGATTGGCTGGAAAATGGTAACGCGTGGGAATTTCCGCGCCGCGAGTCGGCTTATGAAATAAGCTTTGGCGGAACTGTTGTTTCTGAAAAACGGTCCGATGGTACACCCAAATCTGTTTGGCACCCAGGCGAAGTTCTAATGGCAACAGCATTTGATACACCCATGGTGGGCTGGCGCGGCAAACGCGTTAATACATTGAGATTGTGGTCGGCGCGTTCGCTTGACCCTATTCACTTGGAAGCTTTCAACACTGGCGATTTCACATCCGCACTTTCAGACAATAACCGTGCTGAAATTATCACGCGCGTACTCTACCCATCAGACTCAACGCCCGCTGGCCAAGAGCTGCGTCTTCGCCAAGAATATTTTTTCACGTCGGCATCACTTCAAGACATCATCCGCCGCCATTTGCAGCAATATCCAGATGTTACAAATCTTGCAGAAAAAGCTGCTGTTCAAATTAACGACACACATCCCGCCATCGCTATAGCTGAGTTGATGCGTTTGCTTCTTGATGCTCATTCACTGCCGTGGAGCAAAGCTTGGACCATCACACAAGCTGTAATGTCCTACACCAACCACACACTACTTCCTGAAGCTCTGGAAAGCTGGCCGCTGCAACTGTTTGAACGCATGTTGCCGCGCCATTTACAGATCATCTACGCAATCAATGATGAGTTGATCGTTCGTGCCAGAAATCTTTTAAAGGCATCAGATGATTTGATTTCATCAGTCTCGCTGATTGATGAACACAATGGCAAGCGCGTGCGCATGGGGCAATTGGCTTTCGCTGGTTCGCACAGCATCAACGGTGTTTCGGCCTTGCACACGCAATTAATGAAAGAAAGCGTGTTCAAAGATTTGAACCTGTTATTCCCTGGCCGCATCAACAACAAGACCAATGGCATCACGCCGCGGCGTTGGTTGCACGGGGTAAATCCAAAACTCTCCGCATTGTTGGCTGAAGCCGCAGGTATAGAATCGCTCGATAATGCGGAACTTATTTTACGCGCCAAACCTAAATCTAAAGATGCTGCCTTTGTTGAACGCTTTGCTGCGATCAAGCTTGAAAATAAAATGGCTTTAGCCAAAGTCATTTTCGACCGTATGGAATTGAAAGTCGATCCGCACGCAATGTTCGACGTGCAGGTAAAGCGCATTCACGAATATAAGCGACAGCTTCTCAACATTCTGCAAACAATATCGCACTACCTTGCGATCAAGGCTCAACCCAATGCGACTTATGCGCCGCGCGTAAAAATCTTTGCCGGCAAAGCCGCCGCAAGCTATGCACAGGCCAAATTGATTATCAAGTTGGCCAACGATGTCGCCAATGTCGTGAACAATGATCCCGTCATCGGCGATAAGTTGAAAGTTGTTTTCATGCCGAATTACAACGTGAGCCTGGCCGAAATCATTGTTCCCGCCACAGATCTCTCAGAACAAATCTCCACAGCAGGCATGGAAGCATCTGGCACTGGCAACATGAAGTTTGGGCTGAATGGCGCTCTGACAATTGGAACATTAGACGGTGCCAATGTTGAAATGCTTGAGCATGTAGGCGCTGATAATATTTTCATTTTCGGATTAACCGCAAAGGAAGTGACCGAGCGCAGGCGTGCTGGTGTTGATGGGCACAGCGTAATTGAATCATCCCCCCACTTGCGAGACGTCTTGAAAGCCTTGGGGCAGGGCGTATTCTCGAACGGCGACACCACACTTTATCAACCCATCGTCAATTCAATTTACAATGGCGACTGGTTCATGGTGGGCTCAGACTTCGACGAATATTCAAAAACGCAGAGCAAAGTCTCTCAATTGTGGCTTAACCAGAGTAGCTGGACGTATCAGACAATTCAGAATACAGTTCATATGGGATGGTTCTCCTCGGATCGCACAATCCGAGAATATGCCAAGGAAATCTGGAATGTGCCTGTGAGCTGAGGTGTAGAATTACGATGGCCGAACCGAAATGGAAAACCAGCGGCCCCGAAATTGAAGCCATCGTAAACGGCAAACACACTGATCCATTTAAAGTTCTGGGCCTGCACAGCAGCGGCAAAACCAAAATTGCGCGCGCATTTATCCCCGGTGCAGAACGTGTCACCGCCCAATCGCTGGATGGAAAGAATTTAGGTGAACTCGAGTGCCGTCATCCAGCGGGCTTTTTCGAAGGTTCAGTCAAAGTTGATAAACAACAGGTGTTGCAGTTTGCTTGCAGCAATGTTGGCGGGAGCTGGATCGTTTCGGATGCATATTCGATTGGACCCGTTCTTGGGCCTCAAGATGATTACTTCATGGCCGAAGGTAATCACTTGCGGCTTTTCGACAAGCTCGGTGCACATCTCCTGAAGATGGACGGTGTGGAAGGTGTACACTTTGCGGTCTGGGCTCCGAATGCGCAGCGCGTTTCAGTTGTCGGAGATTTCAACAGCTGGGATGGCCGACTGCATGTGATGCGCAAACGCTTGGAAGTGGGTGTTTGGGAAATTTTCATCCCCAATGTTCACGAAGGCCAAGCTTATAAATATGAATTGATCAGTGCGGATGGAAAGCTTCTGCCACTCAAATCTGATCCTTATGGTTTTGCCGCTGATTTGCGCCCCAACACGGCTTCCCGCATTGCGCGAACTGATAATTTCAAATGGTCTGATGCAAGCTATTTAAAAGCGCGCGTAACCCCCGATAAGCGCCGCATTCCCATCAGCATCTATGAAGTGCATTTAGGCTCTTGGCGCAAAAAAGATGTTGATGGCTTTCTGAGTTACGATGAGCTGGCTGATCAACTGCTTGGTTATGTCAAGGATATGGGCTTCACCCACATTGAACTTTTGCCCATTACCGAACACCCCTATGATCCATCTTGGGGCTATCAACCAACGGGGCTTTTCGCACCTACTTCAAGGTTTGGTGATCCGCACGGCTTTGCACGATTTGTGGACAGAGCGCACGCCGCAGATATTGGCGTAATTCTGGATTGGGTGCCCGCGCATTTTCCAACCGACGCGCACGGGCTGGCAAAATTTGATGGCACATCGCTTTATGAACATGAAGACCCGCGCCAAGGTTTTCATCCTGATTGGAATACTGCAATCTATAATTTTGGCCGCAAAGAAGTGGTCAGCTTTCTTCTGAATAACGCACTGTTCTGGTTAGACCGTTACCATCTTGATGGCCTGCGCGTTGATGCTGTGGCATCGATGCTTTATCTTGATTACTCGCGCAAGGAAGGCGAGTGGATTCCGAACCAATATGGCGGGCGCGAAAATCTTCAAGCCATCGCGTTCCTGCAGCGCATGAACCATGAAAGCTATGGCCAGCACCCAGGCATCATGACGATAGCAGAAGAATCAACCGCATTTCCCGGCGTTTCTCAACCGACCAGTACCGGCGGGCTAGGTTTCGGTTTCAAGTGGAACATGGGTTTCATGCATGACACGCTGGAATATTTTAAGCGCGAAGGCGTGCACCGCAAGCACCACCACAACGAAATTACATTCGGATTGCTCTATGCATTCTCGGAGAATTTCGTATTGCCCTTGTCGCATGATGAAGTGGTGCACGGCAAAGGCTCTCTGCTTGCCAAAATGGCGGGCGATGATTGGCAGAAATTTGCAACCTTGCGTGCTTATTATGCATTCATGTGGGGCTATCCAGGCAAAAAGTTGTTGTTCATGGGCCAGGAAATGGCCCCTTGGACGGAATGGAATGCAGCCCAAAGTCTGGATTGGAACCTTCTGCAACATCCGCCCCACCGAGGCATGCAATCTGCAGTGCGCGATTTGAATAATCTCTATCTCACATTGCCAGCCCTTCACGCCCGCGATTGCGAGCCCGAAGGTTTTGAATGGTTAATTGGCGATGACTCAGAAAATTCCGTCTTCGCATGGGCGCGACATTCGGGCGATGGCACCAAGCCTATTATTGTTGTTTCAAATTTTACTTCTGTGCTGCGCGAAAACTATGTCTTGCCCTTGCCAAAATCAGGAATCTGGCGTGAAGTGTTCAACAGCGACGCAGAGCAATATTGGGGTTCAGGAAAAGGCAACATGGGACGCATAGAAGCATTGGGAGGCCCTTCACACGGCAAACCCGCCAGCGCCCGAATTACTTTGCCACCACTTTCCACACTCTACTTTTCTGCTGAGGAATAGATGAAGCTGGATTGGGAGATACAGCAATGACTGAACCAAAAAGATTTGGGCCCCTCGCACGTGACAGCATGGCCTATGTGCTGGCGGGCGGACGTGGCAGCCGTTTGCTGGAGCTCACTGATCGTCGCGCGAAACCGGCTGTGCCATTCGGTGGCAAATCGCGCATCATTGATTTTGCATTATCCAACGCGCTGAACTCTGGCATCCGCCGCATAGGTGTTGCCACCCAATACAAAGCCCACAGCTTGATCCGCCATTTGCAACGCGGTTGGAACTTTTTCCGAACCGAACGCAATGAAGGCTTTGACATTCTTCCCGCCTCGCAGCGTGTGTCTGAAGACCAGTGGTATGCGGGCACGGCAGATGCTGTTTATCAAAACATCGATATCATTGAGAGCTATAGTCCCAAATATATTGTGATCCTCGCAGGAGATCATATTTATAAAATGGATTACGAACCCATGCTGCAACAGCATGTGAACGAGGGTGCTGATGTAACCATTGGCTGTCTTGAAGTGCCGCGCATGGAAGCTGTGGGATTTGGTGTGATGGCGGTCGATAAGAAAGACCAGATTATCGCATTCGTTGAGAAACCC
This sequence comes from uncultured Aestuariivirga sp., assembly GCA_964244815.1. Taxonomy (GTDB): domain Bacteria; phylum Pseudomonadota; class Alphaproteobacteria; order Rhizobiales; family Aestuariivirgaceae; genus Aestuariivirga. Next base: position 62,167 of record CAXTKH010000007.1, on the reverse strand, counting down.
AAAGACCCGCCGGGCATTCCTGGCCAGCCCGATATGGCGCTGGCGTCGATGGGGATTTATGTGTTTGAAACAAAATTTTTGATTGAACTGTTGAAGAAGGATGCCGCCGATCCAAATTCATCGCGTGATTTCGGCAAGGATATCATACCGTCGGTCGTTACTGGCGGTAAAGCTGTGGCGCATCGGTTTGCAAAGTCTTGCGTGCGTTCACCGCTTGAAAAAACGTCTTATTGGCGCGATGTGGGAACCATTGATGCCTATTGGGAAGCCAATGTGGATTTAACCGATACGCTGCCTTTGCTCGATCTTTATGATCAAGACTGGCCGATATGGACTTATGGTGAAGTGACCCCACCGGCAAAATTCGTGCATGATATTGATGGCAGGCGCGGCCAAGCTGTCTCATCACTTGTGTCTGGCGGTTGCATTGTTTCAGGCGGTTCGATCAAGCGCACATTGTTGTTTACTGGTGTGCGAGTGAATTCATTTTCAGCATTGGATGAAGCTGTGGTGTTGCCGCGCGTCTTCGTCAGTCGCAATGCACGGCTGAGCAAAGTGGTGATCGATAGTGATGTCGTTATTCCTGAAGGCCTTGTGGTGGGAGAGGATCCAGTTCTCGATGCCAAACGTTTCCGGCGCAGCGAGGGCGGTGTGTGCCTGATCACCCAGCCGATGATTGATAGATTGGGCTGATGCAGGTTCTTTCTGTCACATCCGAAATCTATCCGCTGATAAAAACCGGCGGCCTTGCTGATGTTACAGGGGCGCTGCCGCTGGCGTTGCAAAAACATGGCGTGACCATGAAAACGCTCGTGCCCGGCTATCCAGCAGTGATGCAGGCATTGGAAAATTCTACCCCGTTTCACAATTTTAGAAATCTCATGGGGGGTGCTGCAACATTGCTTTCAGGCAAAGCCAAAGACCTTGATGTCTTCGTGCTTGATGCCCCACATCTTTTCAACCGTGTCGGCAATCCATATCTTGGCCCAGACGGCAAAGACTGGCCAGATAACGCCCAGCGTTTTGCAGCGATTTCACAAGTGGCTGCCGATTTAGCATGTGGTGCATTGGGTGATTTCAAAGCCGACATTTTGCATCTGCATGATTGGCAATCTGCCTTGGCGGCGGTCTATGTAAAGTATCGCGGCGGACCAAAAACCATTGTGACTGTTCACAATATTGCATTTCAAGGGCAATTTCCTGCTGCATATTTTGGTGTCCTCGATTTACCTCCACAAGCATTTGCAATTGAGGGTCTGGAATTTTATGGCAATATAGGGTTTCTGAAAGGCGGACTATCTTGCGCCGATGCCATCACTACTGTCAGCCCAACTTACGCCAATGAAATTTGCACCTCGGATTATGGCATGGGGCTTGAAGGCTTGTTGCAGGCAAGACGCGCGCGAATGACGGGTATTGTAAACGGCATTGATACGGGTGTGTGGAACCCCGAAACAGATAAAGCACTCGTTGCAAACTATAACGCCAAGGAATTCTCCAAACGCCAACTTAATAAACGCGAAGTTGAAAAGCGCTTTGGTTTGGAAAAAGGCGACGGCATTATTCACGGTGTGGTCAGCCGGTTAACGTGGCAAAAAGGCATGGACATTTTTGCATCCTTGCTCGATTGGCTCGTAAATTCGGGTGGAAGATTGGCGTTGATCGGCACCGGCGAAGAGGCAATCGAAACCGCTTTCAAGGCCGCAGCAAAACGCCATCCCGGCCGCATCGGAGTAGTCACGGCCTACGACGAAACCTTGTCGCATCTGGTTCAAGGCGGTTGTGACACCATGCTCGTGCCATCACGGTTTGAACCTTGCGGCCTCACACAGCTTTATGGTTTGCGCTACGGCTGCGTTCCAGTTGTGGCCCGCACGGGCGGACTGGCCGACACTATCATCGATGCCAATGATGCAGCGCTTGCTGCTGGCGTGGCAACGGGCATTCAATTTTCTCCAGTTGACGGCCTATCATTACAAAATGCATTAGTTCGCACAGCAAACCTTTATTCAAAGAAAGCCATCTGGAAAAGCATTCAGGCCCGCGGCATGAACACTGAAGTATCGTGGGATCATAGTGCGGCCGAATATGCTGATCTTTATAAAACTTTGCGCAGTGAATAATTCATCTTGAAGTTAGAATTAGAAAAAGGCGCGGCTTTTCCCCTCGGAGCGACTGTCAAAAAAGACGGTGCAAACTTTGCCATCTGGGCTGCACGCGCCGAGCAAGTCACAGTTTGTATCTTTGATGCAGCCAGCAAGAATGAGCAGTTCAGATCACCTTTGACTGGTCGAAATGGCGATGTGCATTTTGGTTTTATCTCAGATGTCAAACCCGGAATGCTTTACGGCTTGCGCGCTAGCGGGCCGTGGTTGCCTGAGCAAAACCAAATGTTCGATGACAGCAAACTTCTCCTCGATCCCTACGCCAGCGAAATTGATCACGCCTTCGCCCTTCTGCCCGATCTGGGAACCAAAGGTATTGAAACCGCTCACCTTGTTCCAAAAGGCATTATCACTGAAGCGCTTCCCGATCTACCACTTCGCGAGATTACCGAGCCGAGTTTCGTATATGAAGTGCAAGTGAAATCATTCACCAAACTTCACCCCGATATTCCAGAAAACATCTGTGGAACAATTTCGGCATTGGCGCATCCCGCGATTTTATCACACTTGAAAAGAATTGGTGTCGATACAATAGAACTCATGCCGATCACCGCATGGATCGACGAACCGCATTTGCAAACTTTGGGGCTGACCAACAGTTGGGGTTACAACCCTGTTTCCTTCTTCGCGCCCGATCCACGTTTGGCTCCAGGCGGTCTGGCGGAGATTCGACAAACAGTCGAACGCCTGCATGTGGAAGGTTTCAACGTGGTGCTCGATCTGGTTTTCAACCACACGGGCGAGGGCGATGATCATGGCCCAGTTCTGTCAATGCATGGTTTAGACAACACGGCCTACTATCGTTACATCAACGGCAACCTTGTAAACGACTCTGGATGTGGCAACACGGTAGCCATGGACCGCTCCCATGTGGTGCAACTCGTCGTCGACAGTCTGCGCCATTGGGTTTTGAATTGTGGCATTGATGGCTTTCGGTTTGATCTCGCAACAGTCATGGGCCGCAGTGATGCAGGCTTTGCTCCGAATGCTCCCTTGCTTCAAGCGATCGAAAATGACCCAATTCTCTCTACCCGTTTCATGATTGCCGAACCATGGGACATCGGCCCCGGTGGCTATCAACTCGGAAATTTTCCACCGCGTTGGTATGAGTGGAACGACAAATACCGCGACGATGTAAGACGGTTTTGGCGCGGCGATCATTATTCAGCAAATGCATTGGCCACGCGCATCAGCGGTTCGTCAGATGTATTTCAAAGGAAATACGCTACCAGCAAAAGCCTGAATTTCATATCAGCCCATGATGGCTTCACCTTGCGTGATCTTTTGAATTTCAACTCCAAAAACAATCTGGCTAATGGAGAAAACAACCGCGACGGAAAAAACGATGAGGTAACGTGGGTCGGTGGAAAAATTCACGCATTGCTTGCAACCCTCTTCCTCTCACGCGGTGCCATCATGTTGACAGCAGGCGACGAATTTGGCCGCACCCAGAATGGCAACAACAATGCATACTGCCAAGACAATGAAATCACTTGGCTCAATTGGTCGAATGCTGATCAGCAATTAATTGATTTCGTAGCTGAGCTCAGCAAATTGCGCAGAACATTTTCGCTGCTTACAAATGCAGAATTTCTAACTGATAAATTGAATAACTCTGAGCCATGGGGCTATTGGTTTGACGCAACCGGCCAATTATTGGAATGGAATAATTCAGAAACTAGATTTGTTGGGTTGCGCGTTGCTAAAGGCAATGACCGAAACGCCATCGTTTTTAATGGGACGAACCAAATCGAACATTTCCCATTGCAGTCACGCGCCAACTATCATTGGACCCGCATCTGGAGTTCCAGCTCCGCGCCTGAATGCCCACCTCAATCAGTTTCAATATTTGTTGAGCAACACGAGAGGCCACAAACAAGATTTTAATTTCCTGGCAAATTCAAGAACTGATCAGAATTTGCGCGGTGCAAAAATTTTATATCCCAATCCGAGAAACTCCAGGAAATCGCATATCCTAGTTTTTTAGTCTCGTTGTATTGACCACTTAGGGCACATTGCCTGTGTCCAAAAATGGTTTCCAATGCGCTACGGATTCTCGCAATGCCGAAACGACACTGCGGTCGGCAGGTTCGCGCTCACGAAAGGCTAATTCTAAACAAAGTTCATTATCTGTGCCGCCGCCGGCGCGCACCGCATCCAATAATTTCTCCGGCGTAATTTTTCCATCAGCGTTGTATTGCGCGGTAAAGGGCCAATGGCCGCCCTTGTTCATGCTGCTCTGCTTGATATGTATGATCGGAGATTGTGTGGCAAAATCTTTTGCCCACGCGTAAGGGTCAACATCGCGTGGATTGGGTGATGTGACATCACCATGATCGATATCCACCATTGGAACCAGCGGTATCGGAAGCTGCGCCGCATTGATCCAATTCTGTAAATCATGTGTGACTTTCAGCGTGTGGCCGAGCTCACGGCTAACGGACATGGGCTCCCAGAATAAGTATTTGAGCCCCCGGCGGGCAGCGTGTTCAGCCACATCGCGCCAACATGCCAAGGCAATATCCATGATTGCTTTGTAGCGTTTGGCGCTGTCGTGATCTGCATAGGTCAGAATGGCAAACTGTGTGCCGATAGCAGGGCAGCCCAGATCCGATGCTATGTCAGCAAAGGTTTTGAACCAGCGTACATAATAATCGCGCACCTCAGCATCAGGGTGCCCAAAGTGATTGAGCCTTCCATAGGGCCCTGTCATAGCTGAAGTAACTTTTGCATTCTTTGCAGCACAAGCTTTAGCCATGCGCGCGGTCAAACGTGAAATTGTCTTTAAGTCCCAGCTTGGGTTGATGAATTCATGAACCAGTTGAATATGACCGATTCCAATCTCATCCGCCAAAACTGAAACAAGGTCTTCTGGTTCCGCAAAACGGTTCACCAGCGGATTAGTGTTCACAGACAACTTAAAAGCCACAGCGTTTCCTCAATTCTGGCTATTTGAACAATTTGTCTATTGCGGCGCAATGACGATTTAATTTGACTTCAATTATGATTTGAAATTTATTGCACATCAAGCAAAAAAATTCAAAATAAGGATGAAGGCGCTTGAGCGTGGTTGGAATTCCTGTTATTGTTGATGACGAGGCCCACTTGGCAGCTCGCGCAGCGTGGCTTTATTTTGCTGGTGGACGCACCCAAGGTGAAGTGGCTGAGGCACTGAATGTGACCAATACCAAGGCCCACCGTTTGATCGCCCGCGCTTCAAAAGGAGGCATGATCAAGGTGTTCGTCGAAGGGCCAATTGCGGGCTGTGTAGCGCTTGAGGAAACTTTGAAAGCCAAGTTCGGCATCTGCCATTGCGAAGTGGTGCCCAATGTGGACGATGAGGAATTGCCGATCCGTGCATTGGGCATCGTTGGCGCGCGCTATATTCGTGCATTGATTGAATTGGGTACACATCAATTGATTGGCATCGGTCATGGCCGCACATTGGCCTCAGCAATTGATCATTTGCCAGGTATTGCTGCTGGTGAAACCAAATTCGTATCATTGCTGGGCGGACTGACACAGCGCTTTGCAGCCAATCCTTTTGATTGCATCCACCGTTTGGCAGAACGCACCGGAGCCGAAGCCTATCTGATGCCCGTACCATTTTTTGCCAATAGCGTGAAAGACAAGCAAGTGCTGCTGGCCCAATATGGTGTGCGCGAGGTTGTGGCCATGGCTGATGAAGCCACTTTGAATATTGCTGGTATCGGCGAAGTGAGCCGCAAGGCGTTTCTATCTCTTGGCCGCATGATATCGGACGAAGAAATGGACGCCGTTTCAGCAGCTGGTGCAACGGGCGAATTGCTCGGCCACTTCTTTGATGCGCAAGGCAACGAAATTCAGAATGATTTGTCAGATCGTGCTTTGGCACCACCTGTTTCAAAATTGAGAAATCGCAAGATCGTCGCCATCGCGGGCGGCGTTAAAAAAGTTCGTGCCATCAGTTCCATTCTCAACAGTGGGTTGCTGGCCGGATTGATCACTGATGAGGCGACCGCGAAACGCCTTATCGAAGGCCAACCAGCTATAGTAACTGGCAAATGCAAGAACGGTAAATCCGCAAAATAAGATCAATTATTTTAAAGGAGGATCCAAATGTACGATAAAGAACGCAATCTTTTTCAGGCTTTTGCCGCCGGAAAAATCAGTCGTCGCGAGTTGATCGCAAGTACAGGCAAACTAGGCATAGGTGCCGCAGCCACAGGCCTGTTGCTCAACGAAGCGCAAACAGCAGCCATGGCCGCTGATTTTGATTGGATGAAATACAAGGGCACCAAACTCAAGCTGTTGCTCAACAAGCATCCCTATGCTGATGCAATGATCGCCGACATCGAGAATTTCAAAACGATGACAGGGATGGACGTATCCTACGACATTTTCCCCGAAGATGTTTATTTTGATAAAGTGACCGCCGCACTTTCCTCCGGCTCTGGCGAATATGATGCCTTCATGACGGGCGCATATATGACATGGACTTACGGCCCAGCAGGCTGGATTGATGATCTCAATACCTACATAAAAGACCCGACCAAAACCAATCCCAACTTCAACTGGGAAGACGTGTTGCCTGGCCTTCGTGCTTCAACATCATGGAACGGTGTTCCCGGTGGAGAGCTTGGTTCAGCCGATGCCAAACAGTGGTGCATGCCGTGGGGCTATGAACTGAACAACATTTCTTACAACAAAAAAATGTTCGACAAAGTGAAGGTTGAGCCACCAAAGAATTTGGGCGAGATGGTTGAAGTATCAGCCAAGCTCACCAAGGACTTGGGCGGGCCTTATGGCGTTGGTGTGCGCGGCTCCAGGTCTTGGGCATCAATCCATCCAGGCTTTTTATCGGGTTATGCGAACTTCGGTGAAAAGGACTTCAATGTTGCTGACGGTAAACTAAAAGCAGCAATGAATTCAGCTGGTTCCAAGGCTTATCACAAAGATTGGGTGAAGATGATCCAAGACTCTGGCCCCAAAAACTGGTCAACTTATACATGGTATCAAGTGGGCACAGATTTGGGCGCTGGTGCATCAGCAATGATCTTTGATGCTGATATTCTGGGCTACTTCATGAATGGTGGCGACAACAAGGAAAAAGGCAATCTGGGCTATGCTCCGTTTGCTGCAAACCCCGCCGCCAAGGCACCAACACCAAATGTCTGGATCTGGTCTCTCGCCATGGCCAGCGCTGGCAAACAAAAAGATGCAACATGGTATTTCATGCAGTGGGCAACATCAACCGAGCATGATTTATTTGGTGCCCGCAAAATGGATTTCGTAAATCCTGTGCGTGCATCAGTGTGGAAGGATGAAGAATTCCGCGACCGTATTGATAAGTCATATCCTGGATATTTGAACCAGCATGACACATCTGCACCGGGTGCAAAAATTTACTTCACCGCTCAGCCATTGTTCTTCGACCTCACAACGCTATGGTCCGAGAACTTGCAAAAAATGGTGGCCAAGGAAATCCAGATTGACGAAGGTCTGGACCAAATGGCTGCTGAAATGGACAAGAAGCTGTCAGAGGCCGGCCTCGGCTAAATCTCTCGCTTCTAAGTCTGTGGGGCCTTTATAGTCTCCCTGTAGGGGCCCCACAGTATTCAATTGACCACAAACCGAATGTTAGGAAAAGTGGCTCCATGAGTGTTGGAACCGCAGAGAAAATCGCGCCTGTAAAGCAAAGTCGCTTCATGCGCAAAGCTCTGCCCTATTTGCTGTCCATGCCTGCACTTTTAATGTGTATCGGCATTCTCATTCCATTTATAACGGCGGTCTATTACTCGCTGCTACGCTTCCGGTTGAACTTGCCCGCGATGAAGGGCTTCATATGGTTTCAGAATTATATTAATTTTTTCACTGACCCAAAGTTTTGGAACACGGTTTATATTTCGCTGCTTTATGCGGCAGTAACTGTGGGGCTTGAACTCATTCTCGGTCTCGCAATTGCGCTATTGTTGCAAAAGCAAACACGGTTGAATAACTTTGTTTCCATATTACTGCTACTGCCATTAATGGCAGCGCCAGCCCTTGCTTCACTCATGTGGAAGCTGATGACCAATCCCAACTTTGGCATCTTGAGCTATTTCGTTGGCCTCATGGGCTATCATGACTTCAAATGGGCGTCGGATCCATCAACCGCCATATTCACTGTCGTGCTGGTTGATATCTGGGTCTACACACCTTTCATCATGATCTTGCTTTTGGCGGGCCTGCGTTCATTGCCGACTGCACCATTCGAAGCAGCGGCTTTAGACGGTGTGCCGAGAAGCTTTGTGTTCTTCCGCATCACGCTGCCCATGCTCATGCCCTATGTGTTGACGGCCACATTGTTCCGGCTACTCGATTCAATCCAGCAGTTCGATATCATTTATGCAATGACGCAAGGCGGACCAGGTGACAAATTGCTGGTGTTCCAGGTGCAAGCTTATCTGGATTTCTTTCAGGCCACCAATGTTGGTCGCTCCTCGGCACTCATGGTGATCCTCTGGGCGATCACCTATTTCCTCTCAAACATTTTCATCAAACAGTGGCTGAAACTGCGCGAGAAAGCCCATGGGGTGGCGTGATGGATCATCAATCAACATTTGAGAAAGTGCTGCGCGGTCTCTTGTTGATCATTGTCGTGCTGTTTTTCATGTTCCCGATATTCTGGATTTTTCTGATGTCGTTTCAAACCAACGAAACCATCTTGCGCATCCCGCCTTCCATGTTCTTCTCACCGACCATGGAAAACTATCAAGGCTTGATCACCGGCCAACTGAAGACCGCTGCCGGAAGCCTGCAGCTCGACTTCATGCACAATCTTTGGAATTCGGTGCTGCTTTCAACTTTGTCTGTAGCCCTGTCGCTGCTGCTCGGTGTGCCAGCCGCTTACGCTTTTGCGCGCTTTAAATTTCGACTGGGTGAAGATATCGCATTTACGCTTCTCTCATTCCGCTTTGCGCCGCCGCTGCTCGTGCTCTTGCCTCTTAGCCTCTATTACAAGTTCTTGGGGCTTACCAACACCTATATCGGCCTCATCTGGGTCTACCAGCTCATCTGCCTGCCGCTGATATTGTGGATCGTGCGCGGATATTTTGAAGATTTGAGTCCCGACATCGAAAACGCTTACCGTATCGCCGGAAACAGCTGGCTGAAAACTTTTTTCAAAATTGCCGTGCCCTTGGCATTACCCGGCATTGCGGCTGCGGGGTTGTTGGCTTTTATTTTCGCGTGGAACAATTTCGTCTTCGCGCTCATTTTGGCAAGTGCCGATAAACAGCCAGTGACTGTGGGCGCGCTTGCTTTCGTTACGGCATCGGGCATCCAATATGGCCAAATAGCAGCGGCCATCGTGCTGTCGATAACACCAACTTTGTTGATCGCCCTTTATGCTCAGCGTTATCTCGTCCAAGGACTCTCCATGGGAGCCGTCAAAGGATGACGCAGCTGGCGCTTAAAAATCTGTCAAAATCTTTTGGCGCATTCAAAGTGCTAGATGGCCTTTATCTTGAGGCAGACGCAGGCGAGATCATTGTTGTGTTTGGCGGCTCTGGCACAGGCAAAACAATTTTGCTGCGCATGATAGCAGGCGTCGAATTGCCAACCAGCGGCTCCATTGAACTTGATGGCCACGATGTTGATGACATTGCTCCTGAACATCGCAATGTTGGCATGGCATTCCAGAACTTTGCGTTGTTCCCCCATATGAGCGCGTCAGAAAACATTGGTGCTGCGCTGGTTGCCCGCAATGCCGGTGCTGATGTAGTGCAGGCAGGCATTAACCGCGTGGCCAAGCTTTTGAAAATTGACCATGTGCTGAACCATGCGCCCCGCGAATTATCCAATGGCCAGAAGCAGCGCACATCATTAGCCCGCGCTCTTGCAGCCCAGCCAAAAATATTATTGCTTGATGATCCGCTGCGCAATGTGGATGCAAAACTGCGATTTGAAATGCGCCTGGAATTGCCGCGTCTGCTGCGCCAGTCCGGAGCTACTGTTCTTTATGTAACCCAAGACTATAAAGAAGCGATGGCTCTGGGCGATAGAATTGCAGTTCTGCAGAACGGAAAGTTCGTGCAACTCGCAACACCTGAGGAAATTTATAATAAACCAGCCACGCTTGAAGTGGCTAAATTATTTGGTGATCCGGCGATCAACACATTTGAACATATACTAAATGGCAAATCCGCTACAATGGCGGTAAGGCCAGACGCAGTTTTCCTGGGTGCAAAGAAAGGCTCGATTACCGCAACTGTCATGGCCATTACGCCTGTGAACGAACGCAACTTGTTGTTGCTGCAATCAGATGATGGCCAAGAATTTTTGGTTTCATTACCGTCATCAGCAGTTACACCAAAATATGGTGCAAAAGTTGAAGCCAGCTTCAATTCTTCTGGCACGCACTATTTTGACAAAGAAACCGGGGCGCGTATTGATGGCTGATCTCGTTATTTCAAACGTCAACAAAATCTATCGCCCACGCCGCAAGTCGCCAGTGCATGCAGTGAAAAGTCTCGATCTTGGAGTGAATGATGGCGAGATTGTTGCACTGCTTGGTTCATCAGGTTGCGGCAAGACTTCGATATTGCGAATGATCGCGGGCTTTGAAGAGGTGACTGAAGGCACAATCACCTTGGGCAACCGCGTAATCCAAAATCTTCCACCATCGGCGCGAAACGTAGCGATGGCGTTTGAGGCCTATTCGCTTTATCCGCCTTTGACGATTGGTGAAAATATGGCTTTTGCTTTGAAGGCCGCAAAACTTTCCACATCTGAGTCGAATACCAAAGTAAAGGACATGGCGGCCATGTTGGAAATTTCCGGCATTTTACAAAAATATCCAGTCAATGTTTCTGGCGGCCAACAGCAACGCGCATCCTTGGGACGCGCCTTAGTGCGCAAAGCCGACCTGTATTTGCTTGATGAGCCCATGGGGCAATTGGAACCGCAACTCCGAGCTATACTTCGCGGTCGTATCAAGCATTATCTGCGTGAACATAAATGCACTTCAATTGTCGTCACCCATGATCAAACAGAAGCCAATGCTTTGGCCGACCGTATCGCTGTTATGGAAGCTGGCGTGTTGCAACAATATGCAACGCCAGCAGAACTCAAAGCACGCCCGTCCAACTTGTTCACCGGAACGTTTATTGGCGAACCCCCGATGAATGTATTGAATGCCACCGTCGAAACCAGCGCTAAGCATGTGACACTTAAAATCGATGGCGGAAGTGAATTGCGTTATCCACACAGTGATTTGAGTCCAGACGTGGCCAAAGCGCTGATGAACCGGAATGTGATCACGCTTGGCATCCGCCCCCATGCCGTGCATGCGGGGCAGGGAACCATAAAGGGAAAAATCATCGCCTGCCAATGGCTCGGCGATCAAACCCATGTGGCGGTCGATGTTGGTGGTCGCACCATCGTTTTGGTTTCTACAGAAAAAGTCAGCATGAAAACTGGTGCAGATATTTCGCTTCGTATTGCGGCACAGGATCTTCACATCTTTGATGCAGAATCCGGTGTCGCGCTGAGTCACGGCGGGGTTGCGGCATGAAGGATGGCGTGATCATTGGGATTGATGCTGGAACTTCAGTTCTGAAATCTGTTGCTTTCACACTGACGGGCGAGCAGATCGCCATCGCCGCAGTTCCGAATTCTTATGTAACGCTTTCTAATCGTGGCGTTGAACAAGATATGGCACGAACCTGGCGCGATGCTGCTGCAACACTGAAAGAACTCGTCGAAAAGATTCCAAATCTTGCCGATCGCTTGGTTGCTATTGCCGTTACGGGGCAGGGCGATGGAACATGGTTGATTGATAAACTGGGCGATCCCGTAGCCCCTGCATTTCTTTGGCTTGATGGACGCGCAGCATCAATCGCCGAAGAGTTTGTGAACAGTGAAAATTATGCGGCACATTATGCACGCACTGGTTCGGGCGTGAATGCTTGCCAAACCTCAACGCAGATTGTCTGGTTAAAGCGCAATGCCCCTGAACTATTGTCTAAAGCAACCACCGCATTTCATTGTAAAGACTGGCTTTATTTTAACCTAACGGGTGTGCGTTGCACTGACCCTTCTGAAGCTAATTTCACAATTGGAAATTTCAAAACGCGGCAATACCAGACCGATATGTTAGATCAGCTTGGTGCAGCCGAGGCCAAACACTTACTGCCAGAAATTGTCGATGGTGCTTCGCAATCACATCCGCTTTCTGCGCAAGTTGCCAAGGCAATCGGTTTGAAATCAGGCACTCCCGTTGTGCTTGGATATGTTGATGTGTTGTGCACTGGAATTGGTGGCGGGCTTTATGACCCACATGCAATGGTAGGATGCACAATTGTGGGCTCCACCGGAATGCACATGCGCATGGTTCCAGGTGCTGATGATGTGAAACTCAATGCGGAAATGTCTGGCTACACCATGACCTTTCCTGAGCCTGGCAAGCAAGTTCAAATTCAATCCAACATGGCTTCGACCTTGAACATTGATTGGATGCTTGATCTTGGGCTTGATATTCTGAAATCCCAAGGTGTAGATCGCACCCGCGCCGATCTTCTCAAAGGCTTGGATGAAAGCATTCTAAAAGCAACACCAGTTTCTTCAATTTTTCACCCCTATATTTCGCAAGCCGGCGAGCGCGGCCCGTTCCTTGATCCCAATGCCCGCGCTATGTTCACGGGATTGGAACTTGGTTCAAACTACGCAGATTTGATGCGCAGCATTTATGAAGGTTTGTGCTTTGCCGCACGAGATTGCTACGAGACAATGGGGTCAATACCTGCCGAAGTGCGCATAACGGGGGGTGCGGCGCGCTCAACTGCACTACGTCAAATTCTTGCTGGCGTTTTGAAAGCGGATATAAAAGTCGTTTCCCGCGATGAAGCTGGCGCTGCCGGAGCCGCAATGATGGCGGCGACACAACAGAAAATTTATCCGGACTTAGGTGCCTGCGTGGACCAATGGGTGAACCCATTGATTGGGCAGCCCACACAACCTGATACCACATTAGCAAAAATCTATGATGGAGCTTTTACAATTTACAGAGAAACCAGAGAAGCAATGCGCAAGGTTTGGCGCAATGCTGCAGACATGAAACAAGGTGAAACCCATGGCGCATAAAATTTCCATCATTGGTGATCGTTTCATGCTGTCTTCAATGTTTGAAACGGCGCTCCTTGAACGCTGCAAAAAATTCAAACTCGAAATTCAAAAACATGACCTACCCTGGCCAGACGAACCGATGGAACATGGCTATGCCGTTGAGGGAATGGACGGACTCAAAGAATATATGGGCAATGCCGATCAGGTGGTCGAACGTGTTGGTGATGCGGAGATTGCAGTCACTCAGCTCGCACCATTTTCGGCGGGCATCATGGACAGGCTCCCGAAACTGAAACTCATCGCCGTCTCACGCGGTGGGCCAGTGAACATTGATATGAAAGCAGCGCGTGATCGAGGCATCAAAGTGGTGAACACGCCAGGCCGCAATGCATCCGCCGTTGCGGAATTTACCATTGGTGCCATGATCACTGAAACCCGCAACATCACCAAAGGCCATGATGCGCTTCGCAAAGGCGAATATCGCGGCGATTTATATCGCGCTGACGTAACGGGCCGTGAACTTTCAGAAATGACCGTTGGCTTGATCGGTTATGGTGAGGTCGGTCGCCGCGTTGTGAAATACCTTAAAGCCTTTGGCTGCCGCATTTTGGTGTCTGATCCTTATGTGCAGCTGAGCGCTGACGATTTGCGCGACGGTGTTGTTCAAACTTCGTTCGAGACTGTTTTGAGTGAAGCAGATGTAATTTCGCTGCATCCGCGCGTCACGCCGGAAACAACAAAGATGATCAATGAAGCAACCCTCCGCAAAATGAAACCTGATGCCACTTTGATAAACACCGCTCGAGGCCCATTGTTGGATTATGACGCGCTTTATAAAGTGATGAGCGAAGGCCATTTGCGCGGCGCGATGCTGGAAACATTTGCAATTGAACCGGTGCCGGCGGATTGGCCCCTGCTGCGATTGCCTAACGTTACGTTGACACCGCATATCGCGGGCGCATCGGTGAAGACTGTAACTTATGCAGCGGGCCTCGCAGCGGAAGAAGTGCGCCGCTATCTGGCGGGTGAAGCGCTGGTCAATATTTGTTAGCTCTTCTGTTGTGTATTTGAACAAATACTCCCCCTATGCCGTCCTTCCCGCGTAGGCGGGAATCCTACTTTTGTTCATTATTCTAGTTGGTTTCCCGCCTGCGCGGGAATGACGAAAAATTTTATGACAATTGAATTTCAATGACTGCCGGATGTTTTTCAGATTCTAAACGCAGGAATAATCCAATCTGGTTGCTGATCAAATTGCTCGATCTCTTTCGAAGTCAATTCGGCTGAAACTCCGCCGCGCACTAGAATGCTTGAAATGCCGAAATGCTTTGCACCTCGCACATCATGCTCAACACTGTCACCAACAGCAACGACGCGGGCTTTCTCTGAAACTGAAGACGATGCCAATGCCAACTCGTAAATATCTGCATAAGGCTTGCCTATATAGCGTACGGTTCCACCAAGTTTGTCATACAATTCTGCGATTGCACCGGGTGCGGGATGTAAGCCTGACGATGTTATCATCCAGATATCAGGATTAGCGCAAAGAGCGGGAACGCCTTGTTCTGCTGCTTTGCTCAGCAACGCTTCATAATTATCAAGCGTCGTTCGGGGCGCATCACTGCCGAGGATGAGTATGAAGTCGGCGCGTTCTGGTTTTTCAACGAACTCCAAACCTAAGTCATAGAAATGATAATCATCCATATGTCGACCAACAATATAGGCCCGTCCGCCAGAAACATAAGGTGACAAGAATGTGCCAGATTGAATTCCCCGCCAAGCCACTTCACCTGAACTTACAACGGCATGCATTGATTGATCGGGAAAGCCCATGTCAACAAGTCGCTTTAAATTCGGCGCAGCGCGTTTTCCGGAGTTGGTAAGGATGATAAGCTGCTTGCCCAATTTGTGAAGTTCATCAATGGCTTCAACCACACCGGGGTAGGGCTGCTTCCCATCATGCAGCACACCAAATTGATCGAGGAAAAACACATCAAAAAGATCAACAATTTCCCGGAGGCCTAATATGTTGGTTGGCTGTTTCATATTAATTCACACCCATTCCTTTCCAAGCCAATCTTGCGGTGCCGACAGCGGCTTGGTCACTCTCTGGAATTTCCATTGGAACTCTCAATCGCTGCGCGCGAATTTCACCCCACGATTTATTTTTAGCACCGCCACCCACAGTAAAAACGCGCTTTAGTTTAGGCCCTGATAGTTCGGCCATGCGTTGATAAGCAAGCGCTTCAACATCGGTAATACCTTCAAGCAAACCTTGCAGAAACTCGGCTTCGTTTGCTGGTCTCGGTGTAACACGCGATTGCATCTCAGGATCATAAATCGGAAATCTTTCACCAACTCCGGAGAGTGGATAATATTTAAGTCCAGTAGGTTTGCTAACTTTCATCTGCGGCTCAATTGCCGCTAACTGCTCGGCAGTAAAATATTTAAGCAACGACGCACCACCTGAGTTTGATGCTCCACCCGGCAACCAGAAATCTCCGATGCGGTGGCTGTAGAGTCCGTATTGCGGAGCAAAGATCGGTTTGTCCGACAACAACTTGATCACCATTGTCGTTCCAAGCGATGTAACGCCATCACCCACACGGCTTGCACCTGTTGCCAGGAATGCCGCGCAACCATCCGTCGTGCCCGAAACCACTTTAGTGTTTTTGCCAATCCCAAACCGCGCCTGAATGTCCGGCTTAACATTTCCAACCACAGTTCCCACCGCAACCACTCGAGGCAGAAGTTTGGGATTGAATCCTGCGGCCTCAATCCATTCGGGCCACGCTTGCAACACAGGATCATAACCCGTTTTCAATGCATTGTTTTCGTCACTCACATTAAACGCGCCCGTGAATTGCGCGCTGATCCAATCAGCTTGATGCAGGATCCGAGCAACATCGGCCAAGTTTTGAAATGAGATCGCGCGACCAAGTGGCGATGTAACACCATGCGCCGCAGTTTCGGGCGGAGCAACTTTCGCAATGATCTCGGAGGCATCCGTTGCTGATGCATCATTATACATCGATGCCGGTGCCAATGGCGTGCCTTGCGCGTCAACCGCAACAATCGTACCCGACGTTCCGTCAACACTGATGGCTACAATTCGCTCAAACGAAATCCGGCCGCGCAATTCATCCAAAACATGCGAGACTGCTTGCCACCAAAGGGAAGAATCCTGCGTTACAGATTGGCCAGTTTTAAGTGGTGCTTGCAAGCTTGTTTCCGCAAAGCCAACCACTTCATGATTGCGATTTGTCGCAACGACACGAACACCCGATGTGCCGACATCAATCCCAAGCGCCAGTGTATCATCCACGAATGCAATTCCCGAACCAGATCAATATTCGATTTAGCCCAAGAATTGCAATTCACAATGGCCTGTTTTAGCGTGGTGTATTTGCGGAGTTGCTCTGCTTCACAACAATCGGGATCATCAGATCACCCCAAAAACCACCCTCAGTGTGGTGTCTGGCACCGCGCTGCAGTTCAACCGAAATGCCAGTTTCAACAGCGCTGATCACAGCATTGTTCAATCTATGCAGTTCATTGGCGAGGCGGTTGATGGCCAGTTTCTGCTCGTCACTCATTTCTGATGATTGCTCGGTGGCGCGCTCTTTTACATGTTTTTTTAACATAATAGTTTCTCCTCAAGCAGCTTTGAATTGTGCAGTTTCGGTGGATTCGTGCATGGCGTTTGTGGAAGCTTGGCCGCCGCTGATGGCTGTGGCCACCGCATCAAAATAACCAGTGCCCACCTCGCGTTGATGGCGCGTGGCGGTATAGCCATCAGCTTCTGCCGCAAATTCTGCTTCTTGCAATTTGGAATAGGCTGTCATTTGCGTTGCCTCATATCCTTTGGCCAATTCAAACATGCCGAAGTTCAGCTGGTGAAAGCCTGCCAGTGTGATGAATTGGAATTTGTAACCCATGGCTCCAAGCTCGCGCTGAAATTTTGCAATGGTTGCATCATCAAGTTTCTTTTTCCAATTGAAACTGGGTGAGCAATTATAAGCCAGCATTTTACCCGGATGAGCTTTGTGCACAGCCTCGGCAAATTTCTTGGCCTGCGTTAAATCAGGCGTGGACGTTTCACACCAAATCAAATCAGCATAAGGCGCATAGGCAATGGCTCTGGCAATGCAAGGTTCAATGCCGTTTTGCACATGAAAGAAACCTTCAGGTGTGCGTGGCTGATCGAGAACAAACGGCTTGTCGCGATCATCAATATCAGAGGTTAAAAGTTTCGCCGCTTCAGCATCAGTGCGCGCCACAATAAGTGTTGGCACACCCATCACATCGGCAGCGAGCCTTGCTGCAATCAAGTTGCGAATGTGTGCGGATGTGGGGATCAAAACTTTTCCACCCAAATGCCCGCACTTTTTCTCGGATGCCAGCTGATCTTCAAAATGCACGGCGGCAACGCCGGCCTCAATATAGGCCTTCATAATTTCGAAAGCGTTGAGTGGCCCACCAAAACCGGCCTCAGCATCCGCCACAATTGGCGCGAACCAATTATCAACCGATAACTTGCCTTCTGCATGTTCAATTTGATCAGCACGCTGCAAGGTCTTATTGATTTTTTTGGCCAGTTCCGGCCCGGAGTTCGCTGGATAGAGCGATTGATCTGGATACATGCCGCCTGCCACATTGGCATCTGCCGCCACCTGCCAACCCGAAAGATAAATCGCCTTCAGTCCTGCGCGAACCATTTGCATGGCCTGATTGCCGGAAAGCGCACCAAGGGCATTAATGAAAGGCTCTTCACGTAGAAGCTGCCACAGCCGGTTCGCGCCATTTTCGGCCAATGTATATTCGAGTTGAACCGAGCCGCGCAGCCTTTTCACATCCGCAACCGAATAGTTACGAGCAATACCGTCAAAGCGACCTTGAGGCGCAGTTGATATGAAAGATTGAAAATTGGGCATTCAGGTCTCCTGTTGGTTATGTAATGTTATTGACATTCACAACGCCTAATTGCCAGCTTTACCTCGACATTAACGAGATAATGTGTATAGTTTTGTAAATATTATAAAGAATAATTGTAAAGTTTGTAAATTATGAGCGGAAGTAAAATCTTTGCCGGTGCGCGCCTGAGAAGGATGCGCAACAAGTTGAATCTCAACCAAGCAGCCTTGGCGCAAAGCCTTGGCATATCGCCAAGCTATCTCAATTTGATCGAGCGCGACCAACGCCCCATCACTGCGCAGCTGCTGTTGAAGTTGCACACGCTGCATGGTGCCGATATTGCCGAACTCAGTGGCAATGATGAACACAGCGATGCGCTTTCCAGTTTGAAGGAGGTAGTGGCCGATGCATTATTGCACGGGGAAATTCCCGTCACCACTGAACTGGTTCAAGCCCAAGAAGTCGCACCAAATCTGGTAGGAGCTATCATCAAACTCTATGGTGCATACCGCGAAGTTTTAAAGCGTCTGTCCGATATCTCGCAACAGATGGCACTGGGCGGTGCGGCCCCTACAGAAACAGTTTTTGAAGCTGTACAAAATTGGCTGCAAGAAAATCTGCTGCACCAAACATTCGAAAATCTTGCTGAGGAAATCTGGTTTGATCTCACGCCCAAGGACGATGTTTTTGCGGGCATTAAAGCCCGCTTGCGCAGCGGCAGTGGCACTGATGTGCGAATTATTCCAATCGACATCATGGGCTATGATCGAGCGCGCTATGACCGCCATTCACAGCGGCTGTTTATTTCAGAACATCTGAACGCATATGAGAGGCTGTTTGAAGCAGCCATACTTTTGGCTTCGCTGGAGGGCGCTGCTGCAATTGATGAAACTATCAGAGCTTCATCTTTTACAGGCAATGCCGAAGCTAAGCGCTTGATGCAATTAGGCCTAACTAAAAATCTGGCCACTGCAATTCTATGTCCATCCGCAAAATTCAAATCCGCAGCTGTCGATTTAAACTGGAACGTCGACGCTTTAAGTGACAGGTTTAACGTGACCACAGGTGTGGTGATGAAACGGCTGGCGTGTCTTTCTCTTCGTGATAAAAGTGATTTCCCGATTGGTTTTCTCGCAATCGACTCTGCTGGCGCAATTGTTGACCGCCTTGGCCCAGTGGGCTTTCATGTGCCCATCGCCGCCACTTTGTGCGGACATCTACCCCACTTCACCGCCGACACCGCCGTCGCACTGGAAGCAGCAGACGGCCAGACCACAGAGATGCTTGCCAGAAGGCTTGGGCATATTACCTATGCTCTCTGTTTTTCATCAGTACACGGAGCAAAAATAAAATTTACGTCACAGACGAAACGACCTCTGGGTTCGACGTGCAGGCTCTGCGAAATCAAAAACTGCGAGCTGCGCCGGGAACCACAAGCAACACGGCCGGCCTCGCTAAACCCCTATAAACGCAGCGCAACTGATTTTGAATCAGATTGAAAAAACTTGAAAAAAAATAGCGAGATTTAAAAAATCGCATAAGTTGTCTATATCTCGAAGGATCACGAAGGTGCATCTTTAAGTTATCACTCAAGCATCAACCGGAAAAATCCCATGCCCCAGAACGCCCGCACCACAATTGCCAAAACCACACTCGCCATTCCGCCGATATGTTTTGGCACGTCTGCCTTGGGCGATATGCCCGATACTTATGGTTATGCTGTCGATGAGGCTCGGGCGCGGGCCACGCTGAACGCCATTTTTGATAACGACATTGGATTTATCGACACGTCGCGGAACTATGGCGCTGGGCGAAGTGAAGCACGCATCGGTGCGGCGATTGCTGAACGCGGCGGCTTGCCGAAAAATTTCATCATCTCCTCAAAGCTCGATCGCAACATGGAAAGCAACGTGTTCGATGGGGACAGGGCTAGGGCCTCGCTGGATGAAAGCCTGAAGGCGCTTGGCATAAACAGCATTCCGCTGCTGCATCTGCATGATCCGGAATATGCATCAAGCTTGAGCGATGTGACCAAGAAGGGCGGCGCTTTGGATGTATTGTTCCGCATGAAGGAGCAGGGCCTGACCCAAGCTGTAGGGCTGGCTGCGGGGCGCGTTGATGTGATGATGCAGCTGCTGAAAGATTATCCTTTTGATGCCATCATAAGCCACAACCGCTTCACACTTTTGAACCGCAATGGCAGCGAAATGTTTGTGTTTGCGAAATCACGTGGGCTAGCTGTGATCAATGCAGCGCCCTATGCCAGCGGCATTCTGGCCAAGGGTGCAGCTGTGCAACCTTTATTCGCCTATCAACCAGCCGATGATACCGTGATCGAGCGCGTCAAGGCAATAGAAGCGCTGTGTTCGCAGCACGGCGTGCCTATGGGTGCAGCAGCGTTGCAATTCTCAATGCGCTCATCACTCATTGCATCAACTATCTGCGGCGTTTCAACACCAGAGCGCGTGCAGCAGACAAGCGATTGGGCGAATTTTGTTATTCCAGATGCGCTCTGGAAAGAACTGGAGGCGCTGCCGTTTGATGTGGATGATCCGGAGGCAAAACGGGTTTACAGGCCGAATTGACGTGAAGGCACATTTTGGGTTTGAAGCTTGTGCAGCATTGTTTGATAGGAACAGATATTAGAGGATGGGATGAGAGATCAGATATTTTTGTGGTCAATAGAATGCACTGTCACCGTAATTACACTGTAATTCTATGTTAAGTCAGAATTCCTCTTTAGAGCGACTCCGCATCATTTTTACCTGTTTACATTATCTGTTTTCGATCTATCGGGATTGTCTCGAGCGTATTCACGGTTATTGATAACGACAACGTGTGCGTCATTGTGCTCACCCCGTTTTATTTCAGCGACGACCGTTCGCCGCGGAACGTTTTTTCTGCTACCAATATCATAGTGTTCGTTTCGTCCGCCGGGACCGTCGCCGCGTCCTTTAATACGTGTCATTTATATTCTCCTCTGAATCAATAATCGATGTAACCAAAAAGTCCACCCGATGCACCTGTCTTACCTCTTCGGGCTGCCTCGTTTTCACTGTGCATTCGTTCCCATTCCAAATATAAGTTAGAAACTATCCCAGAGAGTTGCTCAAAATTATAAAGTTCATAGCCATCATCGTATGTGATCTTAAGTTTTCATCGTTTACTTTCGATAAAAACATAACAAGAACAACGTTTTTGTCAAGCAATACAATTAATTTACTCTCAAGCTATCCATAATTTGCAACAAATGAAATTCAGCTACCCAACTCACTCCGCTGCAATCCGCTGTGCCGCAGAATTATGCGCGTAAGTCTTCCATGTCGGCGCGTAGTCTTCGTTGGCTTGGTTGCCCCAATAGGTCCAGCCGGGTCTGGTACCTCTAGCAAACAACTCCAAAAATGGACCGCGTGAACAGGCTTCGATCAGGTCATATTGTTCGTCGGGTTTTCTGGAGTGTTCGCGTTTTCTGGTTTCCATCATGTTCACTTGGCGGCGGCCCGGGGCCAGTGTTCGCGCACCTTTGCCACGTGTGCCGAACAACAACACTTCAGTAACGTTGCGAAAATAAAAACCGACGCCTCTGCCATCTGAACCGCCATCTTTGCGGATCTTGTGCCAGATGATGTTGCTCTTGTAATCAAAGCCCCACGCCTTCATCACTGCGAGGCCATCGGGCAGCAGCGCGTTCGGCACCCACATGTATAGATGGGCAGGCTCCTTAGCCACCTCGGCCACGGGCAAGGCACAAATGTCAGCCAGTGTCATGGTCTCATAACGATTCAAACGCTTATGCTCAGGCGCCATTTTGCCCGTACGATTGGCGAAGCGCCAAGGCGGATCGGCCATGATGGTTTGGAATTTTCGTCCACCCAACGATGATGCAAGATCGATGATTGTTTTATTAAGTTGGTCCATCGTTCACATAAGCCTCTTTGCGGATTGCAATGACGACAACGGGGCAGCCACCGCCGCCGCCGCCCTCAAGTCGTGGAATAAGTTTGTCCAGATGCGTGGTCGAGTTACCGTAACTTGACCCTTTGTCCAGACTGTTGAAAATCTCCTGCAGATTTGAACCGCGCGTTATGATGACACCCACATCAATGGCCCGCAAATCAAACAGCAGACGAAAATTGTTTAGGTCGCGGTCGAAAAAGGGATCCTTATTGTTCCATTCAACTTCCAGCGCTACGCGATTCTTATAGCAGTCAACCTTATGGGTCGGCGCATCGTAAGTTTGGTCATCCACAGTGATTTTGGTTTGGAATTGTTTTTCGCGCCAGCCGAGTTTTGTGAAATGGCTGTCGAGCTTCTTGGCGATTTCAGATTTTGAGCCGCCTGGGTTGACGATATCAGAGCGCAAGAGTTTAAAACCTGCAAGAACGTCTAAAATTTCTGCCCATTCCGCAGGCCGCGCCGCAGCGAGAATTGCAAAGCCGTTGCGCCACTCACGCACTTCAAAACGTACGCCAATCTCTGAGGGAATAAAGTTCTGATTCTCCATCACACCATCTTGCAGGCCGATATGGCTTTACCCAATTGATATTATTGTTCTATGTATGTTCTTTTGAACACTAAGTCAATTGCGTGAAGTGATTGTTAAGCCCCCTTATCCCTCCGCGTAATAAACCTCAACCTTGCCTGTCAGCTTTACAATCATCGGGTTGCCGTTGCGGTCTTTGCTTTTTCCGCGGGATGGCAGGCGGACCCAGTTTTCTGAAATGCAATATTCCTCAACATCAGTTTTTTCTACACCGTTAAAACGGATGCCGATTTTGTGTGTGACAACGGCTTCGTTGAAGTGCGGGCTTTTGGGATCGGTGCTCAAATGGTCTGGCAAGGGCGGTTTGGCGTCGGATGGTGTTTGTGTCATTTGAGCGATTCCTTTTTCAATTCTGCCTGCATCTAAACCAAGTTCAACAGTTTGTCGCCAAGAAGATGGCTTGGCTTATCGAGAATGCCACGGCACCAATTGCTGGTAGAGCATTTTATATTTGTCATATCCCGTTTGATGGCGCTCGCTTTGCGCTTGGTCCGGTTCAAATATTCGGTCAACAGCGACGAAGGTTTTTGCAGCATCGCTCAAGCTGGGAAATACGCCAGTCCCAGTGCCCGCCATCAATGCGGCACCCAGCACGCCAGCATCGCGTATTGCCATGCGTTTGATGGGGCGGCCTAAAACATCAGCGCGAATTTGGCACCAGATATTAGATGCGGCACCGCCTCCTGAATGATTGATCTCGGTTGGACGCAAACACGCAGAAATTTCCAAACTATCCATCACCAGCCGCGCCGAATAACTGACCCCTTCGAGCACGGCCCGCGCCAAATCTGCAGCACCCATGCTCGACGACAGACCAGACAATGACCCGCGCGCATTGATATCCCACAATGGCGCGCGCTCGCCTTCGAGATGCGGCAGAAAAGTTGGGAGCGGTTTTGATGTGTCGGCTTTTGCTGCAAGCTCTGAAATTTCTGCATTCGTGCGGCCCAGCAATTTTGCAACCCATTCAACCGAAGCGCCGCCAGATTGAGTGGGGCCCGCATGCAGCAAAATGCCTTCGCATTCTGGAAAAGCGATAACGCCAGCTACGGGTGCTTTGCGCGAAGATACGATGCCGAGAACTTCGCTGGTGCCGCTGAGGTAAAGCCCTTGGCCATCTTCGCTCACCCCAGCACCGAGCAAGCCTGACCACGCATCCATGGCACCTGTGACCATTGGTACGCCTGCGCAGGGAAGCCCGTTGCGAACATGCCCGATAACTTTTGTAAACGAAGCCAATGGCGGCAGACGTTTCGCTGCACCCGGCACCAGAGCGAGCAGGCGCGGTACAAGGCTGAGTTCGCTATCGATGATTCCAAAAGCGGTCATGGGATCAGTCACCACTTGGCCAGTGAGGTGGAACAGGCAGTAATCCTTCGGTGCCATCACCCAGCGGGTTTTTTGCCAGATGTCTGGAAAGTGTTGTGCCACATAGGCCATGCGCGACAGAACGTGACTGGCATCAATGGGCAACGGCGCACCCCACCAACTCAGTTTTTCCGCTTGAGTAATTTGCGCATCAAGCTCGGCTGCAGCTTCTGCACAGCGCCCATCTTGCCACGTGAATGCGGGCATTAATGCATTGCCGTGATCATCCACAAACACATGGGTATTGACCTGCGAACAAAGCCCGATGGCTTCAATCTGCCCCTCTTTCAATCCTCTGGCGAATTCTGACAGCGCTCTAAGAACGGCTTGAAGCCAGTCTGTTGCGTTTTGTTCAACATGACCGGGGGCAGGGCGCGTGGTGGGATATGGCTGTTTGAAAGTCTTGAGCGTGTTACGATGATGATCAAACAAAGCCGCCTTCACAGCCGTGGTTCCAACATCAATTCCAATTAACATTTGCGTGCCCCAAAAATTTATGCACTATTATTGTGGCGCAAAAGACGTGCAAAGCAAAGCACACAACAAAAACGGGAGGACGTCATGAATTTGGTTCGCAGAAAATTATTGGGTCTCGCAACAGTTTCAGCCTTGGCATTGATGAGTGGCTTGGCCAGCGCTGCCGGTGAAAAAATCACCGTGATCACCCCATACCTCGCTCAACCTGGCACCCAGTTTTATGTTGAAGCATTCAGTGAAAAAGCCAAGGCCAATGGCTGGGACGTGAATGTAGTCGACACCAAGGGCGACGTGGCTGCCGTTATTTCGCGCCTTGAAGATGCCGCCAATCAAAAGCCGGCAGCCATCGTGATCAACGTTGATCCATCACAAGTGACTGCTGGCCTGGAGGCCGCCAAGGCCGCAGGCGTGCCAGTGTTTGGCATGGATGCAGGCGCTTCCCCTCTGCTTGTAACCAACGTGACCAGCAATGGCTATTCGATGGCAGCCGATACAGCGGCTTATGTAACCAACCGTATCAACGGCAAAGGCAAAGTGGTGATGTTTATATTTGAAGCATTTCCGCCCGTGCAACAGCGCGGCATTATTGCCGATGCAATTTTCAAAAATTATCCCGACATCAAAGTGCTCGACCGCGTTACACCCGATGTGAAAGACGGCGGCATCGCCGATAGCCGCGCCAAGATGGAAGCGATACTCGCGGCGAATCCAGATAAGGGCTCAATCTCAGCTGTGTGGGCTGCCTGGGACCAACCAGCATTAGGCGCACTTCAAGCCATTGAAGCTGCGGGTCGTGGCGGCGAAGGCATCGTGATTACCGGCATTGACGCAAACCCGGAAGCGCGCGCCGCGATCGGCAAAGGCAGTAATTTCGAAGCGACCATGGCGCAGAATTTCAGAGGCATTGGGGCCGCCGTTGCTGATGCTGTGAAACGCAAAATGGCGGGTGAGGACATGAAGCAAAGCGTGATCTATGTTCCAACCCGGTTGATCACATTTGACAACGTTAGCGAATAAGCAGTCATCAAGCGCGTGCTGAAGTTCGTTCAAACCTACGGCACGCTGCTTTGCTTTTTTGGCCTTGTTGCATTCTTCTGGATCATGTTGCCAGGCACCTTCATGACGGGCCGCAACCTGATCAACATTACGCAGCAGATGAGTATGCTGGCGGTCACAGCTTTCGCCATGACAGTGGTGATGGCCATGGGTGATTTTGATTTGAGTGTAGGTTCCATGGCAAGCTTTTCTGGCGTGGTGGCCGCTGTGGTGTTTCAGGCCACTGGGTCTGTGCCTCTGGGTATTTCAGCAGCTTTGATGGTTGGCCTCGCAGGTGGCGCGCTCAATGGCTTGCTGGTGAGTTACATCGGCATTTTACCTTTCGTGGCAACGCTTGGAACATTGACAATATTCAGTGGATCGGCCTTTTTGGTGAGCGGCGGCAAAACCATTTTCGGTGGCGCTATCCCTACGAGTTTTTCCGCCATTGCCAAAGGCGGCATTCCGCTATGGATGTCCGGCGATCAAATTTTACAATTGCCAAACCTCACAATTATCGCTGCCCTCATGTTGTTCATCATCTGGTTCACGCTCGAAAAACTTGTGTTCGGTCGACACATTTATGCGATGGGCGGCAATGCCGAGGCAGCGCGGTTGGCAGGTGTTGATGTGTGCCGAACACGCCTGGCAGCTTTTTGCATAACTGGAGTTGGTGCTGCCATTGCTGGTTTGATGTATGCAGCACGCGTGGCTTCGGCCAATCCAACACAAGGCAGTGGCTTGATGCTGGATGCTATTGCAGCTGTGTTTCTTGGAATGACAATTGGCAGGCACGGCGAACCACGAGCGCTCTATACATTATTGGGCGTTCTGATCATTGGCATTCTGAGCAATGGCCTCACGCAGTTGAGCGTGGATAGCTACGTGAGAGATATTCTGGTTGGCAGCATCATCATTGCTGCTGTGGCAGCTGGAAGTTATGTGAAGGCAAAGCAAAACTGAATTTTACGTTCCGATATCTTTCGCCGCGCGCCGCTTATGCGCTGCCAGTGCCATCAACTGTTTATCACGCCAGACCTGGCGCTGCTGAAGTTCTGCGGCAGGTAATCTTTCTCTACGTTCTGGTTCAATCGAGTTCATCACCTTACCAGCCCAATCAACGCGGCGCTGCATTTGCGGGAAGATGTTGGCGTAGATATATTGGTAGCGCTCGCAATATTCGCGTATGCCGTTTGGCGCGTTGAGATCAATCGTCTCGAACGGCCCCATGAATGACCAGCGCAGGGCCAAGCCATCACGCAGGCCAATATCAACATCCTCAATGCTGGCATAACCATCGGCCACCAAGCGAAACGCTTCTTCAAGCAACGCGCCTTGAAGCCGGTTCATGATAAAACCATCAAGCTCCTTTTTCATCACGATTGGCGCATGACCTGCTGAAACCAGAAAGCTGCGCGCACTCTCGATGGTTTCTGCTGTTGTCCACGGTGCAGGCACGATTTCCACGGCGGGAATAAGATAAGGCGGATTAATGGGGTGCACCACAACGCAGCGACCACGGCCTTTCAAATTTTCGGTGAAAGTAGAGGGTAGTAAAGCTGATGTAGAACTCGCCAACACAGCATCAGGCTTAGCTGCGGCGTCAAGCATCTGGAAAACCTTGATCTTGATATCAAGAACTTCTGGCGTGTTTTCCTGAACGTATGTCGCATCCTCTATAGCGTCGTCCAGCGTTTTCACAGCAGTAATACGAGCCAGAACTTCTGCAGGTTCCTGGCTGTTCAACAGATCATAGTTCTTAAGGTCATCAAGAACGCCAGATATGTAATCAACGGCTTTAGTGGCGGAACCATCCGCCTGATCCCACAGCCGAACATTTGCACCAGCCCTGGCAAAGGAAATGGCCCACGCTCGGCCAATAAAGCCACTGCCGATGATTGCAGTGTTCAACTGTTGCTCAGATTGTTTTGACATGCGCTATTTTCTCATCCCACACAGTGTATGAAACACATTAGCAAATCAACACACCAAATTGCCATGACAATAGAGTGCTAGTTTGTTAACAATAACTAAGGCACATGTTTTGATCAATGCAACCTGCGTATTTAGACTTACAAATGATACGTTCCATATTAAAAAACAAACTCTTGTTTTCCATGTCTTTCGCAATTGCAGTCATTTGCTTTTCATTTTGCAGCACTGGCCTTTATGCAAGTGATGAAGAATGTCTGGCGCTGCAAAACAAGATCAACATTAAAACCGCCGTAACCGATATCAGGCAGGTAGATTGGAACTTGTTTGAAGCAGCAGATAAAGGCTGCTTGGACATTGCCAAGAAAATGTTGGAGCAGGGCGCGAAGGCAGAAACGCGCCGGAACAGTGGCGAGTCGATTTTGCATGTTGCAGCCAGATCGGGCGAAATTGAAATCGCTGACTTACTGATTGCACATGGCGCTGACTTTGAGATGCGTGATCTGAAAGGCGCAACACCTTTGTTTGTGGCCACTGAAGCCAAACGCAAAGACATGGTGAAGTTCTTGTTGCAAAAAGGCGCTAAGGTTGATGCGCCAGGGCGCATGAACGTTTCTGCAGGCATTGGCATAATCGGTGCGGCTTCCCCCATGCTTCAAGAAACTTTTGGGTGGCCGCCTGTTTGGCGATCCAGCAACAGCGTTTGAAAACTTCACGCCCGACAATTTGAAAGCAGCAGCGACCATCGGTGGCGCTTTTGTAGGTCTGTTCTCTCTTTTCAATATTGTTGGCCGATTCTTCTGGTCTTCAATGTCTGATCGCCTAGGCCGCAGAAATACATACTTTATATTCTTCGTTCTCGGTATCGCCTGTTACGCTATGCTTTCATTGTTCGCTGGCAACACCAGTGCAGCCATGTTTGCTTTAGCCATGTGTTTGATCGCATCAATGTATGGCGGCGGCTTTGCAACGGTTCCGGCCTATCTTTCAGACATGTTCGGAACCTTGTTCGTGGGCGCTATCCATGGTCGGTTGCTGACAGCTTGGTCAACAGCAGGCATTTTGGGGCCATTCATCGTCAACTATCTGCATGACACTTACAAAGCTGCAGGCACGCCGCCGGCACAAATCTATCCAAGCATTTTCTAAGTGCTGGTAGGTTTGCTGGTTGTCGGCCTTATTGCCAACTTCTTGGTAAAACCGGTCGAATCTAAGTTTTTCATGAGCAAGGACGCAGTTGTCAAGGTTTTAGCCGAGCGACATGCTGCAAATGCGACAGGTGCAAAAGGATCATTCGGCATTGGCCTTGGTGATCTCTTCATTGGCCCTGCCATTATCGCATGGTTGTTTGTGGGCATCCCCATGCTCTGGGGTGCTTGGCAAACATTGAGCAAGGTTTGGACTTTGTTCGCTTAGGTTGAACATACAAAAATAATTGGCCCTGACACTTAACAGTCGGGGACATTTTTATGCCGCGTTGATTGTGCATAAAATTCGAAAAGTGATTGTGGAACGGTATAATCTCAGTTGATCGGATTAAAATGCTGTACTATCCTGGAGGTTGAGGACTATCCCCATTCAAACAATGGAGAACAGCATGAAGTGGTCTGCTCCTAAGGTAAATGAAGTTTGCATCGGCATGGAAATCAACGATTATTTTCCAGCTGAACTCTAATTAAGTTGGCCGGGCTGTCGTCAGTCCGGCTTTTCTTTTTAATATAATTTAAGTGCCAGCAGTAGACAGCTAAGCAACCTGGCGCTTGATCATCGCCCTGCGCGGATCATAGCTCACCACAGCAAGGGCAGCAAAAACAACTAGCGTCACAGCGGTAATTGCAAACGCAAAGAAGTTCATTCGTGCGTAGAGTGCAAATCGTATGAACTCAACAATGTGTGTAAATGGATTGAAGGTGCAGATCCAATACAAGAACCGGCTGCTCTCCTTCATTTTCCAGAGCGGATAGAGCGCCGAAGATAAAAAGAAGGTTGGAAAGATGACGAAGTTCATCACGCCCGCAAAATTTTCCAATTGTTTGATCAGCGATGACAAAAACAGACCAATTGCACCAAGTGCCATACCACCAAAAATCAAGGCTGGAAAAACAGTCAAGAAGCCATGGACTGGCAGCCTCACGCCGTAAAGCCACGCAATCAACAAAAATGCGTAGACCTGAAGCACCGCAACCAAAGTTCCTGCGAGCAACTTGCTGAACAGCAAGAACCAACGTGGCAGAGGGCTTGTCAGCAGCACGCGCATTGATCCCATTTCGCGGTCATAAACCATTGCAAGGGATGACTGCATGCCAGCAAACAAAAGTATCATGCCCGATAACCCAGGCACGACATAAACCTCATAAGGAATGTAGGTTTCATATGGCGGAATGATCGACACTCCGAGTGCAGCGCGAAAACCAGCGGCAAATACGAAAAGCCAGATCAACGGCCTGACGAGTGCTGCAATAAATCTTTCGCGCTGATGAATGAAGCGCAGCATTTCGCGTTTGATGATTGCGCCGAGCGCTATGGTAGCGTGTTCAAATGTCATGCTGCTGCTTTCTTTGTGATCGCATCAAAATAACTGGTCAGGGAATTTGCCTTGGCATCACTTAAAACTGCGTTGCAATTGCCTGATGCTATCACTGCGCCACCCACAATAATCACCAGATCATCATCGCCGCGAACTTCATCGGCAAGATGCGTGGCCCAGAGTATCGCAATACCTTCTGTCTTCGCCAGAACATGCAGCGTTTCCACAAGTTCACGCCGCGTTGGCATATCCAGTCCCACTGTGGGTTCGTCTAACAATAACAACCGGGGCTTGGTGATCAAAGCACGCGCAATTTCCAAACGTCGCTTATGGCCACCGTTAAGCAGGCGCACTTTGTCATTACGCCGCGAGGCAAGTTCAAACTGATTGAGAACACGCGTGATGGATTCATTTGCAAAATCTCGACGAAGACCATGAAGCCCGGCGAAATAAATGAGATTTTGTTCGACAGACAAATCCAGATCAAGTGCCGATTGCTGAAAGACAATTCCAATTGACCCCAGGATTTGATGAGGTGCCGTCGCCAAATCGCTATTATTCAATGTGATTGTGCCGCTCTGCATAGCCAACAACCGTGCAAGCAATGAAAACAGCGTCGTTTTTCCAGCCCCGTTAGGCCCGAGCAACATGGTCACCCGACCAGAATAAACTTCAAATGCCACATCATTTAACGCGTTCCGGGTGCCATATACATGATTTACATTATGTAAAACTAAAGCTGGCTCCGACATTCATTTCTCCATCGAGCCCAAGATACATCGACCAGAGGCTGCTCATCTCTATTCGTATTTAAGTATTTTGCAAATTAGCTTTTGGACATTCGTGAAATTGGCGCCTGAAAAATGCGTTCTTTGTGCGTGAAGCCGGGGCGTGAAATACGTCTTTCTTATTGTAACAAATTGCTTGCCCAGTTTACTTTAGTGCCAGAATTATGATCACGCATTCATCCGAACCATGCTGTTTATGGGCTTTTTCAAGCTTTCTTCGACCAAGTTCAATTTCAGAAAAATTTGCAACCTCAAAGTTGCACCAGCCATAAAAAGAGTCATTGACAGTAAAATTTACTTGCGCAATATCCCGTGCGCAATGAAAATTGTTAATATTGGAATTTGAAGCTCAGGATCACATGAGCGAGAAGATTTGGGAGCGTTACCTATTGCACCGCCAGATTGTTTGTCATTGACGCAAGTGTTTCAGAAAACTTTTGCGAAATGGCAATTTTCAATTTTCCGCTTATTATAATTTCTGATTTTATGTTTCCGCTTACACTAAACACCTACTGGAGGAATATTGAATGAATAAAACAATCATCGCTATGATGACTGGCGCTATGATGCTCGGTGCTGCAAGCACAGCTATGGCCGCTGGCAAGACAATTGCTGTTTCCTGGAAGACTTTCCAAGAAGAACGTTGGAAGACTGACGAAGCTGCAATCAAGGCTGCTGTAGAAGCTGCTGGCAACAAATACGTTTCGACAGATGCTCAGGGTTCTGCCCAAAAGCAAGCTGCTGACATCGAAGGCCTGATCTCACAAAAGCCAGATGTTGTATTGGTAGTTGCATTTGACTCAGATGCAATCCTCCCCTCCATCAAGGCTTTGTCTGATGCTGGCATCAAGTCAATTGCTTATGACGTGCAATTTGAAGATCCAAACGCCCTTTACATCACTTTCGATAACGTAGGCGTTGGCCGCATTATCGCTCAGGAAGTTCAAAAGGCGAAGCCAGAAGGCAATTACGCATTCATCAAGGGCGACAAGGGCGATCCAAACGCAACCTTCTTGTTCCAAGGCATGATGGAAGTTCTGAAAGCTGGTCTCGATGGCGGCAAGATCAAGAATGTTTGCGAAACATTCACAGATGGTTGGAAGCCAGACAACGCTCAGAAGAACATGGAACAATGCTTGACTTCAACTGGTAACAAAGTTGACGCTGTATTGTCCGAAAACGACGGCATGGCATCAGGCGTTGTAGCTGCTCTTACAGCTCAAGGCATGGCTGGCATTCCAGTTGGCGGACAAGACGGTGACTTGGCAGCGATCAACCGTGTTGCTCTCGGCACACAAACTGTTTCAGTTTGGAAGAACGCTTCTGACCTCGGCAAAGTAGCTGGTGAAGCTGCAAACGCTTTGGCAGACGGCACAGCAATGGACAAGATCGCTGGCGTTGCCAAGTTCAACGGCGGCAAGAACAAGGTTGAAATGAACTCGATCCTTCTTGCTCCAACAGCAATCACAAAAGACAATGTTGATGTTGCCATCACTGCTGGCCACATCACCAAGGACCAAGCATGCGCAGGCGTAAAAGCCGGCATGGCAAAAGGCTGCTAATATTGTAGCCTGAACAATAAGAGCCGCGTCATTTGAAAAAGTGGCGCGGCTTTTTTTATAATAGCCCGAGGTCTCCCCCATGTCCGACACCAGCCAATCCCCTGCCATGCAAAACGAAGGACCTGTGAAGCGCTTTTTCCGCGCCACAGAAATTGATCCGCGCATGCTCGGCATGATCGGCGCACTGATTTTGATTTGGTGTGTTTTTGATTTTGCCAGCGGCATTTTGCGCGGCAATTTTGGCGGCCTACTCGGTGGATCATTTTTAACGCCGCGCAATTTATGGACGCTGCTCAACCAGACGGCATCAATTGCTGTGATGTCCACCGGCATGGTGCTTGTCATCGTCTTGAGGCAGATTGACTTGTCAATCGGATCGATGCTGACTTTGATAGCAATTGCTGGCGGCGTGTTGCAGGTTTTTTATCTTGCGCCAAGTTTGGGAGTTGGCCATCCCGCAATTTGGATTTTGGCGGTTGTGGTTATTCTTATCCTTGGTGCACTTGTTGGAGCATTTAACGGCGCACTCACATCGTATGCGCAAATACCTGCATTCATCGTGACGCTGGGCGGTCTCATTGCATACCGTGGATTTGGCTATCTTATCGCTAAAGGTGAAACTGTTGCTCCGATGGACAACACGTTTGCAATATTAGGTGGCAACATTCCGGCCTCTTGGATTTCTCCCTTCTGGAGTTGGTGTATTGCGATTATCGCGTGTTCGCTCATCGTGCTTGGAATTGTGAACGGTCGTAGGCAACGCGTGCGGTTTAAGTTTCCACTTCGCCCAATCTGGGCAGAGGTAACATTGGCTTCGGTTGGAAGTGCGGCAGTTCTGGGCGCAACAATGATCGTCAACTCATATCCTTGGCCGTTCAAGTTGATTGAAGCTTATGCGAAGGCCAACAATGTCGTTATACCTGCTGGTATCGAAAATAAAGATGCCAGCGCCATTTGTATGGCAGCCGACAAAGTTGTTCGCTGCACAGATGGTCTGATCTACTATACAGGATTTACTGTTCCAGCGCTCATCGCTGTCTTGGCCGCTGTCATCATGACTTTTGTTGCAACGCGAACGCAATTTGGGCGGTACATTTACGCGACTGGAGGAAACCCGGAAGCCGCAAACCTCGCAGGCATCAATACAAAACTTCTTACCGTTAAAGTGTTTGCATTGATGGGACTGCTCGTAGGCATAGGAGCGGTCATCGCTGCAGCGCGAGGCAATGCTGCTACCAACAAGCTTGGTGAACTTAACGAGCTGTATGTAATCGCCGCTACGGTAATAGGCGGCACTTCACTGGCTGGAGGCGTTGGCACTATTTATGGCGCTGTGATTGGTGCTCTGATGATGCAGTCGATTCAATCTGGCATGGGCTTGTTGAATTTGCCTGCAGCATTCCAGGACATCGTTGTAGGAACAGTCCTAGTGCTAGCAGTTTGGCTCGACCAAGTTTATCGCCGCAAGACGAATTAAGGAATTAGAACATGGCTAAACCTGCAAAGAAAAAAGTGCCTGCTCGCAAAGTTCCAGCGAAAAAATTTAACGTAAGGAAAATTGCGGAAACGCATGAATTGGCTACGGCTGTTCAAGGTGCGCAGCCTTTTCAAAACCGCGGCACTCCTCTTGTTGAACTCCAAGACATTTCAATCGCCTTCGGCGGTATCAAAGCTGTGGATGGCGCATCGCTCTCCCTTTATCCCGGCGAAGTGGTTGGCGTGCTCGGCCATAATGGTGCTGGCAAATCCACTCTGATCAAGGTTTTATCAGGCGCATACAAGCGCGATGCTGGCCACATTAAAATTGAAGGCAATGAAGTTAAAATCGATAACCCGCGTGATGCCAAAGCGCTGGGCATTGAAACCATTTATCAAACACTGGCATTAGCTGACAACGTGGACGCTGCTGCAAACCTTTATTTGGGCCGCGAACTCAAAACTGCTTTTGGCACACTCGATGACGTTGCGATGGAAGCCGAAACCCGCAAAGTGATGCACCGCCTCAATCCAAACTTCCGCCGCTTCAAAGAGCCTGTTTCAAAACTCTCCGGCGGTCAGCGTCAGTCCGTTGCTATCGCCCGCGCCATCCACTTCAACGCGCGCATTCTGATCATGGATGAACCGACAGCAGCGCTGGGGCCCCAAGAAACGGCACAGGTTGGCGAGTTGATCAAGCAACTGAAAGCAGATGGCATCGGCATATTCCTGATCAGCCATGATCTGCATGACGTGTTTGATCTGGCAGATCGCCTGGTGGTGATGAAGAACGGAAAAGTGGTCGGCACCGCCTCCACCAAAGACGTAACCCATGACGAAGTGCTGGGCATGATCATCGCTGGAAAATCCCCAAAAGGTGCTATCCCCGGTCCAGGTGCCATGCGCGAAGTTGCATAAATTCCAAAATCGCAATTTTTATTGCTTTAAGTTCTAGTTAGCACTAAATATTGCAGATAACTATTTAACTGGCCTAGAACGAGGAATTGAGATGTACAAACAGTTTGGGCTTTTCCTCGATGGGCAGTGGAATTCCAAATCTGACGGTGGCACTTTAGATGTAACCGATCCCGGCACTGGTGAAATCATCGGAACCGTTCCTTCAGCTTCAAAACAGGATGTTTTAGACGCCTTGGCATCGGCAGAGCAGGGGCTGAAGATTTGGAAAAAAACTTCAACATGGGCGCGCGCCGATATTCTTCATGCCTGCGCCAACATCATGCAAGCCCGCGCTGAAGAGGCCGCAACCCGCATCACGCTTGAAACCGGAAAGCCAATCGCACAAGCGCGCCGTGAATGGGTTTTGTCGATTGATCAATTCCGCTGGAACGCCGAAGAGGCACGCCGCATTTATGGCCGCGTGATTGAGAGCAGGGTGCCCGGCGGCAGGTTTGAAGTGAGCCATGAACCCATTGGCGTTGTGGCCGTATTCACGGCGTGGAATTTTCCGGCGGTTTTGATTGCTCGTAAAGTGGCACCCGCATTGGCTGCGGGCTGTTCCATCATTGTGCGGCCCTCGCGTGAAGTTCCGGGTGTTGCCATGGTGCTGGTTGATTGCTTACGTGAAGCGGGTGTTCCTGCTGGCGTTATTAATCTTGTGGTCGGGCCAACGTCCACGACTTACAACACTTTGATGGCTGCGAAATCAATCCGTAAAATTTCACTCACCGGATCAACCGCTGTAGGCCAGCAAATGGTACGCGACTCCGCTGCAACGCTGAAGCGCGTAACAATGGAACTGGGCGGCAATGCACCCGTGATTGTTTGCGATGATGTGGTTCTCGATTCTGTTTTGGATTTATGCGTGCCAACGAAATTCGCCAATGCGGGCCAAGTGTGCGTGACGGCAGATCGCTTTTATGTTCATGAATCGCTGCACGATAAATTTGTGTCCGGCTTCGTCACTCGTGCCAGAGCACTTAAGCTTGGCCATGGGCTGGATGAAACTTCGCAAATGGGACCGCTGATTAATCAAAAACGAGTCGATGCCGTTGAGGCCATTGTTGCCGATGCTAGCAAGCGTGGTGGAAAGATCGAGACAGGCGGTGCAAGGCCTGCAGGCCAAAACAAAGGTTTCTTCTACGAACCAACGGTGATTTCCGGATTGCCGGATGATGCCCTGGCAATTGCCGAAGAAAATTTTGGCCCCGTTGCCGCCATCACACCGTTCACCGATATGGAAAGCGCGTATGCCCGCGCCAATGCCTCAGAGTTTGGATTGTCGGCCTATGTGTTCACGCGAAACCCTCAACGCATTCGGGAAGCCGTTGCCAATCTTGAAGCTGGTATGGTTGGAGTTAACTCATTTGCGCTCGCTGCTGCTGAAGCACCCTTCGGCGGTATCAAGGCCAGCGGCATGGGCCGCGAAGGTGGCCAAGAAGCTATCGAAGACTACATGACAGTCAAGCTTGCGCAGATCGTGATATGAAACATTTAATCGAAATACGAGTAGGAGTCTGACGTGCCACATGTTTTGGTCGCAGGTCGCGTTCATGAATCCGGTATCGCGTTACTGAAAGCAACACCAAGCTTCACATATGATTTAGTCGATGAAGTGACCGTTGAAGCCTATGCGCCATTACTGGATAAAGCTGATGCGTTGTTGTTGCGCACCCAGCCATTGACGGAAGAACTTGTCGCGAAAGCGACCAGGCTCAAAATTGTTTCGCGCCATGGTGTGGGATACGACGCTGTAAGTGTCCCAGCGCTCAACGCGCGCAAAATTGCTTTGGCAATCGTAGGCGATGTAAATTCGCGTTCAGTTGCGGAACATACTTTAACTCTAATGCTCTCCACAGCCCGCCGTGTCGTTGCTCACGATGCGGCTTCGCGAAATGGAAATTGGAACGAGCGCAACAAATTTGGCGCAGTTGAACTTGATGGAAAACTGCTTGTGCTGCTGGGCTTTGGTCGCATCGGCAAAGCCGTTGCAAAACTGGCGCAAGCTTTTGGCATGCGCGTGGCTGCCTATGATCCTTACGTGAAAGCTGCTGTCATGAATGCGCTTTCCGTCGAATTCCTTCCCGATGTTAAATCTGGACTGGCTCGAGCCGATTTTCTGTCCGTGCATATTCCCTCGACAAACGGCAACGCGATCATCGGTGAAGCTGAATTGGCTCAAATGAAACCCAACGCCATTTTGATCAACACGGCGCGTGGCGGATTGATTGATGAGCTCGCTTTAGATGCCGCGTTGCGAAACGGCAAAGTTGCTGGCGCTGGCCTGGATGTCTTCGTCGTTGAACCACCAAAACCAGATCACCCACTTTTGAGCAACACCAAAGTGACCATCAGCCCTCACGCTGCTGGACTCACCAGAGAATGTGCAGAGCGCATGTCAATCATGTCAGTTCAGAATATCATCGATTTTTACAATGGGACTCTCAATCCGTCACTGGTTGTGAATGCCAAAAATTGTGGCTTCATGGAAAACAACTAGATGGCAAAAAGAGAATCCATGAACGCGAAAGTGCCTCAGAACTACGAAGGCATCGTCAATTTGATTACACGTGAATATGCCAATCTGTCAGCTGGCTACCAACAAATTGCCCGCTACTTCACACAAAATCCAAATATCATCGCACTCGAATCTATCAATGCCATCGCAGCTAAATGTGGCGTTCATCCATCCAGTCTCGTTCGCTTTGCACAGAGCCTTGGATATTCTGGTTTCAAGGAACTGCAATCGGTTTTCCAAACACGTCTCGCAACCGCAGCTCCCGGGTTTCGCGAACGCATTGGTGCGCTTGAAAAAGAACTTGCGCGCAATGTAAGCCACGGCAATCTTGGTTTTCTGAAAGATCTGGTAGTGAGAGACATGGCCTCGCTGCAAGGCTTGCTGGAAACCATCAGCGAACGAATGTTAACGAATGCTGCAGAACTCATTGTGGGGGCGGAAACAATTTACATCGCAGGTCAGCTGCGTTCTGAACCCATGGCAAACCTGTTGCGTTATCTCCTCACAATGCTACGCCGCAAAGTAGTCCTTCTCGATCCTGCGGCAGGCTTGGCCCAGGAAATGGCAATGACAATGAGCGAGAAAGACGTTCTCATCGCAATCGCATTTCGGCATTACGCCAAGGAAGTTGTTTCAATTGCAGAGTATGCAGCCAGCAATCGCATTCCTATTATTTCAATAACCGATAGCCAACTTTCCCCCATCGCTAAAAGCGCAGCAGTGTTTTTCACAGTGCCAGAAGAAGAGTATACTTTTTCAAGGTCTCTGGCCGCACCGATGTGTCTTGTGCAATGTCTGGCCACAACGACCGCCGCAATTTTGCAACCGAGTAAATTGGAAAGCCCGCGTATTCCAAGTGTGACTGAAATTGCAAGAAATGAAACTGCGCGCTTGCCCAGGCCACAACCTCGAAACGTCAAAATAAAACAGAGAGCAATTTAGCAATTATCCTGAGAAGTATTATAGAGCTGCAATGAATATTCTCTAAACTGAAATGGGAGCGTAAATTATGACCACCGTTCGTTTAACAATGGCCCAGGCTTTGGTGCGCTATCTCACCAGACAATTCACCATCGTTGATGGCAAGGAAGTTCCTTTGTTCCCCGGAGTCTTCGCCATTTTCGGCCATGGCAACGTCACTTGTTTGTCTGAAGCGTTGTACGAAGTGAAAGATGTATTGCCAACATGGCGCGGCCAGAACGAGCAATCCATGGCACTTGCTGCCATTGGTTTTGCCAAAGCCAAGCGCCGCCGGCAGATCATGGTTGCATCATCTTCAATCGGCCCAGGCGCAACAAACATGGTCACGGCCGCAGCCTTGGCCCACGCCAATCGCTTGCCCATTCTAATTCTCGCAGGCGACACTTTCGTTAACCGCAGGCCCGATCCTGTCATGCAGCAGGTCGAACATTATGGTGATCCCACAATCAATGTAAACGATGCGTTCAAAGCTGTGACTCGCTATTGGGACCGTATTGTTCACGCAGAACAAATCATCTCATCTTTGCCCCAGGCCGTTGCCGCGATGTTGGACCCCGCCGATTGTGGCCCGGCCTTCATCGGCTTGCCGCAAGATGTGCAGGAACACGCATGCGATTATCCCGAAGCATTTTTCGAAAAAACCATTCACGAAACCCCGCGCCCGAGACCAGACAAAACTCGCTTGGATAAAGCTATCGCACTTCTTAAATCCGCAAAACGACCGTTGATTATTTCAGGCGGCGGCGTGCGCTATTCAGGTGCTGAGCAAGTGCTCGCCGATTTCGCTGTCGCGCATGGCATTCCAATCACTGAAACGATTGCGGGCAAAGGTGCGGTTGCCCATGACCATCCATGCTATGCTGGCCCCATTGGTATTGTGGGTTCAACATCAGCCAATGAACTTGCTGCTAATGCCGATGTGATATTGGCAATCGGTACAAGGCTGATGGATTTCACCACAGGTTCATGGACCAGCTTCAAACACGATACGCAGTTCATCTCGATCAACGCAGCTCGCTTCGATGCAACCAAGCATCGTGCACTGGCTGTGGTCGGCGATGCCAAAGCGACAATCGAAGAAATGGGCACGGCTCTGAAATCTTGGAAGGCCGATGCGGCCTGGACCAAGAAGGGCAAAGACGAAATGGCCATCTGGAACGCTGCTCTTGATGGCTACCAGAAACCAACAAACGATCCGGTGCCCACTTACGCACAAGTCGTTGGTGTTGTGAATGGCAAGGCGGGCCCGCGCGATTACATGATCACGGCTGCGGGCGGTTTGCCTGGCGAGTGCATGAAAAATTGGCGTGTTAAAACACCAAACTCTTTCGACGTGGAATTTGGCTTCTCTTGCATGGGCTACGAAATCGCTGGCGGCTGGGGCGCTGCGATGGCCGATCCCACACGTGAAACCATTGTCATGGTGGGCGACGGCACTTACATGATGATGAACTCTGATATTTATTCATCCGTACTGGCAGGACACAAGCTCATCATCGTCGTTTGTGATAATGGTGGTTACGGCGTGATCAACCGATTGCAAAACTTCAAAGGCGGCGCTTCATTCAACAACATGTTGGCCGATTGCAAAATCAAGGGTCAACCGTTCCCGGTCGATTTTGTGAAACATGCCGAGAGCATGGGCGCATTGGCACGCAAAGTTGATAGCTTGGCGGAATTGGGGCAGGCAATGGATTGGGCAAAATCGAATGATCGCACAACGGTCATTTCCATTGTATCTGATGCATTCCGCTGGACACCAGGTGATGCGCTTTGGGATGTGGGCGTGCCGCAAGTTTCTAATCGCAAAGAAGTGAACGATGCAGCGAAGTATCAATCTGATGTTCGCTCAAAGCAACGTGTAGGGGTCTAAATGAAAAAACTAGGTATCGGTATTATTGGAACAGGCTTCATGGGCAAGGCCCACGCCTTTGCTTATCGCGCGGCCCTTGCAGCATTCCCAGATATTCCGGTTCCAGTTTTGCGAGCTATCGCAGACGTAGATGCCGCCTCTGCCGCCAAAGCCGCTGCCCAATATGGCTTTGAAAAATCATACGGCAATTGGCGTGACCTGATTGATGATCCGGCTATTGACGTTGTATCGATCACAACACCCAACACCTTGCACAAAGAAATGGCGATGGCTGCAATCGCCGCTGGCAAACATGTTCATTGCGAAAAGCCATTATCGCCAACGCTACCAGACTCGATTGAAATGATGAAGGCTGCTGAGGCCAAAGGCGTTTCCACACAAGTGGGCTTCAACTACATCAAGAACCCGATGCTTAAACTGGCCCGCCAAATGGTGGACGCTGGTGAGTTAGGAGAAATCACAGGGTTTCGCGGTATACACGCAGAAGATTACATGCACGATCCGCAAAGCCCATGGACATGGCGTATTGATCCTTCCGGAGGTCCTGGTGTAATTGCCGATCTTGGTTCGCACATCATCGGAATGGCGCGTTTCTTGTTGGGCGATATTACTGAGGTTAACGCTGATGTGCGCACTGTCATAAAACAACGTCCCGCAACACGCGGTGGTACTGAGATGAAAGCCGTTGAAGTCGATGATGTGGCTCGCTTACTCGTCAATTTCGGGCGTGGCTTTGGCGGCACCATTGAAGCAAACTGGATTCAAACCGGTCGCAAGATGCAACTGGGTTTTGAATTGACGGGTGAAAAGGGCAGCTTGGTCTTCACGCAAGAACGCTTGAACGAACTGCACTTCTACCGCGCAGGCGGCGATCCAAAAACCAACGGCTTTACCAAAATTGAATCGGGCCCGCAGCACGCGCCATACGGTAGCTTCTGCGTAGCTGGCGGCCATGGCCTCGGCTTCAATGATTTGAAAACCATCGAGATGGCAGAATTTCTGGGCGGCATTGGCACCGGCAAAACCGTTGGCCCCGATTTCCGCGAAGCCTGCGAGATACAAAAAGTGGTGGAAGCTGCAATGCGTTCATCAAAAACACGAAGTTGGGAAAAGTTAGAGAGCAACTGAATCGTTAGATTTTACGACATGGATGAGTGCGCAATTCCAGACGCGGATGTGCGGGAGGCTTTGATAATCTGATTACGCGGTCTCGAGCTCGCCGATCCGGCGCGGTGTAAC
This sequence comes from uncultured Aestuariivirga sp., assembly GCA_964244815.1. Taxonomy (GTDB): domain Bacteria; phylum Pseudomonadota; class Alphaproteobacteria; order Rhizobiales; family Aestuariivirgaceae; genus Aestuariivirga. Next base: position 20,727 of record CAXTKH010000007.1, on the reverse strand, counting down.
TTTTGCCGTATCAGGCAGCATTGAAGCAACTGTTTCCAGATTTGCATGAAATGGCGAAAGATCGCAAACTGGATCAGCTGCTGTTGCAGCACCTGCCAGCGCCAAAGCCTGGCACCGACATCCCCCCTTGCAACTTGTTTTTTTCTCACAGGCAACACAGGGCGCTTCCATCCAGTCATAGCCACGGTAAGCGTTGAAAGCCGGAGAGCGAAGCCACACATCTTCCAGACTACGATCTTTAACGCTCCAAAACTCAAGCCCTGGAATCGTCTCAGCAGCATGACATGGCAAAACTTTGCCTGACGGCGTTACATTCAAAACGCGCGAACCCCAACCGCCCATGCAAGGCTTTGGCGTACGCGCATAATAATCTGGAATCACGCTATCAATTACGATCTGGCCGAATAATTTTTTGCGCAGAACCTCAACCAATTGGGCGGCTTCCACCGCTTGCTGCCGTGTTGGCATAAGGTGCGAACGGTTCTTCAGCGCCCAGCCGTAATATTGCACATGTGCGATCTCAACACGTCTTGCACCCATTTCCAATGCTAGCATCACCATGGATTCAACAGAGCCAATATTATGACGGTGGATCACGGCATTCACAGTCAGTGGCAATCCAAGCTTAACAACTTGATGACCAAGCGCCAACTTTCGCGCATGGCCGCCCTTGAAGCCACCGATGTGATCAGCATTAAGTGGATCGACATCTTGCAAGCTGAGTTGCACATGATCAAGCCCACCATCGGCCAGAACCTGCAAGCGCGTATCGTTTAACAAAACACCTGAGGTGATCAGATTTGTATAGAGACCCAGTGATGCACAATGTGCCACAATCTCTTCCAAGTCATTGCGCGCTGCGGGTTCGCCGCCTGAAAGGTGCAATTGTAATACGCCTAAATCATTGGCTTGGGTGAAGACACGCTTCCATTCTTCAGTCGAAAGCTCAACAGCCCGCCGATCAAGCTGAATAGGGTTCGAACAATAAGAGCATTGCAAAGGGCAACGATGCGTCAACTCGGCCAGCAAGCCTATCGGAGCTAGAATATCAGTCATAGCTCAATCACCCTTTTATCTGCAAAACCTTGCAAAAACTGTTCGACATCATTTTGAATGTCAGATGTGCTCGCGCCAAACGCAGTCGCAAGATCAGTCAACATATCATTCAAACTCCGACCGTCACAGCGCTTTAATATTTCAACGCCAACCTGATCGACCTCGTATATCCGTTCAGGTGCCAGCAACACGAACCGGTCACGCACCTTGTCTTCACGCAGTCTAACGCCGCGCGGTAAATTGGGGTGCCAGCTCTTTTCGCTCATGGCTTAAATGCTCCTGGCGGCGGTAGAGCAGGGGTTACATAAGCGTGGTTCAAAGCATCAAGTTGTGCCCACAACACATCGCATTTGAACGAGAGAGCGGCCATCACATTCTGCTGCTGTTCAACGCTGGTTGCATGACGTTTTACATAATCCAATGCATAATCAGAATCGCGCGGTGCCTGGGTTAGGCGTTTATCAAAATAGCTGAGAACTTGCGGACTTAAAAAATCATAGTTTGCCAACATGCCACGGACCCGCTCGCCGATCGTGCTTGGAGAAAACATTTCAGTAAGAGAAGAAGCAATGGCTTCCAGCATCGGTTTTACCCGTACAAAATTAACATAAGCATCAACAGCAAAGCGCGTGGCTGGTAAAATGCCTTTGCCAGTCGTAACATATTCGCGCTCCAGCCCAAGGCCGTCGGTCAGCGCCATCCAGCGTGCAATGCCACCTTGATCATCACTGTCGCCATCATGATCAATAATTCGCTGCCGCCACACACGCCGCATATCAGCATTTTCCATCCGCGATAAAATAACGGAATCTTTTACGGGAATCATCGATTGATAATAGTATCGATTAAGCGACCAAGCCTGCAGTTGAACCTTTGATAGCTGACCAGCATTCATCATTTTGTGGAATGGATGTTTATTGTGATAGCGCGCATCGCCAATGGCCCGCAGCGCAGCTTCAAGCTCATCTGGTGAAAGGAGCTTGGTCATGGTTCAATCGTCATGCCATCATAAGACACTTGCCAGCCTTGGGCTTCAGCGTCTTGTCGCGCCTGAGAACCCGCGATCAACATGGGGTTGGTATTGTTCATATGCACAAATATTTTCTGTTCCAGATTAAGAGCAATGAGCTTCGCCATGGATCCGTCCTCACCGCTTACAGGGCTATGGCCCATGCGGCGGCCGGTTTTTTGGCCCGTATTCGAAGTGATCATCTCCTGATCATTCCACAAAGTACCGTCAAATAACAATGTATTTGTGGCACGCAAATCTTTGAGCAGTTGCGCATCAATTTCGGCACAACCCGGCACATAACTGAGTTGTCTGCCATCATGCTTGATATGTAATCCAACAGTATTTCCACTGCGATCAATTGTGATATTTGAACCTTTTTCACGGTACAGCGGCACTTTGCCGGGCACTAAAAATGAGTTGATGGACAAGCCACTTACGGGTTCAAACGCATTGCCAGTTTCAATTGTTTTAAAAACAACAAATTTTTCATTCAGGACTTGAAAAATCGGATTTGCTTTGATTTGGGCGGTTACTTCAGCGCTCGCCCAAATATCGAAGCTCTGGCTCTCGCGTAAGCTTAACAGGCCACCGATATGATCGATGTCACCATTGGTTAGAACAACGGCACAAATGGGTGAATGCCGTGGCGACGATTGCGGATGCAACTGCGAATTAAATCTAATCTGCTCTAGAATATCGGGCGAGCAATTCAAAAGAACCCATTTTTTGTCGTCTACAGATAGAGCAAGTGATGACTGTGTCCGACGCATAACTCGTTCGTCACCTTTCCAGAAAAGGCTGCAAACGTCACAATAACAGTTCCACTGTGGGGCACCGCCTCCAGCGGCTGAACCCAAAACAATCGCTTTCATCTTAAAAAAAGCTGGGGTGATTTCTCAGCCCAGCCTTCTGATACTTAGAGTTCAGCTGGCATGTAATCGTTGATTTCCATGCCGATGCATACTTCAGTTACCTTAGGTGTAGTCCACTTCATGGCGGTCTCCTTACGATGAAAGTACGACGAGACATTGCACAATGGCTAGTATCTCGCAACAAGACGTTTGTCTGGTGCAAAAAATTTAGAAATTCGAATGCCGGATTACAACTGCCACAATACGCATTGCGAGAATAGGCTTCAAATTAGACAGGAACGCGATACACTTGAGCCAGTCAGCCGCTAACTCAAGAAATGAGTTGGCGATCTGAGGGCGATAGGTGACTTCGCACTGCCTGCGATCGGCGCACATAGTTTAACTACCTTTTCCAATTGAGCCTTGCACCAATTCAGCGCTAAACCCCTGCCATGAATCAAAACACACCACCAACCGTAGCGCACGGAAAAACATTCGCCGTTGCTCCCATGATGGATTGGACTGACAGGCATTGCCGTTTTTTCCACCGCCAGCTGTCTACCCATGCGCTATTGTATACAGAGATGGTGACAGAGCAGGCGGTGCGCCATGGGGACCGCAACAAGCTGCTTGGGTTTGATGCGGGTGAGCAGCCCGTTGCTTTGCAGTTGGGTGGCAGTAATCCACAGGGTTTGGCAGAAGCGGCGAAAATTGGCGAAGATTTTGGTTATGTTGAAATCAACATGAACGTGGGTTGCCCGTCGGACCGAGTCCAGGGCGGGCATTTTGGCGCCTGCTTGATGGCTGAGCCGCAATTGGTGGCTGATTGTGTAGCGGCGATGCGCGCGGCCGTAAAAATTCCGGTTACCGTAAAATGCCGTATTGGCATTGATGACCAAGATGAAGAACAGGCACTCCAGAATTTTGTTGAGACCGTGGCGAAAGCTGGATGTGACACTTTTATCGTGCATGCACGGAAAGCTTGGCTTCAGGGATTAAGCCCTAAAGAGAACCGTGAAATCCCGCCATTGAACTATGACCGCGTGCACCGGCTTAAGAAATCGATGCCGGATTTGCACATATTGCTGAACGGCGGATTGGTAAATGTTGAGAATGAAATGCACCACCTTGACTCGCTTGACGGGCTGATGTTTGGACGCGAAGCCTATCACAATCCGTGGGTTTTAGCGCAGGTTGATCCGCTATTTGGCGGAATCTCTGCGCCCGTCAACACGCGGCGCGAGGCAGTGGAGGCAATGCTGCCTTATATCCAAAAGCATTTGGACGAGGGGCTATACCTCCACCGCATAACGAGACACATGCTGGGCCTATATCATGCACAACCAGGCGGTCGCATGTGGCGACAAGTACTTTCGACAGAAGGTTGCAAGCCAGGGGCAGGGATGGATGTAATTTTGCGGGCACTCGATGTGGTGGAAGCGCAAGCTGCACGCCAAGCTGCTTGATAAGCTATTGAATTGAGTTAATTAAAAAATAAATTCTTATCAGTTGAAATAAAAACTTGACACCGTACGGTGACCCTGCTACAAATGCGTAGTATCCATAACTGGGTTCAAAATCTCCTCAACAAGTCTTGCAAGCTGACTGAAGACGTCGTTGGGAAGGATATCGCGCTATCAAGCGACAGAACTCCAGCTGGCCAATTTCAAAATGCTTGGAAAAGCAGTCTCCAGATTTCTCTAATTTCGTCCACAACCTGTAATGGTGATAATGTGTCTAAATCTTGTCAATTCTGCGAATCAACGAGATTGGAATCTGTAAATTTTGTGGATTTGGTTAATGGTGTAGTCCTTTAACAACCTGCCATCCACGTTCAATTTGCGTCTCTGATTAAGCAAATGCAGACTAGTCAGGCTAGGCAAAAATAATTTTGTACAGTTATATCAATTAATTAGAAATGGAACAAATCAAAAAAACCAATTCTAGGATTCATGCGGGAATTACAACTTAAAGTTACTTTATTTAAAATTTGCAATCTTTGTTATTATTTTGTTAATGACTCATCCATAGATTGCATTTTATGTTTAAGTAATTTTAAGGAGAGTTAAGCGCATGGCAATTGGACGTTTAACACAGCAGTATCTGTGCACCACAGCTCTTGGAATGTTTCAACTAACACTGGCCCCCGATATAGGTGGTGCAACGCCACCGTCGAGAAAAGTAAAGAAATCCAGCCGCTATCTAACCCTAGAACCGCGCATGATGTTCGATGGTGCCATGGCCGCAACAGCATCAGAAGTGGCCCATGATGTCCTTGATTTTAGGGATGTAGCGCGAAGCGATATTCTAGTTGTTGATCGCGATCTGTTCAATGCGCTGGCTGCAACACCTGATCCAGCGTCTGCGGCGGAATCAGCACCTTTGCATGCGCCATTGGTGTATTTGCCGTCAGACGAAAATATGGCGATTGTTGCCTCGCATGATGTAGTGTTCATTGACAGTGCGGTTGCCAACCCTGGTGTCATCGTGGCTGCAGTTCCAGCAGGCGCGGAAATTGTTTATCTGGATGCCGCCCATGATGGGCTGGATCAAATTGCTGAGTATTTGAATGGTCGCAGCGGGCTGTCTGCAATCCATATTATAAGCCACGGCAATGAAGCCCAGCTTATTTTGGGCAGCACTACAATAAACAGCGCAAACCTTGCTGCACACGCCAATGATTTAGTTGTCATAAAATCAGCTTTGGTCGAACATGGCGATATCCTGCTTTATGGTTGCGATGTGGCAAAAGGTACTGATGGTGCAGCATTCGTTGCGGCCATTGCAGCAGCAACTGGCGATGACGTTGCAGCCTCAACAGATCTAACGGGTTCGGCCGATTTAGGCGGAAACTGGGTTCTGGAAGACCGCATTGGTATAATTGACGCAGCGATCATCGACGCACGTGACTGGCACGGAATTTTAGCGCCATTGAACATCGCTGTTACAGCTGCGCCAACTATTACTGGAATATTTGGAACCGATCCCACAACCGGTCTACCCATTACTGGAGTGGGTGGCACAGCGCTGTGGAGCAATGCGGGTTTCGTGGGCACAACAGCAATTGACTTGAAAGCTACAGTTGTCTCGACAACAACATCAGGTATGGCCTTCATCAGCCAAGGCGATGATGCTTCGATTGTTCTGACATCGGCTGGCGACGTTGTGATCAAATGGGAAATTTTTGCGGCCGGAACAAACATCTTGGCAGTTGGCAGCCCCAATTTCAACATTGTCGATGTTGACGGTGCTGGTGGTGCTGCGAATTCGCGCGAAATCGTTATTCCACAGCTGAATGGCCTTACGGCCTACACGTTGGAAACAGTAACCCATGAAGTTGCCAGCGTTTCTGCGTCAGGCGTAAATGTATCAGGCACGCAGAATGAAACGGCAAATCCGCCAGTTTCAATTTCGCAAGTACAATTCAGTTGGCAAAACGTTTCAAGCTGGACAGTAAAGTATTCATTGAACGGCGCAGCAGGCTTCAACAATGCAGTCTTCCGCCATGATGGCAATGGCAGCTTCACGTTCACAGCGCCTAACACTGTTTCGCTGCTGTCACTTGATTTGGATGTGAACAATTCTGCGGCTCCTGGCACTGCTTACCAAGCAACTTATCCCGCGACTGGATCAGCAATCAGCATTGCTGATCTGGATATCAAGATTAACCAAAACAGTGTGCTTGGAGCCAATCTTGGCAAAGCGACCGTCGTTCTGACCAATGCGCAACTCGGGGACGTTTTGTCGGTTGGCACATTGCCGGCAGGCATTTCAGCAGTGATTGATACGAGCGTGGCAGGCAAGGTTAGAGTTACTGTATCAGGCAATGCCAATATTACGGATTATCAACTTGCTCTACAGGCCGTAACATTCAAAAACACCAATCAATCGCCAAGTGCCGTTGACCGGGTTTTGAATGTCAATGTTACGAATACAGTGTTTGGCACAACCAGTGCTGATGCGGTTGCAACAATTCATGTGACGCTGCCGCAACCAATTATCAACACACTGCCTACAGGTTGGACGACGCTTGAAGAAACCACCATTCCATTGACCGGCCTTTCTGTTGCCGACGCGGATGTGGGGGCAACTACAGTGAACGTAATATTGGATATTCCGGCTTTTGTCGGAAAATTAACAGCCATAGGAACGGGAACAGTAACGGTAATAGGTTCTGGTTCCAATCATCTGATATTGACCGGTACACTGGCAAACATCAACACGTTCCTGAGTGCGAATACGCCTAACTTTGCTCCAGATGTCAATTTCAACGGTACAATACCGCTGACGATGACTTCAACAGAACTGAGCGCTGCAACACCAATTAGTCTCCCAACCATTGAGGGAGCCCCTGCATTCGGTGTGGCCGCTACAGGTTGGACGATTGGCGATGAAACGCCAGATATCATCGCTGGCAATGGCGCTTGGCCGGGCGGCGCGGGCTATGTTGTTTCAGACGTTAGCGGATTGTCGCCACAAGGTGGCACCATGGGCTTGTTCCTGAACAATGGCACAAACACTTTTCCAACGGCACTCGGCGAAACCTGGAAGACGCCGTTGACTGGCTTGACAGTTGGACAAAGCTATTCGGTCTCGGTGAATTGGCAACAAGCCACACTGGCAGGCGGAGCCACCTATAGCGGCGGCCAGCTGAAGATGATTGTGGACGGTGTGGAAACTGTATTCACAGGGACAGGCACACCATCCACAGATGATTGGCAAACAGCGATTGTCACCTTCGTCGCCACATCAACAACTGCCAATTTCGAAATGGGCATGAAGGTTTCGGCCACCAATGGGGCCATCGTCATCGACAGCGGAGCATTCCTGTCGCCAGCAGTTGATATTGATCAACGCAATATAGTCGTGACACCTGTGAATGACGCGCCAGAAGTTGCAATTGTTATCATCAATCCGGGCGATGTATTTGTTGTTGATGCTGCTACGCCAAATGCGCAGTCTTTGATTGATACGCTTCCTGCTGGAAGCAATATCATTATTATTCCAATCGGTGTTGACGGTGTCACCTATTTGGCGGCCCAGCTGGCCGGCCAGAATAACATATCCAATTTGCATATCCTGTCTCATGGTGAAGTCAGCGTTCTTCACCTTGGAACAGCGTCGCTTAACGCTGCAAATATTTCGACAACTTACAGCGCTGCATTTGCTTCGATTGGTGCCAGTCTGAAATCCAACTCCGACATTTTGATATATGGCTGTGATTTCGGTCAAAATGTTTCTGCAATGTCTGCTCTTGCGACAGCTACAGGTGCAGATATTGCGGCTTCGACTGACAAGACTGGCGATTCTGCTCTTGGTGGCGACTGGATATTGGAAAACACCATCGGTCTGGTCGAAACAAGTGCAATTTCGCCGTTGGGTTGGCATTCACTGTTGGCACCTATTCAAGTTGTTGCCGGGCAGCATGACGCGCCTATCCTCATGCACATTGACGTCAGCAAATATACCGCAGGACCTATCACCATAGGCAATGTGCCGATCGGTGCTGTCCTGTCATCTGGCGTTAACAACAATGATGGGACGTGGACTGTTCCGCTTGCAAACCTGGCCACACTGGCAATTACGCCTCCACCTGGATTTGCCGGTCTCATGAGTGGCATCACGGTTACAGGCACAAATCCGCCCACTGTGGTTCCATCCACAATCACTTCTCCGATAAAATTGATCTTTGCTTATTCGCCAGAAAAAGAAATTGATGTCTGGTCAGGCAATGGGGATGGTACCTTTAAAGATCCCCGCCACACGTCTCTCGTCAATAGCCCACTCGCAGGATTTGGTTCTGATGTAGCCCGCCGCACCATGGTGGGTGACACCAATGGCGACGGCATCAGCGACGTCATATATACGGACGACCTCACTCACAGCATTTCGGTTTACAAAGGAAAAATTGACGGCACATTTGCACCAAACCCTATTACCACTGTGGTGAATACCAATATTGGCCTGAATTACTTTGGTACGGACATCGCATCAGAAACCATGTTTGCCGATGTTGATGGTGATGGCAAAAAGGACATCGTATTTGCTGACAGTCTGACTGGAAAATTGAGCACTTACAAAGGCAATGGTGACGGTACATTTGCGGCTGCTCCGATTATAACGACAGTAACAACGACACCATTCCTTTCGCCCTTTGGCACGTCAACAACGAAGTCTACCCAATTGGCCGATGTGAACGGCGACGGTCGCGCCGACCTTGTTTATGAAACCATTGGATTTAGCCAACCGCAGTTTGGCGTGTGGTTGGGCCAAGCAACTGGCGGTTTTGCCACTACTGCCGTAGTGACGAACGCCACAGGCTCTACACTCAACCAAATTGGTACAGACGTTGCACGCTCTACTTTGGTGGCTGATGTGAACGGAGACGGACGTGCCGATATCGTCTTCGCAGATGAACTCAACAACAAGGTGATGACGTGGACAGGCACTGCCAGCGGCGGGTTCAATGCTGCGGCAATTGTAACAACCTTCGCCAACCCGATCGGCACCTTTGGTCAAGACGTAGCCCAGAAAACCATGCTTACTGATGTGACAGGTGACGGCAAGGCCGACCTGGTTTTCGCTTACGAATTCAGCAAGAGCGTGTCGGTGTTTGCCGGCACTGGCACGGGCACATTTGCAACAACAGCAATTGTAAGCACCATTGACTTGGGTGTTGGTGGCGTTGGAATTGACACATTGCAAGACACGTTCTTGGTCGTTGACAAGCCCGACACAGACAAGGACGGTATTCTTGATGCCGTTGACCCGGACCTCAATGGTGATGGAATTGCCGATGCGACGCAGCCACTTGCGACTGTACTTGGAAATCCGGTTAGCCCAGCTGGCCTCGTTTCTGTCTACGGCGGTTCGTTGAACCCTTCGTTCAGCACATGGACGTCCAATACCGGTGGAACATTTGATACCGACCGTGTGACAACGCACCCAACAAGTGGTGGGGTAAGCGGTGGTTCGGATACGACACGCGAAACAATGCTTGCTGATACAAATGGTGACGGTATTGACGACATCATAACGGCCTATGAATTTGACGGTAAAATTCGTACCTATCTGGGCAAGGCAGACGGTTCATTCGCGACTATTCCAATTGAAACGGCAACAGGGTCCACAACACCAGTTTTTGGTACGGACATAGTGCAATCGACCCGCGTTGCCGATGTGAATGGTGATGGCAAAGTTGATATTGTCTACACCAATGGCACAACCAATACCGCCCGCACTTGGCTTGGCAATGGTAACGGTTCGTTCTCAGCGACCGCCGTTGTAACAAACGTTGCCGCAGGAAGTGGCAGTCTTGGTAATACGGCCCAACAAAAGACCGAAGTGATTGACACAAATGGTGATGGCCGCGCTGATATTGTTGTCGCCAACGATGTTGATGGAACGATCAAGACATTCCTCGGAAATGCGGATGGTTCGTTTGCCACAACGGCAATCACAACTACAATTCCGGGTGGACCAGGCCGATTTGGCACCGGTATCGCCCAGGAAACCATGATGGGCGACGTGAGTGGTGATGGCATTGCAGACATTGTCTATGTCTCTGCCCTGACCCACAAAGTTACCGTTTGGGACGGCATTGGCGATGGTACATTTGCCACGACAGCCGTTGTAACACCAATCACCACCACGCTTGCAGGAATTGGGTCAGGTACACTTGTCAAAGCATTGATGGGTGATGTGACGGGAGACGGCAAGGCTGATCTGGTGTTTGTAAACAACACAGGCGCATTGGTTGAAGTGTGGGCCGGCAATGGCAACAATACATTCTCGGCTGTTGCACCAGTCATTACACCCGTCGCTCAAAACTCCGTCACGACGTTTGGGCAAGACACTTTAAATCAGACAATGCTTGGTCGGCTAGGCGGGGGCGCAACTCCCGGCGTCGTCACGCAAACGATAAACTTCAATGTGATTGCGGGTAACCTGGCACCTGTAGCAACAGTCCCCACTTATATGACCGCTGAAGACGCCACAAAAGTTCTAACGGGTATTTCGTTTAGTGATCCAGACGCTGGAGCAGCGAATGTTACTGTCACGCTGAGTGTGGCGCATGGCACGTTGGATATTAACACAACAGTTGTAGGGGGCATTACTGCGGCGCAAATTACCGGCGATCTTTCTGGTACGATTACGATCACTGCGTCGCTTGCGGCGATCAATGCCACTTTAGTCAACGCCACAGGACTTACTTACACGCCGACGTTAAATTACAACGGCACAGACGTTTTAAACGTGGCTATCAATGACAACGGCAATACCGGTGCTGGAGGACCACTTACGGCACTGACAGCAGCAAACATCGTGGTTACACCGGTTAATGATCCGCCGACTGATGGCAATGAAACCAACTCAACTCTCGAGGACACTCCGGTTGTCGTCCTCGCTGCCTCGGGACTGTTAGCCAACTCGGTTGATCCTGATGGGGGATCACCGTCAATTACTGGTTTTACCGTGTTCGGCGTTCCTGGAACGCCCGTGATCGGTACAGCTTTCAACATTCCCGGCAAGGGTGATATAATCATCAACGCGGACGGTTCTTATACCTTCACACCTGCGTTGAATTACAACGGGGCAGTGCCTCAAATAACATATACAATCTCAGACGGGGCAGGTGAGACAGATACCTCGACACTTGATCTCTCTGTTACAGCGGTCAACGACATCCCGCTGATTGATTTGAATAGTTCGGCGACAACAAGTGATACTGCTGTCAACAACGCCATCACATTTACTGAAGGCGATGCGGCAGTCAAAGTTGCCTTGATTTCTGCCGATGTGAACGACATTGGCGAGAACGATATCACCAAGCTCACCATTGTTGCAGGTGCCAACCCTGATGGCACCGCTGAAAAAATTGTCATCGGTGGCGTGGCATTTGATCTTGCAACCACACTGGCCTCACAACCAGCCACCATTGGCGGCACCAATGTACTGATTTCCTATAATGCCACGACCAAAACCTTCACAGTCGTGAATGCCGCTGGTGCAACAGTTCCGCTGGCGCAGGCTGATCTGGATACACTGGTACGCGGTGTGACATATGAAAACACATCGCAGAATCCAACAGCTGGCACGCAAACGCTAACCTTCACCGCGACTGATGCCAGCAACGCTACGAGTCCGTCTGCTGCTGCGACCATCACGATTGTCGCGGTGAATGATGCTCCGGTTGATAGTGATGAAATCAATTCGACGTTGGAAGACACGACACTGGTTGTGGCAGCTGTATCTGGCTTGCTCGCCAATTCAGTTGATCCGGATGGCGGCACTCCAACCATCACAGGCTTCACCGTTGCAGGCGTTGTTGGAACACCTGTGATCGGCACGGCCTTCACTATTGCGGGCAAAGGCGATATCACCATTAATGCCGATGGTTCCTACACCTTTGCACCAGCTTCGAACTACAACGGTCCGATCCCTCAGATCACTTACACCGTTTCAGATGGGGCAGGCGGCACCGATACTTCCACATTTGATCTCTCAGTGACAGCTGTCAACGATACGCCACTGATCGATCTCAATTCTGCTGCGACCACAGCAGATGTAACACGCGGCAATGCCGTGACGTTCACGGAAGGTGATACACCGATCAGCGTTGCACTTATCTCTGCTGATGTGAACGACATTGCAGAAAACGACATCACCAAGCTTACCATTGTTGCTGGGGCCAACCCGGATGGAACGGCTGAGAAGCTTGTGATCGGTGGTGTTGCATTCGACCTTGCAACCACATTGGCCTCGCAGCCTGCAACGATCGGCGGGACCAATGTTCTGATTTCATATGATGCCACGACCAAAATATTCACAGTTGTGAATGCAGCTGGTGCTGCCCTGCCGATGGCGCAAGCTGATCTGGATACACTGGTGCGCGGTGTGACATATGAAAACACTTCGCAGAATCCAACAACCGGCACGCAAACACTGACCTTCACTGCGACGGATGCTTCCAATGTTACAAGCCCGCCTGCAGTTGCAACAATTACCATCGTGGCCGTGAATGATCCGCCAGTTGATGGCAATGAGATCAATACTGTAACCGAAGATGTGCCGCTGATTGTTCCAGCAGCAACAGGGTTGTTAGCCAATGTCGTTGATCCTGATGGTGGCACTCCTACCATTACCGGTTTCACAGTTGCAGGTGTTGTGGGAACACCTGTAGTCGGGACGCCATTCACCATCACAGGCAAGGGTGACATCACCATTAATGCTGACGGCTCTTATACCTTCGCACCTGCATTGAACTACAACGGCCCAGTGCCGCTGATCACCTACACAGTGAGTGACGGAGCAGGTGGCACAGATACGTCAACGCTTGATCTATCGGTCATCACAATGAATGATGATCCGGTTGATGGCAATGAATTGGCAAATGTTACCGAAGATGTACCGCTGATTGTCACTGCTGCAACTGGCTTGTTGTTAAATTCAACTGATGTTGATGGTGGTGCACCTTCAATCACGGGTTATACGATAGATGGCATAGTGGGCGTGCAAAGCTTGGGCGTGGCTCACACCATTGCGGGTGTAGGCGACATCACAATCAATGCTGATGGGTCATACACATTTGCTCCGGCGCTTAATTATGCAGGCGCGGTGCCAGTCATTACCTACACAATTATTGATGGAGCCGGGGGCACGGATACATCGACATTAACACTCACCATGATTGCCGTGAATGACCCGCCAGTTGATGGTAATGAAACAGCTGACGTGACGGAAGACACACCACTGATTGTATCTGCCGCAGCGGGCCTGTTCTTGAATTCAACTGATGTTGACGGTGGTGCGCCAATGATTACCGGCTTTACCATTGCCGGCATTGTTGGGGCGCAAAGCCCAGGGGCTCCCGTCACCATTCCGGGCGTGGGCAACATTACTATCAATGCTGACGGCTCATACAGTTTCGCGCCGGCACTCAATTACTTTGGCCCTGTTCCAGTAATTACTTACACCATAGATGACGGGGCAGGAGGCACAGACACGTCGACACTGGCACTTGTGATGATCGCAGTTGACGATGTGCCGTTGATTGATTTGAATTCAGCAGCCACGGCAGCCGATATGGCGCGCAACAATATTGTAACATTTACGGAAGGTGATGCGCCGATCAAGGTTGCTACGCTCATAGCCGATGTGAATGACGCTGGTGAAAACGACATCACCAAGCTCACCATTGTTGCTGGTTCCAACCCTGATGGCACCAATGAGAAAGTTGTGATCGGTGGCGTTGTGTTTGATCTTGCAACCACGCTGGCATCGCAGCCTGCCACTATTGGCAGCACCAATCTTCTGATCTCCTATGCTGCCACGACAAAAACATTTACTGTTGTAAATGCAGCAGGGGCTACAGTTCCCATGGCGCAGGCTGACCTGGATATGTTGATCCAGAATGTAACATATGAAAACACTTCGCAGAACCCGACAGCTGGTGCGCGGACGCTGACGTTTACGGCAACAGACTTGGCCAATCAGGTATCGCCGCCTGCAGTGGCCACTGTGAATATCGTGCCTGTTAATGATCCACCCGTTGATGACAACGAAATTGCTGTGGCCACTGAAGATACACCGTTGGTCGTCACAGCCGCTTCAGGTTTGCTTGCCAATTCAACGGATGTGGACGGCGGCACACCAACAATCATAGGCTTTGCAGTTCCGGGCCTTGCGGGCACGCAGGCTATTGGTACTGCCATTACTATTCCATCAGTTGGCGACATTACGATTAATGCTGATGGCTCATATACATTTGCACCTGTACCGAATTATGCAGGTGCTGTGCCAGTGATCACTTATACAGTTGACGATGGTGCAGGTGGAACTGATACTTCAACCTTGTCGCTGTCGATCACACCCATCAACGATGCGCCAGTTGTGATTGATCCGGCCAATCCGGGAACACCGCTTAATCCAGTACAAGCACCAGATGCTGCCAACATTATTCCAGATATTTCGACAACCGATGGCGCAACGCCGACCAACCCGAATGTAGCGCAATATTTTGTTGATCCAGAAGGAGACACGCTGACATTCTCTGCCATGGACTTGCCTACTGGATTGATTATGAATTCTGATGGCACAATTGTTGGCACCATCACGCCTAACGCTTCGCAAGGTGGCAACGTGCCGGGTTCGCCTGGTGTATATCTCGTTACGGTCGCAGCGAATGACGGCCATGGCGGTGTGACGACAACAACGATTACATACACAGTAACCAATCCACCACCTGTTGCGGTTGACGATAGCAAAGCTGTGATTGAAGATACACCAACCAGCGGCAATGTGTTGACGAATGGTACACCTGATCACGATACGGCTCCAGACTCTGATCCACTTGTTGTGACTCAGTTCACAATTATTGGCATAGCAGGTACGTTCATGGCTGGTGCCACCGCCACTATTCCGAATGTTGGTACACTGAAGATTGACGCCAATGGTGCGTACACCTTCACACCAGCGCCAAACTATGATGGCCCTGTTCCAATAGCGACATATACGATTTCGGACGGCAATGGTGGTACGGATACAGGTGATCTTATAATAACGATTACACCTGTGAACGATGCCCCAGTTGTAATTGATCCTGCCAATCCGGGCACACCGTTGAACCCGATCCCGGCCACCGATCCAAACAACATCATTCCAGATGTAACGACAACCGATGGCGCAGTGCCAGCTCCGATCAATGCAGCTTTGTACTTTGTCGATCCAGAAGGTGATCTGTTGGTGTTTACTGCTACAGGTCTGCCACCTGGCTTGACGATTTTACCAAACGGCACAATCTTTGGCACCATTGATGCAGCCGCATCACAAGGCGCAAGCCCAGGTCAACCTCCAGGCACCTATCTCGTCACCATTACGGCGGATGACGGCAATGGCCATCCCGTGAACACGACGGTCACCTATACAATTTCAAATCTTACTCCAATAGCAGTGAACGATAATTCTGTAGGTGATGAAGATCATCAGCAGGCTGGCACTGTGTTGACAAATGATCATGACGTTGGGCCTGACACTGATCCACTGAGTGTTGTTGCAGTAAACGGCTCTCCGCTCGGCGCGCCGGTTTTGCTGACTTATGGCACGCTCACAATGGACTCAACTGGCAGTTGGACCTTCACACCAAATGCCTTGGCACAAACATTGCAAGTGGGAATAACGGTGACTGAGCAAGTTACTTATAAGATTTCTGACGGTAATGGTGGTTTTGCGGATGCAACACTGACCATTGCTGTTGAGGGTGTAAATGATGCGCCGATATCGGTACCTTTGCCTCCGGCAAATGCGTTGGAGGGTTCACCCATAACAATTCCAACGTCACATGTTTTCAAAGATGTCGATAGTGGTGATGTGTTAAGCTTTACAGCCAGTGGCTTGCCGCCAGGCCTGATGATTAATCCAATTACCGGGGTTATCTCTGGTACACCTGCTGGCGGAAGTTCGGCTGACGGTCCTTACACCGTTATCGTCCAAGTTGATGACGGGCATGGGGGAATAATTAGTTCGGTATTTATTTTGGACGTGAAACTGCTTGCTGGTGTTACGAGTGAACTGCCAATCCAACCACCACTGAACAGCCTGCTTGATCACCCAGCGTTGCCGCCAGTGTCACATGATATACTAGATACGGTTTCATTGCTTGATAAACCGGTTGGCATTCTGCCTGAGCTGGACGATCACATCATTTCGCGCACCCTGCAAAGTCTAGGCAATACAAATAGTCTCAGTTACCTTGATGACGGCGAAGATAAAATTCATCGTCTGGTGCAATGGCTCAGCAGACAAGGCAAAAGCAACGCGTGGATTTCCGGCTTGTTGGATAAGCTAGAACAAACACCATATGCAGGCGATGCGCTAAGCCTTAACCTCTCATTGGGCGGCAATAATCAATTTGCTGTGCGTACATTGATCCATGATGGTGCAATGTTTATTGGCGTAGATGAAATGGTGCCTGGAGCTGTCGTATTGAGCATTACAGGGGATGGCCAAAGAGGCTTACCAAGTTTTGCTGCTAAATTGGGCGGTCAAGATTTAGTCATCAATGTGCCGCCGACAGGTGGCTTGGTGTATCTTGTGATTAAAGGACGTACTCCAGACGGACAGATTACAAATTGGACCGTCAGCGTGGATATGCAATCTGGTGAAGTAAAGGTAATTACTAAATTGCCAAAACATTCTGAGCTCCCAATGCCTATCAAACGAGTGCGAGCCGTTGCTTTAAACACATCTGATCAACTGAGCCGGAAAAGCTCGGGGTAGGGCGCTAATATAAAAGAAACACGCTTGTCTTTGTATACAACCATAGATTTAACAGTAAAATTAAATTACACTTATAGCGAGAATCAAACATGACGTTGAAAACTTTCACCATCTCTCTGCTTCTATGCTCCAGCCTTCTGGCAGGCTGTTCAACTAAGCCTGATCTTTTAACTGATGAAGAGATCAATAGCTTCGTAAGCCGCAACGCTGAAGGTCTGATCGCAGACCAAGAACCAGTGCGTGGTGCCATAGGGCTTTATGAAGCGATGGCCCGGGCATTAAAGTATAATCTTGATTATAAAGTTGAGATGATGAGCGCCACTTTGGCGGCCAGAGCGGCTGACGTGAAATCAGCCGATATGTTGCCGCAAGTCGCAACGGGTTGGGGGTATTCAAATCGCAATCCACAGTCTGGAGGCTATTCCAGATCACTGACAACAGGATTGAAGTCAACTGATGCCTCAACGTCAACTCAAACTGGTGGCACATTTGACGCAAACATTACAGCATCTTGGAACATCCTTGATTTTGGCCTGTCTTATGTGCGGGCAAAGCAAGCGGGCGATGAGGCTTTGATTGCAGAAGAGAGTAAACGCAAAATTGTAAACCGCATTATTGAAGACGTGCGCAGTGTTTACTGGCGTGCAGCCACGAGTGAAAGATTGCTCGGCGGTTTGAATGCGCTTGAAGCGAGAGTGAATAATGCTCTTTCAAATTCACGATCGCTATCACGTGAAGGGACGTTGGCACCATTGACAGCCCTCACCTATCAACGCGAGCTTGTTGATATTCGCAAACAAATTCATGAGCTGGAACGCGACCTGAGAACAGCAAAAATTCAGCTTTCAGCACTGATGAACATTCCGCCAAGCACGAATTTCAGTTTGGTTGTGCCACAGCGCACTGCCGTTGCTTTGCAGCTTAATCAAAATGCTGCAAGTCTCGTAGAGACCGCGATGATCCACCGCCCGGAATTGCACACAGCTTTATTGAAAGAGCGGATTTCAGCAAAAGAAGCAAATGCGGCTTTGTTGAGTTTGCTGCCGGGCATCCAGTTGTTTGGTGGCGCGAATTGGGATTCAAACGATTTATTGTTCAATAGCAATTGGGTGTCCTGGGGGGCCAAGGCAAGTTGGAATGCAATGCGGGTTTTCCAATATCCCGCCATTAAAAAAGAAGGTGAAGCGCGACGGGATCTAGGGCGTGAACAAGCTTTGGCCATGACCATGGCAGTGTTTACGCAAGTTCACGCAGCGCGTGCGCGCTTCTCGCATTCAGCACAAATATTGGCTGATGCGAGCGAACTGTACGGTGTGCAAAAGAAAATTCTAGACCAAGTTAAAAGCTCCGCTTCTGAAAATGCAGCCAGCGAACAATCCTTGATCCGTGAAGAAATGAATACGCTTCTTTCATCGGTGAAATATGATGTGGCTTATGCCGATCTGCAAAATGCATTTGCGGGTGTGTATTCCTCGATTGGCATTGATCCATATGGCGAGAATGTGAATGGCGCAGAAAGTGTAAAAGTTTTGAGCGCCGCTTTACGAGGAACATGGATCGAGCGTGGAGATCGTTCCGGCACTTAATAACAGGCTTATGATGAGGGGAGTTATCATGGATTTACGAACTGGATTGATTTTGAGTGCTTTATGTCTTGCAACATCAGCAAATGCGCAAGATCTCGAGGTGCGCGCAGTTGTGCGGGCATTGACCGAAGCAACAATTGCGGTCGACTACACAGCGCGCGTTCTAAAGCTTCCAGTTTTGGAGGGTGAAGCATTTCAAACCGGTGACGTGCTGATCACTTTTGACTGCAAAAAATATGAAGCTGAAATTAAGGCCGCACGCGCTTCTGCCCATGCCGCAGAGCTGGTGTTTGGCAACAACCGGAAACTTGCGGCACGTGGTGCGATGGGTTCCAATGAAGTTGAAATCTCGAGGGCTCAAATGGATAAAGCGCAAGCTGAGGTACAGTCGCTGCAAGCGCGAACTGGATCGTGCAATTTCAAGGCTCCATTTGATGGCCGCATGGTGCAGCGGATTATTCAAGAGCATGAAAGCCCAGCACCGAACCAACCGCTGATTAAAATTGTTGATACAACCAAACTCGAAATTGAAACGATCATACCTTCAAAATGGTTGACCTGGGTGAAGCCCGGTATCGCCTTCAAATTCACAGTTGATGAAACTGGTCAGTCCCTGCAAGCAAAATTGATGCGTGTAGGAGCGACAGTGGATGCGGTGAGCCAAACGATCAAAGCTTACGGCGTTTTGACTGTGCAAAATCCATCAGTTCTTCCTGGCATGAGTGGGACAGCAATGTTCAACTCGGTCGGAAGCTGAGGTCCGGGTGCGTGCACTCTCTCCCCAGACAGGCGGCTTGATGAACCATGAATAGCCCCTACCGCGCGCACCCGGCCTTAACTATTGCCGAACGAAACAATACAATTCTGTTCAAGCCGCCGCAGCCTAAACCAACAGAGCCCAACAAATTGGAATTACTGTTGAGTTTGGAAGGCGGTATTCGCCAACAATCAAAGCGTGCTGCTTTGGCATTACACGCCGTGAACGAAACCCGGGCTCTGGTTGGCTTCGATCAAGCCTTTTTGTTCAGACTCGATCGTAATGGTAAACCTGTTTTAGATATGGCTTCGAGCGTGTCTCGCATTGAGTTGCATGCACCATTTATGCGAGCACTTACCAAAGCTGTTGCAGCTTTAAACGACTTGAACAAAATTTGTGACGTTGATCTGCAAAATAACTTGCACAAGGATGACTACCCATTCCTGCATGGCCTATGGGCACCTATGTTGGACCGCAAGGGGAAATGTTTTGGTGGTTTGTTGTTTGCCAAAAGGGAACCGTTTGCTGCCGCTGATGGTCTTATTGCGGCTCGCCTTGGCCAGACTTATGCACATGCATTTACGGCGCTAACGCCGCCGTCACTGCTGCGTCTTTTAAGCATTCCAAAGTGGATGATTTATTTGCTTCCACTTCTGTTGCTGGCTCTCATCTTTATACCGGTGCCGATGACATCATTGGCACCCTTCGAAGTTGTTGCTAAAAACCCAGCATTGGTCACAGCACCCATTGATGGGGCAATAGCCGAAATCATCGCAGAACCAAATTCGCGTGTTCAAAAAGGTGATCTGTTGTTTCGCTTCGATGAAACGGTATTGCAAGCAGAAGCAGCCATTGCCCAGCAGCGTGCAGTTGTGGCGGAAGCAAAACTGGCTACTGCCAAGAACGGTGCTTTTTCTGATCAAGAAATGAAGCGCTCATTGTCCGAAATGCAGAGTGAAGTAGAACTTGCCCATGCTGAGCGTGATTACGCTTTAAGCCTTCTAAAGCGAGCCGAAGTTTGGTCCAGCGCTTCGGGCATTTTGGTTTATGCGGCCAAAAGCGACTGGCTTGGAAAGCCTGTGCGGGTTGGCGAAAAAATTATGGAAGTGGTTGATCCTCTGAATACGGAGTATCGATTAGATTTAGGTGTCCATGATTCAATTTCGATGGATGCCGGTTCGCGCGTGA
>CAXTKH010000006.1:0-84777 GCA_964244815.1 uncultured Aestuariivirga sp. | reverse complement strand
TGCCGCATGTTCACACCAGAAGAGTGCTCCAACTATTTTAAAGCCGCAGGATATGAGTCTAACTGACCATCCGATGCTCTAAGTTCGGGGTCTGAAGAGTTTACAGAGCCGGAACGGCCACGCGATTGCCTGGAACAATCGCAGGTTGGTAGGAGAACACTTCACGGCTGCGGGGTTGAACCAAAACCTTGATCCAGTTTACGTCATTGGTGCCATTGGCAGCATTGTTGCCGAAGGTCTCAACGCGGGTGAAGTTTTCCAAGCGCTTGCCAGTGGCATCCAAGAACGGCTTATCAACACGGAAATAATGGGAGTCACCGTGAACATAAGCGACTGGCTTGGCGAATGCCACTGTTTGAGCGCGAAGCTCAAGCAGGAAATCCTTGAAGCCATCTGGTGCTGCATCAGTTTCAACAAGTGTCTTTGGATCGCGCAAAGGTGCACGTGTTGGATCTGTAAGATCCCAACCTGGGTTTGCTTGTGTGATGATCATGATCGCGGCGGAGCGGTTGATCTTGGCTACCGCAAATGAATCCTTCAGCCACTGAATGTTTGCAGCATTGCGGGCGGCATATTCAGCTGGATTTGGCGCAGTGTCGCAGAGATTGTTGCACGAACCAGCAACGTTCAGCGTGACATAAGTTACGTGGCCAACTTGCCAACGGCGATTTTCAACGCAAGGCACTGAACCAGCAACGCCGAGGCAAAGGTTCCCGGCTTGTACGTCTTGGTGCATTGGCTTCATGCCCAGAGACATGTTGGTTTTGAACATAAGTGCGCGCTCGCGGTCTAAACGTTCGAGCGAGACAAAGCCGCCATTGCTGGCACGGTCGCAATCTGTCCAATCATTGTCGCCTGGCGTGAACATGGCTGCACCCTTGAACGAGTTGAACCAGCCAATGGCGCGCAGATACAACGCATCATCGCACATGCTGCCGGAACCTTGCTTCAAATCGCCATCATGAACCGTGAACTTCAACATGGCAGCATTCATGTCGGCGATCAGATTTGGCAGGCCAACAGTTTCTTGTGCTGCCGAATAGGGCAAGTCGCCCCACAGACCGATCGAATAGCTATCATCATCGTTTTCCTCTTCCGCTGTTGCTAATGAGGCAGGCATAATCACAGAAAAGGAAATGGCAGCTATAAGTGCCGCGCGCGAAGGAAAATTCTTCATGTTTTTTGTTGTCCTTGTTTAATGTCCCGAACCGAATATTCACAGCGATAAATTGTTCTCGAATAAAATTAACAGGGTAATGACAAAGGGATGACATTTCAGAAATTATAGCTAGCGACAAGGATTATGGAAAATATCGCTAAAAATAAAGGCCCCTGCGTTGAAGCAGGGGCCTTAGACTTGTTTTGATCCTGCAGGATCAATCGTAATCCCTTTCTCTGCCTAAGCGAGACGCTTTTGCCATAACATGGTAGATGTAGTTTTCATCAACTGTGCCACCGAAAAGATAGGCGAAAGGTCCAGAAGCGTAGATCGCCACATCTTCACCGCCGTGAGTTTCGGAAGCCATTGTGATGCCTGATTGTTGGAGATAGTCTTTTGCTTCTGTATCGACGTCAGAAACGTCAGGGCGGGCCCCAGCTGGCAAAGCATCAGCCTTAGTTTGGCCTGGCTTCAATGGTGGGAAGAAACCTCCTGGGCCGTTAGCAAAGCCCAGAGTGGTGTATGGCTTGCCATCAGCTGCCAACATTGGATTACCGTCTGCGCCAACAACTTTGCCGAGAATTGGGTTATCACGCTTTGGATAGCCAGCGATTGTCATGGTGTGGCTATGGTCAGCGGTCACAACAACCAATGTGTCGTTCGGGCTGGTCATTTGCATAACAACCTTCACGGCTTCGTTGAACTGGCGCGCTTCTTCTAATGCACGGGCAGCATTGGTTTCGTGTTCGGCATGGTCAATACGGCCACCTTCGATCATCAGCACATAGCCCTTTGGAGCACGTGACAAAATCTCAATGGTCTTCTTGGTCATTTGCGCAAGTGATGGTTCGCCCAAAGTATCCTTCGAACGATCCAATTCATACTTCATATGTGAACGTTCAAAGAGAGCCAATACTTTTGGGTCAGTAGCAGGATTAATGGCATCAAATGCTTGCTGACCATAAACAACGATGTGGTTGTTGCCCTTCGACACCCATTCTTGGGTCAGATCGCGACCGTCTTTGCGTACGCCGAATTTTCCTGCATCTTCCGGATCTGCTTGTGATACGGTGCGGAAATTGCTGCGGCCGCCGCCCATGGCCACTTCGAGGCCGTTGCCAGCTGGCCAACTAACGAGCTGATCAGCAATATCTTTGCAACCTTGAGCTTGCGCGACACCAAGTTGTGAATCGGCTTCCCAATCGCGGTTTGGCGTATGGGCAAAAGTTGCCGCTGGCGTAGCGTGTGTGATGCGCGTTGTTGTGATTGCACCAGTGGCTTTGCCAGCTTTTTCGGCCAATTCGAAAATGGTGGTCACTTCTTTGCCCTTAGAACCGGAGCAATCGTTAAATACTGCGGCTGAGTTCAGCCCGAGCACTTCATTGCGCAACTTTATGCCGGTTGTCATTGCAGTTGCTGAAGGTGCGGAGTCAGTCACTTGGGAATCTGTGCTGTAGGTACGAGACAAAGCAGCATAGGGCAACAATTCAAAGGCGAGCTTGTTAGAAACGCCGTCTTTCCCTTGTTTCTGGCCGTCATAGATACGAGCAGCAGTCACCATGGGAAGGCCCATACCGTCGCCGATCATCAAGATAATGTTTTTGGCTTTATGCGTTTTGGGTTCCAATTGTTCGCGTTGAAGCATTTGCGCTGCGGCGCTTTTGAAATAGGGATCATTTGCTTGCGGCAATGTGCTGTCAGCCAAGGCAGAGCTGGCTGCGAGCATAGACAACATCGATAATGAGATAAATGTTTTTTTCATGTGTGTCGCTCCTGTTTGACACCTCGTTGTTGAACTCAGAAATGTGACGTGAAGTTAAAGATTTAATGTCACATTACAGAATCTTTATGCTTTTGAGCTGAAAATTGGGGGGCCGGTATTCTGGAGCCTAGAGCCAGCTTAAGTTTCACAGACATCAAACTGACATCAAAATGCAACATTTGAGGATGATCCAGATCAAGTTATTTGCGATTGAGGAAATGCTTGCTCCCTTTTTCAAGCCCAGTGACAGGTGATCAAAATCTCGAATCGCTGCTTGCGGAAGCTGCGACATGGCTTGCTTCACTCAATCCCGAGGCTGCAATTGGTCCCTTAAGGGCTGCAGCAAATTTAAATCCTAATGATAGCAGCTTACATCATGATCTCGGATTGGCTTGCCTTGAATCGGGACAAATGCGCGATGCGGTGAACGCATTCGAAAATGCAATTGCGATTAAGCCGCATTATCCAGAAGCACATTTTCGGATGGCAATAGCGCTGGAAGGTTTAAATGATTTTAGAGGAGCCGTTGCAGCATATCATAAAGCCACGGAACTCAAGCCCAGATTTGCCGAGGCTTGGTTCAGAGCCGGAGCATTGGTCTACGCACTCGGTCATCGCAAAGAGGCATTGGCTTGTTTTCGGCGCGCCAAATCTTCGGATCGGAAATCTGAAATCGGCTTGCTGGCTGAGGCACGCATCTTACTGACGGAAGAGCGCGATGAAGAAGCGCAGAAATTTCTCCATCTTACTTTGGTGCAATTTCCGGAAAACGCTATGGCTCTCGATCTGCTTGGCGGATTACTTTCTGAGGCCGGGCAGTTTGAAGAAGCACGCGAATGTTTTTCCAGGGCGATTGCATTGGCACCCAGTTTAGCGGGTTCGTATTATGAGTTGGTTCGCTGTCGGCCAATTTTAGAAGCTGAAGCGTCTATCATTCCTGAAATGCAATCTGCACTTTCTGCAAAAGGGCTTAGCGCTGAACAGAGATTGAGGGTCCATCTGGCCATAGGCAAAGCTGCAGAAGATCTTGGGCGGTACGAACTTGCGATGCAGCACTTTGATCATGCAGATGGACTGCGGCGAGATGCAATGACATTTGATTATCAACAGTTTGCAAGAGAAGTTGACGGCGTTATTGCTCGTTGCTCGTTTGACGTCATTGCAACAAACAAGGTGGCGAGCACGAATTCTGACAAACCAATTTTCATCATTGGCATGCCACGCTCTGGCACCACTTTGGTTGAGAAAATTATAGCAAGCCACTCTATGGTTGCCGCAGGTGGCGAGCGCAATTTTTGGAACGCGCGCGGTGCTTACTGGTTGGGTGCAGGCATGCCAATCGACCAGCATTTTATTAACAAGGCCGCGGCTGATTACCTTGGCGATCTCAAACAGGCCAGTTCAACGGCGGCTAGGGTCACAGACAAAATGCCGTTCAATTTCCTTTGGGCGGGACTTATTCATGTTGCGTTCCCAAATGCGATTATCATCCATTGTAAGAGAGATGCAGTTGATACTGCGCTTTCGATTCATCAGACCTATTTTCATCCTACTTTGGCTTTGCCAACGGGAGGCGTGGAACTTGTAAATTACATTCGAAGCTATAGTAAAATTACTGAGCATTGGAAAAATGTTCTGCCGCCAGATCGCTATATTACGTGTGACTATGAGGAATTGACCCGGAATCCTGAAGTCATGATCCGCAAGTTAATTGCTGATTGCGGAATAGCTTGGGAAGATGCCTGTCTCCACCCCAACCGCAGCCAGAGCTTTGTGAAAACCCCGAGCAAATGGCAGATTCGGCAGCCGATTTATCGCAGTTCCGTTGCTCGCTGGAAACGTTACGAGCCATGGCTTGGGCCATTGGCAGAGCTTGCGAAAAAATAAAACCGTCACGCGTTTTTCACAAAACCGTCGTGAGGCTTAACATATAGTTAATGAGTTACAAGGCGGGCGGTCAGGGTGATCTTGCAACGGTGAAGCGTAAAATACAAACTTATTCAAACACTTATTGGAGGTCAAAATGTCTCGACGGAAGCATCGTAAACCTGGAATGTTGCGCTCGAGCCCACTTGCTGGCCTTTTGGCCGTGGGAATGATGTCGCCAGCCTTTGCTGAAAGATCAGAACCAAGTCATTTTCCAACGTACCAAACTGGTCCACAAAAAGACGGGACATGGGTTGTATCAACTGGCCAGATCATTAATCCAGCAGGCATCCAAGTAGATCTTGGCAATCAAGTTCGTGCCAAAGCGATAGCGATCAATCCCTCTGAGGGAAGCCACACAGCTGCAGTGCTCACATTAGGAGCATCTCGCGCTGTTATTGTTTTTGATTCATTGACGGGCAAAGTTGTTCAAGAATACGCGCCGTTTGAACCAAAATGGAATGGTCCAGATTCGCAAGGCAGCTATTCCGGTATTGCCTATTCGGCAGACGGCAAATTTCTCATGTTCAGTCAGGACAGTAGCGTTGTGTCGATGGCGAAGGTGCAGCCTGATGGCAAGCTTGCCGATTACGCACGCGTTCCGATGCCCATTGATAATTCATTCATTAAGTGTTTCCCTAATAGCCCAATTGGTGCTTATGAACGCCCATGTGGCACGTTCTATTCGACATGGACATCATATCCAGGTGGTCTAGCCCAAACGGCTGATGGCAAGAGCGCCTATGTTCTCCTTAATCAAAACAATACGCTGGCCAAAATCGATACCTCAGCAACACCAAAGTTCATTTCGCAAATTCGGGTTGGAAACGCGCCACATAGCATCTTGATCAGTGGAACCACGGCCTATGTCAGCAATGAAGGCGGTCGCGAAGCCAAGGCAACTGATCCACAGATTTACTCTGCCGGTACACCATTAGTATCTGACAAAGTAAGTGGCGCGACAACAACAGGTACAGTGTCGGTTGTCGATTTGCCAACCATGAAAGTTACTCAAACAATTCAAGACGGAATTGGTTTGCACCCCACTGGCATGGCTACTTTTGGCAATTCGCTGCTTGTATCGAACACCTATAGCGATACAATTTCAGTAATCGATATGACGACCAAGAAAGTAACGCGTACTATTCGCGTGGCCACACCGATTGGCATTCCTGGTCAACCAGGCAAAGCCTATGGTGCTGCGCCAACTGAAATCGCTGTAGATGGCGATGCAAAAGTTGCTTATGTAGCGCTCTACAACGCCAACGCAATTGCTGTTGTTGATCTTGATCCAAAAGCTGAACGATCTGTTTTGGGTATGATTCCTGTTGCATTCGCGCCAGGCTCAGTGAAGTTAGACAAAGTCTACAGGCAGATCATCGTTGCCAATGATAAAGGTATTGGAACGCGCTTTCCTGCTGTAACAAATTATGGCGTGAAGGGTCTGAATTCGCGTCAAGACAACGGCACTGTCAGTATTGTCAAGCTACCGGATCGATCCACACTCGGAACCATGACCAAACAAGTTTATAAATACAATCACTGGGACCTTAAAGAGAATATTGAGTCAGCGAGTGGTGGCGATCCCCATGAAGATCCAGTGCCAGTTCCAGAAAAAATTGGAAGTCCATCTCTCATCAAGCACGTCTTTCTGATCATCCGCGAAAATCGTACCTATGATCAAATCCATGGGGACGATCCACGTGGTAATGGCGATGCTTCGCTTGCAGTGTTAGGTCGCAAAGTGACCCCTAACATGCACAAAGTTTCTGAGCGCTTTCCATTGTTGGACAATTTTTATGATCCAAGCCGTCAATCGGCCGATGGGCATCAGTGGATTGTTGAAGCAATAGCGCCTTATGCAGATGACATTGAGTCACCCGATTGGGTACGTAGCTATCCAGGCGGCAACGCTGGCGATGGTATGGCTTATCACCAAAACGGGTTCATTTTCCAAAAAGCAGTAGAAAAAGGACTGCGCGTCAAAATCTACGGCGAATATGCTGAAAACGAATACTTCAAGACAACACTTGGACATCCATCTTGGTCTGACTACTACAATGATGCATTGTTGTTCGAGACAGGGGCGCAGGCAAAGTTGAAGTATGAGAACGCGGCGGAAGTTGCATCAGCAAATCCGATCGTATCGCAACTCTTGGTCAAGAACTTCCCCATGTATGACTTGGCCATCCCTGATCAATGGCGTGTTGATTGGTGGAAGCAAGATTTCGAAAAAGATCTCAAGGCCGGAACTGTTCCTGCTCTCAGTATACTCTGGATCACAGATGATCATACAGGTGGCCCACCATCAGCGCGGGCACAAGTCGCAGACAATGATTTGGCAGTTGGGCGGATGATCGACATTATCAGCCATAGCAAAGTGTGGGATAAGTCGGCAATCTTCATCGAAGAGGACGACCCGCAAGATGGCGTTGATCACGTTGATGGTCACCGTAGTCCCGGTTATGTTGTCAGCCCGTATGCTGTGCAAGGCGCAGCAAAAGCTGACCACACCTACTACACCCAAATCAATATGACCCGGACGATTGAGCAAATTCTCGGCCTTCCGCCTATGAACCATTATGACCTGACTGCATCACCAATGCGGACGACTTTTGTGGAGGAAAGGGCACCGCGTTCAAACTTCAAGCCTTTCGACCATGTGCCAAGCCAAATCCCATTGGATGAAGGCGTGGTCACTCCGGTTTCTCTTGCAAAATCTTCTGCAGCTGGGGCTCCCGCTGCCGATGCTGAAGTGCTTCAGCTGCAAGCCGCTTGGGCTGAGATGAAGAAGGAAATGTTCAAAGGTAAGGCAAACAAGCCAGACTCAGTTGATGCCGATACGCTCAACCATATGATTTGGTATGAAACAACCAGCTTCAAGCGGCCTTATCCAGGTGAGAACAAAGTACGTTGGCCCGAATATTTTAAAGAACGTAAGGGTCTATATACACCTGAAGCCATCAAGGATGCAGATGGAGACGGTCTCTAAGATCATTGGTGATTTTGGACAGTTGGGCGGCCACAGGAAATCCCCTGTGGTCGCTGTTTTGTGTTTGGGTATTTTCAATATAGTGGCCACCAGATATAGACGCTTGATGAGCATGCAGGTTGTTTTCACTTTAGTATTGTTTGGTATTTTGGCGGCCGTTGCTTTGTTTGACTTTCGTACTCAAACCATCCCTGATGTTTTCAATGTTGTGCTTGCGGTAAGTGGTATTGCTGCGCTTCTGATTATAAATGCAGTAACACCGGACGATGCTGTGCTCGGAATGATTTTGGGTGTTATTGCACCGCTTGGCTTACGATTAGCTTTCGAAGCGTGGCGTGGCGTGGTTGGTCTTGGTCTGGGCGATGTGAAGTTTTTAGGCGCAGCGGGACTTTGGAGCGGTGCTTCAGGACTGCCTTGGGTCGTTTTGATCGCATCTCTTTCAGGTTTGGCATTTGCATTGGCTCTTCAACTCGTGCAAAAAAACTTTACGAGGCAAACTCGGCTTGCTTTTGGGCCCCATCTTGCCGTTGGACTTTTTCTGACTTGGATTTTCAAATTGAATGAAATGTTGTAGGGTGTGATTATGGAAAAGAAACAACAAACCCGCTCGGACGAAGGCTTCACATTGCTCGAGCTTCTCGTGGTTTTAGGCATTATTGCACTTCTCGCGGCGCTCGTGGCGCCTGCCGTTGTGCGTTATCTTGGTGCTGCGCGCGGCGATGCGGCAAGTGCGCAACTCAAGAACATCGAAAGCGCTGTAGAGCTCTATTATCTTGATGTCGGCACTTATCCACCTAACGACGTTGGCATTGCTGCACTGGTGGAAGCGCCAGCCAATGTGAAAAACTGGCGGGGGCCATATCTGAAAAAAAAGGAAGGCTTGGTTGATCCTTGGGGCAAGCCTTTTCAATATGCGTTACCAGGCAAGCACGGCGCTTATGACATTCTCTCTTATGGCCGTGATGGCAAAGAGGGCGGTGACGGCGAGGATAAGGATTTGGTAAACTGGTGAACTGGTGATTAACCTGCGTGACGCGCCAAGAAAACGATAGGCTTGCTGTCGCCGCGCTTGACCGACACTTCGATAAGTGAAGGTAAAGCTGGAATGTTTGTCCATGTGCTATGCCATACTGCAGGCTTTCCGTCTTGGGAATCTCCGAAATATCGGAAGGTGACCCCAGTCACATCCCTCAGCAGAAGTTCATTCGATCTGTATTCAATAATCTTGTTGTTCGGCCGGAACACCTCAAAACTGAGCAACAAGCCGTCTTTGCTTGGGCCATAGCGCAACGCATAAAGGCCGCCTTGCGCGATACGATCATTAAGTGGCGCTACGAACTCTAGACTGTTTGCTTGGCCAACAAATGCAAGTTCGCTTGCTCCCGCTTCGTCATTTCGAAAAACATTGCGCATGTCGCCTATGGTTTGGCGCAAATGACGTTCCACTGCCACCGCATCACCACGCATGGCCATTTGTGCTTCGATGGTTTTAGCGCGCGACATCCCGGAAATTGCCATAAATGCATAAGCTGCCATCAGGCTGAGCAGCGCCATTGCAACCAACATTTCAACAAGCGTGAATGCTTCAATTCCGCGTTTCATTTTTTGCGCCGTTCTATCACAATCGTTTCGAGCACGGTTTGGTCTGCGCGTTTCACTTGACGCAGAACGGGCGCATAGTCTGTCCAATTCACAGCCTCGCGCGGGATTTGCGTTATGACCAAGTTGGGGCTTTCGGTTAAATCCATTGCAGCTTTTGCTGCAGCAAGTTCGGTTGTCCGATCTTCGATTTGCTTTACGCGGCGCGTGGCATCGCCCAAAATTCTGAGGCCTGTTATGATCACTATTGAGAGGATCGCAAATGCGACCAAAACTTCAATGAGACTAAAGCCTTCTTCCTTCACTTGGCTGGATCTCTCAGCGAAATTTTTCCGCTCAACCAAGAGATTTGAATTTGCCTTATGTCTTTTCCCTGCTGCAAAGAAATTTCGCCACCGCTTGAAGTTCCGTCTGGCAAGAAAGAAAACCGTGGCATAGCGTCTTCACGCTTTCCAGTCACGATTTTTGCGGAGAAATCAGGACCAAGTTGCACAGCGTGAGCCCGATCGAAGCCCAGAAACGATTTACTGGTGGCATCAAAAGTTACATTCGCAACAATGTGTTTAGAAATGGCGTTGAGTCTTGCTTCGGTGAGTAGATTTTCAATTGATGTTGCTGTTAAGTCAATTTCGCGTTTCTTGGGGTTGATGGATGGCAACGCAACGGCGGCCGTCAAAGCAATGATCGCAAGGACAACCAGCATCTCCATAAGGGTAAATCCCGACGTTAAATTTCTCGTTGATTGGTTCATAGTGCCAACTCATTCACGCTCAAGATCACGCGCATGACGCTGAGGATCAGACCGCCGATCAATACGCCAAGCCCAACTGTCATCAGCGGCGTGAGCAACGTCATGAGTTGCTCAATGCTGCGTGTTGATTGTTGTTCAAGAGAATTGGCAAGATAGAGCAGAAGGTCGCTGAGCTGATTGGTTTCCTCACCCGCGGCAATCAGTTGGCGCGCTTGTGAA
The DNA here is from genome assembly GCA_964244815.1 of uncultured Aestuariivirga sp. Classification (GTDB taxonomy): domain Bacteria; phylum Pseudomonadota; class Alphaproteobacteria; order Rhizobiales; family Aestuariivirgaceae; genus Aestuariivirga. The sequence continues at coordinate 74,369 of CAXTKH010000006.1, read as the reverse complement.
TCTACAACACTTACATTGCGCATGGCGTGCGCCAATTTGGCACCGCCAACCACTTCTTCGGTTGCGGTTTCGATTTCATGCGCTACTCTGTTGGATTTCACAGTTTTGGCCGAAGCTAACAATGATGCTTGTAATGGCACGCCATTGCGCAAAAGCGTGCCCAAAGTTTGGAAAGCACGTGCAGATTCGAGATTGCGAAACAGGCGCATTCGCAAAAGCAAACCACGCCAAGCTTCACGAACAGACTCGGACCTGAATGCAAAGAATGCTAACGTAAAAGCGATGATGCCGGCGGCGATCAAGAGCTCCGTATTATGTTTGGCAAAGTCTGTTGCACCGATCAAAACTGTCAGCATGATGGGCAGCTCCTTATCGGTTTGAGTGAGGAGCGGCATTAAGTTTGGAATGAGCACGGTCAGGATGACAGTAAGCGACATGCCGGACATCATCAGCAACACCAATGGATAGACCATTGCCGATATGATTTTACCACGCAATTCGACTTTCCGGTCGAGCGAATTAGCTAAATCTTGCAAGATGGGTGGAAAGGCGCCGGAGCGTTCTGCTGATTGAATTAAGCCTATCTCATGTGGCTCAAAACCAGCGATGGGGCTGGCAAGCACTTTTGATAAGGCCTGTCCGCCTGATACCGCATCCGAGGCGGAAGCTGAAACTTGCGCTATATGGCGCCCATGACTTTTATCGGACATTAACCGAAGTGAACGATCGAGCGGAACACCAGCGGCCAATAAAGCAGCAAGCACACGCGAAAACCGCGCACGTTCCTGTAAGCTTAAACCAATTCTACCAATGTCGCGATTAAGCCAGTGGCCTTTAGTGTTGTCGAGATTCTCGCTGGTTTCAAACGGTACTAATCCCGCTTGCCTTAGCCGTGCAATGATATCGGCAACGCTGCGGCCTTCATACTCGCCTGCAACAATCTGGCCATTAGCATCATAGGCGCGGTAAGCAAGCTTCATAATGTGTCATCTGCCTCGAGTGGCGATTGAATCACACGAAATACCTCTTCGAGTGACGTCTCTCCCTTCGCGACCAGTTGCAATGCACTTTTGAAAAGGGAACTCATCCCAGCCTTCTCAGCTAATGCTTGGATTTGGCTTTCGGGCAGCCGCTTTGCGATAGCATCTTGTTCGGCTTGGCCGATTTCGAGAATCTCAGAAACGACTGTGCGCCCCCGGTAGCCAGTTCCTCGGCACTGGTCACAGCCTTTGGCTTGGCACACTTTTGCCGATCTTGGCAGGTTCATGCGCCTCAGAATTTCACTATGAGGCGGCAGTGGCGTTTTGCAGCTTTTGCAAAGGGTGCGCAACAAGCGCTGAGCGACGATGCCACGCAAACAAGAGGCCAACAAATATTCTTCCAACCCCATATCAAGTAACCTGGTGATGGATGCTGCTGCAGAATTGGTGTGCAAAGTTGAGAGCACCAAATGACCCGTGAGCGAGGCTTGGATGGCGATGCGCGCTGTTTCCAAATCACGGATTTCGCCGATCATCACGATATCTGGATCTTGGCGCAGCACTGAACGCAACACCGCCGCAAAATCCAGCCCGATCTGTGGCTTCACATTAATTTGGTTGATGCCGCGCAAGTTATATTCAACGGGATCTTCAACAGAAAACAACTTCTTATCGGGAGTATTAAGTCCGTTGAGGGCTGCATAAAGAGTTGTAGTTTTGCCGCTTCCAGTCGGCCCCGTCACCAATACAATGCCATTTGTTTGTTGTGTTAGGGTGTTGAGTTTGGCGGCGTCCTTTTCTGTAAAACCAAGGTCTTTAAATTGCAGAGGTAGGCTCTGCCGATCAAGAACGCGCAAAGCAACCGACTCTCCAAATACAACCGGCGTGGTTGAAACGCGAAATTCCATTTCATTGCCACGCACCGCGAGACGCAATCTCCCATCTTGCGGAAGACGGTGTTCAGCAATGTTTAGCTTCGCCAAAATTTTTACACGAGAGGTCAGGCCCTGCTGCGCATTTTTTGGCAGCCTCTCGGCAACCTCAAGCGCACCATCAATGCGGTAGCGCACTTGTACACAATCCTCTAAGGGCTCCAGATGAATATCTGATGCCTGTTTTTCGATGCCTGTTGCGATGATGCGGTTGAGGAGCTTAACGATCGGTGCTTCACGCGCGAAATCACGCAACCGTTCGATATCGTCATCCTCGGCAGTTTCATCATCCTCGGCAGAATCGTCAGATCTATCTGATGCCGCGAGTTTTTGCATGTGTTGGTGGAGTTCAGTGAACGCCGCGACTTTTACTGTGGGATCGCGACCTAGCGCATAAGATAATCCACGTATCGCATCTTGTTCAAAGGGTCGCGATGTTAATACAATCACCGAATGTTGGCTGAAGCTGACAGGCAATAGACCCGCAGACTGATAATATGAAAGAGGTGCATTGGCTTCCGCAGGCAATTCATCAGGAAAATCCGTTGGCAGTGCGCGCTCATAACCAAGATAGGCCGCTTGTTCGTCAGCTAGCCTTGCCTCGGGCACCAAGCCCAGTTCAAGCAACACAACATCGAGCGTTTGTCGCGATGTTGACAACACCGCGCGCACACGTGATGCACTCGTGGAATCGATCACGCCCACTTGCTGCAGGTGGTCTAAAAATCCACCGCCGACATTTGCACTGTGGGGCTCTGCGACAGGTTGATACAAGCTCTTCTTCCCTCTTGCTTTTGACCATCATCCTATCCAATACTCTACATGAAAGGTAGCTAAAAAGCATCATGGCTGGCGCAACAATTACAAAATTTCCTGTTCAATTGTGGCACTGGTGGCGCAGTGAAATAAAATCACTCGCGCCGTCTTCTGATCAAAGAAAACTTGCAAACCGTCGAACTCGTCGCGAGATTGTCATTAACAACGGCGAGGTATCTTATTACGAAAATCAGAAATTATCGGCGGCGTTGCATACCCCTGTATTGCTTACGACCGAGGCCAATTTTTCTGAAATTCTTTTGCGGGCAAAGCGTCTGCGCCAAGTTATTGTGACATTTGGCAGTGGCGAATTTTTTGCGCGCACCAGCATACTTCCGGTGCAGGCTTTATCTCGTGCACGACAAATTCTTGATCTTGAACTTCAGCAAGTTCTTCCGCTTTCCGAATCAAATATCTTCACCAGCTGGCATCAAACAGGTTTAAATAAAAACAGCCAGGCTACAGTTCTACAAGTGGCCGTTAAACGTTCCAGAGCAGAAGAAATTATTGGCACCCTCCGCCAAGCCGGCGTGAAGACTGCGGCCATATGCTTTCGTGATGGGATGGGTGCTGCGTTGCCTATCGTCATGGATGCGCAAGGCAAAACTTTGGGCGCAAGCGCAAACAGGCAGTGGAAGAAAATAACGACAGCACTTTTTGCCCTTGCGCTTGTCTTGTCGGCAACATTCATCTGGTTGGCCTTTAATTGGCAAAGTAGCAATATGACGACGGTTGCGGCCGTGAGTGACCAGATGCGTTCCAAAGCTGTGCAGGTTCGTCAATCAATTGAGACTGCGCAGAAAGAAGACGCACGCATTGCCAAACTTATCAGTTTACGCAAGGATGCTCCCAATCTCGTCTCAGCTTGGAATAATCTCGCCCAAACTTTGCCAGATACTGCTTGGATTTCGACTTTTGCCTTGAACGGCAAAACTTTTAATCTTGATGGAGAAGCTGCCGATGCTGAGGGCCTGTTAAAGTTACTCGAAGCATCTCAATATTTTAAAAATGTTAGATTTACCGCGCCCGTCACCAAAAATCCGGGTGCCGAGCGTTCGCATTATGCAATCGCGATGGAATTTGAGGGCCTGCAATAGTGTGGCGTGGAACATTGCTTTCAAAACTTATTGCTGTGTTGCTGTTAGCTGTGCCATTTGGCTTGGCGGCTTTTGGTGGCAGTTTTCTATGGGCGCAATGGCAGAACCGCAACACCGAATTGGCTGCTCTGATTGATCGGTATGACCACGCACGGGCAGTGGCATCCTTCAAAGTTGATAGCCTCAAAACATCCCATTCTGATGAGTGGATCAAGCTTTATGCATTGGGAGAGGGCACACCTGCGGTTCTGACTGCAAATTTACAGTCCAAAATCCGAGAACTTGCTGCGCAGAAGACTGTCGATATTTTGCAAGCGGGCGATCTTAAATTTGATGTTCAAGAAGATGGTTTCGCGAGATTGGGTGTCCATATTGAAATGTCTGGAAACCAAGATGGCGTGGTATCGGTTATTGAGCAAGTTCAGCAAGCCCGGCCGTGGCTATTTCTCGATAACGTTCAATTCCGCAGCGGCTATTCGGTTGGCGCAAATATGGCAGTTGAGCCGCCGCATTTTGTCAGCATGGATGTCTGGGGAATAGCGCCCGTTGATCCAGAGAGTTTGCCAAAGCAATGAATACGAATGTTCTGAAATTGTTTTCTCTGATTGCTTTTGCGGTATGCATGATTGCTTCTGTCAGCATTTTCCATTTTGGGAGCGTACCGATGGTCGTACCCGAAGCCAGGTCGATTTTGGCATGGCAACCGGATTTTGCTCCAAATGCCAATTCGACCAGCACTGAAAACTCAGCCCAAAGTTCCGCGGAGCTTTCGGCGCGGCCCATTTTCGCGCCATCACGTCGGCCTTTTGTACCACCGGCGCCAATCGTAGCAGAGCCGCCGCCTCAGCTTGTTGTTGTCGCTCCTGAACCACAACCAGTGCCTGAACCTGAACTTGTCCCAGTGGCAGCAGCTCAACCTGTCCCGTTGGTCGATCCAAATCAGTTCGAGCTGAAAGGCATCATGCAATCAGATGGTATAGTATCGGCTTTCGTCGTTACTCCTGAAGCGCCGGATGGTACTTGGCTGACAAAAAAAAGCGAAATTATGGGTTGGACGATGGCTCGCATAGACCGGAATTCAATTGTCTTAACGGGAGAAGGGCGTGAAGTTGTTCTGCAACAATATGTTGAAAAACCCGAGCAAGACTCGGCAAAAAAACAAGCAACCGCACCAGCGGCTCAAGCAATTCCGCCACCACAACCCTCGAATTAGGCTACGCTCAAGTTCAGTTGTCACACAACTGAAATCTTTCTATGTCGGTAGTCTTTTGAAATTAGAATCCGGTTGACTGTTCGACAATCCAACACGTATCGTCTCTGGCGTGCGGTATTGGTTAGGGGCCATAGTGTTTGTGCAAGCTACAGTAAAAAATATATTGTTGGCCACACTCATGCTTTCCCTTCTGGCTTGCACTTCTCAGCTTGACGGTTCGAATCTGCTTGAAAGCAAGTTGAGCACACTGCCGTCCAACCAACAACTATCTAAAAAGCAGCGCCTTGAAAACTTCATTGATCGAGCCGATGGCCAACAGCCTGCTGGCCTTTCAAAAACGGGCACTGGTCGTTTTGTTGGGGCATCGCCCGGTGACACTGGCGTCGAACCTCTTTCTCGGTCCGTATTAGCTAAAAAGGGTATCAGACTAAATTTGGTTGATGTTTCAGTTCCGATTGCCGCCAAATCTGTTTTGGGTGATGTGTTGGAGTTGAATTATAGCGTTGATCCACGTGTGCAGGGTAATGTTACATTGCAGACCAGTACGCCGGTCAATGCCACTGAATTACTAGAGTTGTTCCAAGGCACTTTGCGCGGAGTAGATGCCGGCTTGGTTACGTCAAATTCTGGATACCGCGTAGTGCCCCTGTCTGATGCAGGCAAATCAGTCACTCCGGTTATTTCCGGTAATGACAACGATGCTCCGGGAATCAGGCCTGAAGTGGTTAGCCTCAATTATGTTTCAGCTGCAGAAATACGCGGTGTGATCGAACCGCTGATTCCCGCTGGCATGCTGGTGCGCGCTGATGATACGCGCAATGTCCTTATCCTCTCAGGCACGGCATCTGAAATTGCAGCGATTAAAGAAACCATCGCAGTGTTTGATGTCGACTGGATGAGAGGCATGAGCTTTTCGCTGGTGCCCGTAAGCTCAGCTGACCCCGGCACGATCGTCAGTAATCTACAAGAATTGTATCAGACGAAAGAGGGCCCATTGCGCAATCTTGTGCGGTTTATCCCTAACATGCAGTTGAAGTCTGTTTTGGTGATTACCTCAAAACCTAAATATTTGCGCGAAGCTGAAAACTGGATAAAGCGGCTGGATCGGCTAGCGGCCAGCCACGAGCAGACACTCCACGTTTACCGTGTGCAAAACCGAACTGCTGCAGAACTCGCGAAGGTGCTGCAATCAGTATTGAGCAGTGGCGGCAATCAACAAACTTCAAATGCGGAAGTCGCTCCACGCCTCGAACCACAAGTCACTTTAAGCCAGGGGGCTGCAGGTAATTCAACCGACGTGGTCAATGGCCCCGAAACGCCGCTAACGGGTCTTGGTTCAACCCCAGAAACAAATTCACCCGCGGCGACGTCGGCACCAGTGACCATTACAGGGCGTGATGTGCGCGTGGTTGCAGACGACTCCAATAACTCGTTGCTGATTTTTGCCACTGACAAGGAATACAAGAGGATATTGTCGGTTCTTCAGCAAGTTGACAACCAGCCGAACCAAGTGCTGCTAGAAGCTGTCATTGCCGAAGTGACGTTGGACGACGAACTCAAGTTTGGAGTTAAATGGCTTCTCGGCGGTCAAGATAGCCAAGCAACGTTTCAGGGTATTCCGACCTCAGCTGAATCTGCCGCATTTGCGGGATTCTCATATTTTCTACGCGCGAATGATATTGCCTTCACACTGAAAGCACTTTCAAGCGTAACCGACGTCCGCGTATTATCGTCGCCTTCGCTTGTTGTGCTCGACAATAAAACTGCTACATTGCAAGTGGGCGACCAAGTTCCGATTATAACCCAGCGTGCCCAATCCACAGTGGGCGGCAGTTCGCCGATTGTGAATAATGTTGAGCTCAAAGATACAGGCGTTATTCTGACAGTCACTCCACGCGTAAATGATGCCGGTCGAGTTATCCTCGATATTGGCCAAGAAGTTTCGAGTGTTGTGGCTACGACGACGTCTGGCATCGATTCACCTACGATACGTCAACGCAAAATAAAAACTTCGGTCGTTGTCACTGACGGTCAAGCTTTGGCGTTAGGCGGTCTTATCCAAGAACGCGAGTTGACTGGTAAGACCAAAGTTCCGGTTCTGGGCGACATACCACTCCTCGGAAATGCCTTCCGGCAAAAAACCAACAATATTGGACGAACTGAACTTATCATCTTCATCCGTCCACGTGTCATCCGCGACATGACGGAAGCCCACCGTATCACCCAAGAATTTCAGCAACAGCTGAGAATACAGGCACCGCGGGTACGTCGTGGTGAGCCAACGCCGGGCAACGAGTTGGTGCGGATTCTGCAATAGGCAAACGCCTTCCTGTGGCGTTTACTTGCTCTGTCTCAATCGTCAGAATCTACACGCTGCCGCGCCAGGAACATGTCTGTCACGTTGCTGGCAATCGCCTTGCCGAAAACCGACAAAATCTCATTTCCAGCCCGGGCATAGCCCTGATAATCTCCCAAGAAATGGCCGCGCGCCACCGGTGCATCGGCAAAATTGAACGATTTTGTTGATAGTCGTTGTTCATTTCCCCAGGCCGCCTTTTGGGTGCAATCAGATTTCTTGGGACTGCAGGAAATGCTCCAGCGATCAGCCAGTTCAAGGCCAGGGGCATCGGTGTCATTTCGGAAATCATAGTAGGATACGAAGACTTGGCCGTTTTTACCAACTTCAACTGACGGAATGAAGGCTTGGTTACGCAAGGGATTGGCACTTTGTGGTGTGAGATTGATGATAACCGGGGCAGACCAGCTGCGGCCTTTGTCCTTCGACATTGCGAAGGCCACCCGGTCGATGTCTGCTTCACGACCATCCTGCCAGACGAGGTAAAGATTGCCCTTGTCCGGATCGACGGCGCTGTCAAACAGGACATTGGCGTCACGCACACGGCCTTCACCAACATTTGGGTCGCCGTTGGGGAGAATGGTACCGAGCAAGGTCACATTCATATCTGCAGCATAAGCAACCGGAGCAAATGTACGGCCCTTATCTTTGGACGCTAGATAGCCAAGCTTAACTGAACCGTCGGCCAGAATATGGGTGAAGAAATTATAGACATCGCCGCGCGGCGTTACTTCTATCAAGTTGTTGATGGTCTGCGCATCAGGACCGGGATCGAATGTCAGGCGTTCTGATCGCCAGGTTTTTCCGCCATCAACTGAACGCGCGAAGTAAGTGGGGCCAGTAAAGCCAAACTGTGAGTTCCCGGCATTGGCTGTCGGTTGTGGTGATGGGGGATCAGGTAACAATGCGCCTGAAGCTTGGCCTGATTCATCGCGTTCTCCAGCACCTGATTTGCCCAGTTGCTTGCCAGACTTGCGGAGCATCCTCATGTGCTTGCGCGCTTCTTCAACACCGTCATGGTCTTCATTGCTGGCAAGGCTGGATGATGCGTTAGCAGGAGCAGTGCTGGCCAAAACAAGTTTTGCTGAGGCACTTGCTGTCACAAGTGGCGCGCAGGTTTTAACTTGTTGGAATGAGATCAACTTATCCCAAACGCCATAAACAAAGCGGCTGTCATATGGGTCAGCCAGCATCGCATTCTTATCGTTGAATTTCTGCCCGTCATTGTCGAGCACGAGATTTATGGGTTTACCCCAGGTGATGCCGCCATCATTTGAGCGGTGCACAATCATGGCATTGTCGCCACCGGCTATTGTGCCATCGGGGCATGTCACATCATTCTGAAATGCTAAGGTCATGAAGTAAGCAGTGCCGCCTTTGCCAATTGTCGTCCAAGGGTCACTTGCGCGCTGAAATGGGCCTCCAGCGCAAAGGGTTGTGCCCTGCGGCACTGATTTTACCCAAGTGACACCGCCATCGCTGGAGGATGCTGCGACAAGCCCGCGCGATCCGCCATTGGACCACCGATCTTGCTGCCAACCAGCTAACAGCCGGTATTGACGGTCTGGATCGACAGCGAGCCAAGGTTCAACTTCCGCACCAGGAAAGTTTATACCTTCTTGTCCAGCGACGTTATCTGCGGTGCATTTGCCAAATGGGCCAGGCCCAGAAATTGATGTTTCCGCGCTTGCAGGAAGGCCCATCAAGAGAGTTGCAAAAGCAACGCCAGCGAGAGAAAGGTTGCGCATATGGGACGATTGGCGATTGGTCAGCTTGAACATGTGATTTTCTCCAAAACGTTAAAGTTATGTTGTCAGAAAAGAAGTTCACGGGTCGCCCAAGTAGAGGAAAGCAAAAATATCGGCTTGTGGCAAGGCAACTATTCTGTATGGATTAACAAAAAGAATTTCGCTTTCGTTGGCCTGCCCGAAACTCGGGTTGCTCTGACGCGATTGGTTCAGGTCTTTCTAAGATTCAAAAGCAAGCAATGGTTGGACTCTGATAATCCTGCGATGCACTGAGGCCCTGCTGCCATTCCAAAAAAACAAATGGCCTGTCCGGTTGTTGCAGCGACACTGAGATAGCGCGCCGCTCAAAAGCTGCTCCATCTTCCATTTTCACATCAACCGTTATAGCAAAGGCCTTGCGCAGTGCTGGCATGTTAAAGTTTTTGAGCGCATTTTTAAATTCACCGCGGCTGGTTTCAGCAAATAGCGAGCGCAGAAATGCCGGAGCGGACTCCGGTGCGATGCCCGCTTGATTAGAAAACACCGTGAGATAGGGAAGGCTGGAACGATACAGCGCATCAGTCATGCCAGGAAGCTGGTCAATTTCTTCAATGGCTTGGAATGGTGCATTTTTTGGGCCGAAATTATACTTGGGATAAACTGCTGGCTCCGGCAATCCATCTTCAGCTTTGTCATCACTATCACGGAAATCTTCCAACGCTTTAGCAAGCTTTGCGGCATCGCCCTCGGGCGCTCCTAACCGCTTGAAAAATTCAGCAAAGAATTCCCCCGGCATGCTGTTGAGGTCAATCAACCCTGATTGGTCCTGAACACTTACGCGCGCCAAAACACCACTGCGGTATCTGCACGTGAACGCTGTTCCATCTACATTCACGGCGGCATCGCGTGCCAGCCTCCAAGCCGTCAATCGTGTCAAACCATCGGCAATATACTGTGCTTCTGTGAGCTGCATCAGGTTACGTGCGAGGATCGTATCAAGTTTCACTTTCACTGCAAAACCCGTCGCCAGTGCCGCAATCATGCCTGCAAGCCAAATGACGGCGATGAGCGCAAAACCGGATGTGTTGGAGATAGTTAAACTTCGGTCTTGCATTAATTTAACAATTCCAAAATTCAAAAATATTTAAGCTTTTGACGTCTTTTCTGAGATCGTGGTAATACATTATTGTGAAGAGTTGGGTAACAGTTTGGATACGAAATGACTGGGTAATCCTCCCATTTTTAGCGGGGCCGGATTCAAATTTAGTAAAAACGACGTGATGGAGCAGGCATCACAGAATGTTACAATGGCGTATTGAGCACCCTCACTGAAACACAATACCATCAGTCTGACAAAGATCGGTGTCGGGTTGGTTGGTGATTTTGCCGGATGCTGTGGTGAAGGTGAGATCAAAGACGCAGGCTGTGCCGCCGGGATCAAAGCTGAGGGGCGGTGTTGTTGCGGCACCTGCTGCCAGTGCGGAGGGAAGTCGATTGGGCGAGGCTGCAGCAGAGGCCCCGCGCAGGGTGACGGTAAAGCTAGCGAGGGCTTCGGCGGATTTGTTGATGATCTTCAGCTTGAGGGCGGTGGCCTCGGCAGCAGGGGTGAGGGCAGCCAGACTGGCGATCATACACATAACAGCAATCAGGGGTCTGGGCATGTGATGCTCCTTGGTTGGATTTGAGAACGATAAACCTTTGCGATAGGCTGGCAAGTCCACTGCAATCTCCTGTGGATAAGTTTAGGAAAATAATAATCGCCCCCTTGCAGATTATTGCAGATCGGCAAGACATGGCTCCCATTGCTGGGTGGGAGATACAAGTCATGACGAAGCGTCTGTCTTTGGCCTATTGTGTATGGGTGGTGCTTGCCACCTGGTTGTCGATCACTTTATCGCTTTCAAGCGCTTTTGCGCAGGAAACACCCCCAGCCAACAACAAGGCCCAGCCGCCACTCACGGCGTGGAATGGCAGCTACCGCAAGGCTATCCCCATTGAAGTCCCAGGCTTCAGAGGTCTCGAGCCCCGTTTATCCCTGAGCTATGACAGTGCCCGCGGGGTGAGGAACATCTCCAGCTCAGGTGGCATGCTGGGCCTCGGCTGGCAGATTGACGGTCTCTCGGCCATCGAGCGGATGTCAGGCACGCCAATCCCTGCAGCTGGCACCGATAAAATGGCTTCAGGTCACGGTGTGCCAGCTTATGGTGCTGCAGGCTTTGCACCAGACAGTTTTGCCATTGATGGCGAAGAGCTGATTCCGTGCGCGCAGATCCAGACCCCCAGCGGCAGCCCGTCCTGTGCAACACCAACAGCAGGTGGACAGACCGCTTATGTGACACGCGTCGAGAACTACCAGCGCATCCGCCAGGATGCTACCGCCAATACCTGGATCATCACCGCCAAGGATGGCACGCAATCGCTCTATACATCGCTTGAAGCCGGAGCCACCTCGGCCACTGCGTTTCGCTGGTATCTCAGATCCGTCACCGACCGGCGCGGCAATCATGTCGATTATAACTGGTGGAAGGATCCCAATGTCGTCACCAGCGAGCCGGTCTTGTCCTGGATTGGATATTACAACCAGGGTGCCGCCAGCTATCACTCGGCCACCATCTTCTATTATGATGGCAGGCCTGATCCCGTCAGCTTTGCCACAGGCAAGGATGTTCGCACCATCAGCCTGCGTCTGCGTAGCATTGGCATCAGCCATGGCGGCCAACCGCTTAAAGCCTATGCGCTGAGCTATGAGCAAAGCCCGTCAACGGGCGCCTCACGCCTCACACAAGTTCAAGAATATGGTCGTGACTATACCATCAATACATCAACCAGCGTGATTTCAGGGGGCACAGCCCTGCCGCCGTTCAAGATGACATACTCGGATTTGAATGGGGGGGCCGCCGGACCTGCGTTTAATAGTCAAACGTGGAACACTAATCTTCCCTCAACTAGAGATCAGTTCGGATATGCTTCTACAGCTCCAGTTGCAAGTGGGGACTTTAATGGCGATGGACGGCGCGGTGATTTGTTTAAACCAAATCAAATGATTTATTGGCACACTAATACCAGTCAGAACTGCTGCGAGGGTTATGCGTCGTCGGGTGGTTACCTCGCTTACGCGACCGGTGGCCCCACTTTCACGTTGGGTACTAGCTTTATGACCTGTGATACGGCCACTTATCGTATGGGCACGATTATCAGTGGTGCTTCCTTACAACCAATTTTTACATTTGTAGGTGACTTTGACGGTGATGGGATTGACGAGTACATGTGCTCGAACAAAGTGTATAAGTTAAATGGCACATCATCATCGCCAATCTACACTACATCTGCGAATTCAATAGCATTTGTCGCCGATATAAACGGAGATGGAAAAGACGACTTAGTTTCCAAGACGGCTAATGTTGTTTTTCTTAGTAACGGATCTGGATTCAGTACACAAACTTGGAATCATCCCGCCTTTCCTCAAACTTTTGACCTCGGCCACCGCGTTGAGCCGGGCGATTTCAACGGCGATGGCAAGATGGACTTGCTGGAGCAATGGCTTGCCAACGGCAATTGGACGGGGACGATTTATTTCTCAACTGGCACTAATTTTGTGGCCCAGCCCTCACAGAGTTTTCCGTGCGCTGGTTGCAATTTTTTATATTCAAGTTGGATATTGGCCGATGCCAACGGTGATGGCAAAACCGATATCCTTTGGACTTACCGTGTGAGCAATACGGTTTACGGCAACAGGCGTTTGCTTTCTAACGGCAAAGGATTTGACCTTGCCGGACCGGGCTTTACAGAGCTTGCGCTCCCCGGGTCTTATGACTCACCGTGGACCGATTTGAATAAAACCGTTGGTGTTGCTGATTTTGACGGCGATGGTTTGGCCGATATTTATGTGGCAAGAGATATCTGGTCGACGCAAGTCAACCGCGATGTCGCGCGCGGTGTACAACGGGGGACAGCGTATTTGCCATTTCCAGCTTCAGGCCTGTCTGGTGGTCAAGACTACACGGGCGACGGCTTGGCGGACTTTTATAACGGCTCAATGTACGTCAACTCCGGCCCGATCCCCGATCTCCTTCTCACCTTCACTGTGCCGCTTGGTGGCAAGGAGAGTGTGACGTATCGCTCGTCGGCTGGTCTTCCGAACACCAGGCTGCCGTTTGTGATGCAGGTGGTGGATACCATTACGACCGATGATGGCCGAGGTACGGTTGCGACGACGAACTTTGCCTATGACGGTGGCACGTGGAACAACGCCGAGCGGCAGTTCATGGGGTTCCGCACTGTCATTGCGACCTTGCCTGCCAATGCAGGCGAGACCAAACGTCCGGTTGTTGCCTCCACCTATCAGCAATCGGCGGCCTGCCTGGGCCGGGTGTCCTGGGTTGCGACCTATGATGCGCCGGGCGGTGCTGTGCTGAAAGGCGAGTGGAACGGCTTTACCACCAACACGCAAGCGCCGTTTCGGTGTGAACAGACGGGCCACCAGGTCAATATCTATGATCCAGCCAACGTCAACAACGTCCGCGCCATTCATGAGGACATCGGCTATGACCTCTACGGCAATGTCGTCCAGGTCAATGATCTGGGAGTGACGGATACCACAGGCGACGAGAAAGTCATTTATGTGGGTTTTGCGCCCAATACCACAGATTATATGGTGTCATGTCCAGCTTGGTCAGTGACTTATGCTGGTCTTGTCGCCATCAACGCACCAGGAGCCACCAAGCTCGATGAGATGAACCATGTCTACGATAGCTCTGCCAACTCGAGTGTTGCACCTACACGCTGCGAGGAAACCTCAACTGTCAAATGGGTTTCGGGTACGGCCTATTCAAAAAGTACCCGAAGCTTTGACATTTATGGCAATGTGATCTCGCTGGTTGATCCGGTGGGAAACCGCACCGATACGCTTTATGATGCCACGACCAGTCTGTTTCCGGTTGAAGTGCGACTGCCCAAATACTTCAGTGCCTATTTCAATAACCCGACTGACGCGCGCTACAAGACCACGGCAACCTGGGACGCAGTGTGCAGCAAGCCTCTGACCCAGACCGATCTCAATGGCCAGGTGACCACGCGCAGCTATGATGCACTGTGCCGCGAGGCGCAGGTCAACTATCCCGGCGGCAAATATCTATACCGGGTTTACAGTTTAACGGCTGCACCAAATGCCTATACGCAATACACGCAGGACGTGACCAATTTCGCAGGCGGGCAGACGGCGCAACAGGTCTATGCTCTTCATTATCTTGATGGCTTTGGCCGGGAATTCCTCACTGGCCGTAACGGGATAGATGTTTCGCACACGACTTATACATGGACCAATTACACCACACGCGGCCAAGTGGCCAATCGGTCAAACCCCTATATCTCGCCCGGAGAAACCCCGGTCTACACCACCTATGTTTACGACTCGCTTGACCGTCTGGTGAAGCAGACCAATCCCGATGCCACGACCCGAACGATCACTTACTACTTTATCGCTGCACCAAACCCGGTGCTGCAGAGCACCATGTCTATCGACGAAACCGGCCATCAATTCTGGACCAACTATGACGCGCGTGGACAAGTGACAACCACGGCCAAACATGATGGGACAAATTGGCTTTATACAAATTATGCACGTGATCCATTGGAGCGCATCACGTCATTCTCGGATGCCAAGTATAATTACTGGGGCTACGCCTATGACGGGCTTGGCAATCGCACTTCAGTCACCGATCCTGATCTGGGCAGCTGGAGCTATACCTATGATGCTGCAGGCAGCCTGCTCACCCAGACCGATGCCAGGAGCAATGTCACCACTCTCGCCTATGACCTGCTGGGCCGGGTTCTGACCAAGACAGTGGCAGGTCCGGGCCTTGCAACCGAAACCACCACCAACACCTATGATCTGGCACGAACGGGATTTTACAACTTGGGCAAGCTCACTCGCGCGGCAAGGACCGTGGCATCCCAGACGTTAAATGGCGCAGTGCTGCCTGCTGTAAATGAGCTTCTGGACTATGACTATGATGTGGCGGGCCGGCTGGTCCAGACCACCAACCGCAATGTCAATGGCGGGGTTCGCACCCTCGGCTATGAGTACTGGCCCGACGGCTCCATCAAGCGCAAGCTGATGGCCAACAATACCTGGACGGGTCAATACACTTACGACCTTGCAGGCAGACTGCAATCCATCGCCAATGCCAATCCAGCCTCGGCCTCGGAACCTGCGATGTTTGTGGCCAGCACCGCTTATAATGGCCGCGGCCAGACCACGAGCATCACCTACGGCAATGGCGTGACCTCCACCTACAGCTACAATGATGCCAGAGGCTTCCTTACGCGCGTACTCTCGACCAATGGTGCTACCACCCTCATTGACCAGAACTATACCCGTAACGCCAAGGGCATGATCACCGCCACCACATCGCCTGATGTGGGTCGCTCCTGGGTCTATGGCTATGACGGGCTTGACCGTCTGATCAGCGCCGATAATCAGAACGGCACGGCCGATGACGCCACATACGCCTATGATGACGCCGACAACATGGTGTTCAACTCGAAGCTCTGCGCCGCCAACCCCAATATGGTCTATCCAGCCCAGGGTGTGGCATCAGGCCATCCGCATGCGCCAAACTCGATCTGTGGCGCAGCTGTGACTTACGATGCCAATGGCAATACCACAAGCTACGATGTCGACGGCACAGGCCCTCTGCTCCCCAGAAGCTTTGCCTATGACGGCGAGAACCGGCCGCTCACCATCACCCAGAACGGCCTCACCACCGCCATGACCTATGGCACGGATGGCGAGCGTGCTGCCAAGCGCTTCAATGGCAGTTCCTATTTCTATCTGGGTGGCGAGGGCGAGGTTTTGGTCAACAGCTCCTACACCACAGGTCTGCTCACCTCCTACATTCATCCCGACGTGAAGCGCGAAGGCCTGGCCACCGACTTCATGCTCAAAGACAACCTCGCCTCCAACCGTGTGGTCACCCGCATGGGCGGGGCCACCACGAAGATGGACTACGGCCCCTACGGCATGCCGCTCTCCTCCAACGGAGCTACACTGCCCCAGGCCGGCCAGCCCCAGACACGAGCCTACATCAACGAACGCTTCGACCCCGAGACCGGGCTGCAGTATCTCCATGCACGGTATTATGATCCGCTGGGAGGACGGTTCCTGACACCCGACACCTATGATCCGTGGGAAGCAGGTGTTGGCACCAACAGATATGCCTATGCGGGCAACGATCCGGTTAATTTTTCAGACCCAAATGGGCATGTGGCAGGTACGCCTTCAAGCAGAAAAGAACAGGAGAGAAGAGCAGCAGAAGCAGCTAGGAATAATGAAATCACTCAACTCTCTCGTAGGCTGCACGGCCATTTTCGGAATAGTTTTTCTGATGTCCTTTACAACCCAGAGAACAGAAGCTTATTTAGAGGTCATTCATCTGACATCATACTCAATGCAGCTGCTCAAGCACTTGGCCGTTGGCAGCTTAACGCTTCAGGCAGAGCGGATGACGCGACACTTGACATGGCCACACTCATACCTGCGGGTGGTGGAATAAGATTAGGCTTGGTAGGTCTTCGGGGACTGTTTGCGCGCGGCATTGAAGGCGAGCTTCCGAGAGGAATTGTATACCTTCGAACTGATATAACTGGTCGTCTTGCGCCATATGTGGGTCAGACCCAAAGCGCGGATCACTTTCTTGCGCGGCAAACTGCTCATGCGCGTAACTATCCTAACTCAAGATTCGAATTTGAAATTTTGACAAACGCCAACCCGGGGAGAGATTTATCAATTGCAGAACACCGAGCAGTCCAAAGTCTTACTGGTGGGCAGCGGGCAAGTCAGTCCCCCCTTGTGTCTAACATGCGAGATCCGGTAGGCCCTCTCAGACGTTCAGGTTTTGGGCTGGCAGAGCCTTATTAATGCAGAGGTAAAGAAGATGGGCGTTAAAGTAAAAGTAGGCGATGTGTTCCTAGTCCCGTTGGATAGATTATCCAGTGCGGGTGGGATTGTAATAAGCAATCGCAAGGGTGAACTATACGTCGCAGTGTTTCAAGAAAGATTTGACGCAAATGAATCCGACACAAAAAAGATTGTCAATGGAACGCCATTGTTTCTGACGTTAACGCTTGATGCAAAGCTCTGGCACGGTCACTGGCCAATCATAGGGAACGAATTAAAGAACACCGCCAAGTTCCCACGGCCTGCATTCAAAATTCAATTCAATGAAAAAGGATACATTGAATCGCTGGATATGGGTATTCAGCGTTTAGCTTCAGAAAATGAATTGAGTATACTGCGTTTTAGAAAAGTGTCATCGCCTGCAATAGTAGATGATGCGGTAAAAGGAAAATTTGGGATTGTGGAATGGAATCCTCACTATGATTCGCTTCTGGCGGACTATGCAATTAAATCATCAAAGCTTCTGTCTTAAATTGCTAGGAATTACGGTGACACCCCACTTAATAGGACTTTAAGCTAAGAAAATAAAACGCCTCGATATGAAATTCGCCGCAATGCCAAGGGCATGATCACGGCTGTCACATCACCTGATGCGGGCCGCTCCTGGGTCTATGGCTATGACGGGCTTGACCGCTTGATCAGTGCCGACAATCATAACGGCACGGCGGATGATGCCTGCCCCGCTCTTCGCAAGGCCGCTCGGATTACGATGATGTGGTGAACGGCGCCCGCATACGGCATCTGATGTGCCAAAGTGGTTCCGTTGTTTTAATCAGTCCCAACTGAGAAGCCATCCACCCATTACGAAGATCATCACAACTGGGGATTTCGGTGACACCCCACTTAATAGGATTTTAAACTAAGCAGATAAGGCGCTCAACCTTCAATTAGTAGTAATGCCAAGGGCATGATCACGGCTGTCACATCACCTGATGTGGGCCGTTCCTGGACCTATGGCTATGACGGGCTGGACCGTCTGATCAGTGCCGATAATCAGAACGGCGTGGGCGATGATTCAACCTACGCCTATGATGTAGGCGGTTTTAAGAAAAACCGCTTAGCCGACAACATGGTGTTCAACTCCAAGCTCTGTGCCGCCAATCCCAATCTGCGGTTACGGTGCCACCTCACTTAATAGATTTCGGTGACACCCGACTTAATAGGACTTTAAGCTAAGCAAGCAAACTGCTCGATCAGACCTACACCCGCAACGCCAAGGGCATGATCACGGCTGTGACATCGCCGGATGTGGGCCGCTCCTGGGTGTATGGCTATGACGGGCTTGACCGTCTGATTGCTGCCGACAATCAGAACGGCGTGGGCGATGATGCAACTTACGCCTATGATGTAGGCGGTTTTAAGAAAAACCGCTTAGCCGACAACATGGTGTTCAACTCGAAGCTCTGTGCCGCCAATCCCAATCTGGTCTATCCGGCCCAGGGTGTGGCGTCTGGCCATCCGCATGCCCCCACCAGCATTTGCGGCACTGCCGTTACCTATGACGCCAATGGCAATACCACAAGCTACGATGTCGATGGCGCAGGCCCGCTTCTCCCCAGAAACTTTGCCTATGACGGCGAGAACAAGCCTCTCACCATCACCCAGAATGGTCTGACCACCGCCATGACCTACGGCACCGACGGCGAGCGTGCCGCCAAGCGCTTCAATGGCAGTTCCTATTTCTATCTGGGTGGTGAAGCCGAGGTTCTGGTCAACGCCATTAACCCCGCAGGATCGCTCACCTCCTATATCCACCCCGATGTGAAGCGCGAAGGCCTGGCCACAGACTTTATGCTCAAAGACAACCTCGCCTCCAACCGTGTGGTCACCCGCATGGGCAACGCCACACCCACCAAACTGGACTACGGCTGATGATGAAAAACCCCTTCGGACACTGGATGACCGAGACCATGATTGCTGGCCTCAAATGCGACGGTCTGATTGCCCCCTTTATAATCAAGGAACCGATGAACCGACTGATCTTCGAGGCCTGGGTCGAACAGATGCTGGTCCCCCAACTGCAGCCCGGAGATGTCGTCATCATGGACAACCTGCCCGCCCACAAAAGTCTGATCGCTGAAGCCGCCATTAACGCAACAGGCGCATGGCTGTTGTTTCTGCCGCCCTACAGTCCGGATCTGAACCCCATCGAAATGGCCTTCTCAAAACTCAAGGCACACCTCAAGGCAATATCTGCCCGCACGATCATTGAACTTGAAAAGGCAATTGGAGACATCTGCCGCATGTTCACACCAGAAGAGTGCTCCAACTATTTTAAAGCCGCAGGATATGGGTCTAACTGAGCATCCGATGCTCTAGCTTGTTCAAAACTTTGAGATTGACCCAGAGCTTCACTTCTTTGGGGGGTCATGTTTTTGCGGAGATGTCGGGCAATTTTGCGTAAGTCCAAACTTCCCCCTCCGACGCTACGCGCCACCTCCCCGCGAGGGGGGAGGATTAAGAATAGTGTGTGCGTTCTTCACTTCATCCTCCCCCTCTTCGGGGGAGGTGTCAACGAAGTTGACGGAGGGGGCTGTAGTTAAAGCGCGTCCGGCCTCGGCATCGAGATAATGTTATACCCTGAATCAACATAATGAATCTCACCCGTCACACCACCCGACAATGGCGAGAGCAAATACAAGCCAGCGCCGCCAACTTCTTCCAGCGTAATCGTTCGGCGCAAAGGCGCGTGGGCGGCTTGGAAGTTGAACATGGCTCTGGCATCGCCAATGCCTGCACCAGCGAGCGTACGCATGGGGCCAGCAGATATGGCATTTACGCGAATACCTTGTGGCCCGTAATCGCCAGCGAGATAGCGCACAGCTGATTCAAGCGCCGCCTTGGCAACGCCCATCACATTATAATTCGGCATCACGCGGGTGGAGCCACCGTAAGTGAGCGTGATGATGGAGCCGCCGTCGGACATCATTTCAGCAGCACGTTTCGAAACCTCAACAAACGAGAAACACGAAATCACCATGGTCTTGTTAAAATTTTCGCGTGAAGTATCTGCAAATTTTCCCTTCAACTCATTCTTGTCGGAGAACGCAATGGCATGAACCAGAAAATCAATCTTGCCCCATTTTTGCTTGAGTGCTGCAAACACGGCATCAACGGTCGAAATATCTTCGACATCGCAAGGCAATAGAATGTCGGAGCCGACGGACTTCGCCAAAGGCTCTACACGTTTGCCGAACGCTTCGCCTTGATAAGTGAATGCCAATTCCGCCCCTTGTGCAGCAAGCGCTTGCGCAATACCCCAGGCAATAGAGTGGTCATTGGCAACGCCCATCACGAGGCCGCGTTTGCCTTGCATCAGTCCAGCAGTCATTTTTTTAATTATCCATTATAACGTTGCATAACGAGCGTGGCGTTGGTGCCACCAAAGCCAAAGCTGTTCGACATCACTGTGTCGACCTTGGCATTGTCCACTCTGCTGCGCAAAATAGGCACATCGGCAAATTCTGGATCAAGCTCTTCAATATTGGCGCTCTCGCACAAGAAACCGTTCTTCATCATCAACAGTGAATAGATCGCCTCTTGAACGCCCGTTGCACCAAGTGAATGGCCGGTGAGGGATTTTGTTGAAGAGATCGGTGGAATTTTATCGCCGAATACAGCGCGAATAGCTTCAATTTCTTTTTGGTCGCCGACTGGTGTCGATGTGCCATGCGGGTTGATGTAGTCAATCTGGCCAACACGCTCCATGGCCATTTTCATGCAACGCATCGCACCTTCGCCTGATGGCGCAACCATGTCATAGCCGTCAGAGGTCGCACCATAACCTACGATCTCAGCATAGATTTTTGCTCCACGCGCTTTGGCGTGTTCCAACTCTTCGAGCACAACTGTGCCAGCACCACCGGCAATCACAAAACCATCGCGGTTTTTATCATAAGCTCGCGAGGCCTTGGCAGGCGTGTCATTATATTTTGAGGACATGGCACCCATGGCATCAAACATCACCGAGAGAGTCCAGTCTAATTCTTCGCCACCGCCTGCAAACATTACATCCTGCTTGCCCCATTGAATGAGTTCCGCCGCATTGCCGATGCAATGGGCCGATGTAGCGCAAGCCGACGAGATTGAATAATTCACCCCGCGAATGCCAAATGGAGTGGCCAGTGTGGCCGAGTTGGTCGATGACATGGTGGCCGGAACCGCAAATGGCCCAACGCGCTTTGGACCCTTCTCACGCGTGGTATCAGCAGCTTGAACCACAATGCGTGTGGACGGGCCGCCCGAACCCATGATGATCCCAGTGCGATCATTCTTCTGATCTTTTTCTTCGAGGCCAGAATCGGCAATTGCTTGCTGCATGGCCACATAGTTCCACGCCGCACCATCGCCCATAAAACGGCGCACGCGGCGATCCACGGTTTCCAAATCATAATTTGGCGCGCCATGCACCTGGCAGCGAAAACCCAGCTCGGCATATTTCTCAGCCCGCACAATGCCAGACTTGGCATCATGCAAAGACGTGGTAACTTCCTGCACATTGTTACCAATGCTCGACACAATGCCCATTCCCGTAACGACGACACGACGCATCTTCTATTCTCCTTAAGCAGTAGGCACAAACAGACCGACCTTCATGTCAGTCACATTATATATAGTCTCGCCATCGGCTTTCATCACCCCGTCTGCGACTGCTAATTTCAGTTTGCGTAAAATCAGCCGTTTCACTTCCACTTCATAGGTGACTTTTTTAACTTTAGGTGTCACCATGCCGCTAAACTTGACTTCGCCCACGCCTAAAGCGCGACCACGGCCCGGTTCGCCCAGCCAGCCGAGGAAAAATCCTGTGAGCTGCCACAAAGCATCAAGACCCAAACAACCAGGCATCACCGGATCACCTTCAAAGTGACAGGGGAAGAACCATAGATCTGGCCTGATATCAAACTCGGCCACAATTTTGCCAAGCCAGTGCGCCCCGCCTTTTTCCTCCACATGGGTAATGCGGTCAAACATCAGCATGGGAGGCAGCGGTAATTGCGCGTTGCCTGGGCCAAACAAAGTGCCACGCCCACAGGCAATCAGATCATCATAAAGAAAGCTGGATTTACGTTCAGTCATAAACTTGTGAAAAGTCCCAATTTGTTCAGGAGTTTCCTTTACACGAGCAATGCGGGCGATAAAAGGCTAGAAAATAATGGCTGTGGATGGAGTTAGGACAAGGCGGAACATCGGCCAGTCGTTGAGACGCAAATATATTTAGAGCCGTCATCCTCGCGCAGGCGTGGATCCAACTTACAACAATGTCAAATGCGGTCAAGTTGGTTTCCCGCCTTCGCGGGAATGACGTGATTATGAATGAATTAGTTTATAGTTTTCAAACCTTAATTCACCACTTCGCCGGGATAAGCACCCCAAAGTTTTTCTTGCTGCACAAATCCGCGAAACCCGTTCACCTTCACATCGCACCATTGTCCGTCGCATGAAGCGATTTCTCCAAAAGCACCCGGTGCCAGATTGGCGAGCCAGGCCGATTGCAGGCTGGTGCTTGAATAAAGCGGTGTCAGCTCGTTTTTCTTCCATGGCTCAACCAAGGTGTTTCTCTTGCCAGCCAGCATGTTTTGCAAAATCCAGCCTTCAGTGCCTTCGCTGTCACGAATGCGCCGCCAAGTTTCGAACTCAGCGATAATTTCAACGGGCAGACCTTTGATTTGGTAAACCCAAGCCACATCATGATCGCTCGATGGACCTTTGCGCACGTTTACTTTTTCAGTTTTGAGCGAAACAAACCGTGGGATGGGAAGGCCTGAGGGCCCAAGCGTGTTGATGATGGGATCAATTGAACCCGTAACTTCGGCATTGGCTTCATGGCCCTTTTTGCCAAACATCATATAGAGCCCGCCACCTGCCACCGCAAAGCAAGTCAAAGCTACCAAAGCCGAAACGAAAGGACGCGCCATCTCAAAGTTCCTAAATTTTCGCTAAAATTGCCGCGTCAAGGTTAAGATTGCGTCAATGGCTTGGACCGGGCTAGCAAGAGCCATGAATCAGAGCCAGTTTAGAATCACCAAAACCGAAATCATGGCCAAGCGCTGGTCTTCATTGTCCGAACTCACTGTTGAGGCGACGATGCGGGACGGCCGTAAAATGGTACTAAAACGCGAAGTGGCCGACCATGGCCCGGGGGCTGCGATTTTGGCTGTCGACCCAGAACGTGGCACGTGCCTTCTGGTGCGCCAGTGGCGGGCGGGCGTGGCGTATAATGGCGATGATGGTTTTCTGATTGAAGTCTGCGCGGGCCTGTTGGACGCAGACCATCCCGAAGAATGTGTGCGCCGCGAAGCGTTCGAAGAATTAGGCACGCGTGTGAGCGACATTCGCCATGTCTGCGATACTTATTCCAGCCCCGGCGCATTGTCAGAAAAGCTTAGCCTGTTTGTTGGGATCTATTCCGAGCCGGACCGTGTGAACGCAGGCGGCGGTTTGCTGGAGGAGGGCGAGGATATTGAAGTTCTCGAAATGCCGATTGATGAAGCTTACGGCATGATCGCAACAGGTGAGATCACGGATGCCAAGACCATCTTATTATTGCAACATGTCAAGTTGCAAAATATGAATGCCTGATCACATCTTTATGATAGTAAAACAAAAACATTCATTTGCGCTGTTTCAAACGCGTGGTGATAATGCAGCCTTAAGGAGAAACAATTAATGAAAATCACCCGCCGTTCGGCCCTGCAATTTCTTGCAGCTTCAACACTTGTGCCGCTGGCACCTGCATATGCAGCCGATTGGAAAGCCATTGAAGCCGAGGCCAAAGGCCAAGAGGTGTTCTTCAATGCTTGGGCAGGCGCTGACAACATCAATGCCTACATAGCATGGGCGGGCGAAGAAGTGATGAAACGTTGGGGCGTGAAACTCAACCATGTGAAAATTACGGACACAGCTGAAGTTGTAAAGCGCGTGCGCGATGAAGTGAAGGCGGGCAAAGCTGATGGCTCGGTTGATCTGGTGTGGATCAATGGCGCGAATTTCAAAGCGATGAAGTCTGAAAAATTACTGTTTGGCCCATTTGCTGAAAGCTTGCCGAATTTTGCTTTTGTTGATGTGAAGGGCAAACCGACGACGACGAAGGATTTTACCGAAACCACTGATGGCCTCGAAAGCCCATGGGGCATGGCGCAGTTTACGTTTTTTGCCGATGGCGCAAAAGTGGCGAACCCGCCGCGTTCGATGGTGGAGCTTGCAGCGTTTGCAAAAGCCAATCCGGGCCGTGTGACATATCCAGCGCCACCTGATTTTCATGGCACAACGTTTTTGAAGCAGGCGCTTGTTGAGGCCGCTGCCGACAAAGGCATTTTTGCCAAGCCGATTGATCAGGTTGGCTTTGATGCGGCTGCCAAAACCTGGCTGGCATTTTTGGATGAACTCAAGCCGTCGCTCTGGCGCGAGGGCAAGCAATATCCAAAATCACAAGCGGAAATTACGCAAATGGTGGCTGATGGTGAATTGCTCATTGGCTTGACCTTCAATCCAAACGAGCCAGCAAACCTGGTGGCCGCCGGCACATTGCCCAAAACCACTATTGCGTGGCAGCATGCAACAGGGACGATTGGCAATTCACATTTTGTTGCGATCCCTGTGAACGCCAAAGCAAAAGCTGGCGCGCAAGTGGTGGCGAATTTTCTTTTGTCGGCTGAAGCACAAGCAAAGAAGAATGATCTCAAAACCTGGGGCGATCCGACAGTGCTCGATGTTGCAAAACTCGTCGGCGATGATGCCAAGATGTTTGCGGCATCTGCTGTGCCAGGAAGTGTAACGCTGCCTGGACCTGCGATTTTGGAACCAGATTCAAGTTTTGTAGCGCTTATTGAATCAACCTGGTTAAGCCATTACGCTAAGGGATGATGTTATTTATTCTCAGAGAAATCAACCTTGCCCTTCCCCCGTCGGGGGAAGGTAGCGCATGTGCGCCGGATGAGGGCTGCGGCACCTTCGCCGCAGTGATGCACGCCGAGGCTTTTCAGGTTGAACTCTGAGCGCGCGTCGTCCTCGCTGCGCTGCGGCCCTCTTCCTCCTTCGGGACCTTCTCCCGATGGGAGAAGGGCGAGAAAAATGACACATACAATTGCCTTTCGTTTAGGGAGGCTCAGTGCAATTGGCATAATCCCAATTTTACTCCTCTTTGCACTCCCTCTTATCATCAGCCTCATCTACGCCTTGCTCGGCGCGTTCGATACTGCGGCATGGCAAGCACTCTTTGCGCATCCGCAACTCTGGTCAGGGCTTGAACTTTCAGTTTTTACAGGTGGCATCGCCACCATATTGTCGCTCATCACCGCGATCTTAATTGTCGTCACCACGTTCGAAACCACCGCATGGAAAAGCCTGCCCGCCGCCATGGGCCCGATGCTCGCTCTTCCGCATCTCGCACTGGCAATTGGCCTCGGGTTCCTCATTATGCCCAGCGGCGTGCTGGCGCGCATCATTGCAAATATCGTAGGCTGGCAAACACCGCCGCAATGGATCACCACACATGACCCTTATGGATTAGCCCTGATTGCTGCACTGACCATCAAGGAAGCACCTTTCCTCATCTGGATCATGGCAGGCCTCCTCAACCGCGACGACATAAATCAAAATTTCAAAAACCAACGCGCAGCAGCAACCAGTCTCGGCCACGGAAGCCTCTCAATTTGGTTGCGACTCTATCTGCCGCAACTCATGCCGAAACTCATTTGGCCTCTGGTGATTGTGTTTGTCTATGCAGCAACCGTTGTCGACATGTCCCTCGTCATTGGCCCAACCCAACCGCCAACTCTTGCGACGGTAATCTGGGCCGACATCAACAGTGAGCAGGTGGTCAACAATGCTCGCGGAAATGTTGGCGCGGTTTTTCTATCATTGGCACTGGCAATGTTTTTGATGGTGGCTTATGCAACTTTAAAATCGGCAATGTCTCTGTTTCGAAATTTTTTATCTTCTGGCCCAAGCTCACTGCCATTGCCAAACTTTATTGGCCGCGCAAATTATCGAATATTGATCTCGCTATACCTGCTTGTCACGGTTCTGCTCCTGTTCATGAGCTTCGCACAGCTTTGGCCGTTTCCCTATATCATCCCAACTACGTCCACACGCGCCTGGGGCCTTATTTTCCAAAATCAAAATGCGCTGATCACCAGTGCTGGCCTCGCGATTGCGACAAGTGCAACAGCATTGGTATTGATTTTACTCTGGCTTGAAAACTTATCAAAAAAAACCGATCAAATTTTGGTTTTATTCAGCTTGGCAATATTGGGCTTGCCGGCAATATTAGTTGGCCTCGGCCAATACCGCGCCTTTCTCAATTTTGGTTTGACCGGAAATTTGATTGGCCTGTTCCTTGCGCATCTCATGCCCGTAACCGCTTATATGATCATCGTTCTGGTCGGCCCGTACCGCGCCATCGATCCACGCTACAGTGAAACTGCTTCAAGTTTTGCAAAGTCTAAATTCGAATTTCTAAAGCAAATAAAATTGCCGCTCATCAAAGCGCCAATCTTGGCCGCACTCGCCGTCGGCTTCGCCGTGAGCTTCGGCCAATATATTCCGGCGCAATTGATTGCGGCTGGCAGATACTCAACATTACCAATCGAGGCTGTAACCCTAACCTCCGGTACCAATCGACCACTCACCGCAGCCTTCGCATTCTTACTATTGTTGCCACCGCTTTTAGCTTATGTGATTGCCGCTCAATTGGGAAAATCACGGTGGCGCATATTATGAGTTTGCAACTCCGAAATATATCCTTGCAACTCGGCGGCAAAACTTTGATTGCGCCATTCTCGTTAGACATTGCGGAAGGTGAAGTTGTAATTTTGATGGGCCCCAGTGGTTCTGGAAAATCCTCACTGCTGTCATATATTGCTGGCCATCTTGCACCGCCCTTCATTGGCACAGGCGAGATAATTTTAAATGGCACAGTACTCAACAACTTGGCCCCGCAAAATCGGCACATCGGGAGATTGTTCCAGGATGATCTGCTCTTCGCGCACATGACAGTTGGCGAAAACTTGTTGTTCGCAATTGCGCGCGGGCCGCGCATCGAAAGAGAGATGATGATGCGAACGGCTCTGGCCCACGCTGAACTTGAAGGTTTCGAAGATCGCGCACCTCATACGCTTTCAGGCGGCCAACGTTCACGCGTGTCGCTCATGCGCGCATTACTAGCCAAACCACAAGCAATGTTGCTTGATGAACCTTTCAACAAACTTGATCAAGAATTGCGTGCTATCATTCGCGATTATGCATTTACGAATTTGAAAGTCCGTAAAGTGCCAACATTGATGGTCACCCACGACCGAAGCGATGCACCAGCAGGCGCACGCATTTTTGAGATCACTAAAACAGGCGAGATAAAAAATGTTTGATCGTATCGCGCTTAAAGTTACCAAACCCGTCGTTGACGCTTCCGCTCGTCAAATCGCCAAACGCGGCATCAGCGCTGATCAGGTGACGCTCGCATGTTTTATTCTGGGCATGACCTCGGCATTACTCATCATGCTCGGTCACTTTCAATTGGCTTTGCTGCCACTCCTTCTGGGCCGCATTTGCGACGGCCTTGACGGAGCAGTGGCGCGGCTGACGACGCAAACAGACCGAGGCGCATTTATGGATATTGCGCTCGACTTTCTATTCTATGCTTCCATACCTTTGGCCTTCGTCATAGCTGCGCCAGCATTAAACGCACTCCCGGGGGCTGTTCTACTCGCCGCGTTCGTCGGCACCGGCACAAGCTTTCTGGCCTATGCCACGCTGGCTGAGAAGCGCGGTGAGAAAAGCACGGCTTATCCATCGAAGTCATTCTACTATTTGGGTGGGCTAACTGAGGGCACAGAAACAATAGCTGTCTTCGTTTTAATGTGCCTGTTCTCGCAGCACTTCCCACTACTGGCGTATATTTATGCAGGCCTGTGCACGTTGACCACCGCCACGCGCATCCTGGCTGGCTGGCAGAATTTTGCTGCGACAAAGAAGTAAGCAATCATTAACGAAAAACTTTTGTCTAACCCAAAAAAACCCTTGAATACGACAGACGAATCCATCATATGCAGCCCACCCAAAGTCGCACGTGCCGCAAGGTCTCCCCAAAGCAACGACGGTGTAAGGTTTTTTAGTCTCTGTCGGCCCTCCAAAGTCGGCGAAACTGAGAGGCACCACTTTCATTGCCCCAAGTGCGATTGGAACTCCCAATCAATCCCAAGGCGAAACAGTCTGGTTAACGTTCTGTTACGTTTCCACCGCGTAGCATAGCCACCGCTAGATTGCCTTTTGAACTCTTGATTCGGGAACTCAAAACCATGGCCGCTACCGCTCGCATTGTCGACTTCCTCCGAACAGCTCAACCCGAAGGCCCTTGCCTTGTGGTCGATCTCGACGTTGTGAAGGGTAATTATAAAGCTTTTGACCGCGCCATGCCCGGCACGCGCATTTTTTATGCTGTGAAAGCAAATCCTGCTCCTGAAATTTTGAAAGCATTGGCTGATCTTGGATCAAGCTTCGATACGGCTTCGGTGGTTGAAATCGAAATGGCATTGGCCGCAGGTGCCACGCCAAACCGCATCTCGTTCGGCAACACCATCAAGAAAGAGCGCGATATTGCTAAAGCACACGCTTATGGCATCTCGTTGTTTGCCGTTGATTCAGTCGAAGAAGTTGAAAAAGTGGCTCGCGCTGCTCCTGGTGCACGCGTGTTCTGCCGCATCCTCACCGATGGCGCTGGCGCTGAATGGCCATTGAGCCGCAAATTCGGCTGCGATCCATCCATGGCCAAAGATGTTTTGATGCATGCTCACAAGCTTGGCCTTGTAGCAGTTGGCATTTCTTTCCACGTTGGTTCGCAACAAACCCGTCTTGGCGCATGGGATACTGCTCTGTCACAAGCCAAGTCGATCTTCGACGAAATGGCTGCAGAAGGTGTAACCTTGTCTATGGTAAACTTGGGCGGCGGCTTTCCGACGAAATATTTGAAAGCTGTTCCCGGCACCAACTCTTATGCCAATGCCATCCATGAGGGTTTGGAAAAGCATTTTGGCAACGCCATTCCTGATACCATCATTGAACCAGGCCGCGGCATGGTGGGCAATGCTGGTGTGATCAAATGCGAAGTTGTTTTGATCTCGAAGAAGCATGCCAATGATAATCTGCGCTGGGTCTATTTGGACATTGGCAAATTCGGCGGCTTGGCCGAAACCATGGACGAAGCCATCCGCTATCCAATCACCACGATTCATGATGGCGGTGCCAAAGCTCCTTGCGTTATTGCTGGCCCAACCTGTGACTCAGCTGACGTGCTCTACGAAAAGACACCCTATGATTTGCCACTGAGCCTTTCAGTCGGCGATGAAGTTCTGATCGAAGCTTGCGGCGCTTACACCACGACTTACGCATCGGTAGCCTTCAACGGCTTTCCACCGCTCCGGTCATTCGTAATCTAATGAGGCGATTTCGGCTCTCGGGCCGAAATGCGCTGAACCAGTCTCTTCACCAATTTTTTATGAATACTTATTGGAGGCCACAATGGTCACAATTCGTGCTGAAACATCGTCTGATATTGCGCCACGTGAAGCTTTGCTGAACCAAGCTTTCGGCCAAAAGCGCTTCCGCAAGACATCTGAAAAATTACGCGTCAACCGCGTACCAGCCCTTGCCTTTACGGCTGTGGACGACACCGGCAATGTCATCGGCACTATTCGGCTTTGGAACATTATTGCAGGCTCGGCTGGGGCATCTCTTCTGCTTGGCCCTTTGGCTGTTGATGGCAACCACCAAAAATCTGGCATCGGCCGTGCGTTGATGGAGCAAGCAATCTTTGCAGCTCGTGATATTGGCGCAGATTCAATTTTGTTGGTTGGCGACGAGCCGTATTACAGCCGGTTTGGCTTCAGCGCAGCATTGGCCCGCAACCTGCACTTGCCAGGTCCTGTGGAGCGTAACCGGTTCCTGGGTTTGGAATTAGAGCCACAAGCATTGGACGATGCCGAAGGTTTGGTTGCTCCCAGTGGTGCGTTCAGCATCGAAGAAGCCAAGGCCGCGTAAACTAGAAATTCTGGTTTCGGAACTTTTTTAAGGTTTGAGCGTTCTCTATTTTGACGCTGAAATTTGGAGTGACGTCGCAAGTGCGCATTTGCTGTATTATCAACGCGCGCTCGGGAAAAGAGAGCCAACAATTTACGCAAGCGCTTGAAGCAGAATTTGCCAAGCACAACGCTGATGTAGAAATAATTGAAACTGAAGATGGAAGCTCGCTTCCAAGACTAGCGAAGATAGCGGTAGAAGAGGGCTATTATACCATCGTTGCAGTCGGTGGCGACGGAACAATAAATGCCGTGGCTTCGGCTGTTGTTGGGCGATTGGACACAAGATTTGGCGTGATACCAAAAGGTACATTGAACCATTTCGCGGGCGCATTAGGCATTCCCCCAGATTTAGAAGGAGCGATAAGAACGATTGTTGAAGGCCACACGAAGTCCGTTGACGTGGGGCAGGTGAACGGACAAATCTTTGTCAACAATTCAAGCCTGGGCCTGTATCCATCAATTGTGAAAATGCGCGAAGGTCTTCAGAAAAAAGGTGCAAGCAAATGGCCAGCCGCTTTCTGGTCTTCATTGAAAATATTTTCCCGGTTTCACAGTTTGAACCTGGATTTGGTTTCAGCAAGCGGTGTGGTGCAAAACCAAAGAACCCCAATGCTCTTTGTCGGCAACAATGCATATGATACCACATTTTCCAAACTCGGCACCAGAACGTCTTTACAGGACGGAAAGTTGTGGGTGATCATGCCTAAATCATCATCAAGAATGGGCTTGATATCCAGCTTTTTCAAAATAATTTTCGGGCGCGAAAACGAAAATGATGCCTTGTCAATGGAGACCACTGGTTTGACGGTCAACAGCAGACGCCCAGTGGAAAAAGTTGCGATTGATGGGGAAGTGGTAAGGCTTCAGTCTCCCCTCAAATACAAGATCTTGCCAAAATCCTTGCGCGTTATTGTGCCTGCTTCAGATACGTTGTAGCGGAGTGAATGCGAATTCTTAATCCGTTGGCTACAGCACTTGTTTGTGGAACACTTCTAACTGTTTTAACCGCCACTGTTTGGTTGGGCCTCACCGATGAATTTGACATTGCAGTAAGGCAGTGGGCATTGAACGCTGATCCGGTTGGCGCTGAAACCATATGGAAGAAAATTTCGTTTCTGGGATCAGCCGAAGTCATTGCAGCAGTAAGTGTGTTGAGCTTGGCTTTATTTGCAATTTTGCGAGATCGACGAGATGCGCTTCATTTTGCGGTAATCATGATCGTAGCAGTGGCGATTGAAAACGCCATGAAGCTGGCTCTGCACCGCGCAAGGCCAACCGAAGTTTTTGCCCATACTTTGCCTGTCTCCTTCAGTTTTCCAAGTGGCCACTCATTATTTTCCGCCGCACTTTATGGTTCATTAGGGCTTATCGCATCGCGGCGAATGAACATGACAAATCGAATATTTATTATGCTGGTCGCAGTTGTCCTCATTCTGGCTATCGGACTATCACGCGTATTTCTGGGCGTTCACTATCCAACTGATGTGTTGGGCGGATACCTCGCTGCAGGCCTTGTGATTGCGATCGTAGAATTTGGCGCTCAAAAATACGCGTCATAATAGCACTGGACATCGCTATCTGAATGCGCAAATCATCTTTGACGTTGATTGAGGGTTATGAATGGCTTTGTCCGCTCCGATGGTGCGATTTGAAAATGTTCAGAAAAGCTACGATGGCGAAAACCTGGTTGTCAAAAATTTGAACTTGGATATCGCAAAGGGCGAATTCCTGACGTTGCTGGGCCCGTCTGGTTCAGGCAAAACCACAAGCTTGATGATGTTGGCTGGTTTTGAACCCGCCACCCACGGCGAGATTTTTCTCAACGGAAAGCCAATCAACGATGTGCCGCCGCATAAGCGCGGCATTGGCATGGTGTTTCAAAACTACGCTCTGTTTCCGCATATGACAGTGGCTGAGAATTTGGCATTTCCACTTGTGGTTCGTAAAATGGCCAAAGCGGATGTCGAAGCCAAAGTGCGCCGCGCGCTTGAGATGGTAAAGCTTCAAGGTTTTGAAAACCGTAAACCCGGACAACTTTCGGGTGGCCAACAACAACGCGTAGCCGTGGCACGCGCTTTGGTTTTTGATCCCGAATTGGTTCTGATGGACGAGCCCTTGGGCGCACTTGACAAGCAACTGCGCGAGCAGATGCAATTTGAAATCAAACATATTCATGAAAACTTGGGTGTGACAGTCGTATACGTCACGCATGATCAGACGGAAGCCTTGACGATGTCAGACCGCATTGCCGTTTTCAACGATGGTGTGATCCAACAGCTTTCGTCCGCAGAAGATCTATATGATAAACCCGCCAATAGTTTTGTGGCGCAGTTCATTGGAGAGAACAATAGGCTTTCCGGTACCATCACCAAGGTGGTCGGTGATATGTGTACGGTCAAACTTGATAGCGGGCAGGATGTGAAAGCACTCAAAGTGGTAAGCGGCGGTGTTGGCACGCGCAGCACTTTGTCATTGCGGCCAGAACGCATTGAACTTAACCCAAGTGCCAAAAATTACGATAATGTTCTGAATGCAAAGGTGCAGGAAACAGTATTCATCGGAGACCACGTGCGCCTTAGATTAGAGGTTGCAGGAACCGATGATTTTGTAGTTAAACTGCGCCATTGGACCAACAGCCAACCCATAGAACAAGGCGCAGCAATAAAGGTTGGTTGGAATGCTCACGAGTGCCGCGCGCTCAACGAGCAAGCTGCATAGTGGGAGAAAGCGCATTTTAACGTTTCGCAAATTTGCGGACAAACAGGAGGGAATAGAATGAAGTATCTATTATCAACAACAATGCTGGCAGCAGCCTTGTTTTCGACGGCAGCTTATGCCGACGACTTGACCGTTGTGTCATGGGGCGGCGCATATTCCGCAAGCCAGAAATCAGCTTATGTTGACCCTTATAATGCCATGGGCAACAAGATCACTGAAGCCGAATATAACGGTGAAGTAGCCAAGATCAAAGCCATGGTTGAAGCCAAGGCTATCACCTGGGACGTGATTGACGCCGATACGCCAACAGCCATGCAAGCCTGCGCAGAAGGTGCTCTCGAAACTCTCGATTGGGCCAAGCTTGGTTTGGACAAAGCTAAATTCATTGGTGGTGATCTCCTGGAATGTGCCATTCCAACAATCGTCTACGGAACTGTATTTGGCTACGACACAACCAAGTTCCCTGAAGGCCCAACAACCATTGCCGATTATTTTGATACCACAAAATTCCCCGGCAAACGCGGCATGTGGAAGAACCCGACAGTTAATCTGGAGTGGGCTTTGATCGCCGACGGCGTTGATGCCAAGGACGTTTATACAATGCTTTCCACCAAGGAAGGCGTTGATAAGGCATTTGCCAAGCTCGATACTTTGAAAAAAGACATCGTGTGGTGGGAAGCAGGCGCGCAGGCCCCACAACTCTTGGCTGATGGCCAAGTGGTGATGACATCGGCCTGGAACGGCCGTTTGCAAAAGGCAATTGATGCCGACAAGAAACCATTCAAAATCGTTTGGGATCATCAGGGTCTGGATTGGGATTGGTGGACAATTACCAAGGGCACACCAAAGCTTGAAGAAGCCTACAAGTTCATCAAATTCGCTTCGGGCGCCGGCCCACAAGCTGAGCAAACAAAATACATTGCTTATGGACCTGCGAACAAGGATGCGATTCCAAATGTTGCGCCAGCAACATTGCCAAACCTCCCAACGGCTCCAGAGAACTTGAAGACAGCCTTCAACGTTGATCCAAAGTTCTGGGCTGATAATGGCGATCAATTGAAAGAGCGCTTCAACGCCTGGATCGCCAAGTAAAAAGATTTTGGGGCGGGAGACTTTTCCGCCCCATTTTCATTTTTAAATGACAGCCGTTTTAAACATCAATGATGGCGTGATGCGCGCCGCCGATGGCGCACCGCTGAAGCGCAAACTTCAGCAGTCGATGCGTGCTGAGCAAATCAAGGCGCTGGTTTTAATAGCACCCTTGTTCATATTCATTCTGTTCTCATTTCTTGTTCCCATTGGCCAAATGTTGACCAACGCATTCTGGGATCCAGCCGTTCACAACACACTGCCCACCACAATCCAAGCCATGAAGGACTGGGACGGAAAATCTCTTCCAGAAGAAGCTGTATTCGCTGCCTTTGCAACGGATATGAAAGTTGCGCAAAAGGCAAAGCAGGCTGCATTAGTGGGTAAACGCCTGAACTACGAAATTCCAACGATGAAATCCAAAGTGGTCGCTACAGGCCGCAAACTTGAAAAAATCGAAATCGGCCCATGGAAGGAAGTCTTGATCAGCATCGATCCAGTGTGGGGTGAGGTTGAAACCTGGGCCACTGTAAAGCGCGCATCTTCCAGTCTCACACCATTTTATTTGTTGAATGTTCTGGATTTGAAGCAGGGCGCAGACGGCAGCTTGCAAGGCGTTGATGAAAACCGGGCCGTTTATAAACAGATTTTGCTACGCACCTTGGGCATTAGCCTGCTTGTCACTTTGCTGACATTGATACTGGGCTACCCCGCAGCTTTTCTGTTGGCCACACTGAGACAAAAACATGCCAGCATCATGATGATATTTGTGCTGCTGCCATTTTGGACATCGCTTCTCGTGCGCACCACGGCGTGGACAATTTTGTTGCAGGATGGCGGGATCGTTACGCAGTTCCTGCATATTTCAGGCATCACTTGGTTTTTGAATGCGGTTGGTTTTCTGCAAGGCGAGCCCGCACTGTTCAAAACCCGTTTCGCTACAGTTTTGGCCATGACCCATATTCAATTGCCGTTCACGCTTTTACCAATCTATTCGGTGATGAAAACCATCTCGCCAAACTACATGCGCGCCGCGCGTTCTCTGGGCGGAAAGCCAGCTTATTCTTTCATCCGCGTTTACATGCCGCTCACACTCCCCGGCGTTGCTGCGGGCTGCTTGCTCACATTCATATTGTCTCTCGGCTATTACATAACGCCAGCCTTGGTCGGCGGCTCTGCTGATAATATGATTGCGGGCTTCATCGACAGCGCCATGAATTCAGAAAATAATTGGGGCAAGGCTGCAGCCCTTGGCACAGTGCTGCTGACGGCCACGATGATCCTTTATTATGTCTACAACAAACTTGTCGGCATCGACAAAATGAAGCTGGGCTAGGCCATGGCCATTCCATCTTACTTCACGACGCAGGAAAAAATCGGCTACTGGGCATTGCGGATTTTTGTGGGCCTGGTTTTGCTATTTTTGATCGCACCAATTTTGGCCATCATGCCTTTATCATTCAGCTCCGATACTTATTTCAGCTATCCACTGCCAGGCCTGTCGCTCAAATGGTACGAAGAATTTTTCACCAATGAGCGCTGGTATGGCTCGCTGCGCCTTAGCCTGATATTGGCAACCTGCACGACAATTCTGGCAACAACCTTGGGCACCTTAGCAGCACTCGGCATTTCGCGTGGCAACTTACCCTTCCGCGCAACATTAATGGCTGTGTTGATCTCGCCCATGATTGTGCCCGTCATCATATCTGCACT
This sequence comes from uncultured Aestuariivirga sp., assembly GCA_964244815.1. Taxonomy (GTDB): domain Bacteria; phylum Pseudomonadota; class Alphaproteobacteria; order Rhizobiales; family Aestuariivirgaceae; genus Aestuariivirga. The sequence goes on along the minus strand of CAXTKH010000006.1, from coordinate 38,698 downwards.
TGGAATGTTTTTCTTTTATTCGTCAATCGGCCTGACGGGCACAATCCCCGGCCTCATCTTGGCGCACACCGCCTTGGCCACGCCCTTTGTGGTGATAACTGTCACTGCAACGCTCTCGTCTTTCGATAAAACCTTGATGCGGGCAGGCGAAAGCCTGGGTGCCACCCCCACTTGGACGTTTTACAAGGTTGTGATGCCACTGATTTTGCCGGGCATGATCAGCGGCGCACTGTTCGCATTTGTAACTTCATTTGATGAAGTGATCGCCGTAATCTTTATTGCGGGGCCAGAGCAACGCACTTTGCCGCGTCAAATGTTCTCGGGGATCCGCGAACAAATATCTCCAACCATCACCGCAGCAGCGAGTGTTTTGATTGTGTTTTCAACGCTGTTACTGATTACTGTTGAGCTGTTACGTCGCCGCGGCGAGCGTTTAAGAGGGGTATAAACTTAGCCATTTTTGTGTCATTTGAAGGCTAGAAATTTGCGAAATTCGAAGCAAATATAAAACAGATTCTACAGGAATATTTTCATCACGAGAATCGAGCGCTACCTAAGGTTACATATTTTAGGAAATTTAATATTTTTAGGTGTCTTTTTATGGCTCTTAAGCCGGTATACAGTATTACTGCGATTTCCGCGGAGGCTGTGTTAAGTCGCTGAAGTATATACAAATTCCAGAATTTTCAGAAACCAACAAAAACAACTGGGTTTACGTTTAACCTTAACCCACTGATATTTTGCTGACGAACCACAAATGATCATTGACTTAGCAACAAATTTTAATTTAAATTAATTTTACATATGGTGGAATATTTCCATTTTGTTAACTTTTTGGTGGGGCGCGCCAAAAGTATTGTAAAGAATGAAAGGGGAGGCAAGACCTTTTCATTCAGGTGGGCGAGTAGTGTTAGCTCAGGGACGGGCTGGCTTTTTAGCTAGAAGAAAGACAGGCGCAGGAGAATCTATTGCGCCGATCAATCCCAGTCTTGAGTAAACGTTCATTTTTGACGAGCCTGACAGCTTTGTCGATGTGAGCGTTGCAAAACAGCGCCGGCGCTGGTCACCTTAGGGAGGAGACCTATTTCCGGAATTATAGATTAGAAACAATGCGCAAGCTGGACCCTTGCGTACACGGAGGACTATTGTCATGGCTTATGATCTGAAACCATTCTTTATTGATTTTGCTGACCTTGCATTTTTGCTCGATCAGGTAAATTTCCGTCCCCTTTTTGACAGCGTGGGCAACGCCGTCGTTCAATGGGATGGTTCGACAGCAATTTATGACGCTCATGGCATTCTCCTTTCAAATGGTGCGCCGGATGCGGCAACGCAGACAACACTGATTGACACATATGGCAAAGGCTTCGCATCGGTCTCCGATCCAACAGGCATTCGTGATGTTACCGGCCATCACAACAATCTTTTCGCGACCCAGCAATTCTGGGGCGCTGCTGATCAACCCTTCGTTCGCCTGATCGCTGCTGATTTTGCGCATTACGTCACCGCGCCCGGAATCAGCTATACACCGGGTGTAAATGTCATCGACATCATGCCGCGCGTGATCAGCCGCACCATCACCACGGGTGGCGTTAATTTGTTGACAGAAACCGTCACGCGCTCAGTGATGGTCAGCAATGTTCTGACGCCTGTAACCAAGGAAGTATTTGTAACCTGGGATGCCGCCCGTTATCAAACTGACGCGCAGTACAAAGCACTCATCGACAACTCCGGCCTCGATATGTCGTTGGTTGATCCGCTGGGCAGCACTATTGACCCCAACAACCGCAGGGCGGTTGTTGATCAAGTTCTTGTTGACGGTGCAAAAATTGTTGCTCCTACCGGCTTGACCCTCGCTTGGGACAGCAACATTGACGTTGCCAGCCAAACCTACAAGATGTTGGTCGACACTCTTGCTGGCTCAGGTGCCAAGCTCTATGGCGGCCCCGCTGGCGAAGGCTTGGTTGACGGTGGCGATATTTGGGCTTCCACCGACAATGGCGCCACATTCCAACAGGTTGCTGGCGGCGTGATCAAGTTCAACGCTGCGCTCTTCCTCTATCACGATGAAGTTGTTGCAAGCGGCGTCAACATAGGCGTCCTAGTGACAGGCGACGCAATTCACCTCACTGCCCCGCAGATCACTACTGCCATCGCTGCTTTGACTGACATCGGTGCTCTTGATTCATCCGCTGCTGGTGGTGGTTCAGGCTATGGCTTGCTTGAATCCCTCGGCCATATTGATTTCCAGAATCCGACATCAGGTGAATTCTTCATCGGTTCCGAAAACCCTGGTGTGAACCCGGTCAACAGCTGGTTTGCTACTTTCGGCCAGTTCTTCGATCACGGTCTTGACTTCATCGACAAGGGCGGCAACGGCAAGATCAAGATTGCCCTTGACCCAAGCGATCCGCTTTACGGCGCACTTGGTCCAGATGGCCAACCAGTGACATCGATCACCATCAGTCGTGCAACGAACGTTGGCACCGTGGCCAATCCATCCTACATCGACCACACATCGCCCTTTATCGACCAGAGCCAGACTTATGGCTCAAGTCCGGTGATCACTGACCTGTTGCGCGAATGGGTTTCAACCGACGGCGGTGCAACCTATCATGCGGGTATTCGCATGTTTGATGGCCAGACGCTGGTTGACTCTTGGGATCGCCGTTGGCCCGATGGCACCGTCCAAGCCGTCCATGATACTTTGCCGACGTTGAACGAACTTCGCGACCATGTGATCGACACAAATCGCGCTGCCCTGACATGGGAAGACGTGACCAACTACCATAGCTCCGGCCACGCACTTCTGCTCGACATGAATCCAAAGTTTGATGCGGCTCATCTGAACCCCGATGATGGCAAGCCCGGCACCAACTGGGATGATTTGGTGACCACGAAAGTGAATGCAGCTTTCGGGACGATCACTGCTTCTTTCGCAGGTCCTCTTGCTGGAGCGACCTTGGGACTCGTGGGCAACGACCTCGCCCTTACATTGTTAAATTCGTTGACAGTACCTACCGGCCCAAGCACTTCAATTACCTATCCGGCAGGTTCAGTCATCATTGGTACCAACGCATTGATTGTCAGTGGACTGATTAATCCGGCCACCTTTGGGATTAATGCGCCTGCTGGCGATCTGCACAATGCCGTCGGCGAGATTCTCATGGCAGCTGTTGGCGATCACTACATCGCTGGCGACGGTCGTGTGAACGAGAACTTCGGACTCACTTCGATCCACCATGTGTTCCACGAGGAACATAACTATCAGGTCGAGAACCTGAAGTACTGGATTTACAAGCACGATGCGGCAAATTCTGCTACCACGCACGATGAGTTGCACAAATGGCAGAACGTAACTGCATTCCAAGATGGCCAAGGCAATTATCATAATGGCAGCTTGACTGGCTCCATCGCCTGGAATGAAGACAGATTTTTCAACGCCTCCAAGCTGATGGTGGAAATGGAATATCAGCACGCCGCTGTTGACCAGTATGCGCGCACCATAACACCACGCATTCAGGAAGTCGTTGGATATACCTCCGGCATCGATCCTTCGATCTCGCTCGAATTCTCGCAAGTGGCATTCCGCTTCGGCCACTCGACCATTCGCGAAACCATCGATACGGTTGATCCAGCTGGCTGGATGCAGGGTGCTGTCACGCGCTTTGCTCTAGAAAAGGCGTTCCTCAATCCCGGCGCATTTGCTTCGGAAGGCATCCAGGCCATCACGCTTGGTCTTTCGCGCCAGCAGATGAACGAAGTTGACGAGTTCATCACGCCATCGCTTAACGAAGGCCTTCTTGGCCAACCGCTTGACCTCGCCGCGATCAACCTCGCACGTGGCCGCGATCTTGGCATTCCAACGCTGAATGATTTCCGCGCTGGTATCGGTCTTGCCCGCTACACCAGCTGGGATGACTATGGTCATCACATGATTCACCCGGACAGCTTGGTGAATTTCATCGCAGCTTTCAGCTTCGGCAACATCGTCGGCATCACGATTTCAGAATCGCAAGCTGTTGCCCAATACATCCTGGACAAGGCGACAGGTCTTGCTGGTTTGGTTGTACCAACGAGCGTTGCAGCAGTTCTGCCAGCTAGCCTCGCGACATTGACACAAGCCCAAGCCATCGCCTTCCTGCACGACTCGGTCACGGGCATTCCTGCCGATCTTCTTGCAGCTGCTGATGGTTTCAACCACATCGATTCTTGGATCGGTGGTTTGGCCGAAGAACACACGCCTGGTTCGCTGCTTGGCGAAACCTTCGAAGCTGTGTTCGTCGACACCATTCAGAAACTGATCGATGGCGACCGCTTCTACTATCTCTACCGCCTGTTCGGCACCAACATGAACGAAGAAGTGGGCAACGGCCAGTTCAAGGATATTGTTGAACGCAACACCGGCCTGTCTCACCTTAACGGTTCCATCTTCGGTTATGCCGATAAATATTTCGACTTTAACCTGCAGTCAGGCCAGACAATTACTGTTGATCCCAATGACCTGACCGACCACTACTACAAGGGAGAAATCCTCTTAAACGCAACAGGAAACGATGGTGCAGGCGTCGGCATCTATTCTGATGGTGGCATATCGCGCGACATCGACGGCAGCCTCTTCCACAAGGAAGATGGCACCACCAGCATTGATGGCGCAACAGGCCGCGATTACATCCTCGATACGCGTGTTAACGCACATCCAGATTGGTTCCATCCTGTGGAAGGCACACCAACCGATGGCGCTGATGCAATCGAAGTGATCGTTGGAACCGACTACGGCGATTTCATCCATGCCCGTGGCGGTGACGACACAATCTATGGTGAAAAAGGCAACGACATCATTTATGCTGATAACGGCGCAGACCGCTCCTACGGTGGTGCTGGTGATGACTTCATCGACACTGGCAACGGCCCAGACTTGGCTGACGGTGGCTCGGGCAAGGACCAAATCTGGGGCCGTGACTCAGGTGACGAAGTTGGCGGCTTTGACCAGCTGGTTGGTGGCTCAGGCAACGACTTGATCGTTGGTGGCGACGGCATTGACAAGCTTTCGGGTGGTTCCGGTGACGACATCGTCTTCGGCGACGGCATTGCCAATACACCTGCCGACTTTGCCAACACCGATCCGTTCACCCATGGCGGTGATGGCAATGACTATCTCAACGGCGGCATGTCCGGCGATCTGCTCTATGGCGACGAAGGCGATGACTACATTGTCGGCGGCGGCGACCAGGACTTCATCGAAGGCGACAATGGTGACGACATCTTGCAGCCATCATCACCTTCACAGGCGATGGGTGCAGGCCCGGTCGAAGTTTTGGGCGGTGACGGTGGCAGCGACACAGGCTTTGACCTGATCGACTTCTCAACCTTCCCATCGGGCGGTGCCAATGGCGGACTTGGCGTGCAAGTTGAGTTGACCGAACAGGTGAACCCTGTCGTCACCATTGATCCGAACTCTCCAGTGCCACTGTTCACCGGCATTGAAGGCATCGTCGGCACGGTCAACAACGACAAGATCGTTGGCGACAATTTCGGTGATGCATCGGCTGATGTGTCTCATGGCAACAACTGGTTGATCGGCGGCACTGGCAGCGACGTGTTGTTCGGCCAAGGCGGCAACGACGTTCTGGTCGGTGGATCAGTTCGCCTTGATGCTTTGATTGGCAAATACACAGATGCTTCGACGACCGCGAATTTTGCTGTTGGCAGCTTGGATTGGGTCAACCAGCAGATGTCGATTGGTGGCACTGCCACTGGTTACAACAACAACACCGAAGATAGCTACACTGGAGCATCCAACCGCGCAAACGGTGCGATTGGCTCCGGACTACTTGGCAACACAACACTTGGAACCGAGATGTTCGACAAACATTTCACCGAAATGTTGAAGTCTCGCATGTTCAAGGATGTGGTTCTGGGTGATGGTGGTGCTGATACAGCTGGTACAGATACAGCTGTATTCAGAGGCAACCGTGCTGATTACATTATCACGACCGTAACATACGGAACGTACTCCGCGTTCAAAATCGTTGACAACCGCCCTCATGATGCAGACGGCTTTGTGCTTGATGGACTAGGCGGCAATATTCTCACTGACGTCAACGGCGACCCAGTTCAACATGACGGTACCGACCTTGTTCTTGGTGTCGAAAACTTCACCTTTGCCGACGGCACAATCATTGCTGCTAATCTGGTAAACTTGCCACCTGTGATATCCTCAAATGGAGGAGGAGACACAGCTGCAATCGCGGTTCTGGAAAATACCACAGCTGTAACAACAGTTATGGCGAACGATCCAAATCCTGGTGACACGTTGACCTACAGATTGGCTGGCGGCGCAGATGCTGGTAAATTCAGCATCAATTCATCCACTGGCGTATTGACCTTCCAACCTGCACCAGACTTTGAAGCGCCAGGCAGTGCTGCAGGCACCAATGTTTACAATGTTATTGTGGAGGCAAGCGATGGCGTTGCAGTTGATACTCAATCGTTGACTGTAACTGTGGGTAACGTGAATGAACCTGCAACAGGCTTGCCTGTGATCAGCGATATAACACCAACGGCAGGTCAGGCATTGTCAATCAATACCGCAGGCATTGTTGATCCAGATGGTGCAGTGGTCGTCACTGGCTATCAGTGGGCTTCTTCAACCAACGGAACAACTTGGACCAATATTGCTGGCGCAACTGCCGCAACTTTCACACCAACCAACTTGGGTGGTAGTGCGGCTGACACCTACAACGGTCAGCAGATCCATGTCAGTGTAACTTACACAGCAGGTGGCTTTACAGATACCGTCGTATCTGCAGCGACCGGCCCGACTGGTGCCGATTGGACCGCAACACCGTTCCTAGCAAATACGTTTGCTGGAACGGCTGGTGATGACATTATCATTGGAACAAATGGGTTACTTGGTTTCGGCGCGAACGACACGTTGAGTGGCGGTGCTGGCAATGACGTTATCAGCGGTTTAGGCGGCAGTGATACGCTGAACGGCGGCGCAGATAATGACACGCTGAACGGCGGAGCAGGCAACGACACTGTGAACGGCGATGCTGGTGATGACGTGATTGTTTACGATGTCGGTGGCGGACGTGACATCATTAGTGGTGGTGCAAATGCAACAGTTGCTGGTGATCGGTATGTGCTTAACGGAGATGCAACTGCTGAAACGTTCAACGTTTATGCACGCGCAGCGTGGATTACGGCTGCGGGTAACGCAGCTGCCCAGCTAATTCGTGCGGCTCAATTGAATGCTTCAACTGAAATCATCGTGACTAGAAACGGTACTACGAATGCCGCAGTTGTCTCGGAGTTGCGTGGTATTGAAGAAATCACCATCAATACTGGTTTGGGTAACGATATCGTAAACGCTATCGGTAACTTCAATCCAACAAGTCTCAACTTTAACACTATTACGATTAACGGCGGTGCAGGCGATAACACAGTTGATATTTCAGCTCTGACGTCTGACCATCGTATCGTGTTTAACTCAGGCGCTGGTAACGATACAGTGATCGGACCTGTTCGCGCCCAAGACGTTGTAAATCTTGGTGTAACTGTTGCTGTAGATCCAGCTACTGTAACGCCAGGGGTTAACCCAAATGACGAAGATGACTCGTCACTTCCACCACCTCCAGCACCAGTTGTTGACCTCACCCTGATTGGTGACGAAACAGCCAACCTCCTCACAGGTGAGGGCGGCAATGATGTGGCGATTGGCAATGGTGGCGACGACTTGCTCTCCACTGGCGACGGCGCTGACTTCATCAATGCGGGTGCTGGTGCTGATACCGTAATGGCAGGTGCAGGCGACGACATGGTCTATGGCCAGGATGGCGCAGACACTTTGTTCGGCGGTGCAGGCAAAGACATGCTCGACGGCGGCAACGGCGACGACACGGTCTTTGGCGGTTCCGAAGACGATATGTTCGTGGCCCACGTGAACGACGGTGCCGATAGCTACCACGGCGATGCCGGTTCAGACACGCTGGATATGTCAGCAGTCATGGCCAACATTGAAGTGAACCTGGGAACTGGTCTTGTCGGTTGGGCAAAAACAGGAACAGTGACCGATCAACTCTACTCAGTTGAAAACGTGGTTACAGGTGGAGGCAACGACACCATTATAGCCTCGGGCGCTCACAACGTGATCGATACCGGCGCTGGCCACGACAAGATTGTGTTCCATTCAGCATCTGATGCAAATGGCGACACCATCCTGAACTTTGAAGCGGGCGACAAGATCGACGTGTCTGGCTTCATGGGTGGCGCAGTCAGTCTGGTTAACGGCACAACAGCTGCCGCAGGCCAGATCGCTGTGAGCTTCGAAAACATTGCTGGCGAGAACTTCACAGTCCTCCACGGCCATGACGTTAACGACAATGAGTTCCAAATCGACATTAAGGGCCACCACGCTCTTACTGGCACAGACTTTGCTGCTTAAGCAATAAATGCTGACGGCGCAGGGCTTCAACCCCTGCGCCGTCGGTACCTCGGTTCAAATCGGAACAAAGATTTCGAATGAACAATAGAATTTAGACGAGGGGGGCAAAATGAATAGGCAGAGTAGGCAAAATGAAAAAAGATAACAGCTTGGCCAGACGCAGAGCCTCCACCAAATTAATCGGCGGCTTGCGCAGCATTTTTATATTTCTATTCTCGGTTTCTGGCATCATCAACGTGCTGGCCTTGACCGGTTCATTCTACATGATGCAGGTCTATGACCGCGCCATCCCGTCACAAAATGTCCCCACACTTCTGGCTCTGTCGGCTTTGGCGATAGGCCTTTATGTTTTTCAAGGCGTGTTTGAAACCGTCCGCAGCCAGATTTTGGTGCGCGTCGGCGCTGGTGTAGACCGCAAATTAGCGCCACTTGCACACAAAGTTGCAATCGACATGCCTCGGTTTGGTTTTTCGACATCTGAATCCCTTGAGCGCGGCCGCGACGTTGATACCGTGCGCGGCTTTTTAGGCAGCCAAGGCCCTATCGCCTTGTTCGATCTTCCATGGTTGCCGCTTTATTTGATTTTCGTTTATGCCCTTCATCCTCTGCTCGGCGCATTGGTCATCGGCGGCGCATTCATTTTAACTATGTTGGCCATTGCCAATGAATTGATGACGCGCAAGTTGGCTGGCGTGACTCACCAGGCAACAATTGCTCGTAACATCATTGCAGACTCTAATGCGCGTAACTCAGAAGTGCTGCGCGCCATGGGTTTCAGCGGCCGCGCGGTTGCTAGATTTGTTGAAGCCAACAAAGAGCACCTTGCACTCCAAACAAAAACCAATGACATCTCGGGAACCATGAGCGCCATTTCGCGTATTCTACGCATGGTCCTGCAATCTGCCACACTTGGCCTTGGTGCCTATCTCACAATCAACGGTGAAATGTCCGGCGGTTCGATCATCGCTTGTTCGATTGCCGCAACCCGTGCTTTGGCTCCCGTGGATATGGCCATTGGCAACTGGAAAAACGTAGTGGGCGCACGTAATGCTTGGTCTCGCATCATTGATACGATGGTTGCCCTCTCCGACGAACAAAAACCACTTGACCTGCCTATTGCTACAAAAACCTTGAAGGTTGAAAAGCTCACTGTTGCAGCACCATCAAATGGCCGCATCCTGATCAGCGAAGTAACATTCGAACTGAAAGCAGGCCAGGCCTTGGGCGTGATCGGCGCATCCGGCGGCGGCAAAACCAGCCTTATTCGCGCAGTCACTGGAATCTGGGCCAGCCTTCGTGGCTCTGTGCGTCTTGATGAAGCTGATTTAACGCAATGGTCCGAAGAATCTTTGAGCAAAATGATCGGTTATCTGCCTCAGGACGTGGCATTGCTGGATGGTACTATCAGCGAAAACATTGCCCGTCTTGATCCGAAGGCTGATCCCGATTCAATCGTAACCGCCGCGCGCGCTGCTGGTGTCCATGAAATGATCGTCCGCATGGCTGACGGTTATCAAACCCAGGTTGGCGCGCAGGGCGAAACCCTTTCAGCTGGCCAACGCCAACGCATTGGTTTGGCGCGCGCCCTTTATGGTTCACCATTCCTTGTGGTGATGGATGAACCCAACTCAAATCTTGACGGCGAAGGCGAGCAAGCACTCACAACAGCCATCGCCGGCATCAAAGAACGTGGCGGCATCGCCATTGTCGTGGCCCATCGTCCAAGTGCACTTGCAGCGGTCGATCTCGTTGCAGTGGTCCAGCAAGGCAAGATGATTGCATTTGGTGGCAAGGACGAAGTTTTGGGTCAAAATAAAGCGGCTGGTTCAACAAAACCAGTTGCAGCAAACTCACCTCAAGCTCCAGCGGCATCAGTGCCGCGCTTGGTTCCTCAACTCGTAGCAGGGCAGGTATAGATCATGAATATCATCAACGTCCAAGGCACACGTTCCGACGAATCGAAGGCAGCCCCTCAAGGGCGCGAGCGCTTTGAAAAAAATGAAGAGAAATCTTCCAACACCCCGTTCTACGCAGGCGCCGCAATCAGCGCTCTAATGCTTTATTTAAAAGAATCTCTTGCCGATCCCTTCACGGGCCATGGCCCAAGAGAAGAACAACCGCATCATCCACCAAGTGATATCGCGCAAGGTAATGGTGAAGAAACGATTGACTCCATCACAATGCCGGTTGACGGCAACAGTCAAATTCCGGACTACACCCAAAATTTGCATGGGCTGGCAAGCGTATTCAAACACAAGACATATTTGTCTTCAACATTGTTCCCCTCCGACGAGCCTGCATGGAATCCCAACAACAGATACAATCCAGACTCAATGGATATCCAGTTCAAGGGAAATTCATTCGCGCAGAATGATGATTACATTGTTCCCCGCAACTATGCTGCCGTTTCCACCAACGATAATCGCATCGGTAATGGTGGATCCTCGGGTACAGGCGGCACAGGAGGCGGAGTGGCAACCAAGCCAGATAAGCCAGTTGTTCCAATCATAAAAAAGCCAGACGAGAAGCCACCGGTAAAAAAACCAGATGACAAACCACCTGTAAAAACCAATCACGCTCCGGTCGTCTCTGGCAAAGTGCAACTGGCCGATCAGTTTGCCTGCACCAACGTTGCCATCGTATTGTCTGAACTGTTGCGTAATGCAACTGATGCTGATGGCGATGTTCTTTCAGTCAAAAACGTTAAGGTTAACGGCATTCTGCTACAACAAGCGGGCGGCGCTTATCTGTATCACGGCGAAGACGTGGGCCCCGTCACGATCAGTTACATGGTTACCGACGGTAAGCTTTCTGTTGCAGCAACCGCTGAAATCGTATTCATTGAAAGACCGCCAATTATCGGCACAGATGGTGACGATATTTTGCTCGGCACGGCATGCGATGATCAGATCAGCGGCGGCGACGGCAACGACCGTATCGACGGCAATGAAGGCGATGACGTTATTTATGGCGGTTGCGGTGATGACCGCATCGTCGGCGGCGACGGCGACGATGTTGTATACGGCGGCGCAGGCAACGACGTTCTATGGGGCGGCATCGGCAATGATGTTCTGTCCGGCGGCGACGGAAAAGACCGTCTTTTCGGCGGTTTGGGCAACGACATTCTGCTTGGCGGCTCAGGCAACGACAAGCTATTCGGCGACCAAGGAAACGACATATTGCTTGGCGGATCAGGCCGCGATTATATTTACGATGGATCAGGCAAAGATCACGTCAGCGGCGATGCTGGCAACGACACAATATTTGCTTCTGCCGATTCAGAAGACGATTTGTTTGAAGGCGGCGAAGGCGTGAACATGCTCAGCTATGCAACTGCAAAGCAGAATATCGTTATTGACGTTGCTAAAGGTACAGCAACTGGAGCGGATATCGGCAACGATAAAGTTGCAAATTTCCAAATTTTCCAAACAGGCGCTGGCAATGATACGTTCGTAGCAACGATGAAAACGCAAGCTTCGCCTCCGCCTGCAGAAGTCCACACTGAATCTGAAAATCATTCCTCGGCATCAACAAATGGTAACTCGGATTCACAGTCAGTCGAAACCGATGACAACTCTGAAAATGATAGTGCAGGTGATGATATTCCGGAGCCAGTCGCCAATGAAGGCAATACTTACCTAGGCGGAAGCGGCACAGACACGTTGGATTATGGTAAAGCCCAACAATCAATCACCATCAACATTTCCCAAGGCATCGCTTACAGCACGGGCATGCAGACCGATCATTATTCTTCTGTTGAAAATTTCGTAACAGGAATAGGAAACGACACATTCGTGGCCGCTGGCGAAACGTCACAAATCCATATAACAATTACTGACGCGCCTGATCTTCCAGAAGATCCTGAATGCTGCCCAACATCAGCAACCGATGACGATTCAACAAACGCCATCGACCTTTCGGATAAAAGCGGTGATACAGTCTCTGGCGCTGCCGCCGACCAACATTTCTCCGGTGGTGCAGGCAAAGACACGCTTGATTACAGCGATGCGCAATACAGTATCACGATTAACCTCGACACTGGTGTTGCTACAGGCCAAGAAGTTGGCACAGACACATTCGACGGCATCGAACAATTTTTCGGTGGCAATGGTGATGACCACTTTGTCGTCGGTGCTGGCAACCACGTTTTAGACGGGAATAGTGGAAACGATGTTTTCGAATTTTTGAGTTCAAATTCAGGCAGCGATTCACATAGCTCCACCAGCATTTTCGGCTTTGAAGTCGGTGACCGGTTGCGCATGTCTGCCTATGATCTGTTCGATCTTGAAAAACACGATGATAGTGACCCGTTCAATAATGGTTACACCGATAAGCAAGAGCCAACAGTTGCCCACACAAATCCAGATATAGCTGTAGCTGTGCACATCAGTTTTGCCGCTGTTGATGGGCACCTCAAGACTTATGTGGAGGCTGATCTTGACAACAATGGCAGTTATGAAACGTCAATCGAGCTTGATGGTAACCATAATCTGACAATCATGAACATGCATGGCGTCTAAGGTTTAACTAAAGCTTTAACCAAGCAGTTCTGGCACGTCGTTTGCTTGAAAATACTCAAACTGTAATTTTGAAAAGTAAGGCATCAAAATGGCCCGTGGCACCAGAAATACAAACCAGACTGTGCAACACAATTTGGACATCGCAAATCAAAAAAACTTGGGCATCCGTTCGCGAGTGGTCGTAGGATCATTGGCAACCTTGCTGCTGGTTGGTGGCTTTGGTGGCTGGGCCGCAACATCAGAACTTTCCGGTGCTGTCGTTGGCCAGGGGCAAGTTATGGTCGATAAAGACCTGCGCGCAATTCAGCATCTGGATGGCGGCATCATTCGCACGATTGATGTTAAAAAAGGTGACACGATAGAAGAAGGCCAAGTGCTCTTTACGCTTGATGCAACCCAAATGACGGCTGAAAGCGAAATCATGCGCGGCCAAATGCTCGATCTTTTGGCCAGGCGCCAAAGATTGATTGCCGAGCGCGATGGTGGCTGGGAAATGAAAGTGGGCGAAGTGCCTGAAGGCGTTGACCTTGCCAATTCACAGTCTTTCGTCAACGAAAACCGACTTTTTAAAGGAAACTTAAAAAACCGCGTAGGTGAGATCGCTCAACTCAAGCAAGGCTTGTTGCAGTCCCATGAAGAGTTGCAAGGGCTTAACGGGCAGCTCAAATCAAATGCAAAAGAACTTGAGTTAGTTCAGGCGGAATTCGACAAGGTCCAAGGCCTGCAGAAAAAGGGCTTGATCGATGGAACGCGGGTTTACTCAAGCTCGCGCGATCTTAACCGCCTCAAAGGCGAACACGACCAGATAGGCAGCAGCATCGCAAAATCAAAAGCCCAAGCCAGCGAAATTGAACTGCGTATCGCGGCCGTAGAAGATCAAGCGCGCACCGAAGCGCAAAAACAACTCTCCGACGTTGAACCAAAAATCGCCGAACTTATCGAGCGCCGCTCGGCCAATGCCAGTCGTTTGACCCGCATGGATATCCGCAGCCCGATTGCTGGCATCGTCAATGAAGTATTGGTCAACACTGTCGGCGGCGTTATAACGCCTGCGCAAAAGCTGGTCACAATTGTTCCAGCTAACGTGAAAATGCAGGTCGAAGTTAAAGTTCAACCAAACGACATTGACCAGATTTACGTCGGTCAAAAGGCCAAGCTTAAGTTCACTGCCTTCAGCTCGCGCAAAACACCGGAAATTTTTGGCAACGTTGCCTTTGTTTCGCCAGCCACCAGCACCGATCAAAGCAATGGCCACGTTTACTACGTCACGCAAGTTGAAGTCACACCAGACGAGCTTGCAAAGCTTGGCGAAAAGAAACTTGTCCCCGGCATGTTGGTTGAAACATTCATCCAAACCGAAAGCCGCACGGCACTTTCATATCTGGTCAAACCATTCCAAGACCAGATTGAGCGAGCATTCAGAGAACGATAGATCTAGCTTTTAACAATGTTGTGATAAGCCGCGATCAAATCCTTCGCATTCTCAACATTATACTCACGTTCGCCTCTTTCAATTTCAAACGCAATCTCAACAACGCGCTGATTCATCGGCGCTGATTTTCCGTGTGCCTTCATCATGTCAACGACCCAACCATTAACATCCTGCACCTCAGCGCGGCGACCCTTGCGCCAATCTTGAAGTGATGTAACAAGCGTATCAGGCTTCGAAAAGATCGTCAGCACCTCTTCAAAAATTTTATCAACATAACGTTCGGGATGATTGGTCGTCACAGGCGGCATGCCGATAATCGGAATGATCTTGGCCCCGTCCTCAAGTGCTGCCTGCATCGCCTCATAACCCGCTTGGCGCATAACTTCCAACATGCCAGGAAACCGCGCAGCATCGTTCAGTGGCAGGTTTACAATGGCCGAAGGTATAAGCTCAGCAGCATTCACAACAAGCTTCATCCACTTGGCCGAACGAATATCATCCATCACTTCCACGCGGCCGGAGTGGCGCAAAATCTCAGCCACACCCTCCACACGGTGTTGCATTGCAGGATCAAGCGCACCAAGCGCAAACCATGACTCGTCAGTATCATTCTGGCGGTTCGTTTCCCCCGGTATCCACATGTTGGAAGCAATTTCAATCACCGCCCCAATGGTGCGCTCACGCCCCACGATTGTCGCAATATCTTCATGCGTCATGCCGTTCTGCAATCCGACGATGAAGCCATCTTTGGCCAACACGGGCTTGATCAACTCGGTAGCCCATTTCGTATCGTAAGCTTTCACAACAAGAAACACGATATCGAAAGGCTCTTTGATTTCTGCAACTTCACAAAGATGCAGCGCTTTCACCTTAACATTAAATTTCCGCTTTGGCAGATTGACGGTGATACCCTTCTCACGAATGGCCTCAATATGTGCTGGCCATTGATCGATGAATGTTACATCAACACCTGCGGCCGCAAAGTCCGCAGCAATTGATGCGCCTTGTGCGCCGGTCCCTAAGAATGCAACACGTGGGCCGCCAGTTTTAGTTGAACTCATATGGGTTCGCTCCTCTGTTGAGTTTCTACAATATGTTTTGCGATTGCCAAAGATGCGGTGAGCCCCGGAGATTCAATGCCAAAAAGATTCACAAGCCCTTCAACGCCATGTTCATCTTCGCGTTGAATTTTAAAATCTGCAAAGCCGGAATTTGGCCCGTGTATCTTGGGGCGAATACCGCAGTAGCTTGAAGACAGCGTTCGGTCTCGAACCCCTGGCCAGTAAGATGCAATTGCTCCCGAAAATTTTTCCGGTAGATCAGGCGATAGCGCATAATCCAGTTCATCAACCCAAGTGATATCTGGCCCAAATTTCACAGCACCTGAAAGATCAAGTGTTGCATGAATGCCCAACGCACCGGAAACCGGAACGGGATAAACCAAGTGTTGAAATGGTGACTTTCCAGACACGCTGCAATAGCTGCCCTTTGCTAGAAATCTTTGCGGAAGCCTTGTCGCCTCGATGCCGTCAATTAACCTTGCAACATCATGGGCGCCATGGCCTGCGCAATTGATGATCTGCGTTGCAGTAATTTCCGTCAGTTCACCGTGATTATCTATAGCCTTCACAACAAAATCGCCGTCTCGCTTCTCTGCACCAGAAAATTGCGCATTGAAAACAATGTCTGTGCCCAAAGTCTCTGCTTCACCCCGCAATGAAAGCATGAATGCAGCAGCATCAATGATGCCAGTTGATGGCGAATAAAGCGCCTTGGTACAGCGCAATTCAGACTCGAGTTCGGCAACTTCACTTTTGGACATCCACTGCAAATCAGTTACGCCGTTATCACGAGCAAGTTTTGCAATAGAGTCGAGTTTAGCGTCCTCTTCCGTCGATGTGGCAACAATCAATTTGCCTAAGCGCTTTGCGGCCACTCCGTGCGCTTCACAGTAATTATAAAGAAGCTCGCCACCCTCAACACAAAGTCGCGCTTTCAAACTGCCCTTTGGATAATAAATGCCAGCATGAATAACTTCGGAATTTCGTGATGATGTTTCGGTGCCAATGCTGGCAGCTTTTTCAAGCAACAGAACGTTGTGACCTGCAATTGCAAACTGCCGCGCTACCGCCAGCCCGATAACGCCAGCACCGACAACAACGCTATCAAAATCAGAAGCCATCAATCGGCCTTGGTAGTGCTCGTCTTCGCGGCTTCTTCCACCAATACAAAGAAGTCCTTTTCCCCAAGCCCGCGCTTGGAGGCTGCGCTATAAATGCCATGAATGAGTTTGCCAACTGGCGTTGCCACACCACTTTTATTGCTCGCATCCAGGTACAAACTGAGATCTTTCATCAACATGTTGAGTGTTGCTGCCGGGCTATAGTTGCCGCTCACAATCATATCTTTCTTGTAAGCAATCAGCGGTGAAGCAACAGCACTCTGCCCAATAACCTCCAACATCAATTCATTGGAAAGGCCACCTTTAAGCCCAAGCGCCAGAGCTTCACCCAGCAGTACAGACGTAGCAGCTACCATGCTGTTAATACCGAGTTTCAAATATCGGGCTTCTTCATTTTCGCCGAGATGAAATGCTTTCTTGGTGAAAGCCGAAAAGATTCCAGCCGCTTCTTCAAATGCAGATTTTGGTCCCGATACCAGAGCCGTCAACGTTCCAGCCTCCGCCATGCCCGTCGATCCAGAAACCGGAGAACGCAAAAACCGCACAGACTTTGGCAAATGCAAAGCAATCTGTTCCGAAATTGCAGGCGAAACCGTGCTCATATCAATGCAGATTGCTTTGTCCGAAAGTGCTGCATTAAAACCAGCATCGAGCATCACATCAGATAGTGCCTGATCATCCGAAACACATGTAAAAACAACATCAGCACCGCGAGCCAATTCGGCCACAGAACTGGAAACAGTAAAACCCAATTCAATCATGGCCTTTTGTTGTTCTGGCTTGCGCACCAAAACCCGCAATTCATTTCCAGCGGCTTTGAGACGTTTGCAAACCGGAAGCCCCATTTTGCCCGCGCCAATAAATGCGATTTTGTGACCAGCCATTATGTTACAGCCCTTTCTTGTTGCTCAGCGGCAAGACGCGCCAACCTGCCTTTTTCGCGCGCCTTGAATGTGCGCTCGGTCATTCGGTCGAGCAGCTCTATCACGTCTTGCAACTTGCCCCGTGCAATACCTTGGGTGATGAATACGATCCGAGTGCGCTCGTCTGCACTTGGCCATTTTTCCAGCCATGTCAGATTGTGCAACAGGTGCTGCACACCTTGCACAACAGCGGGCTTTCCTGGTTCCTCAAGAATGTTGATCAAGCCTTTGACACGCAGCAAACTGGTGCCCAGGTTTTGTCCGATGCCATCGAGCAAGAACTGTAGCTCTTCGCGCGCCATTGGGTTTGAACGTGTGAGCACAAAACTCTCAATGCCTTTGGCCGCCAGATGCTGCGGCAGGTCTTGATTTCTTACCCCATCAGCTTCCGCAATCTTCTTCGCATAGGTTTCATAAGTGGCAATAGACAGCCATTCCGTTGGATCAGCCATACTATCTGCAGCATCAAAACCTTTATGCATCAACAAAGGTGCAACCGCTTCCACACTAAAATCTGCTTTTGAAATTTTCGCTACTGGATTGATGGCCTGCAGCTGAGCGCTCAATTCGGCGTAAGTATCATCACCTTTGATATCAAGCTTTGTGATCAACACATCATCAGCCAGCGCCACTTGCCGCAGCGCCTCATCATGATTTTGCGCTGTTGCTTCCCAGTTCACTGCATCAACAACTGTTACAACATTCACCACGCGGTAGAGGCCGTCCAATGTAGGCTCCGAGAGGAACGCCTGGATCACGGGCCCCGGTTCAGCCAGCCCCGTTGTCTCAATCACCACATTGTTGAAATCCGGCAGATCGCCCCGCGCGCGGTCGTGATAGAGGCTATTCATGGTTGCGATCAAATCGCTCTTCACGGTGCAACACAGGCAACCGTTTTCGAGAACCACTACCGCGTCATTGCTGCTGGTATAAAGCTGATGATCCAAACCCACCTCGCCAAACTCATTGACCACCACAACCGTCTTGGAGAGATCAGGCGACTTCAATCCGGCATTGATCAAAGTGGTTTTGCCACTGCCTAAAAAACCGGTGACGATCGTAACAGGAATGCGGGCTGCATGATTGAGCGCCATGGGGGGCTAATATCCCACAACCTCACAACCGGGCAGGCCACATGAGATCAAATGATCGGATGGGTAATTGGTAATGATCTCGCAACCCGTTTTGGTGACCACAACTTCTTCTTCAATGCGTGCTGCACCTGAACCATCATTAGAACCCTTCCAGGTCTCAAGCGCAAACACCATGCCTTCTTTCAATGGCTTGTCTTGGCCTTTGAAGCGCTTCGAGAAAATCGGGCGCTCCCACAGCGACATGCCAACGCCGTGGCCATATTGCAGCAGGAAAGCTTCTTCTTCATTCTTGTAACCAAATTCATGCGCATCCGGCCACACGGCTGCCACTTCATCTGGCGTCACACCCGGCTTGATCATATCCATCGAAGCACTCAACCATTTGGAAGCCGTTTCATAGGCATCAATCTGGTGCGTGTTGGGTTGGCCGCAGATGAACGTGCGGTAATAGCAAGTTCGGTAGCCGTTGAATGAATGCATGATATCCAGGAATATCATATCACCAGGCTGAATCATGCGGTCCGAAAACGTGTGTGAATGCGGGCGGCCGCGACGGCCAGAAACTGAGTTCACACATTCAACGCGCTCAGAGCCCATGCGGAACAGACGGTCATTGGCAATGGCCACCAATTCGTTTTCCTTGGTGCCGGGCCTGATGGCGCGCGCGATGTCAACATAAGTTGCATCCACCATGCCAGCAGCCATTTTCAAAAGTTCAATTTCATCGCCAGTTTTAACTTCACGCGCATCCAGCATGGCTTGCTGGCCATCCACCACTTCAATGCCTTCGGCCTCAAGGGCGCGCAGCATTCCAAGCTCCATGATATCAATGCCCAAGGGTTGATTGGCGATACCATAATGCACCAAGGCCTTCTTGATTTGCTTGGCAAAATCCTGGCTCACGCCAAGACTGGGCGGAATGGCGCCCTGCATCGTAGTAATGGGTGCTGCCACATTATCTTTGATCCAGGGCGATGAAATGCGTTTGGCGGGTGGGGCAGGGTCCCACAAAAAAGGCGAACCTTCGGCAGGGCAGAGACAATAACGGAAGAATTTGTCGCGCGCCCATTCGCCGATATGTGTGGCAGTTATATAGCGGATGTTATCAAAATTAAAGCACAGCACGCCGCCCAATCCTGCATTGCGCACGGCGGTTTGCGCCTTCGCCAAGCGCTCTTTCGACATGCGGCTGTAGTCAATGCCTTCTTCCCAATCCTTGGCCATCTGACCCCATGAAGCGGTTGCATAAGGGCTATTGTATTTCATGCATTTTCTCCAAGCTCTCCGGCCCATTTTTTGGTTTCGAGAGTCTCTTTAAGTTTTGATAGGAACGCTGCTGCATAAGCTCCGTCAAATGCGCGGTGGTCAAAGCTCTGCCCAACGGTGCCAATCAAACGCGGCACAATGGCATCGCCCAGTTCAGTGGTGATGACAGCAGGTTTTTTGCGAATGGCGTCAGTGGAAAGAATGGCCACTTGCGGCGCGTTGATGATGGGCGTTGTGAAGCTGGTTCCAAAAGCACCATTATTGGTGATCGAATAAGTCCCACCACTCATATCAGCCGCCGTCATCTTGCCATTGCGGGCTTTGTCAATTTGGCGGTTCATCGCTTTGGCGAGGCCTTGCAACGTATAATCCTGCACGGCGTGAACCACAGGCACAACCAAGCCATTGTGATTGAGATCAACCGCGATACCGAGGTTGATATCTTTGGACAGGATAAGCGACTTGCCATCAAACCGCGCATTCACATGAGGGTAGGCTTGCAGCGCAATACAAACAGCGCGCGCAATAAAAGGCAAATATGTGAGCGAAGTTCCAGTTTCAGCTTTGAAGCGTTCCTTATGCCGCGCACGCACCAATTCGATCTCGGTAAAATCAACATCGATCGCTTGAAACACATGTGGAATGTTGCGCCAGTTTTCGGCAAGCTTTTCGCCAGTGCGCGAACGAATGGTGTTCAGTGTGATAACCTGACCTTCAGCAAACTGCATCGGGGCAAGTGCAAGGGAAGCAGCCGCAGGGGTCGAAGCTGCAAAGCCACTCACATCTTTTTCTTCAATCTTCCGCAAACCTTTTGCAGCAGCAGTCCGCGCAATTTCGTTTACATCAAGTCCGCGCTCGGAAATCAAACGCCGTGCGAGAGGTGTTATACGCATGCCGTCCGGGCCAAGCGCATTGCCATAATGCTTTGTCGGTGTTGCCACTTCTTCAAATGCCGAACGAAATGGCGCAGGTGCTTTGGCCAACTCCACCTTTGCAGCAACTGAAGCCACCGCATCGCCACCAATCACGGCAACAATAGCGCCGATCTTCGCTGTCACACCATCGCCCACGCGAATGTCAGTCAGCTTGCCGGCCGTAGTCGCTTCAATCTCAACCGTAACCTTATCGGTCTCGACTTCAAAAAGCTTGTCACCGATTTTAATATCGTCGCCAACCTTCTTGAACCAGGTGAGGATCTTGCCCTCAGCAACCGTCTCGCCCAACTGAGGCATGATGATAGTAGAGCTCATCAGCGAGATCCATTCAACGTGCGAACAATGCGCTCAACAATGCGTGGTGCGTTAGGCAATGCCA
The DNA here is from genome assembly GCA_964244815.1 of uncultured Aestuariivirga sp. Lineage (GTDB taxonomy): Bacteria > Pseudomonadota > Alphaproteobacteria > Rhizobiales > Aestuariivirgaceae > Aestuariivirga. Next base: position 17,518 of record CAXTKH010000006.1, on the reverse strand, counting down.
AATCTTCTAAATGATCAGCCGCAGGCAAAGGAATATGCGGCGTGGTGATGCGCACAATCGGCCCATCCAAATCCCAGAACGCTTCATCAGCAACGATTGAAGCAATCTCTGCACCCCAACCTAAAAGCCTTGGATTTTCTTCAACCGTAAATAACTGCCCCGTCTTGGCAACTGAAGCCAATATCGTTTGTGTATCCAGTGGGACAAGCGAGCGCACATCAACAACTTCAGCATCAATACCATGATCGCGCGCCAAAATTTCGGCTGCATCCATAGCACGGTGCACCATCATGGCCAAAGCCAAAATCGTGCAATCCTTGCCTTTTCGCAAAATTTTCGCCGTGCCAAGTGTGTCAAGAATCTCGCCGTCAGGCACTTCGCCTTTGGTGGAATAAAGCGCTTTGTGCTCGTGAAAAATCACCGGATTATTGTCGCGTATCGCAGCAGCCATCAATCCCACCACATCAACGGGTGAAGATGGTGCCACAACTTTCAGGCCCGGAATCATCATCGTCCAGTTCTCAATGGATTGCGAATGCTGCGCACCAAAGCGCACGCCTGCACCATTGCCTGTGCGGATCACCACGGGGCAACTCACTTGGCCATTGGTCATGTAGGCAAGCTTTGGCATTTCATTGGCGATGAAATCAAAACACACCGCCGCAAAATCCGAGAACATGATTTCTGCAATAGGCCGAAGCCCCGTCATTGCAGCACCCATGGCAGCACCCAAAATCGCTTGCTCTGAAATTGGCGTATCACGTACGCGCAAGGGGCCGAACTTTTCATAAAGCCCAACGGTCGCTTTAAACACACCGCCAGCCTTGGCAATATCTTCGCCCAGAAACACCACGTTTTTATCGCGTTCCATTTCCTGGGAAATGCCGCGGATCACGGCATCACGGTAGCTCAATTCCGCCATGCCCAGCCTCCATCGGCATAGACATCAGCCGTCAATAGTTCTTCAGGTGCAGATGGCGAAGCTTTGCATAGTACAGTAGCATCGTCCACCTTGCGCATGGATGCCTCGTCCATCGCCTTCATCTGCTCTTCGCTCACGCCAAATTCTTTCAAGCGCTGTTTGTAAATCTTGATAGGGTCGCGCTCCATCCATTTTTCAAGTTCACCTGGCGGGCGGTATTTGCCAGGATCAGCGCGGGAATGGCCAGAATGACGATAGGTCAAACATTCAATCAGCGAAGGCCCGCCACCATTGCGAGCTTTCTCAATGGCTTCCTGCGCTATGCGATAAACCACATCGGCATCATTGCCATCAATCAATATGCGCGGCAGCCCATAAGCGGAAGCACGATCTGCAGCCGGATGTGGCACAGCAGTCACTTCGCTGATCGGCGTATATTCCATGTAAAGATTATTCTCGCACACAAAAACCACCGGCAATTTCCAGATCACCGCGAAATTCAATGCTTCATGGAATGCACCGATGTTCGTGGTGCCATCACCAAAGAAACACACGGTCACATCTTTTTCTTCCAGATATTGCGCACGCCACGCTGAACCGCAGGCAATGCAAAGATGCGCACCGATAATGGCGTATGATCCCATAACACCATGTTCAACTGATGTCAGATGCATTGATCCGCCCTTGCCGCGCATCAATCCAATATCGCGCAACATCAACTCGCCAAGCACACCTTCCATTGGAACGCCGCGGGCCAGTGTGTGGGCATGGCCACGGTAAGTGCAGAAAGTTTTATCACCTTTCTTCATCGCCACGCCAAAGCCAGCGGCAATCGCCTCTTGGCCGAGTGATAAATGGCTGGTGCCTTTGATCAAGTTTTGTAAAAACAAATCATAGGCGCGCTTTTCGCAATCGCGAATTTCAATTTGCGAACGATAAAGCTCAAGCCGTGTTTCAAGCGAGATATCGTCATTACTGATGGCAACAGATTTAGCGGTTTTTCCCATGATCACTTTTTTTATTCTGATTTTATAACACTGTGCCAAAAAACTCAGACGCTTGTTACCCTAAAATTATCAAAATGAGAATTTTAGCTAATTTCAATCTCAAAGCTTGCGATAGGATGAAAGCCTAGTCCTGAAAGCGCCCTCAAGTGCGCCATGGATTAAAGGGAGGAATATGTGAAAGCCGTAAGATTTCATAATGCGAAAGACATTCGCGTTGAAGACGTGCCAGCGCCATCAGCCAAGCTGGGCACCAACGATGTTTTGATCAAGCCATTGGTCACCGGCATTTGCGGCACAGATTTGCACGAATATATTGCAGGGCCAATTGTAACACCTGTGACACCGCATGTTTATACAGGTGTCACAAACCCGCAAATCCTCGGGCATGAATTCAGCGCCATTGTCGCAGATACTGGCTCGGCTGTAACAAATGTCAAAGTCGGCGACCGCGTTTCCATTCAACCGCTTATCTCCCCGCGCGATGATTATTATGGCCGCCGTGGTCTCTATCATCTCAGCCCCAGCATGGGCTGTGTTGGCCTCTCTTGGGGTTGGGGCGGCATGGGTGAATTGGCAGTTGTGAATGATTACAACGTAGCCGTTCTGCCCAAGGGTGTTTCCGATATTCAAGGTGCCATGATTGAGCCTGCAGCTGTAGCAGTTTATGCAGTAGACCGAGGCAATGTACGTTCAGGCGACACTGTTTTAGTATCTGGCGTGGGCCCAATTGGTGCTCTTACATTGCTGGCCGCACAGGCAGCAGGTGCAGGCCAGATTTTCGTCAGCGAACCAAATGCCTTCCGCCGCAAAATGGCAAAAGACCTGGTGCCATCCGCCATCGTCATTGATCCAATGACGCAGAACGTGGTGCAGATGATCAAAGACATGACCGAAGATGGCGTGGGCGTTGATGTGGCCATTGAATGCGTTGGTCTCGAAGCAAGCTTGAATACGTGTGTGAATGCTGTGCGCAACCAAGGCAAGGTGGTGCAAACCGGTTTGCACATGAAGCCCGCAAATGTTGATCCAATGACATGGGCACTCAAGGACATCTCCATTGAAGCCACCTGGTGCTACCCTGTGCAATGCTGGTCACGCATCATCCGCATGGTGGAATCGGGCGCATTCCCGATTGAAAAAATCGTCACTGCCAACATCAATGCTGATCATGTGGTGAAACAAGGTTTTGACGCGCTGCTCGATAAATCCGTCAATCACATGAAAATCCTGGTAACAGTATAATGGCAACGGCTCCCGTTAAAGTCGCAATGATCGGCCTCGGTTGGTGGGGCAAAAAAATGACGGCTGTTTTGCAAAAGGCCAGAGCCGACATCGAAATTGTCTGCGCTGCGGAACCAAATCCGGCAGGCGCGGAGTTCGCCAAGGAAAATGGCTTTGCGCATTATGCAGATTATAAAGATGCATTAAAACATCCAGGCGTTGAAGCTGTTATTTTGGCCACACCGCATTCACTGCACGCCGAACAAATCAAGCTTGCCGTCAAAGCCAAAAAACACATCTTCTGCGAAAAGCCTTTGGCACTCACAAAAAAGGGCGCGGAGCTTGCGGTTAACCTTTGCAAGAAAAATAAACTGGTTCTCGGCATGGGCCATGAGCGCCGCTGGGACCCACCAATTGCAAAAATGTTGGCAATGGCAAAAAGCGGCGAGCTGGGCCGCATCCAACAAATCGAAGGCAATTTCAGCCACGATAAATTTACAACGCTGGATAAAAGCAACTGGCGTTTGAACAAAAAAGAAGCCCCAGTTGGCGGCATGACCGCAACCGGCATTCACCTCACAGATTTATCCGCCGCACTTTTAGGCCCAGCCAAAGATCTGCGCGTATCATGCGAAAGCCTGTCGTCCAAAATCCCACAAGGCGATACCATGAGCGTGCACATCCGTTTCAAAGGCGGCGGCACATCTTATGTATCAGCGTCCCTCGCCATGCCCTTCATTTCTCGCTTTGCGGTGTTCGGTTCCAAAGGCTGGATCGAAATTCGAGACAAAGCCCATGTGGAAGCGCCAGACGGTTGGGTTGTGACTTCGGCAATGGCAGGTGAAAAAATTAAGGTGGAAGTTCTGCCGCCCGCGGAGCCTGTGAAAGACAATCTCGTGGCCTTCGCTCATGCCATCAGAAAAACTGCACCTTATCCAATCACTGGCAAAGACCTGGTCAATAACATCGCAATTTTAGAAGCCATCATCAAATCCGCCGCAAAAAATGGCGCAGTTGTGAAGGTCTAAGAGGATATTATGAAAGCACTCATATTTGAAACGCCAAACAAGCCCATCATAGCCGACGTGCCAATGCCAGAGATCAACGACACTGAGGTGATGATCAAGACGCGCACCGTCGGCATTTGCCATTCAGACTATGAGCTTCTTGCCGGCCGCTACATCATTCCAATTTCCTATCCCGTAACGCCAGGCCATGAATGGTGCGGCGAAATTGTTGAAGTGGGAAAGAATGTCAAAAACTTCAAAGTAGGCGACCGAGTAGTGGGTGAATGCGTGGTGCGCACACCAGAACGTCTGCATCACTTCGGCTTCTCGATGAACGGTGCTGACCGCGAATTTTTCAATGTCAATCCTGATTGGCTGCACAAACTGCCGGACGGCGTGGACGACATGCGAGGTTCGCTGATTGAACCATTCACCTGCGGTTATTATGCCGTAATGCGCTCTGGCGGCACCAACGCATCTGAAACCGTTGTTGTATCAGGCGGCGGCACCATTGGCCTCGTCACTGCCGCAGCAGCACTCGGCATGGGTGCCCGCGTGATCGTTGCAGACCCTATCAAAACCCGCCGCGACATCGCAGTTAAATTAGGCGCCGAAGCCATTGACCCCACAGACCGTGGTGCCGAACAAATCATGCAGCTCACAGGCGGCCATGGCGCTGATCTTGTTGTTGAATGCGCAGGACACGATGCCTCGCTCGCTGCGGTGTTTGATTATGTAGCCCAGGATGGCCGCATGTCGATGGTGGGCATTAACATCGGACGCAAGATTTCGTCCAACATGGGATTGATGCAGTTGAAAAACCTCACCATACGCGGCTGCATCGGCTCGCCGGGTGTGTGGCCAGCAGCAATCAAATTCCTGGAACGAACCGGCATCGATCTCTCGCCAATCCAGACTCATAAATTCGCATTAACCGATGCCGTCAAAGGATTTGAACTGGGCCAAGACCCCAAAGCTTGCATCAAGATTACACTTACAACAAAGGATATGCACTAATGGAACGCCATGCCCTCATCGCCGGTGTTTCCGGAATCATAGGTCGCCATTTGGCCGAACACTTGATTGAAAAAGATTGGGCCGTGACAGGCATTTCCCGCCACAAGCACGATCTTCCCAAAGGTGTAAAACATATCGCCGTTGATCTCACCGACGAAGATGCAACAAAGGCAGCGCTGAAACGCGTGAAGCCCACCGATGTCTTCATCACCACATGGCTGCGCCAAGCAAACGAAGCTGAAAACTGCCGGGTCAATGCAGGCATGGTGCGCAATCTGCTGGCTGCCATGAATGGTAAGAAGATTAAGCACGCCGCATTGGTAACTGGACTCAAGCATTACATGGGCCCATTCGAAGCTTATGCCAAAGGCAAGATGATCACACCGTTCCGCGAGGAACAGCCGCGCCTGCCATATCAGAACTTTTATTATGATCAGGAAGACGAGCTTTATGCCGCATCGGAAAAACAAGGCTTCTCATGGTCCGTGCATCGTCCTCACACTTTGATCGGCTATGCTGTTGGCAACCAGATGAACATGGCCGCAACACTCGGTGCCTACGCCGCGATCTGCAAAGAAACTGGCCGACCCTTCGTGTTCCCCGGCTCACCACAACAATATGAAGCCTGTGTGGACATCACCGATGGCCGCATCATTGCCAAGCATCTGCTCTGGGCTGCTACAAAACCAGCCGCACGCAACGAAGCTTTCAACATCGTCAATGGTGAAGTATTCCGTTGGGATTGGATGTGGTCAAAGCTCGCTGCACATTTGGGTGTTACGCCTGCAGCCTATCCAGGCCACGCCCAGCCGCTGGAAAAGCAAATGGCTGACATGGCACCTGTGTGGGACAAGATTGTTGCAAAACACGGTTTGGAAAAGAATGCTCTCAATTCGGTAGCATCATGGTGGCATTCGGATGCCGACCTCGGTCGCATCATCGAGAATTTCACAGACATGACCAAGAGCCGCGACAAGGGCTTCACGGCATACCAAAATTCGGCACACTCATTCACCGACGCGTTCGACAAACTCCGCGCCGCAAAAATAATTCCATAGATAAACCGATGAACACAGCCACATCATCACAAAACACTTTTGCACAGCAGCTGAGGAACATCTCCTCGCTGCCGCTCGCAAAGAGTTTTTTGACTGTTGTGGCGTCAACATTGGCGCTCATATTAATTTGCCTCATCTTCGCACCATCAAGCATGTCGTGGGGCGCGCTATCCGGAAGCTTGCCCTTCGCAGCCATCATCGCAATCGTAGGCCTTGGCCAATTGCTGGTGGTGCAACAAGGTGGCTTTGATCTGTCATTGCCAGGTGCCGTGTCTCTCGCGGTCGTCACAGCCACCCACGAAGCCCACCAGGATAACAGCATGCTGCTTTATGCAGTGGGCCTGGCATTTCTCTTTGCCATAGCCGCAGGCATCTTGAACGGAATCCTCATCGCCTATTTCAGATTAAACGCCATCATCGCAACCATCGGCATGAACGCACTGCTCTATGCTGGCGTCTTTGCAGTCTGCGGCGGAACTCCGTCAATCACCACCACGCTGCTGGCCGATATTGCTGGCGGCGAAACCTGGCATCTTCCAAACTCGGTTTATTTCGCGTTGGCAGCCCTCACCATCGTCTCATTCATTCTGAAAAAGACAATTGCTGGCCGCCGCTTTGAAGCCATCGGTGCCAATCCCTTGGCGGCCGAAGCTTCAGGCCTTCGCGTTCAAACTCATCAACTCATGGCTTATGTTTATGCCCAGCTGCTCTATTGCATGGCAGGCATTCTCATAGCCGGCATCACTCGTGAACCAACAGCTTTTCAAGGCGACAGTTTATTGTTGCCTTCAGTTGCTGTTGTTGTTCTGGGCGGAACATCGTTGCTTGGCGGTCGAGGTTATCCAATCTCGACAGTTATAGCGGCTTTTTTCCTGAACCAATTGAGTCAATTCGCGCTCGCCGTCGGCGTGCCTTATTCCGCTCAAACCATCATCCAGGCTCTGGCCTTGGGTTTTGGCATTGCTGTCTATTCAATAAAATGGACAGGAAACCAATCTAAAAATATAAAACCAAACGGAGGAATACATGAACTTCATGCTTAAAAAACTAACCCTTGCAGCCACAACCGCTGTATTGGCTATCGGTGCTGCAGGTCTGGCTCACGCCGACGTGCCATCATGGTGTGGCCCAAAGAAAGCAACACTCGCATTGCTTGATGGCTACGGCGGCAACAGCTGGCGTCAAGTGACCACTGCTTCAGGCAAGCAAACCGCATCGCTTTGCCCAAGCATCACTGCTTATGAATATGCAGACGGCAACGGCGATACCCAGAAGTCTATATCAGACATCAAGGGTCTCGCTGCAAAAGGCATCGATGCACTCGTCGTGTTTGGTGATGCTGGTCCAGCTGTTCTCCCAGCCATCACATCAGTCTTCAAGTCTGGCAAGGTAATCGTGCCATACCGTGTAGACGTTGGCGGCAAGGAAGGCGAAAACTACACCAAGTTCATCGGTTCATCATTTGCTGATGACGGTGCAACATGGGGCAATTGGATCAAGGGCGTTCTGCCAAAGGGCGGCAACGTGTTGTTCCTGTCAGGCCCAGCTGGCAACAGCCAAGGTCTGGATGAACTTAAAGGTCTGAAATCTGTTCTCGGTGCTGAATATGTATTCATCAACCCAGAACCATTTGCAGTCACAAACTGGGATCCAGCTCTGACACAAAAAGTGTTGACTGCTGAAATCGCCAAAAATGCAAAAATCGATGTGATCGTTTCAGATTTCGGTCCTTCACTGGTTGGCGCGTTGCCATTGTTCAGTAAGCAAGGCAAATCGATTCCTGCACTTGCAACATCTGACGGCAACTCACTGGCTTGCTTCTGGGAAGAAACCCACGCTGCAAATCCAGACTTCAAGTTGTTTACTGTTGCAACAGGCAACGACAACGTTCGTCTGGCTGTGATGCATGCTGTTGCTGCTGCAACAGGCGGCACACCTCCAGCTGAAAACATTTTCAAAGCTCCAGCTTATGAAGATTCAGTATCAGGAAAGCCAAATCCAGTAACCTGCCGCAAAGATCTGCCAGGTGCAATCTACCTGTCATCGGAACTCCCTGATGAAGATCAAGCAAAGGCTGTAGGCAAATAATATTGTTCGCATATAACAATAAGCCCCGGAGTGAGAAATCTCTTCGGGGCACAATTATCTAAGGAAGCAAGTCGTGGCGGCGAAGAATAAAACAACACAAGAAGTCGAAGCGCCAATCCACGGTGGCGTCACCATCAGCCTTTCTGAAATTTCAAAATTCTATTCTGGCGTGCCAGCATTGCGCGATGTCAGCGTTGATTTTTACGCAGGCGAAGTCCACGCCATATTAGGTGAAAACGGTGCCGGCAAGTCCACAATGATGAATGTCATTTCAGGCACCATCCAGCCTGAAGAAGGTACTATCACATTCGAAGGCCAGACTATTGCGCGGATGACGCCGGCAATTTCCAAATCGCTCGGCATCGCTATCTCATTCCAGCATCCGGCCATTCTGGATGATCTATCCGTCCTTGAAAATCTCCAAGTCGCTCTCCCGGCAAGCCTGTTCAAAGGTAAATCCGCACAAAGCGTTGCGCAAGAAATGTTGAAGTCCGTGGGACTGGATATTCCACTGCGTACCCGTGCCGATGCATTGACCGTCGCACAAAAACATTTACTCGAAATTGCCAAGGCCTTGGCCATCAAGCCCAAAGTTTTAATCCTTGATGAACCCACCGCTTCCCTCGACCAGGATGCAACAGACATGCTCTTTGGCCGTATCCGCGAAGTGGTAAAAGGTGGAACCTCGGTCATATACATCACCCACCGCCTGGCCGAACTCCGCCAGATCGCGCAACGCGTAACAGTGCTTCGCGACGGAAAATATCGCGGCACCAGCTTAGTCAGCGAAATCAGCAACAGCGATTTGCTGGCCATGATCGTTGGCCGTCAATTGGGTTCAACCTTCCCGCCAAAATCAGAAAACAATTCAGCCGAAACAGTTTTCTCCGCCTCATCCCTGAGCGGCAAAGGCTTTAAGGACGTTTCCTTCGATGCCGCAAAAGGCCAGATCATTGGCATCGCTGGTGTGGCAGGCAACGGCCAACCTGAATTGATGAAGGCCCTTGCAGGCCTAACCCAAACCCAAGGCACAGTCAGCCTCCGTGGCAAAAGCTTGAACCATCAAGAACTGTTGAGCGAAGCCGCCTTCATGCCATCAGACCGGCACACAGAAGGTCTGGCCGCAGGCCTCACCGTGCGCGAGAATGCAGCCTTCGGCGCCCTCGAAAAATTCGCATCAAATGGCATCATGCGCCGCGAAAAGGAATTGAACCTGGTCGGTTCCACATTCCAATCTCTCGCCGTCAAAGCTCCCAGCATCGAATCGCCAATCTTGTCCCTGTCCGGTGGCAACCAGCAAAAAGTTGTCATGTCACGCGCCTTGCTGTCCGACCCCGGCATCATCATCGCAGATGAACCAACCCAAGGTGTGGACGTTGGCGCGCGTGCGGAGATATACCGCATCTTGCGCGAAGTCTCGAGTAAGGGCACGCCGGTTATCGTCAACTCGTCCGACGCTGCCGAACTCGAAGGCCTCTGCGATAAAGTTATCGTAATGTCGCGCGGCACAGTCGTCGAAACACTCAGTGGCGCAGATGTCACCGAGTCCAAAATCATCGCAGCCGCAGTTCATGCCACCACGCATGTTGGCAAAGACGCCAGCCACGAAGCTAAAGCCTCGCGCTCCAGTTTTTGGCGGCACTTCCTGCAATCAGACAACGCCCCCGCCATTCCGTTGGCAATTGTCACCGTTTTGCTCGGCCTCTATGTGTTCAGCACAAACGCAAACTTTTTAAGCTCTTACAACATTTATAACATACTCTTGCTCGCCACAGCTCTGGGCTTCATCGCCCTTGGCCAAACCGTGGCACTGTTAATGGGCGGCATCGATCTATCAGTGGGCCCGCTTGCAGGTTTCCTTGTCGTGGTCGCATCCTTTTTCATCAACGACGATAAATCAACTCCTGTCGTCATCGCGGGCTTTGCACTCATGTTTGGCGCCGCGCTCGTCGTTGGTGCCATCAATGGCATGTTGATCAGGTTTGCCAATTTCACACCCATCGCCGCAACGCTTGCCATGTACATCGGCATTCAGGGCATGAGCTTCCTGTTGCGAGATGCTCCAGGTGGCTACATCAACTTTGCTGTCACTGATTGGATCAATTGGCAATTAGGCCCAATCCCTGCAGCCTTCATTGTGTTGACGGCTGTCGCCTTGGCTTGCGAATATATCTTGCGCAAAACCAAATCCGGCTGGCGTCTGCGTGCAACAGGTTCGAACGAAGAATCCGCCCGCCGCATCGGCGTTCGCATTAACACCGCGTTTGTTTATGGCTATATCGCATCCTCGCTGCTCACGGCGTGCGGTGCGATCATGTTGATGACACAAATCGGTGTCGGTGATCCTCGGCAAGGCATCAACTACACGTTATCCAGTATCACCGCCGTTGTTTTAGGTGGCACGTCACTGCGTGGTGGTCGCGGCACCTTCATCGGCACTTTGCTGGGTGCAGTGTTGCTAACCGAAGTCCTCAACGCTGTCGCCTTCCTGGGGTTCACTCAAACCTACCAATACCTGTTCCAAGGCGCACTTATCGTCGTATCTGCCCTGATCTATTTGACAGTGCGAAAACGCGCCCGTGCATAATTAAATTATCTTTGAAAATCCAACACGCAACGTCGTCTTCCTGATGGGCTAAAGACTTTTGGTGCAACTGTGGAGTATGACAAGAACTAGCAGCTTCACCGTTCTCTGTCAAGAACTATTTACCAAAATAGGATTATTTTATTTAAGCCATTGATTTTCAATAGTAACCAGCAGTCCGCATCGCGGCATCAACCCGGTTCTGAGCCCGCGTCAAAGCTTCAACATCCGAACATTCGCCATTTAGCGCCGCAAAAATTTCTTCACCCAGAATATCTTCAATCAATCGGTACTCGCGAATGGGCGGTCTCTGCCAAGTCTGAATTTTATTCTGCTTGGCCAGTCTGTCCACAAAGCTCACAATCGGCGTTGTGGCCGCCGCTTCAGGGTCGGCACTCACGCTAAACCGTGGCGCAACAGGAAAACCATTTTTCACATGCTCCTTCATCGCAGCGGGTGAAGCCATCCATGAAATCGCTTCAAACGCCAACCTCGCCCGCTCCGGCGGCAGTGATGCCGGCACAGCAAGCAGAAATCCACCAATTGGCGAAACACTAGTTCCACTCGGCCCATGCGGATGCGGGTGATAAGCCACTTTGCGCTTCACGACTGAGTGAATATCATATTCAAATCGCGCCGCCCGCATCGTCCAGCAATAAATCATGGCTGCTTGGCCGCTCATGAAATAATCCAGCGCCTTGTTCCAATCGATTGATAAAATATCAGGTGGCGAAACCGCTAAAAGCTCATGCATATATTCAAGCGTGCGCTTTCCCGCCTCGCTCAAAATCCGCGGCCGCATCGCTTCGCCTTTCAGCCTGCTATAATCCACATGCAGACGCGGAGCAGGGATATCAATCACGGGGCTTCCGCAACATCCCATGAAAAACATGAACGAGTGCGAAATCGGCGCGCCCTTGGCCGCATTCCAAACCATACCCTGCATCCCGCGCTTGGGGTTGTGCAAGGTTTTGGCCGCCTCAATCACCTTCTCAAAACTCGTCGGATGATGCAGCCCGCGCGCCTCGAACAAATCCTTGCGCAAAGATAACGCTTCGATCGTGCAATAAATCGGAACGCCGTATTGCGTCTTGTTCCAATTTCCGGTCGCCCAGATATTAGGATGAAAATCCATCGGGTTAATGCTGCTGCTTTTTAAATAGTCCGTCAGCGGCAGCGCCACATTGTTGGCCACAATTTCTCCCAGCCAAGGCATGTTGATTGCAATAACATCATACTCGCTCTCTTTGCGGCGCGCATTGGCAAACACTTCCTCGCCCAATTCGGGCAAGCTCAGAAGTTGGAAATTTTTCCGCGTCGAAAGCTTGCTTCGAAAATCCGACCACATGTCGCGCATGCCTGCGAAGTAGTTATCATCATGCAAAAGAAACCGCAGATCAGCCCCGGTCTCCTTTTTCTTCTCCATGATCTCAAGCGGCGGAATAATCTGGCCAGCAAGATAGGATCCACCAAAATAATAGTCTTCGGAGTCTGCACTCCCACTTTTCAACCCAAAGGTCTCAGCCAGCAATCCTTTTACCTTGCTGGCATAGTCCGTAAAGCTGATCGTCAAACTGCGGCTCGGTTCAAGATAATGCGACTTGCCGCCGGTTCCCTTTGGCCGCAGTTGAATATCGCCATTCTCGATCAGTTTGTGAATCCGCCGCATCGCACTGGCAAAAGGCACATCCGCCGCCGATGCCAGGCTCGACATGGTAACATTCTCACCACGCAAATGATGCTTCACCAAAAACAGAACAATATTCCAGTTGGGATCAGGCTCTGCTGCCTTCAGTAATTTATCATAAGGTGCGCGCATACGTTCCAGAAACGTGATGATCCGCAAAAGCTCGTACTCAGTCATGATCGAATTGTGCCAACTCACCCCTAAACGTCAAGCGGAACTATTTGGAAGACTCAAACACTGCTTAGACGGCAACCAAAGCCGTATCGTGGGGAACGATTCTGGGTGCAATTGGCCAATTGCTCGGCGCACTTGCTGCATGGCTTGGTGGTCGAAAGGGCGCTACCGATCCAACCATCACCGCTACATTTGAAAAAGGCGTGGAAATTGCGGCCGGCGTCAGAATAACTAACGATATAAATTTAAGAGGCGCGCTTTATCGGGCACGCCTCTTTATAAATTTGTGAAAAGGCATCGAGAAATTTAAAGCGCCCTTCTTCTGGCACCTGAAGTTTTTTGTTTTCTCTCATCATCCATGTCAACCTTAGTCGTCCGCGCAGTTTCTTTGACTGTTTCAACGCGGTCCCTGGTACCGTTTTTCACAACCACTTCGCCAGTCACGCGAGCGGTTTTGGACACAATGGCTTCCTCATCCATCTCCTCGGCTTCAATCGTACGATCTTGAAATAACCGAATTGCTTCTTCAGGGGTCAGCTTGCGGTCAACCTCGCGTGTTTCAACATCAACTGTTTCATCACGAAGATTTACATTTTCCTCGACTGGTGTTTCAACCACATAGCTGCGAACTTTCACACAGCCACCACTCACGGCGCGTTTGCCAACTTTGACTTGTTCTTCAACAATTGGAATGGCATCTTCATCACTGTCGTCAATTTGAGTGCCAGATGATGCAATGGTTGATGCTTCACCAGAACCGCCATACCCACTCCATCCTTCGCTGCGCCAGGATTCTTCACGTTCGTCCATGTTGATCGAGCCATGCTCTTCCAAAATACTTTCAACAACAGACATATTTTCTTCAATGGCCTCCACAACAACCATCGTGCTGCCACGGTCAAGAGCCTCGTTATAAGAATAGCGGTCCTCTTCTGGCATAAACATATTGCTGAGTGATGACCAAAATCCGGTGTTCTCTCTTGATGAGCAAATTGAACTATCATCGGATTCTGTTTCAGGCAAAAGTCTTATGCTGCTCCGTGGCACGTTAGCCGCAACCAATTGTTCAATGGCAGTCATTGCTTCACTACGATCGTCGAATACCGCAGTTAAAGTACGTTCATTCATAACTATGTCTCCTTGGTTGGGTTAATGGTTTGTCCTTCACTATTCAGGCGTTCAATGATTGCTCGTTGTTTGCGGAGCGTGACGGGAAATTCAGCAGTCTCGCGCGTTTCATTGTGGATGATGCGCACGTCCTCTTTCCAAAGAAGCTTGCGCTCTACAATCATCACCTCTTCAAGCACGGGAATGATAGTTACATTGCCTTCAACTCGCGTTGTGGGCACGGGCTTTTCGTGCTCAATATAAACCTCGTTAGGAACCCGCTCGATTTCAATGCCTTGGCTAATCAGCTCCTGCGACGCCATTTCATCGACTGCGTGGGTGACCGTCTTGACTTTCACCTATGCAGCTATCTCAGTATTCGAACTCGAATTTCCTGCGTCTTGCCAAGTCGGCATAATGCGATTAGCCTCCTCTCGTTCGATTAATTTTGCTGCAACTTGATCTACTAAGGAGCCGATAGAGCTCTGGATCGTGGGAGGATGCATGTGATGTTGCTTGATGTGCGCAATGTGTCCAAAAATTTTGGCGCAATTCGTGCTGTGAACGATATCAGCTTTTCCATCGCACCGGGCGAAGTCGTGGGCTTGATGGGCGACAATGGTGCTGGCAAATCCACCATGGTCAAATTGATCGCAGGTAACTTTCCGCCATCGGAAGGTGAAGTTTCTGTTGAAGGCGAAGTCTGCCATTTTCACAAACCGATTGAAGCGCGCGCCAAAGGCATCGAGGTAGTTTATCAGGATCTGGCACTTGCTGATAATTTGACTGCCGCACAAAATGTATTTTTGGGACGCGAAATCAAAAAAGGCCCGTGGCCGTTTCGCATCCTCGACAAGCAAGCCATGATTGAACGCTCTGCGCAACTTTTTGCAGAGCTCAAATCTGAAACCAGGCCGCGCGATCTTGTGCGCAAAATGTCTGGTGGCCAGCGCCAGGCGGTTGCCATTGCGCGCACCCGCCTTTCCAATGCCAAACTTGTATTGATGGATGAGCCAACCGCCGCGATTTCTGTGAGACAAGTCGCCGAAGTGCTGGAGCTTATCCGCCGCCTCAAGGCGCAAGGAGTATCAGTCATGCTCATAAGCCACCGCATGCCCGACGTATTCGCGGTGGCAGACCGCATTATCGTCATGCGGCGCGGAGGCAAGGTGGCTGATAAGGACACGATTGATACATCGCCCGAAGAAATCACCGGACTCATCACAGGAGCAATCCGTGCTGCTTGATCAAGACAAGGAAAAAGAAACCGACCACGCCGCGCTTTCACAGGTGTCCGGGATCAGCGAGCAGACTTTGGTTCAACGCATATTTGCAAGTCAACCATTCTGGGTGGCGGTCGCTTTGGGCATCCTCGTAACAATCATGACGGCGATGGAACCAAGTTTCGGCACGTCAGATAATGCGGCCAACGTAACGCGCAATTTTGCACCCTTCGGCATCATGGCGCTTGGCATGACGATTGTGATCATCACGGGCGGCATTGATCTTTCAGTAGGATCAGTCATGGGCCTTGTCGCGATTGTGGCCGGTTTGTTTCTGACTTGGGATTACGCCTGGCCAATTGCGTTTCTCATGGGTTTGCTCACCGGCATTTTATGCGGTGCCGTCAATGGATTTTTCGTGGCCTATGTTGGCATGCCGTCTTTCGTGGTCACGCTCGGCATGTTGTCGATAGCACGCTCTCTGGCTGTGGTTTTCTCGAGCAATCAAATGCTTTACAAATTTGGCCATGATGCGGCGAAGGTAAAAGCCATCGGCCAGGCAAAATGGCCATTACATGCGCCCGAAGGCTGGGCGCCGCATTGGATCCCGCAAATCTCATCACATTTCTGGATCATGATTTTGCTTGCACTTTTCGTAGGCTTCATCTTTAATTTCACAGCTTGGGCACGTCATCTTTTTGCCATTGGCGGAAATGAACATGCCGCGCGTCTGACCGGTGTTCCAGTAGACCGCATCAAGTTTCAAGCTTACATCATATCGGCATTCACAGCATCAATCGCATCGCTACTTCTGCTTGGGTATAATGGTTCAGCTATCAATGCCATGGGCCAGGGCTATGAATTGCGCGTTATTGCTGCAACGGTGATTGGTGGTGCCAGCCTGATGGGCGGAGCCGGCACTGCTATCGGTGCAGTCGTGGGTGCTGCTTTTCTAGAAGTCATCCGCAACGCACTTTTGATGGCAGGCATTGATTCAAATTGGCAGGGCGCATTTGTTGGTGCTCTTATCATTCTCGCAGTTCTTCTAGGCATGCGCGACAGTGGCAACAAGTCACCCGTCGCGGCCTTCATTGAAAGGTTCAGACCAAAGAAGCACTGAAAGAAGCCGGTATCACTGACGGAAAACAGTGAGCTTCAAAACAAAGTGGAGGAAGTAAAAATGAAAAAATTTCTATTGACGACCGCCTTGGCATTCACAGCCCTGACAATGGCAGGGAATGCAGTTCAAGCGAAATATATTTTCGCACTTGTACCAAAAAATATGAACAACCCGTTTTTCGATCAGGCCCGTGATGGCTGCAAAAAAGCAGAAGCAGAATCGAATGGTGAATTCGAATGCATGTATATCGGCCCCGGTGAACATGGCGGTGGCGATGAAGCCGTAGCCATTGTGCAGGATCTTGTTGCCAAGAAGGTTGACGGCATTGCCGTGTCACCCGCAAACGCCGCAGCCATGGCCGTTGCGGCTCAGGCTGCCAAAGATGCTGGCATTCCAGTGCTGACATGGGACTCAGACCTGCTGCCAGATAGCAAGGCTTTGCGCGTGGCCTATATCGGCACGCACAATTACGAAATCGGCACGAACCTCGCCAAGATCGTAAAAACCATCAAGCCTAAAGGCGGAACGATTTGTATCCAATCTGGTGGTGCTGCTGCTGCAAATCACAATGAACGCATGAAAGGCATTCGTGATGAACTCGCAGGCAAAGAGTCGGCTGAATCACCAGGCGATAAACTGACGGGCCAAAACGGCTGGACTGAAGCCGAAGGCTGCCCGCTTTACACTGATGATGATTTCCCAAAATCTGTGCAACAGTTTGAAGACTTCATGGCGAAAAATCCAACTGTAGACGCCTTCGTGCCCACAGGTGGTTTCCCTCAGTTCATCCCTGATGCAAACCGCGCTGCCGTTGGCAAATACAAAGACATCATCGCCGCCAAGAAATTGGCCTTGGTAGTTGCCGACACGCTGCCTGTGCAGATCGACCAGATGAAAGAAGGCCTGTCACTCGGACAAGTGGGCCAGCGTCCATTTGAAATGGGCTACAAGACAATGATGGCCTTGTGGCAGATGAAAAAAGGCGGAGCAGCACCAGCCGACCCAACCTACACCGGCCTCGACGTCTGCACCCCCGAAACCGCAGACACCTGCATCGCGAAGTAATTCGGATCAGCGAACGACAAAGGCGGAAAGAAACTTCCGCCTTTTTTCAGCGAAATGCATTCGTTGAGTCAGTCATTGGACTAAGGCTTTCGGCCAATAGACTCGGGCTTGATTTTCAGGTGATCATCTATTCGATTTTTAAAAACGCCCGAAAACCGTGGTTTTGAGCATGGTGGGCTTGGAGGGAGGATCCGAATGTCCGTTGTTAAATTGAAGCTGAATGGCAAGGCTGTGAGCG